>JBNGCZ010000004.1:0-84393 GCA_049974905.1 Methanomicrobiales archaeon
GATGCACCGACCGGGAATTGAACCCGGGCTATTGGCTTGGAAGGCCAAAGTCATGCCACTAGACCATCGGTGCCTGCTGCCAGTATCTGTTGGCGGGGAGAGCTTATTGATGTTTGCCGGGCCCGGAAAAGAGGTGGCGGGTAGGAATTACCGGTTCATCTCCTCTTCGAGCTGGGAGAGGGCGTGGAGGCGCTTCTCAAGCGGGGGATGGGTGCTGAAGAGCTCCATCAGGGTGCTTCCCGAGAGGGCGGGGATGATGAAGAAGGCGTTTGCCCCCTCCACCTCCTTCTTCTTCTGCGGGGGCACCCGGTCCATTCGGCCGCTGATCTTTTCAAGCGCGCTCATCAGCGCCCGGGGGCTCCCGGTGATGTAGGCGCTGCCCCGGTCGGCGGCGAACTCCCGGTACCGGGAGAGCATGCGGGTGAGCAGGGTGGCGATCACCCAGACCACCACCGAGGCGATGACCACCAGGATCCAGGGGCTGTCCCGGCGACCGCCGATGGCCAGGAAGAACCAGTTTCGCATCAGGATGAAGGCGAGCATGGCCACGAAGCTGGCGATGGTCAGCGTGCGCACGTCCCGGTTCTTCACGTGGGAGAGCTCGTGGGCGAGCACCGCCTCCAGCTCCTCCTGGGTGAGCAGACGGGTGATGGAGTCGGTCACCGCCACCACCGCGTGCGAAGGGCTCCGGCCGGTGGCGAAGGCATTCGGCACCGGCGACTGCATCACCGCCAGCCGGGGCATGGGGAGATCGGCATCCGCGGCCAGCTTCGCCACCATGCGGTACAGGCCCGGGTTCTCGTCCTCGTCGATGATCCGGGCCCCGGTGCTCCACAGCACCAGTTTGTCGGAGTAGAAGTACTGGACGAGCGCGAACCCGCCCGCGATGAGCACCAGCCACCACATCCCGAACCCGAGCGCGGAGAGGATGCCGATGAAGACCAGGTACACCAGCAGAAGCAGGAGCATCGTCGCCCACATCCGCACGCTCAGGCCCCAGTCACGTTTCCATTTCATTTGCTTTACATTAGGTGAAGATAAGTGATAAATATATCATACGGCCGGGATCGGGCGCAGATCCACGATCGATAGACACATCCCTCTTCCCGCCGAAGGACAGTTACACCAACCAGGGAGCACCATCGATGGAATGCCAGACCACGCGGGAAGGGGGGGTGCTGGTCGTCTCCGTCAGCGGACGACTGGACAGCCACGGCGCCGGAGAGCTGGAGGGGGTGCTCGCCGACGCCCTCTCCGACGACGACACCCTGCTCGTCTTCGACTGTGCCGGGCTCGAGTACCTGAGCAGCGCCGGAATCCGGGTCTTTCTGGGGACGGTGCGGGAGATGAAGAACCGGGGCGGACTCGCCGCGTTTGCCGCGGTACCGCCGTATCCCATGGACGTCCCGGAGATGGCCGGGTTTGTGAAGGTCTTTCGCATCCACGACACCCGGGAGGAGGCGGTCGCCGCCTGCCTGGCCGCGTCCGGCGACGACCTCACCCTCATCGACGAACTCTCCCGCCCCTCGAAGGTGGTGGAGGGGATCCGGATCAGCGCCGAGCCCGGTTCGTCCGATCCCGCGTCGCTCCGGGTGGCCGGCAGCCTTCCGGACCTCCTCTTCGCCCGACTCACCGCCGACGACATCCGGCGGGAGCGGTTCTCGGATATCACCTACTCCATCGGCCTGGGGGCGCTCGGCCGGGATATCGACGACGCGATGCCGCTTCTGGGAGAGATGATCACCTCCATGGGTCCATGGTGTGGCTGCCCACCGACGGCCACGGGACCCCCGACTTCCTCACCCCGGCCACCGACACCGGGGCGGTCCCCATCCACACCGCCTACAACATCGCCCTCCAGGGCAGGTTCCAGGAGATCCTCACCTGCGAGCCCGCAGAGGGGGGCGTGTTCAGCATCGACGACCTGTACCGGGCGATCTTCGCCCGGACGCGGCACCGCCGCGGGTACCGGGGGGTCGTCGCAGTGGCCCTCTGGGGGGTCATCGACGGGCTGCGGTCCTCGGGGATCGCGAAAGCGCCCCTCGCCCCCGACGCCCCGGCAAACAGCGCCTCCATCCTGGACCCCGGGGAGTTCGACCGGTGGTTCGACTCGCGCCCCGACCCGCGGTACGCGGGCGACACCCTGGTCGGGTTCGGGGCGGGCATCGACCTCGCCGCCGTGGAGGACGCCTTCGATCCCGCGGACCTGGAGCGGATGTACTGCATCCACCCCGGGAACCGGGGCAGCCAGGAGCGGTACCTCCACACCCACGGCGTGGTCTTCCGAAACATCCCCTGGGACTCCTCCCGGGATCTCGACCGGCAGATCCAGCGGATCGTCTCGGAGGGCGAGTTCGTGGACATGCGCCACCTCCTGGACACCACCACGCTGCGGCGGGCGAAGGTAGGGGTCGCCTCCATCTCGGATATCGAGGCGGTGTGAACAGAAGACAGATATCGGTGGGGAACGCACAGGTACACTCGCACATGGAACTGGACGAAGTCACCATCAGCCGGGCGATCCTGGACACCCATCTCGCCGTGCTCCGCGAGCGGATGGCCACCGACGTGGCGGTGGTGGGGGCCGGCCCCTCCGGGCTCACCTGCGCCGCCATCCTCGCCGACTGCGGGATCCGGGTCACCGTCATCGAGAAGAAACTCTCGGTCGGCGGGGGCATGTGGGGCGGGGGGATGATGTTTCCCCGCATCGTGGTGCAGGACGACGCCCTCCCCCTCCTGGACCGGTTCGGTATCCGGCACACCGAGTACGAGGCCGGCTACCATGTGGCGGGCTCCATCGAGGCCGTCAGCAAGCTGACCGCCGCTGCGTGCACCGCGGGGGCGGAGATCCTGAACCTGACCACCGTGGAGGACGTGATGATCCGGGGAGACGGCCGCGTGGGAGGACTGGTCGTCAACTGGACTCCCGTGGACATGACGGGCCTCCACGTGGATCCCCTCACCCTCTCCTGCCGGTACGCGGTGGACGCCACCGGCCACGACGCCGTGCTCGCCCGCCTGGTGCAGATGAAGGGGGGCGACCTCATGGTCCGGGGCGAGAGTTACATGTGGGCGGACCGGGCCGAATCCGCGGTGGTCGACCACACCCGCGAGATCCACCCCGGCCTGGTGGCGGCGGGCATGGCCGCCAACGCGGTCGCCGGCGAGCACCGCATGGGCCCCATATTCGGCGGGATGCTCCGGTCCGGGGCCCGGGCGGCGGAGATCCTCATCGAAGCCCTGGACGCCTGAACCGGCCAAACCTTATATACCCTTTTCTGGTAACGTGTACCCATGGAAAATGCCGACCCCGATGCACTCGCGGACGTGGCGTATGGCATTTTTGAGATCGTCTTGAACCGGGAACTGGAGAACCGGGGGGATCACCTCTTCCAGCGAGTGGAGAAGGAAGAGCCGTTTTGGGAGGACTTCCTGGCCGTCTTTTCGGAGTTTGCCGGGGACTACCCCCAGCTCGCCGAGGCCCTGGAGCACCGGTTTGAAAGCACCGATCAGATCTATGACATGCTCTGCCAGGGGGAGGGCGTCTGCCCCACCCGCACCACCCAGATGTACTGGATCATCCAGGACGCCCCCGGGTCAAAGCGGGAGGCGATCGACTCGGATAAGGCCGGAAAATGGCTGATATTCGTGGAAAAGGACGTCGTCGATGCGCTCTGGCGACGGATCCGCGACGCCACCTGCGAGGGCCGGCTGGGGATCTCCGCCAAGGTCAGCAGCGCCAAGCCGAACCCCGCGTCCCGGGACGACCGGTACGTGATCTACGTCTTCACCAGTGACTGGAGCGACCAGGAGGACGTGATGCGGGTCCGGGAGGAACTCCGGGAACTGGGGGTGGAGGAGCGAATCGGGTACAAGCGGAACCTGGAGACATTCGCCGGCGAATACAGCAAAAAAGGAAAGCGGGTAACGTTCTATTCAGCCTGAGCGGCTATCCTTTCCGCTCCCGCGACTTCGGTCGGAGATGGGTGTACCCGCATTTCCTGCACCGGGTGGCACGCGGGGCGTTGCGGGCATTGCATTTCATGCATACCTTGACATTGAGTAATCGTGCTTCTGCTTCTGGGAATCGGGCCATATGGTACCACCACGCTTTCGGTTCTTTATACAAGGCGCTCCCGGATATTAACCCTTACCGTCCGGCGGGTGGACGGCCAGCCAGTCCCGGAACGCACACAGCGCCCGTCCCCGGTGGGAGAGGGCGTTTTTCTCATGCATATCCATCTCCGCGAGGGTGCGCCCCGCCACCTCGATGATGGGGTCGTACCCGAACCCGGCCGAGCCGCGGGGAGCCACAATCCGGCCCTCCAGGACCCCCCGGAAGGTGCGGATCTCCCCGTTTTCATCTGCGAAGGCGATCACCGTCTCGAACCGGGCACGACGGTCCGCCGCGCCCTCCATCAGCCGGAGGATTCCGTCGTTGCCGATGGTATCATGGACATAGCCGGCGTAGGGGCCGGGAAACCCGTGCAGTGCCGGGAGAAAAAGGCCGGTGTCGTCCACGATCAGGGGGCGGTGGAGCTCCTCCCAGGCATGGGCCGCCTTCGCCCGGGCGATGGGGGCCACGTCGGGATCCCGGTACTCGGGGAGATCCAGGGGGACATGCTCCACCGCCACCACCCCGGCGAGGAACGCCGCCACCTCCGCTGCCTTGTCCGGGTTCCCGGTGACCACCGCGAGCCTCACAGGTACCGCCCCCGGCGCTCGATCTCCTGCTCCCGGTCGAGGACCTCGTCGGCCCGGGGACACTCCTCGCGGTACCCGTGGGAGAAGGCCTCCTCCAGCCCGGCGGGGTGACGGGCGGTGCTCTCCAGGGTCTGGAAGAGGACGTGGACATCCACCCCCTGCTGCTCGAGTTCGCCGCTCACCTGGGCGAGGCCGAAATCGATGAGCACGCAGGCGCCGTCGCGGTGGATGATATTGCTGGTGGTGAGATCGCCGTGGACGATCCCCGCCGCATGGAGACGGCCGACCATCCGGCCCGCCTCGCGGAGGATGGACGGGTCCAGCCGGTCGCGGAGCGGGACGCCGTCGATCGCCTCCATCTCGATGGTGTCCGGGGTGAGATCCCGGATCACCGGGGTGGGCACCCCCGCCCGCCGGGCCTGGGAGAGGAGGCGTGCCTCGGACCGGGTCCGCTCCGCGATCAGGCGGCGGTCGAGGGCAGGGGCCCGGTACCGCTTGGAGAGGCGGCGTTTGGCCACGGTGCCGTTGAGGCGGGAGACCACCGCCTCCGCCCCCCGGCAGGACCCGGTCTCCGTGAACCGGCAGGCATCCGACCGGGCGGGAGGCTCGCTTCGCCACCGGACCTCCACCTGGTCGGCCCGGAAACCGGGGCGGACCTGCGACTCATCGAGGGGGGTGGAGAGCCCGGCATCGAGCATCACCCGTCCGGTGTGGGCGATCATCGCCCCGTTGTCCCCCAGGTACCGGCGGTCCGGGACATGGAAGACCGCCCCGCGGTCCTCGCACATCCAGGCGAGCATCTGCTGGAGGCGGGCGTTGGCACCCACCCCGCCCACCAGGAGCACCTCGTCCTTCCCGGCATGGGCGAGCGCCCGTTCACAGACCTCCACGCACATGGCAAACGCCGTCTCCTGGAGCCCGCAGCAGACATCAGAAAGCGCCTCACCCGATTCCCGGGCGGCGCTGACCAGCCCCGAGAAGGCGAGATCCATGCCCTTCACCGTGTAGGGGAGCGCGGTGTAGGCACCGTCCCGGGCCAGGCGCTCGATCGCCGGGCCCCCGGGGTGGGGGAGGCCGAGACTCCGGGCGAACTTGTCCAGGGCGTTTCCAATCCCGATATCCAGCGTCTCGCCGAAGATGCGGTACCGGCCCCGGAGGAACCCGAGCACCTGGGTGTTCGCTCCGCTCGCGTACAGGACCACCGGATCCTCGCAGCCGGTGGCGTGCCGGCCGATCTCGATGTGGGCGACACAGTGGTTGACCCCCACGAGCGGTACCCCGAACCGGATCGCCAGCGACCGGGCGGCGGTGGCCACCGTCCGCAGGCAGGGCCCGAGCCCGGGACCCTGGGAGAAGGCGACCCCCCGGAGATCGTCCACGTCGGCGAGCGCCCGGCCGACCACGTCGGCCATCATCGAGGCATGGTGCTGGGCGGCGTCGCGGGGATGGATCCCCCCCGTCGGGGGGGTGAAGGGATGGGAGTGGATGGGACCGATCCCGTCACCCGCCGTGCCCGCACTCAGGTTCCAGGCTGTTCCTTCGATACCGAGAACCTGCCCGCCGGGCATGACGCCTCCCCAAAAAAAAGAGATTTCCCGTCTATTTTTTGAATTCCGTGTAACTGCACTTGCCGCAGGAGAACCGATCCGTGTGCTCGGCCAGGAGCACCCCCGGTCCGCACCGCGGACACGTGCGGCGCTTCAGCTCCACAGATTCGCCCTGCACCTCGTAGTATGAACCGCGGCGGGTGGACATGATCAGGCCTCCGCGTCGCCCTCCGGGGCCATGCCTCGCTGGACCAGGTAGGGCCGCTCGATGCGGTTTCGGGTCTCCGTGTCCTCGTAGACCCGGACCTGTGCCACCGCCTCCGTCGACCCGAACTGGGTGGTGAGTGAATCCAGCACCACGCAGTCGGTGCTGACGTCCAGGAGCGCGGCCACCTTCCCGAGAATATCCCGGCGCGAGGGTGTGGCGCCGTCGAAAGTAATGGAGATCCCGATCTCCCGGCGGTTCAGCAGTTCGTTCTTCTCGTCTCGTGTAAATGAAATGTCCATCGATATCCCCCTAAATGTCGTCTGTGTGATATTTAAACATGGTGCCCCTCCTGCACAAAGCAGGAGAGGAGCCGTCGGGCCTCCTCGCGGGCCTCGTCATCGATCTCCCGGAGGACCACGCCCTCTCCGGGCTGCCCGTAGAGTAGCTGTGCACCGTCCGGTGCGGCCAGGGCCAGCGGGATCACCGCCAGGTCCTCCTCCCCCTCCACGAAGATGATCGCCGGGGGGCGGGCGACCGCATCGTCGATGGCGGCGGTCAGATCGGCGGTGATCGTTCCCGCCGGGTTTCGGGCGGTCAGGCGACGGGCACCCGGCAGGACCGGCGTCCGTCGACACGGCTCCCGCATGGAGTACCCATCGATGATCGCCACCCGGACATCGACACCCAGGGTCACCGCATGGTAGGTGACCACGTCCCCCACCGTGCAGATGAACCGGCCGTCGAGGCGCGGCAGGGCCTCCTCGAGCGAGGGAAACAGCGTTCCGAACGGTTCCCTGAACTCGGACCGGTGGTGTTCCGGCAGCCGCAGCATCAGCGGACCTTCAGCGCGAACCGCCCGGGCATGGTGATGTTCATCTTCCGGGCGATCTCGGAGCGCTCCGCATCCAGGATGACCAGGTACCCGGCCCAGTCATCGCTCAGGTTGGTGCTGCCGCAGACCACGCACGCCGACCCCTCGACCACCCGGTGGCACTCCCGGCAGACCTGTACCTGCTTGCGTTTCATGGCCATACTTACGCCTCTGCCTCTTCCTCTGCCCGCTCGTCCTCCAGCCACTGGACGCTGCCCAGACCCGCCTGGCGCATGGTCAGGCCGATCTTGCTCTCCCGCGGTTCCCGTTCATTGAGCGAGAGGGCCACCACCCGGGCCCGGATTCCGTCGCCCACATCGATCGCCCGCCGGGTGTCCTGGCAGACCAGGCGAGAATTCTTCTCGTCGTAGCTGATGAAATCGTCGGAGATCTGGCTCACATGGAGCATCGCATCGATCGGTCCGAGGCTGATGAAGGCGCCGAAACTGGTCGTCTCCACCACCACCCCCTCGATCACTTCCTGCAGCGAGAGCCGGAGAGCGAGGGCCTCGAACCGCACATCGTAATACACGGCCCCGTCGCCCGGGATCAGCTCCCCTTCTCCGATCTCCTTCACCGCGGTGATGGCGATGAAGATCCCAATATCCTTGTCGATGCTGCCTTCCAGCTGTTCCTGCAGGACATCCAGGATGACCGTCTCCAGGTCCTCGCCCAGCCGGTCCGGGGGAACCCGGACCTTGTCATCCAACGTCACCCGATAGTACATCTCCCACCTATCTCCTGATCAGTTCCAATCGTTTCTGTTGTCGCATGGCAATAACACCGACCCCCCGGGAGAGGAGACGGTCGCGAAGGTCCCGGTCGTTGGTCACCACCAGGCACCCGCTCTCAGTCGCGTGATCGATGATCCGGTCATCGACTGATCCCCCCTCCACCTCGACGACCGGGATCCGGTCGGAGAGCTGGAAGGCGACCCGTGCAGCGGCGGCGTTCCGGCCGCCACCGCGGGACAGGCGGCGGAGCTCCTCCACCACGCCGTCGAGGGTGAAAGGTGCACACCGCCCGAGCAGCCCCTCCAGTTCGGAGAAGAGATCCACCCCGAACTGGGCGGGCATCATCAGCGCGTTCGCGTCCAGGAGCACGCTCACTCCGTGAGCGTCCCCATCCCGATCAGTCGCCAGCGTCCGCCCACCTGCCTGCTGATGGCGATCCGTGATCCGGTCTCCGCACAGACCGGCCGTTTGAGGGTCGTCTCGGCGACATCTTTCTTCGTCGACGTCACCACCCCGACCGTCACCGCCGTGCCCACCGAGAGCATCAGCGGCTCGTTCACCTTGAGCGGTTCGATCTGGAGCTCCTCGCCGGATCCCACCACCCGGTCCATCAGGGAGACCTGGAAGATGAGACGGTCGCGGACCGGCGGAAGCGTGCCCTCCAGGCCCGCCACCTGCCCGGCGAGCGCGTCGCTCTTGGTGATGGCCGGGTCGAGCTTGGTGCCGATGCCCAGAAGCCCCCCGGGCGTCGCCTCGTTCACCTTGCCGCTACCCGTACTGATGGACGTGATCTTCGTGGTCACCGGCTCCCACCGCGTCCGCTTGTCGGAGGGGACCTGCCGCCCGGGCCGGATCTCGATATCGTCGCCGACCCTGAGCACCCCCCTCGCCAGGGAACCGCCGATGACGCCGCCCACCACCTCGCGCCAGCTGCATCCGGGCCGGTTGATGTCGAAGGACCGGGCCACCAGCATCAGCGGTTCCGCCTCCGGGTCCCGTTCCGGTTCCGGGATAGCCGCATCGAGGATCCGGACCAGGGATCCGATATTGATGCCCTTCTGGGCGGAGACCGGGACGATGGGCGCCCCTTCCGCGATGGTCCCCTTCACGAACTCCCGGATCTGCTGGTAGTGCGTGCGTGCCTGGGACTGGGTGACCACGTCGATCTTGTTCTGGACGATGACGATGCGGTCGATCCCCACCAGTTCCAGGGCCATCAGGTGTTCCTTTGTCTGGGGCTGGGGGCAGGGCTCATTGGCCGCGATGATCAGCATCGCCCCGTCCATCAGGGCGGAGCCCGAGAGCATGGTCGCCATGAGGGTTTCGTGGCCCGGTGCATCCACGAAGGAGACCGTCCGGAAGGCCTTTCCCTTCTTCCCGCACCCGGGACAGTCCGGTGAGGTGGAGTAGCCCTCGTCACCCTCGCATGAGTCGCACCGGTAGAACGTGGTGTCCGCGTACCCGAGGCGGATGGAGATGCCGCGCTTGATCTCCTCGCTGTGGCGATCCGTCCAGACCCCGGTCATCGCCCGGACCAGCGTGGTCTTTCCGTGATCCACGTGACCGACAAGCCCGATATTGACGCTCGGTATATATTCGTCCCGCAAAAGTATCCAGACCTCCCAGATCAATATGCAATAACACCACTTAATAGGTACTCCGGCCCGCGCGGGACCGGGCACCGGACCGAGAACATACTTCGTGTGACTGGGTATGTCGAACACGCAGAAAAGATAATTCTTATAATCCCTGCCACGATGATATCTGTGTGATCCCATGAACGGCGACACAGATCTCTCCCGGATCGGCATCTCCCTTCCCCGGAACCTGCTCACCAAGTTCGATGAAATACTCTCCCTGCGCGGATACTCCTCACGTTCCGAGGGCATCCGGGACGCGATCAGGAACTACATCACCCACTACCAGTGGATGTCCGATGTGCGCGGAGAGCGGCAGGGAGTGATCACCATGATCTACGACCATGGACAGCGCGGACTCGTCCAGAGCCTCACCGAGATCCAGCACGAGTACATCGATACCATCCAGGCATCGCTCCATTCGCATGTCACCCATGACCGGTGCCTGGAGGTGATCCTGCTGCGCGGAGAAGGGTCCGCCCTGAAGGCGATCGCCGAGCGTCTGATGGCGCAGAAGGGGGTGGAGTCGGTGAAACTCACCACCATCGCGGTGGAGAGCTAACCGCCTCCCTCGCAGCTCTCGTCGATGTGCTCCCAGGCCTCGTCCAGGGATGACATGAACTCCCGCTCTTTTTTTATATCCTCCCTGAAATCCTCCTTCTCCTCCCGGTGCTTCTTCCCCTGCGCGGAGATGGGGATGAGCGTGTCGATCCGGTACAGAAGACCGGTGGAATCCAGCCGGGCGAACGCCTCTCCCTTCTCTATCTCGATCGTCTCCACCCGCCCGGCGGTTCCCGTCCGCGGGTACCGGACCCGGGCCCCGACCCGGATATCGCCGTTTTCCGGCTCCCAGGCGCATTCGCTGCACCAGGGGCAGGGGGGGAGGACGTCGGTCTCCTCGTCGAGCCCGATCACCTCCCTGCATGCCTGGCAGCGGTAGATGCCGGTGCCGGGTTTTTCACCGCACGTGAGTACCATCACCTGTTCCTCGTGCGCACAGGGAGATAGATGTTGCGGCGACTGTCACCGGGACCACGCACCCCCCATGGCCGGGGAGACCCGCAGAACAAGAATGCAGGCGCATATACCTGCCGTACACCGAATGCGCAGGGAGAACATTTCCCCCCATCCGTCTGCGACAGAAGATACGGCCCTGAGCTGAATAGCCGTGGTGCACACCTCACGACTCCGGTTCCTCCTCCACGGAGACCACCGCGCCGTCCCGGAGGCGGACGATACGGTCGAAGTAGGGCCGGTGCCAGTCCTCGTGGGAGACCATCAGGATGGTCTGGCCGGTCTCCCGGTTGATGTCGGCGAAGAGATCCATGACGTTCCGGGAGTTCTCGGAGTCGAGGTTGGCGCAGGGCTCGTCGGCAAGCACGATCCCGGGATCGTTGACCAGCGACCGGGCGATGGCCACCCGCTGCTGTTCCCCGCCGGAGAGCTCCCGGGGGAGGTGGTGGAGGCGGCCCTCCAGCCCCACCCGCTCCAGGATCTCCCGGGCATGCGCTTCGGGGTCCCGGTCGTGGGTGCCCACCGCCATGGCGGGCAGGAACACATTCTCGAGCGCGGTCAGTTCCTGGACCAGGGCATACTCCTGGAAGACGAACCCGATCCGGATGAGCCGGAAACGCGCCTGGGCGTCGGCAGGGAGGGTGTACACGTCGGTCCCGTCGATGACCACCCGACCCGCTGTGGGCCGGTCCAGGATCCCCACCAGGTGCAGCAGGGTGGATTTGCCGCTCCCGCTCTCCCCGGTGACCCCCAGGAATTCGCCCCGCTTCACATCGAGCGAGACGCCGCGGAGGGCATGCACCTCCACCGCCCCCATCAGGTACACCCGCCCGAGGTCCTCCACCTCGATCATGGCTGCCCCCTGATCGCGTCCAGGATGTTCTGGCGGGCGATCCGCCAGGCGGGGATGTACCCGGCGACGGCGGACGCCGCAAAGAGGAGGACGGTGTTTTCGAGCATGGTCACCGGTTCGAAGACCGGCACCACGTTGCCGTCCGGGAACTCCAGCGGGTGGGCGGTGAAGTAGAGCATCAGTGCCTGGCTGATGAGGAACCCGAGGATCGTCCCCAGCAGGCAGATGAAGAGCACCTGGGCCACGTAACTCCCGATGATGATATCGCGGTCGATCCCGATCGCCTTGAGGATCCCGATCTCCCGGCGGTGCTGCATCGCCTTGATCATGACCACCACGAAGATCACCACCACCGCGATCACCAGCGAGACCAGCATGGAGATCCGGTTGATGATGGAGAAGCTCTCGATCGCATCGGCGATCATCTCGGAGAGCGCATCCTGCCAGGTTCTCACCTTCTCTCCCACCCCGTAGGAGAGGATGCGGGTCTTCATCGTCGCCGGATCCTCCCCGGGGGCGATCCTGACCAGGACCTCGGTCGCCGGGAGCCGCTCCCGGCCGAGCACCTCCTCCATCTCTCCGCGGGTCACGAAGGCCATGTTGTCCACCATGATGGACCTGGTCTGGAAGATACCCCCCACCCGGTACTCACGGACCACACCGTTCTCGTAATGGATGGTGACAGAATCCCCCACCTCTGCCCCTCCCAGGGAATCGAAGAAACCCGCACTCTCCTCCTCGGTCCCTGCCAGAAAATTGCCGATGAGCACCTCCCCGGTCTCCCCGGAGGAGAGGAAGGTGCCGCTCTTCATCTTCGTGTGGATGTGGGTCACCCCGGTCTCGTCCCGGGGATTGAACGCGGTCACCGAGGTGCTCACCGTATCACCGCGGTGGACCAGGGACCCCCCGAGCGCGTAGCGGGCGGAGGCACGATGGACTCCGGGGATCCGGTTCACCTTGGCGAGCAGCGAATCCACGTCGGTGATGTACCGGCCGTCCTCCCGGGGAGTGATCAGGATGTCGGAGGTCTGGTAGTCCACGGTCTGTTCATGGTAGAGCTCCACCGCTCCCGAGATGATGGAGGGCAGCAGGATCATGTTGGTGAAGACCAGCCCGATGATGGCGATATTGAGCAGCAGTCCGGCACGCCCACCCCGCCGGATACTCCGCCACGCCAGGAAAAGAGCGACCCGGAGGCCCTGGATCACCGCGGTCACTCCCCCTGCGTCCGCCTGAACCAGTAGTACCCGAGAGCGCCCGCCACCACCACGATGATCACCGCCCCCATGACGATGGGGGTGGCGTCGGTCTCTTCCACGTACAGGGTAAGGGTGCGGGTGAGCGTGTGATCACCGTAATCGTCGGCATACCGGACGGTGAAGGTATAGGAATGCTCACCGGGCTCATCGGCGGTGAGGCCGAAGACCGCGGGAGCGTCGTTTCCGGTCTTGATGCTCCCGATGAACGCCTCGCGGGTTCCCGGAAACGGCAGATCGACGGTCGCTCTCGTGGAGATCGCCTTCCCGGTGCCGGTGTTCTCCAGCCGGATGACCAGGTCGAATGGGTCGCCCTCCCTCACCTGCTCGGGGGTGGTGGAGACGGACATGATGTCCAGGTCCGCGTCGCCGCGAAGGTCGAGGGTGACCGTCCCCACCTGGCGGGCCCGGCTTCCGTCGGCACGGACATAGGAGATCTCCACGGGGATCTCGTGGAGCCCGAGGGCGGCGTGCTCATCGGAGTGCAGGGTGAGGGTGAGGGTCTGCGCATCCCCGGGGGCGAATTCTGTCGCATACCAGGAGCCGTTTTTGACTACCGAGACCTGGGGATCGGTTCCTGTCACCGTCAGGGAGACCTGCTCGGCGGTGCTCTCCCCCAGGTTGGTGACGGTGATGGCCACCTCCGAGGTCTCGCCCGGGTGGGCGTACACCACCGGCCCCTGCGAGACGGCCAGGTCCGGCTCCTGCATCGCGGCGATGGGGAGGTTGACATTGACCGGGATGGGGTACAGGAGGTTCTGGGCGCCGGTGATGGACGACCGGAGCACCGGGAAGTAGATCCCCTCCCTGGAAGGGGCCTCGATCAGGAAAGAGAGGCGGACCGACTGCCCCGGCCCCAGGTCACCGGTGAACTGGGAGTTTCCGCCGAGCACCCGGATCTCCCCTTTCCCGTCCAGGTATACGCTGGTGACCGTGGGGTTGAGATCCGTGGTAGTGGTGACCGTCTTTCCCGCCGCGGGGTACGACTCCCGGGTGGTCCTGGTGGCGCCGGTGGCCGTGTTGGTGATGGTGATGTGGATCATCGCCCGGTCGCCGGGCATCATCACCGCGGGAACCACCTCGCAGGCGGAGACGATGACGGACGGTTCATCGGCCGCCACGCAGGGGACCGCAGAGGCCAGGCAGACGAGGAGGAGGAGGAGTGCGGGAACGATGCGGTGCATGGCAGATATGACTGACCGGCCAGTTATTATACTTTTCATCAGCGGGTGGCCCGGGACTGCTCTGAATCGCACCCATGGCAGCAGAGGAAGCGAATCCGGGGAGATATCGGCCGCGAAGGGGTGTCCCCCAACCATGCGGTTTTTGGCCGGGCACATTTCTCATCCCGGAACCCATCTCATCAGATCCGGTGGCGATGAATAGGCTTTTTTCCCCTGCCGGCAACCACCTCCTCCATGGAGACAGGTGCTGATCCGGCGGCGTTCCTCGACGCCGATGCATACGCCCGTGCCTGCGGGATCGAACTGGTGGACAGCGGGCCGGGATGGGCACGGGTTCGCATGGCGATCCGGGACGACCACTGCAACAGCCACGGGACCGTCCACGGGGGGGCGATCTTCACCCTCGCAGATACCGCGTTTGCCCTCGCCTCCAACTCCCACGGAATCCCCGCCGCGGCCATCGACGCCCATATCCAGTACATGAAGGCGGCGACCACCGGGACCCTCCACGCCGGGGCAGAGGAGTTCGCCCTCACCCCCAGACTTGCCTCCTACACCGTCCGGGTGACCGACGACGGGGGAGCGCCGGTGGCCCTCTTCCAGGGGATGGTCTACCGGAAGACTCCCCGCCGGGGCTGAGTCATCAGCCGACCAGGTCGCTCAGGTACACCCCCGATCGATGCACTGATATGGGTGGCGGTCAATGCCCCTCCATCCCGCGGGATCTGCGATTATGCCGTTTGTCTGTCAGCAGTGCGGCGAGTGCTGCACCCACATGGGGGATGTCCATGTCATCATCGGCGAGGATGGTGCGGACGGGTTCATCCTCCGGAACCGGTACACCGGAGAAGAGACGTCGGTGTGCGTGGACCCGGAGAAGCGCGACCTCTTCGAGGATCGAAGCATCTTCTCCCGTGAGCCTGATGCGTGCCCGTTTCTCCGCGATGACCCCGCCCATTCCCGCATCTGCTGCACGGTCCACCTGACCCGGCCGGCGATCTGCCGGGAGTACGAGTGCTGGCGCCTGCTGGTCCTGGATCGGTCGGGGCGGCGGGCCGGTCGGATCATGGGATCCCGGTACCTCTGCTCCGAGGACGCGTTCCTCTCCCTGGTCTGGGACCGGGCCATATCTCCGCTGGCGATCACCGACCCGGAGCGATGGGACCGGGCGGTGGTGCGGATCCTCCGGGAGGCGGGGTACGTGGTCCGGTGGTGAGGTCCACTCCCCGAGAAGGTCCGGCAGTCAGGTACTCCCCTGAGATGGCGCCTCATCGGGAGCAAACGTCCTGGATACCACGGTCATGAACGGGGCCGTGCCCACCATCGTTTCGGAACTGGACACCACGGTCACCGCCGTCCAGTAACCCGTCCACATCGCGCGTGGTGATGATGCCGATCCCCGCATCCTCCATGTCCCGGACGTTCGCCCGGTGGATCTCCGGGGTGCGGGCGGCGACCGCATCGTCCACCAGGAACGTGGCGTACCCGTAGGACATCGCGTCATACACCGTGGTCCGGATGCAGTTGGGGGTCTGGATGCCCGCCACCACCACCGTGTCCACCCCGAGCGTCCGCAGGACCTGGTCGAGGTCGGTGAAGAGGAAGGCGCTCATCCGGATCTTGGGAATGAGGTACTCCTCCTTTCGGGGAGCGAGTTCGTCGATGACCGCCGCCCCGGGGGACCCCGCCACCGCAAACGGCGTCTTGCAGAACCGTTCGCGGCGGATGATCTCCACGTCCGATCCGTCCGGCCGGTGCACCCGGACCACGTGGAAGACGGGGAGGTTCCTCGTCCGGAACGCCTCGAGTACCCGGCGGACCGGTTCGACGATCGCCTCCGCTCCGGCGACCGGCATCACCCCGTCCGGCCTGACGAAGTCGTTTTGCATATCGATGATCAGCAGTGCCGGTTCCATGTACCTGCTGTGGGCGTCTGTGGCAATGAGGGTATTGCCATCCCGATACGTATTTATGCGCCCTTCGCCCATCTACCACAGTGGACATGAGCGGGGAGGAAACGGGAGAGCGAGAGGCGACCTATACGGTGCTGGTGGTCGATGACGACCAGATGATCGCCGACCTGTACGGCATGATCATCGAGCGGCTCGGCCACCGGGCGGTCATCGCCTACAGCGGCGAGGAGTGTCTCCGCCTGCTCGAACGGGAAGACCCGTCCCTCATCCTGCTGGACATCCTGATGGAGCCCCAGGACGGGTGGATGACCCTCACCGAGATCCGCGGCGGCCGGGGGATGCAGCGGGTGCCCATCGTGATGGTCACCGGCAAGCAGCTGAGCCCCGACGAG
Source organism: Methanomicrobiales archaeon (assembly GCA_049974905.1). Classification (GTDB taxonomy): domain Archaea; phylum Halobacteriota; class Methanomicrobia; order Methanomicrobiales; family Methanoculleaceae; genus JBNGCZ01. The sequence goes on from JBNGCZ010000004.1 coordinate 16,314, forward strand.
GTCCGGAAGTACGGGATGCTCATCGACGGTTACGTGATGAAGCCGTTTGAAATGGAGAAACTCGCGGAGGTCCTGGATCTGGTGGCCGGCCACCAGGAGGAGCGCAACGCCGCCTATGATCAGGCCATTGCGGCCGGTGCGGACCAGGAGACCGCCGGGCGATTTGCAGAACTGACCGTGCACCTGCCGGTCCTCCATGACCTCCTCGATCTGCTGACCCGCATCCAGGTCTCCCCCCAGTCGGAGATGACGGCAGGGGACCTCGAGAGCGTCCGCCGGTACATCAGCGAGCGCGAGGAGGAGCGGGATGCCCTGGCCCAGCAGATCGGGGTGGCCGGTCCGGGCGATTGAGAGATCCCGCACCGCCACAACGTATATCGTTCCTGACTCCCGCATACCCCTGTAATGGAGATGCGGGTGCTCTTCGTCTCCGCCGATCCCGATCTGCGCGAGGCGGCAGAGAGATTCCTCCCCGAGAAGGGGAAGATCCGGCTGGAGACCGCCGGGGATGTAGGGGAGGCGGCCCGCCTTCTCCGGGCCGGCTCCTACGACCTGGTGATCACCGGGGGGGACTCCCGCATCCTGCCCCTCCCCCCGGTGACGGGAGCACGGACCCTGCGGGCGTTCTTCGAGGGAGAGGCGGGGGGAGCGGAGGGATGCATCTTTCTCGCCGGGTCGCCGGAGGAGGCCTTCGGCCAGCTGTGCCGGCACATCCGGACAGGCGGCCTTTCGGCGGAGACGGGGATCGGCGGCCTCATCGACTGGATACCCGACCCGGTGCTGGCCATCGACCGATGGGGACGGGTGACCGTCTGGAACCGTGCCCTGGAGGACCTGACCGGAGTGCCTGCAGAGGATCTCCTCGGGAAAGGGGGGTACGCTCATGCGGTACCGTTTTACGGGCACCGCCGCCCCATCCTCGTCGATCTGGTCACCGAACAGGACGAAGAGGTGCTCCGCCGCTACTACTCGGTGATTCGTCGGGAAGAGGGGCTCATCATCGCGGAGACGGATTTTCCCCGTCTGCACGGGGAACGGCGCGTGCTCTGGGCGAAGGCGGCGCCCCTGTATGATGAGCAGGGCGAGATCACCGGGGCCATCGAGGTCATCCGGGACGTCACCGAACTCAAAGAAACCGAAGAAGCGCTCCATGACTCGAACCGGAAACTGAACCTCCTCTGCCAGGTCACCCGCCACGATATCCTCAACGAACTGATGATCGCAAGCGGCTACCTCGAGCTCTACCGCCAGGAGGCGCACGATCGCCCGGACGACATGCTCGCCCGGGTGGACCAGGCACTCCACGAGATACAGCGCCAGATCGAGTTCACCCGCGACTATGAGGGACTCGGCGAATCGCCCCCGGAATGGCAGGACCCGGTCCCCCTCATCGACTGCTGCATCGCCCACGAGGTGCCCGACGGGATTCGTGTCGCGGTCACCCTCTCACCGGTGGCCATCCATGCCGACCCGATGCTCGGCAAGGTCTTCTGCAACCTCCTGCGAAACGCGGTCCAGCATGGCCACGGGGTGACCGGGATCACCATCGACGGGGAGACGAAGACGGACGGCAGTCTGATCATCACGATAGAGGACGACGGGTGCGGGATCCCCAAAGAAGAGAAGGGTATCATCTTCGATCCCGCGTACGGCAGGCGCCGGGGCCACGGCCTCTTCCTGGTCTCCGAGATCCTGGATATCACCGGTATCGGGATCCGGGAGACGGGGACCGCGGGCGAGGGCGCCCGGTTCGAGCTGCATGTCCCTCCCGCGGCCTGGAGACTGGCGGAATGACCCGGTGGGGACGTCAGCCGACGGTCAGGCCCTGCCGGACCGCATCCTCGGAGACCTCGATGGTCCAGCCCGTCTCCACGATGGTGTAGGGGCCCGTGGCCCGGACCCCGCCGGTGCCGGTGGTGGCGTAGGGGACCACGAATTCACCGTTTGTGCTCTGCTGGGAGTAGGTGAAGGTGCGGCCCTGGTTGGTGACCAGGGGGACCTCGATGGTTCCCTCACCCGCGATGCGGGCACCGGGCACATACTCGAAGACCTTCACGTACCGGAGATCGGGCGAGCCCGACTGGCCGCCGTAGAGATCGGTGGGAGATTCATGGACCAGCCGGTAGTGGCGGAGGGCGGAGACGGGTTCGACCGGCGATGTAAGTGCGCTGTTGACCACGATCGCCCGCGTGCCCGATGGGGCGTCCGCGTTGAACGCCCGTGCCCGGGCAAGCGCGGTCTCCGGCTCCATGACCTGGCCCGCGGTGATGACCCCGTTGTACTGGGCGGGATCCAGTCCCGGGAACTGGTCCCGGACCGCGGCGGTGGTCATGTACTCCAGGTAGATCGCCTGCGAGGGTTCGGCCCGCGAGCCATCGAAGTTGTGGAGGCGGGAGACCATGGTCCGGTAGTAGTCCTGCGTGTTCAGGCTGACCGTCTGGTAGGAGTCGGATCCCTCCTCCTGCATCAGGTAGGTGGGCTGGTAGGGGGATTTTCCGACCGAGTCGTTGAACCAGGTGGCCATCGCCCAGAACTTGCCGGTGTCCATCTCGAAGTCGGTGATCACGTAGTCGGTGCCGAGTTCGTCGAGGATGCCGTTGGCCCGGTCCTCGGACTGGGAGAGGAAATAGGAGGCCGACCCGGTCTCCCCCGTCACCCCCCGCTGGAAGGGGTTGGCGTTGGGAATCCGCTTGGAGATGAACGTGATCCAGTGGCCGTAATCCCACCAGGTCATCACCCCGTAGGACTCATCCGGGTAGGTGAAGGAGTCCCGCTCATAGATCGCATAGTAGTCGACCCCGGTCTCCGGGGTGTTTTCACCCATCCAGGAGAGCGCCTCCTCCCAGTCCGGGTTCATGCCGTGGACATAGACGCTCGACGAGAGGGCGACGCCGTTTGCCGCGGCGGTGGAGACGAAGATGAGGCCGATGGCCGCGGAGACGAAGAAGACCGCGGTCCGTGCCCCGGCGGACGCATCGACGGACGGTCTCTTCGGTTGAACGGGTTTCCGGTGTTTCTTCGATTTTTTCTTTGATTTTTCCGGTTTCTCCGGTGTCTTCCGGCGGCCCCGGACGAGATTGGTGACCGTCTCCCAGGCGGCGGGCCCGCACCACTCCACGATCGACCCGAGGAAGATCGCGGAGAGGAGGACCACGTTTGCGGCCAGGTAGTACTCGTAGCGCAGGTGCTGCCAGGTGGAGAAGAGGATCACCAGCGACCAGACCAGGATGAAGATCTGGTCGGGGTGCTCTTTCTGCCGGTTGCGGAGGACGATGACAGCGATCCCGCCCAGAACTAGCGGCCAGGCCCAGTGGAAGGTCTGCTGGGCCATGGCGAAACTCCAGCCCCGGGCCTCCTCCACGGTGAAGACCACCGCCTGCTGGCCGAAGAACCCCGCCAGGCTCCCGATGATCGTGGTGTACACCCCGGGGAGGGCCACGTACAGGATACCTCCCCCCACCACCGCGAGCACCGCCAGGACCGCCGGGTACAGGATCTTCGGCCGATCCTGGAGATATCGTGCCACCAGCCAGAGGGCGGCGGTCCCCGCGATCACCGCGAGATAGGCGTACACGTGCGCGATGGAGTACTGGGAGAGGCTCATCCCTGTGTGCTTGATCCCGAAGAGGAGGAAGGTGATGATGGCCACGCCGAAGGTGGTGGTATTGATGAGCAGGAGATAGTCGGAGGACCGGTCCCGGGAGACATCCCAGATGAACTGGACCACGGTGAAGACCGCCACGATGAAGGCGAAGAGGACCATGGTCGGCATGGCGAGCAGGCCGAGGAGATAGGCGACCCCCGCGATGGCGCCGTGGATGACCGGGCGCCTGAGGGTCTCGAACCGGTGGAAATCGATCGGGATCCCCTTGGTCGCCCGGATCGCCTCGATGTAGGCGAGACAGAAGATGGTGGAGAAGAGCACCTCGGCGATATGGTGGTCCACGAACCCGAAGAGGGACCGGTAGAAGTACTGCCCGCCCACCACCACCACCAGGCCGGCGGCGAGAATGCCCGTCTTCCAGTCGAGCACCCGCTCGCCCAGCCGGTACATCACCGGGACCATCGCCGCGGCCATCAGGGGCGGCACCCAGGAGCCCACCACCATAAGCTCCGGTCGGGCGGCGGCCCCCGTGATGAGGGAGAGGCCCGCGATGACCCAGACGAAGAGCGGCCCCCAGTAGATGGTCTCGCCGTTCGGGTACTGCGTCATGGCATCGAACCAGGCGTACCCCGGGAAGTTGGCGACGGTCTGCTCCACCTGGCGCATGGTGTACCAGGGGTCGTTTCCGAGCATGTCCACGCCCGCCTCGCCCACCATCATGGGAACCGAGAGGCTGCGGATCCAGATGGCGACGAGGGCAAGGACGATGAGAAGAGCGATGATGATATAGGGCCGGTATCTGTCCAGCGTGTTGAAATCCATGGATCTCTCCTGTTCAGGAAGTTTCGGTTTGAGCATTATCATGCTTGTGCAGGCGTCGGGGCGGGTGGTCAGGTGATGATCTCCTCGAAGAGTGCTTCGAATGCCCGGGCACGGTGCGCCCAGCTGTGCTCCTCGACGTCCACGGGAGCGGGCGCACCCGAGGCGGCGAACGCATCGATGCCGTCCAGGATCGATCCCTGGTCCTGGTAGGTGCGCACATGTGACCCGCCCATGGCCATCACGTCCGGGATGGGGGTGGTGAGGATGGGCTTTCCGCAGGCCGAGTATTCGAAATACTTGTTGGGAAGCGCGATCTGGATCCACTGCGCCGGCCGGAGGGGGATGGTGCAGATATCCATCGCCGCGATATACTCCGGGAGCGCGGTGTAGGGGACCGCACCGGTGAAGATCACCGCGTCCGCGACCCCCCGGTCCCGGGCGCGCGCCTCGAGCTCCTCGCGGTACCGGGTGAAGAGCGAACCCCCCACCACCAGGAGGACCGCCCCCGGGTGGCGGGCGCGGACCCGGGGGAGGAGATCGATGAGATCGTCGAGGGCATACCACCGCTCCACCGCGCCGGCGAACCCGATGACCAGGGCGTCTCCGGGGATGCCGAGCGCATCCCGCATCCCGGCCCCGTCCCGCGGGCGGAAGAGAGCGGTGTTCACCCCGTTGGGGATCAGCCGGGCGGTGAACCCGTCATCGGCCAAAAGCGAGACCAGGCCGGGCGAGACGGTGGTGATGACGTCGCTTCGGGCGAGGTTGTACCGGGTCACCGCGTGGACCGTCCCGTGGATCACCCTCTTCAGCAGGGGATTGTCGTAGTATGCCGCCGCCGAGTCCGGGAACCAGTCCTTGAGGTCGAAGATCACCGGGCGATGGTTCTTCTTCGCCGCATGGACCATGGCCGTGCCCGCGAGCACGTGGGCACCCACCACCACGTCGATCTCCTCCTCGCGGATGATCCGGTCGAAGACCCGGAAGTGGGTGGGTGCGTTCAGGGTGTAGTGGAGGAGCGGGTTGTGGACCGGGAACGTGGTCGCCTCGTGGACGACGAGCCGGGTGTCGCGCTCCGGCCCGGTGCTGACATGGAAATGGGGGACATGGACGGTGTGGCGGGTGGCCAGCTCCTCGAAGATGTTGTGATGGCGGGAGGGGATGGGATGGTGGATGTAGTCCTGGGTGGAGACGAGGAGGATGTTCATGCGGGCAGGTCACCGCCCGGCAGAGAGGGGGTGGTCGTTCACGTCCCCCCGCCCGATTCCCCGGTACACGAACCCCGCGTCGATGAAGGGGTGCGGGTCGATGACGTTCCTCCCGTCCACCACCACCGGCCGGGGGGTCCTGGTCATCTCCAGGAGCGACCCCGGGGTGAGATCCCGGTACTCCCGGTGGCCGGTGAAGATGGCCACCGCGTCCGCACCGTCGAGGACGGCGGCCAGGTCCCGCTCCACCACCGCGGACCGCTCGTGCACCACGTGGGGGTCGTGGATCCGCACCGCGGCACCCGCCTCCTCCACCACATCCCGGTAGGGGGCGGCGGGGGTGTTCCGGGCGTCGTCGGAGTCGGCGATGAACGCCCATCCCAGGATCGCGACGCGGGACCCGTCGAGGCTCTTTTCAACCTGGGAGAGGGCGTCGGCGGTGAGGTGGGCCATGTGGAGGGGCATGAAGTCGTTGATCCGGCGGGCGGTCACGTACAGCGACTCCACCCCCTCCGGAAAGTCCAGGGAGAGCGCGGGAGACCGGGCGCCCCGCTCCAGGTGGTAGGTGTCCTTGGTCAGGCAGTGGCCGCCCACCCCCGCACCGGGGAAGAGGATCGCCCGGGTGACGCCCTCCTCCTTCAGGCTGGCCACCCCCGCCCGGACGTCGTAGACGTTCACCCCCATCGCCTCGCAGTACAGGGCGAGCTGGTTGACCGCGGCGATCTGGAGGTCCCGGAAGGTGTTCTCCGCCGTCTTGGTCACCTCCGCGGCCCGGGCGGTCATGGGGATGACCGCACCGCTGGTGAGGACCGGCCGGTAGAGCTCCGCCGCCCGCCGGGTGGAGGGGTCGTCGATCCCGCCGACGATCCGGTCGTGCTCCCGGATGTTTCTGATCAGGCGGCCGACCATCACCCGTTCCGGGGCATGGGCGAGGGCGAAGTCGTGTCCGGCCACCAGGCCCGACTCCGCCTCGAGCACCTCCCGGGCCATCCCGTCGGTGGTCCCCGGGGTGACCGTGGACTCGAGCACCACCAGGGTTCCCGCGGCGAGGTGGCGGCCCACCATCCGGAGACCCTCCTCCAGGGGCCGGAAATCGGGGAGCAGGTCCGCCGGGTCGGCGAAGGGAGTCTGGATGGCCAGGGTGACCGCATCCAGTTCCGCCACCCGGGAGAAGTCGGCGGTGCACCGGAATGCCCCTTCGGATACGACCTTTCCAAGGAGCGGCTCGAGGCCCGGCTCCTCCCCCCGGAGCGGGCTCTCCCCCCGGTTGAGCATCTCGATCTTGTACCCCGAGGTGGAGGAGTCGCGCTGGAATCCCCAGACGAACCGGTATTCGGGAGCATCGGCGAAGAGGATCGCCGCGGGTATGCCCACGTATCCCATGCCCACCACCCCCACCGTCCGTATCGGGCCGCGCTCCCGGAGCAGAGCCGCGAGCCTCTCCGTCATCGCCCACCCCGCTGCGCCGCGGTGATCTCCTCGCAGAGCGCGAGGTTCGCTGTCGCCTGTGCAGGTGTCACCGGGAAGGGATGCCCCCTCCTGATGCAGTCGCCGAAGACCTCGAGTTCCCGTTTCAGGGGTTCCAGGCGGTTCACGAGCACCTTCTCGATGACGTTCTCCTGCAGGTACCGCTCCCGGTCCATGCGGTACTCCCCCGGTTTCCGGTACACAAACACCTCCTGGGACATGAAATCTCCTTCGATGGTGGCGTCCTCCTCCTCGATATAGATGCTGCGTATCTTGCGGGATGCCTTGCGGCTGGCAGAGATGGAGACGGGCACCCCGTCGCCCTGGAAGAGCGCGACGGCGATATCCGCATCACCGGCACCGGCCACCAGGCGGAGATCGTCGCAGAGGACGTGGGCCACCAGGTCGATATCGTGGATCATCAGGTCCTCGATGACCGAGGCGTCCGTGATCCGCCCCGAAGCGGGGTTGTGGCGGCGAATCTCCATGTACAGCGGCCGGGTGACGATCCGGGTGATCTCGTCGACCACCGGGTTGAACCGCTCGATGTGCCCCACCCCCACCACCAGGTCGTCGGGGATCCGGGCGGTCATCGTCCGGGCCTCGGCGGCGGTCGCCGCGATGGGCTTCTCGATGAGGAGGTGGACCCCGGCATCGACCACCGCGGCGGCGAGCGATGCATGGTGGGGGGTGGGGGCGCAGAGACTGACCGCGTCCACCCGCCGGAGCAGTGCATCAAGCGTGTCGCAGGCCTCGGCACCATGGGCCGCGGCCACCGATTCCGCCGCGGCGGTATCGATGTCATGGAGAAAGACGTCGTCCACCGCTTTCAGTTCCGAGTAGACCCGGGCATGGTTCCGGCCCATGGCCCCGACCCCGATGACTCCCACATCCATGTTTCAGCACACCTCCCGGATGGTCCGGCAGACCAGATCCACGTCTTCGACACTCACCCCGGGATGGACCGGCAGGCTGAGCACCTGCGTGGCCAGCCGGTCCGAGACCGGGCACTCCCCCCCGATTCCGGCGAACGCCGGCTGGCGGTGGAGAGGGATGGGATAGTGGATCGCCGTCCCGATCCCCCGGCCCGCCAGGTGTGCGATCAGCTCTTTGCGGGTGAACGGGGCCCCGGGGGGCACCTGCACCACGAACTGGTGGTACACGTGCCGGACGCCGGGAGCCTCCCGCGGGAGGATGAGCGGGGTGGCAAAGAGGCCTTCACGGTACCGGCGGGCGTTTTCGATGCGGGCCTTGTTTGCCTCCGGAAGGCGCCCGAGCTGGACGAGGCCCATCGCCGCGGCGATATCAGTCATCCGGTAGTTGTACCCCACCTCCGCGTGGAGGTACTTCTCCTCCTGGCCATGGTCGATGAACCGGCGCACGCGGCGGGCAAGCGCCGCGTCGTCGGTGGTCACCATCCCCCCCTCCCCGGTGGTCATGTTCTTGGTCGGGTAGAACGAGAAACAGCCGAGATCCCCGATGCTACCCACCGGGCGCCCCCGGTCGAGTGCCCCGTGGGCCTGGGCGGCGTCCTCGATGAACACAGGCCCGGCATCACCGCATATCTCCCCAAGCGCCCGGGTATCGCAGGGATGCCCGAAGAGATGGACCCCGATCACCGCCCGGGTCCGCGGGGTGAGCTTCCGGGCGACATCGGCGGGATCCAGCGTGCAGGTCACCTCGTCCACGTCGGCGAAGACCGGCCGGGCGCCGCACATGCAGACCGCGCTCGCCGTCCCCATGAAGGTGAACGAGGGGACGATCACCTCGTCCCCCCGCCGGATCCCTGCCGCATGGAGGGCGGCGTGGAGGGCGGCGGTGCCGGAACTGGTGGCCACCGCGTGGGCGGTCCCGGAGACCTCCCGGAACCGCGCCTCGAACTCATCGACCCGCGGTCCCCGGGCGATCATCCCGCTCCTGAGCACCGCGGCCACCGCGGCGATCTCCTCCTCGCCGAGGAGCGGGCGGGCGATGGGGATGGTCACCGGCCCTCCCTCCGGGGATGGTCCCGGATCCGGGCGGGGGTTCCCACCGCCAGGGTGCCGGCGGGGACGTCCCGGGTCACCACCGCTCCGGCGGCCACCATGGCCCCCTCGCCCACGGTGACGCCGGGGAGGATGGTGGCGTTCGCCCCGACGACCGCCCCATCGCGAATGGACGGGGCCTTTAGTGCCTCATGGGCGCCGGGAGGATAGCGGTCATTGGTCAGCACCGCGTTCGGGCCGATGAAGACCCCCTCGCCGAGGATGGTCCCGGTGGGGAGATACACCATGCTCTGGAGGACCGATCCGCTGCCGATGGTACAGTCACCCTCGAGAACGGAGCCGGTACCCACCCGCACGCGGTCGCCGATCCGGGTGTACTCCCGGATGAGCACGTGGTGGCCGCAGCCGAAATCGTCGCCGATGGCCACGTCGCAGTAGATGACCGTCCCCGAGCGGATCACCGCCCCGGTGCCGATGGTGACCCCCCAAAACCCGGACTGGCCGGACCGTTCCCGGGAGGGGAACCCGAGGGTGACGGGTTCATAAATGGTCGCGTCCGGGCCGATCCGGTTGATGCCGTATTCGATCATTCCACTGTCACGCTCTTGGCCAGGTTCCGCGGCCGGTCGATATCCCGCCCGAGCGCCTCCGCCGTCCGGTAGGCGAGGAGCTGGAGGGCCACGGTGACGGAGAGTACCTGCACGAGCGGCGTCTCTCCGGGGACCGGGACGAAGAGATCGGCGATCGCCGGGAGATCCTCGTCTCCGTGCGCCCCGAACGCGATCACCGGGGCCCCCCGGGCCTTCATCTCCTTGATGTTGGAGACCATCACCCGGTGGGTCTCCCCCGGCATGCACACCGCCACCACCGGCGTCTCCGGGGTGAGCATGGCGAACGGGCCGTGCTTCAGTTCCCCCGCCGCATAGCCCTCCGCATGGATGTAGGTGATCTCCTTCATCTTCAGGGCGCCCTCCAGGCAGACCGGGTAGAACGGTCCCCGACCCACGAAGAACATGTGTTCCGCACCGATGCAGAGATCGATCGCCCCGGAGAGATCGCAGAGGAGGACATCGGCCAGGGCGAGGTGCGCACGGGAGACTTCTGCGGCGATCCCGTCTTCGCAGAGCTGGTGGAGGATGGCGTACTGGGCGGCGAGCTGGGCGATGAACGACTTGGTGGCCGCCACGCTCACCTCCGGCCCGGCCCGCATCAGGTGGGTGGAGTCGGCGAGACGGGTGATGGAGCTCCCCTGCACGTTGGTGACCGCGAGCACCGGTCGTCCGTGTGCCTGTGCGTTTTTCAGCGCGGCCAGCGTATCGGCGGTCTCCCCGGACTGGCTGATCCCCATCACCGGCCCCCGGAGCGGTGCAGGGAAATACTTGTATTCCGAGGCGAGCTCCACCCGGACCGGGATTCTGCACCGCGATTCTGCAAAATACTTGAAGATGAGTGCACTGTGATAGGAGGAGCCGCAGGCGGTGATGGTGATCTCCTCCGAGCCGCAGAGCGCCTCGATGAAGGGGAGGGGGAGGGGGCTCTTGAAGGTTTCGAACCAGACCTGGGGCTGTTCGTAGATCTCCTTCAGCATGTAGTGGGGGTACCCCCCGAGACGGGTGTCCTCCACCGCCCAGGAGACCTCCTCGCAGGGGCGGTCCACCGGCACCCCGCGGTTCAGGATCCGGATCGAGGTGGGGCTGATGACGGCGAGGTCCCCGTCCTCCAGGAAGACGATCCGGCCGGTGTGGGCGAGGAGCGGGGTCATGTCCGAGGCGGCGAAGCACTCCCCGTCGCCCACCCCGAGCACCAGCGGACTGCTCTGCCGGGCGGCCACGAGGGTGTCGTCCGCGTCGGCGAGGGCCAGGATGGCCCAGGACCCCTCCAGGCGCGGGATGACCGTGCTGATCGCGTCGGCGAGATTCCCGTCGAACGCCTCCTCGATGAGGTGGACGATGACCTCGGTGTCGGTCTCCGACCGGAAGAGATGTCCGCGGTCCTCCAGTTCCCGGCGGAGCTCGAGGAAGTTCTCGATGATGCCGTTGTGGACCACGGTGATCCGGCCGGTGCAGTCGGCATGGGGGTGGGCGTTTCTGTCGTCGGGGCCCCCGTGGGTCGCCCAGCGGGTGTGGCCGATCCCCGCATGGCCGGGGAGGGTCGCGGCACGGTGTTCATGGGGAGCGATCCGGCCCGCCGTCCGGTAGGTGGCCAGGCTGCTGTCCAGGGTGGCGATACCGAACGAGTCGTATCCCCGGTACTCCAGCCGTTTGAGACCCTCGATGAGGATGGGGGCCGCCGCCCGTCGACCGCTGTACCCGACGATACCGCACATCTCACATCACCAGGGTCCCGTCCTCGAGCGTCTCCCGGAGCGTGCGGCCGCACCGGATCTCCGTGTTGTTCCCGGCGATACAGGCGGAAAAGACCGTGAAGGGGGCGGACTCCACCCCTTCTCCGAGCACCGCCCCGAATGTCGCGCTGACCGGACCCCGCTTTGTCGGGACCAGCCGGGCGGCCGGCACCACCGAGGTATGGTCGGCGAGGATGCATCCTTCGGCCATCACCGTGTCGGTGATCCGGGAGTGGGACCCGATCCAGGCATCGTCCATGATCATGGAGGTGCCCAGGTACGAGAACGGCTCCACCCGCGACCGTGCGCCGATGGAGGTGCCCGGGCCCACCACCGTGTGCGGCCCGATGACCGCATCCTCCCCGATCACCACCGGTCCGGTGATGGAGGCGTGGGACCCGATTTCGGCCCCCTCCCCGATGGAGACCGGTCCGCGGATCACCGCGGTGGGGCTGATGGTCCCGGATTTCTGGGGCGCGATCCCCTCCAGCAGCCGTGCATTCAGGTGCAGATAGTCCCAGGGATGGATCGCGTCCTGCCACCGGTGGGCGTAGAGGGAGCGGAGCCGACACCCCTCCCGGATCATGACCGCCACCGTGTCGGTGAGGTCGGGCTCCACCAGCGAGGAGAAGATCGAAGGGCGGAGATGGAAGATGCCGGTACTCACCGTCAAAGCGGGTGATATCTCCGGTTTTTCAATGACCTCCACGGCACGCCCGTCTTCGATCAGCACCACCCCGAACTCCGAGGGGTTGGGGTGTTCGACGACCAGCATGGAGTCGGGGAGATCCCGGATCCGGGCGATGGACTCCGGGTCGACGTAGTTGTCCCCGGGGATGAGAATGAAGTCCTCGCTGATCTCATCCCGGGCACAGGAGAGGGCGTGGGCGGTCCCCAGCTGCCGGTCCTGGACCACCACCCGCACCGGCACCTCGAGCTGGTTGAGGTGGCGGATCACCTGTTCCCGCCGGTATCCCACCACCACCACAATATCGCGGATCCCGTTGGCGGTCAGCGACTCGATGACATAGTCGATCATCGGCCGGTTCGCCACCGGGATCATCGCCTTCGGCCGGGACCGGGTCAGCGGCCTGACCCGGGTCCCCTCCCCTGCTGCAAGAATCACCGCCTGCATATACTCTTCACCCGACCCTGGATCTTCCCGCAATGGTGCCGTCCAGGAAGGCATGGGGCGCCGCCCGCACGCCGCCCCCGATGATGGTACCGGTATTCACCGAGCAGTTGATCCCCAGCTGGACACCGTCCCCGATGATCGCACCGAATTTCCGGCGGCCGGTGTCCACCCCCGCCACCCGCACCTCCGCCCCGTCATGGCGGAGGTTGGCAATCTTGGTTCCGGCACCGATGTTGCACCCGCTGCCGATGACCGAGTCGCCGATATAGTTGAAGTGGGGGCAGTTGGTCCGCTCCATGATGACCGAGTTCTTGAGCTCGGTGGCATGGCCGATATGGCAGCCGTCGCCGATGGACGTGGCCCCCCGGATGTAGGCATGGGGGCCGATCCGGCAGTCCCTCCCGATGACCGCGGGGCCCTCGATGACGGTCCCGGAGCGGACGACCGTCCCCTCCCCGATGCTCACGTCCGGGGCCACCACCGCGCCCGGCTCCACCTCACCCCGGACCTGGTGATCCATCGCCCCGAGGATCCGGGCGTTGGCGTCCAGCAGGTCCCAGGGACGACCCACGTCCATCCAGCTCTCCAGGTGGTGGGCGATGAGCTCTCCGCCCGTGATGTACCCGGCGAGGGCGTCGGTGAGCTCGAGCTCGCCCCGCTCCGACGGGCGGAGACGCGAGAGGATCTCGAAGATACCGGCATCGAAGAGGTACACGCCGGCATTGATGAGATCGCTTTCGGGGCGGGCAGATTTCTCCTCCAGCCGGGTGACCACGTCCCCGGAGACCGTCACCGTGCCATACTCCTCGGGACGGTCCGTCCGGCAGATGCCCATGCAGGGCTGGGTGCGGGAGATGAACCCCGCGATCTCCAGGGGGCTGAGGATCATATCGCCGTTCAGGACCAGGAACCGGTCATGGACACAGCCTGCGGCGGCGGCGAGGGCGTCGGCGGTGCCCTGCTGCCGGCGCTGGGAGACATAGGAGAGGGCAAGACCCATCCAGGCACCGTCCCGGAAGTGCTGCCGGATGGACTCCTCTCCATACCCGACCACCAGGATCACCGAGCGGATACCGGCATCGCGGACGGCGCAGAGGAGATGTTCGAGGAGGGGGCGGTTGGCGAGCGGGAGCATCACCTTGGGACGATGCGTGGTGAGGGGGCGCATCCGCCTCCCCTCGCCCGCTGCCAGCACCACGCACTGCATACCTGTACCTTTCTCTATCATCCGTTAAGCACTTTTCGCACGTTTCAGGAGGTTTCGTCCCTTTTGGAGCATTTCCTCGGCGTTTTTTCGGGTGTTTCCCTCCGCGGTGAGGCGGATCTTCGGCTCGGTACCGCTCGCCCGGACCAGACACCAGCCCTCGTCCTCCTCCACCCGGATGCCACGGGCGGGGTCCGTCGCCCCCATCTCCCTGAGCACCGCGTGGGGGTGCTCCACGAAAACCGCCTCCCGGATGATCTCGTACCGGGGCATCGCATCCAGCTCCGCCGAAAGATCCCATTCCCCAGCGATCTCGCAGAGGAGGGCGGCGGCCCGGATCCCGTCGGGGCAGAGGGAGTAGGACGGAAAGATCCAGCTCCCCGAGGGTTCGCCGCCGAAATCACCCCACCCGTGGAGCTCCTCGGAGACGTGGGTATCGCCCACCGGCGTGCGGCGGACCTCGGCCACCTCCTCGATGGCCATGGAGGCGTCGTCGGTGGTCACCACCCGCCGGGCCCCGAGATAGGTGGCAAACAGGATGAGCAGGTGGTCACCGCTGATGAACCGGCCGGTCCCGTCGAAGGCCATCATCCGGTCGGCGTCACCGTCATGGACCACCGCACATCGGGCGCCGAGGCGGCGGATCAGGCCGGGCAGGTAGGGGAGGTTCGATTCCAGGGGCTCGGAGGGGCGGATGAACGAGGATGCCGGATGGCAGTTGACGGCATGGACCGGGACCCCCTGGTCGGAGAGGAGACGGGGGGTGATCACCGACCCCGCGCCGTTGCCGCAGTCCACCACCACGGGCTCGTCGATGGAGAGGGGGTGGGCATCGCCGATCGCCTCCCGGTGGGGAGTGAGGAGATCGATTGCGCGGATCTCGCCCTGTCCGGACCAGTCGCTCCACCGGAGACGGTCCATGGCCCCGGCAAGCTCCCGCTGCTGCGCCCGGCTGAACGAAGAGCCGTCCGGGTTGATCAGCTTGAGGCCGTTGTAGGGTTCGGGGTTGTGGGAGGCGGTGATCATGCACCCCGCGTCCCGCTCCCGGGTGGACCAGGCCACCGTCGGGGTGGGGGCGAGCCCGCCGTCCTCGACGGTCATCCCGGCGGATACCGCACCCGCCTTCACCGCGTCGGCCATGATGGGGCTCGTGGCCCGCGGATCCCTGCCGAGCACCAGCCCGTCCGCCGACGATCCCAGCGTCGCCCCCACCCGGAGGGCGAGCTCGATGAGCGGGCGGTCGAAACGCCGCCGGATCCCCGACGATCCAAAGAGCGCCTGATCCATCCGGTTACCGTCCATGGGGGCAGTGATGGTCGTACCCGAGGAGCGCGGAGACCCCCGCCCCGCTCGGCCCCAGGAAGATGGTCTCCACCGTCTTCCCGTACCGGTCGATCGCCTCCATCGCCGCCTCCCCGGTGAGTGCCGACCCCCCGGCGAGGATGATGTCGGCATCGGCCGGTGACGGTGCGAGGGTTCCGGCGAACTCCCGCTCGAGCAGGGGCATCTCCCCGGCGATCCAGATGGATTTTCCGGCCACCTTCTCCTTCAACCCCTCGAGGCAGGCCGCATGGCAGGCCGGGTCGCAGGGACGGGTCCGCCGGGAGAGAGACAGAAACGCGGTCACCGCGTTGATGATCGCCGCCGCGGCCGCCCGCTGGTTCGGCTGGGAGAGCGGGGCCCCGTACATGAACGAGACCCGGGTGGTGGCCCGGAGGGGATCGGTGGTCACCACCGTCCCGCTCCGCCCTCCGAGCATCGCCTTCAGGCAGACCCCCCGGGGGTACTGGCAGGGAGTGCAGTCGTAATCGACCGTCAGGCGGACCGGTACATCCTCGCAGCCGGACCCGCAGATCCGCTCCTCGAGAACCTCTATTGCATCATGGAGATATGTCATATTCGTCCTCCGCTGTCATCTATCAGGATCACCCGTGCGGGGGCTCCGTCCCGCCCGGCGAGCCTGAGGGGCAGGGCGGCCATCCAGTAGGTGCCCGCGTCGATCCCGCCCAGATCCAGGAACTCGAGGGGGATCACCCCGCCGGAGAGCAGGTGCCGGTGGACGGTTCCGTCCCCGCCAAACACCTCCACCGAGGGGGTGTCCACCCCCACGACCCGAACCCCCCGATCGACCAGGTGGTCGGCCGCGTCCAGAGTGATGTACGGGTATGCGGGACCGAAGACCGTCTCTTCGGAGCACCGGGTCCGGAGCAGGACGCGAAAGATCCCCTCCCCGATCCCCAGGTCCGCCGGCTCGATCGGGCCGTCCACCCCCCGGCAGTCGATGACCTGCGCAGGGCCGCAGAGGAGACCGAGCGGGACCTGGTCGATGCTCTGGCCGTCGTCGAGGTAGTGGCGGGGGGCGTCGATATGCGTTCCGGAATGGGAACTCATGGAGAGGTGGGTGATCCGGTACTGCCCGTGTTCTTCGGTGAAGACGGGAGTCGCATCGCCGGGATAGACCGGGGTATCGGGGGAGAGAGGCCGGGTGATATCATGGATGACCATCGCTACCAGCCATACTCCCCGAGCAGGGGCACGAAACAGACCCCGCCAAACGATTCCCGGTGAAAGTCGCCGCCCTCCCGGGTGACCCGGACCAGCTCCTGGACGTCCCGGCCGCCCACCGGGATGACCAGGCGGCCCCCCTCGGCGAGCTGGTCCCGGAGGGGGGCGGGCACGTCGGGGGATGCCGCGGTGACCATGATCCCGTCGAACGGGCCTTCTGCCGGGTACCCGCGGGTGCCGTTCGCCTCCACCACCTCCACGTTGGTGATACCGAGTTTTCGGAGGTGGTCGCGAGCCTGCCTGGCGATCTCGGGGAGGCGCTCGACCGTGACCACCCGCGAGACCAGCCGGGCCAGGATCGCCGCCTGGTACCCGGAGCCCCCGCCGACTTCAAGCACCCGGTCGTCGGCCCGGGGCCGGAGCAGGGCGGTCATCAGGGCCACGATGTAGGGCTGCGAGATGGTCTGGCCCTCGCCGATGGGAAGGGGCCGGTCCTCGTAGGCATGCCGGCGGGCCCCGGGGGGCACGAAGAGGTGGCGGGGCACCTCCCGCATCGCCGAGAGCACCCGCTCGTCGGATACGCCGCGGGCCCGGATCTGCTCCTCGACCATCCGGTTTCGCTCTTCCCGGTACTCGTCGGCGGGCATGGTCAGAACCCGGTCTCCGCCGCATCGATGGCGGCATCGATCTGCTGCTGGAGCACGTCGGGGAGACCCTCGATTTTCACGTCCAGAAATCCCCGGATGATGGTGGAGGTGGCGGTCTCCTCGTCGAGCCCGCGGGCCATCAGGTACTCGATCTCGTGGCGGGCGATCTTTCCCACCGCCGCTTCGTGGGAGAGCTCGGTCCCCGTCACACTTCCCTCGATCTCCGGTATCGCATGGATACTCCCGTCCTCCAGGATCAGCCCCTTGCACTCGATGTGGCCGCGGGTCTCCTCCACCATACCATGAATGTGACCCCGGGAGATGACGTCGCCTCCGCGGGTGATCGCCCGGGTGATCAGCTCCGCGCTCGTCCCGGTCGCCTGCAGGATGGCCCGGGAGCCAATATCCAGGTGGGATCCGGGGGTGGCCACCACCAGGCTGCTGAACCGGGCGGTGGCGTCCGTCCCCCGCAGGATGGCGGTGGGGTACATCTGGATCTTCCGGACCGGCTGCATGCAGACGTAATTGGAGAGGAACACCCCCTCCGACTCGACCACCGCGGCGCTCCGGGGGAAGACACTCACCTTCTCCCCCCAGTTGTGGATCATGGTGGAGGTCACCCGTGCCCGGGGCCCCACATAGAACTCGGTGACCCCGTAATGAGCACCCCGCATCTCGAGGGAGGCGCTCGCACAGCCGGAGATAAGGTGGAGTTCGGCGCCCTCCTCGGCGATGACGATGTTGTGGACATGCTGGACATCGCCTCCGGCCAGGTACAGGCAGGCCTGGAGGGGATAGGTCGTCCGGGCCCCTTCATGGGCGATGATCACCATCCCCTGCGGTTCCTCCTGCGAGGAGACGAACCGGGTGTACTTGTCCTTCTCCGCGGGCACCGCCTCCCAGGCATAGTCCCGGAGCCACTCGTAACGGGAGAGGGCGTCTGCGATGGGGAGGACCTCGATCCCCTCGGCCGCGGAGACCGACTGGAGGACCGCCTGGTCCTGCTGGAAGTAACTCCCCGACCGGTCGGCCATGTCCACGGCGAGGCCGGTCTGCTCCAGGCGTGCCAGGTCGTCTTTTGAGAGATTCTTCAGGTCACTTTGATGTGCGGGCATGTGAGACACTCCCTGTATCCTGATTCCTTGACCACCTTGAGGATGTCCCGGGGGTTCCCGTGGCACCGGAGGGTGCCGTCGATCATGACATGGCCCTGGTCCGCGTCGATGTAGTCCAGGATGTACCCGGTGTGGGTGATGATCAGGCCGCTCTTCTGGCGGTTCATGAGATGGACATCCTTCTGGAGGAGCCGGGCGATCGCGTCCCCCATCAGGTGGATGTTCTCCAGGTCGACCCCGCTCTCCGGTTCGTCCAGCAGCAGGAAATCGGGCGCCTGTATCATCAGCTGGAGGACCTCGCTTCGCTTGATCTCGCCTCCTGAAAAACCCTGGTTGATGTTGCGCTCCAGGAAGTCCTCCATATTGATCTCGGTGGCGAAGGAGTCGATATTCCCTTTCCGGCCGTCGGCGGCCGCTTCGAGAAGTGTGCGGAGTTTGAGACCGGGAACAGTGGGTGGGCGCTGGAACATCAGGCCGATGCCCCTCTCGGCCCGCTCATTGATGGGCAGGCGGGTGATATCCTCCTCCCGGAAAACGATGGACCCCTCGGTCACCGTCACCGAGGAGAATCCCATCACCGCCATCAGGAGCGTGCTCTTCCCCGAGCCGTTGGGCCCCATCAGCACATGCGTCTCGCCGGATCCGATGTGCAGGTTGATGTCGTGCAGCACCTCCTGCCCGCCTGCCTCCACGTGCAGGTCGTGTATCTGTAGCATGTCAGTCTCCCTGCAGCTGGTATGGTGATCGGACCATAAAAAGTGGTCGCAGGCAGGGGACGGAGAACACTTTCACCCCGCGCACGGAGGACCCTGAAGATGGTGGAGACCGGTCGATCGTACCATGAGCATGACATTCTCGTTCCTGGTCGAGCGGGCGGCGGTGCATCCCACCATCACCCGGCGGAGCCAGATGTGCAAGGCCGCCTTCCGTTCATTGCGCGTTTCCGGAAAACAGAGCTCTTCTGTCCGCGGACGCTGATGCCGGTGCAGGCCGGACGGACGCGGTCAGGCCAGGCGTGTCCCGGCTTCCAGCAGGCCGGGGCGTTCTGGTCCCGGCGATCCGGGGATGCACGGGAGTACCGGGTGGTCCGCGACGGCAACCATGCCCGGGCAAGCCTCTGCGAGCGCTATCTCTTCGCATCCCGCTATGAACAGGCCAGGGCGGAGCTGTCCCGGCTGCTGGAGGATTACCGCGGGATACCGATCGAAGACTCCGTCCCGGGCGAGGAGATCGATACCCCCGCCGGTCCCTGTTTCCGGGTGACGTCCACAAAACCCGCTCCCCGCTGGTCGCCGGAGCCGGACCGGGTGGTGGAGAGGCTCTCCTCCGATCTCGTGCTCGTCCACGGCATCGGCCCGGTCACCGCCGGCAGGCTGCGGGATCGCGGGTACCGCTCCCTCGAGTGCCTCGCCGGCCACCCGGTGTATGGGACCGACGCCTCCCGGGCCGCCTCGGAGATCAGGAACCGGGATCTGGTGGCGATCCAGCGCCGCATCGAGCGGTCGCGGGGGGCCTCGCACCCCCACGCCATGATGACGGCCGCGCTCATGGACCCCGAAGACCTGGTCTTCTTTGATATCGAGACGCTCGGCATCTTCTCCCGTCCCATCATCCTGTTCGGATGCGGGCGGATGGAGGACGGCGAGATCCGGGTCACCCAGTTCCTCCTCCGGGACGTCTCCGAGGAGGAGGCCGCCCTCTGTGCGGTCGCCCGGGAGATGGATCGGCCGGGGGGTGCGGTGGTGACCTACAACGGCCGGGCCTTCGATCTCCCCTATCTCCGGGACCGGTGGGCGTACTATGGATCTCCCGGTGTGCTGCCGGTGGCGAACTTCGATCTCCTCCACTTCTCGCGGCGACTGCTCCGGGGCGGGCTCAGAGATTTCCGGCTCGGCACCCTGGAGCGGTCGCTCTTCGGCATCCGCCGGCCGGTCGATGTACCCGGCCCGATGGTGCCCGAATTCTATGACGCGTACCAGCGGACGGGAAACCCCGGCCCCCTGGTCCCGGTCCTCGCCCACAACCGGCAGGACGTGGTCTCCCTGGTCCACCTGATGGCCGCGCTGTGGGGGGTGGGGTGTGGCGGTTCCTGAGGCCCGTGCCGCTCTGGCCGCCGACTCCCGGTACTCCGGCCACATCGCCCATACCGCCCGCTTCGCGGCCACTTCCCCGTCATTCGGGGAGCTGAAAACCCCCCTCCCCGGAGATCTCGCCGCATACCTTGAACGAAAAAAGATACGGCTGTATTCCCACCAGTGCGAGGCGATCGACCGGATCCGGCGGGGAGAACACGTCATCCTGACATCCTCCACCGCGAGCGGCAAGACGCTGTCGTTCACCCTGCCGGTCCTCGAGGCACTGGGGGCCGATTCCTCCGCCACCGCCCTCTTCCTCTATCCCACGAAGGCGCTCGCCCACGACCAGCTCACCGGCCTTGGGGAGCTCGAGGGGTTTCTGGGACTGGATACCCGGGCGGCGATCTACGACGGCGACACGCCCCGGGACCGCCGTCCCGGCATCCGTGAATCTTCCCGGATCGTCCTCTCCAATCCCTACGAGCTCCACCTCACCCTGCCCTGGCATACCCGCTGGCGCCGGTTCCTCTCCTCGCTTGGGTTCGTGGTCATCGACGAGGCGCACCGATACCGGGGAGTCCTCGGCTCCCATGTCGCCTGCCTCGTCCGCCGGCTGCGCCGCATCTGCGCCTGGCTGGGATCGTCACCGGTCTTCATCCTCTCCACGGCCACCATCGCCAACCCGGAGGAGTTCGCGTCCATGCTGGTCGGTGACCGGGTGGCACCGGTGGAGGATGACGGTGCCCCCCGGGGGGAACGCCACCTGGTCCTGTACAACCCGGTGGTGGACGGGCGGACCGCTCCCGGCGAGGCCAAGGACCTGCTCGCCCTCTGCGTCCGGAACGGATGCCAGACCATCTGTTTTTCGGGATCGCGCCGACTGGCCGAGGAGATCGCGGCCGACACCGGCGCCCGCCTGGGCGAGGATCGCCATCCCGGCCGGGTGGCGGCCTACCGGGCAGGGTACCTGCCGGAGGAGCGCCGGGAGATCGAGCGGGGACTGAAGACGGGGGCGATCTGGGGAGTGGTCTCCACCAGTGCGCTGGAGCTGGGCATCGATGTCGGAGGGCTCGACGCCGCCATCCTGGCCGGGTTCCCGGGGAGCATGATGGCCGCCCGGCAGCAGGCGGGACGGGCGGGACGGGCCGGACAGGAGAGCCTGGTGGTGCTGGTGGCCCAGGCGGACCCCCTTGACCAGTACTTCATGCGCCACCCGGAGGCGTTCATCTCCCGTCCCACCGAGCACGCCTTCGTCGACCCGGGCAACCCCTACATCCTCACCGGCCACCTCCTCTGTGCGGCGGCGGAGCTCCCCCTCCATTCCGACCGCGACCGGGTCCTCTTCGGCGACGGGCTGGATGCGGCGGTCGACCATCTGGTCGATGACCATCTCCTCGCCCGGACCCGGAAGGGGGCGGTCTACGCGGGGCGGGGGAGACCGGCGGGCATGGTCACTCTCGGCGGGATCTCCGGTGACCAATACCGGGTGATGTGCGCCGGCCGCCTGCTCGAAACCCTGGACCGGTCGCAGGCGTACCGGGAGGCCCACCCCGGGGCGGTCCTCCTCCATGGCGGCGAGACCTACCTGGTCCGCGACTTCGACGAGGCCACGGGGACCATCCGGGTGGACCGGGCGGATGTGGACTACCGCACCCGGCCGCTTCGGCAGTCGCATATCGATGTGGACCGGGTGGAGAGCATCGACGGTCATGGCCGGGTGTCGGTGGGGTTTGGGGATATCACCGTCCGGCAGGAGTACGTGGGCTACACCATCCGCCACTTCGGGGCCACGGTGGGAACCGAGCCTCTTGACCTCCCCCCCATCACCTTCTCCACCCGGGCGGTGTGGGTATCCCTGCCCGACCTGGATGAGGTTCTCGACGGGGAATGCGACGCGGCCGGCGGGCTCCATGCCGCCGAACACGCCCTCATCGCCGCCATGCCGCTTCTGATCCTCTGCGACCGCCGGGATATCGGCGGCGTCTCCACCCTCCACCACCCGGCGACGGGCGCCGCGACCATCTTCATCCACGACGGCCACGAGGGGGGTATCGGGCTTGCGGAGAAGGCCTGCGGGTTGCTCTCCGATATCGCCCGGGACGCGCTCGAGATGGTGTCGTCCTGTCCCTGCGAGGAGGGGTGCCCCTCGTGCATCCAGTCCCCGCAGTGCGGAAACGACAACCGGCCGCTGGACAAGGAGGCGGCACGGGCGATACTGGATCTGGTGGCGGGGCAGGTGGGGGCGCGGCATCCACCTGCCCACCCCGGGCCCACCAGGACCTGGTCCGGTCCCGGCATCCGCTCCCGCACCCACCGCCAGGCCTCGTGACGACGGGACCGGGGGAAGAACCGGACATCAGCGGCGGGGAAGAGGAAGAGGTGATCCACCATGCGCAGGCGCGTCTCCCACGACTCGTCCCCGATGATCGCCTCCCGCTCGATCATCACCAGGCGCTCGTCTGCCCTCAGATCGTCATCCATCGCCCCGATGCTCTCGCTCTGAACATCCGCGATGTCGATGACCAGCCGGATGATGCCGTATTCATCGATCGCCTGCCGGAGTGCCGGGAGGAAGACCCCGGTGTAATCCTCGTCGGTCACCTCGCCGATGAACGAAAATCCCTTCACGGGGCCGATACTCCCTTCCATCTCCTCGATCATATGGATCCCTCTGATGGGGCAGTTGTCCCGGCTTCTATTTCAATGAAGGGGTGCTTGCGAAGATTCACGTGGACGGAGGCCACAGGGAGATCTGATCATGCCCCGAAACATCCTGCTCACCGGGCCGCCGGGAAGCGGCAAGACCACCCTCCTGGTGACAGCTGCAGACGCGCTCGGGGATGTCCCCTGCTGTGGGTTCGTGACCGGGGAGATCCGGGAGGACGGGCGGCGGGTGGGGTTTTCCCTCCGCGGTTTCGGCGGGGAGCGGGGGCTGCTCGCCCACGTGGACCGCTCCGGCGGACCCCGGGTGGGGAAGTACGGGGTGGCGGTGGAGGAGTTCGAGGCGTTCCTGGATACCGTCGACCTGGACGACCCCTCCTGCGGGCTCGTGGTCATCGACGAGATCGGGAAGATGGAATGCCTCTCAGAGCGGTTCGTGGCGCTCGTGGAGGAGATCCTCGATTCCCCGAGGCCGGTGGTCGCCACCATCGCCCGCACGGGCGGCGGTCCCCTCGCCCGAATCCGGTGCCGGGAGGACGTGGCGATCCTGGAAGTGACCCGGTCCACCCGGGAGGAGTGCCTGCGCGAACTCACCGACCGGATTCGGGCTCTCCCGGGGGGGTGAGCCGGTCGAGCCAGGCCGCCACCTCCTCGTCGGTGAGGTCGTGCCAGTGCTCGTAGGCGTCGGCCACCGCGAAGACGGGGCCGGACCGGATGTTGAGAGAGATCACCCCGTCCGCCTCTGAGGCCAGCGCCTCCACGGCATGCCGTGACCCGGTGGGGACCGCCACCAGGCACACCGCCGGCCCGGCGGCCCGGATCGCCGCCACCGCCGCCCGCATGGTGTACCCGGAGGCGAGCCCGTCGTCCACCGCGATCGCCGTCCGCCCGTCGAGGGCGATATCCCGGTCGGGGGCAAACCGTGCCACCCGGTGGCGGACATTCTCCATCGTCTCTGCCACCGCCGCGTCCACCTCCCGGTCGGTGAGGCCGAGGCGGGCGATGAGCGGACGGTTCAGCATCACCCGGCCGTCCCAGGTGACCGCCCCGATACCCGCCTCCGGGTTCCCGGGAACCCGCACCTTCCGGACCACGGCGGTGACGAGGGGGCAGCCCAGGAGACCGGCCGCCATCACCCCCACCGGGACGCCGCCCGCGGGGATGGCACAGACCACCGGGTCCTGTGGGGCGATGGTGTCACGGAGAAAGGCACCCAGCCGTGACCCGGCGTCCTTTCGGTCAGTAAAAACGAGGGTTCGATCCCGGAGATCCGGGTCCTCCCACACCCTGCCCGGCATGGGTGAGGAGAGACCGCCCGGAAAGAAAAAGGTACCGGTCCCGCTACTCCCCGACCGCCTCGGACCGGACCGTCAGGAAGACCGGGCCGCGGAGATCGATCTTGAGATGCGCATCGGTCAGGTAGCGCATCACCCACTCCTCCACCACGATATTGATGTCCGAGGGGAGCTTGGCCATCTTCACCTGGACCACGGTCCCCTCCCCGCACCGGGCCGCCTCCTCGATCCGTGATGCTGCCTGGGCGGCGACCGCGTCCATATACCGGATCCCGGTGACGAACCCCTCCCGGAGGACGGGGGCATAGGCATCGGTGCGGGGCACGCCCAGCACCGCCCCGCGGTGGACGACGATCTCATTTCGGGCGGCGGGGCCGGCGAGTTTTGCATTCGACTCCGGCTCCTCCACGCGGACGCGGACGCCGGTTCCCGCGATCTCCCCCTCCCAGGCATCGAAGGAGCACGGCCCCGGCTCCTCTCCGTGAGTGTCCACCGTCTCCGCGATCGCCCGGGCGAGCCCCCGGCCCGCCACCGTCCGGGGGACCTCGCGGAGGGTGATCCCCCCGGCGATCTCCCGGTCGGAGAGCGTGCGGGGGAAGAACTGGGGAGAGACCATCTGCCGAACATCGTCGGCATGGACATCGATCATTGCCAGCCGCTCCACCCCGAGCCCCAGGTTCATCACCGGGACCGCCACCCCGTACTCGGCGAGTGCCGCCGGGGAGTACATGCCGAAGGTGGCCACCTCCACCCAGCCGTGGGCGGGGTGACGGGCGAAGACCTCGGTCTGGGAATCGGGCATGTAGTACTTGGAGCGCTTCTCGTCGGGGCGGAACCGGACCTCGGTGAACCCGAATGCCTGGAGGAGGGCCTCGCTGACCGCCTTTCCCTCCTCGTTGCAGACATCCTCCCCCGCGACCACGCAGGAGGCGGAATGGTAGGACATCAGGCGGGTGGGGCTCTCCTCCTGTTCCCGCCGGAAACACCGGTCGATGGAGAAGAGGCGCAGCGGCAGCGGGTGGCGCTCCCAGGCCGACCCGAGCGTCAGGAACCAGCCGCTGGTCATGTGGCTCCGGAGCGTGGTCCGGGATGACTCGGGGGCGAGATCCCGGAACTCGGGGAAGACCTCGTCCAGGATCCGGACCACCTGGGTATCGTCCGCCTCCAGCACCTGGGAGAGGGCATGGACCAGGTCATCTCCATCGATCTGTTTCTTCTTGTAGGCGTGGAGGGTCTCGCGGAGCTGGTCCTCCACCGCCGGGGCCACCGGGCGGCCCAGCACCCCGGCGATCCCCTCCAGCTGGGTTCGCGCAATCCCCACGTTCGGCCGCGGGAGGCCGCCGAGGTAGAAGACCCGGTCCAGGACCGCCATCGCCTCGGGCCCGAACTGGCGGTACACGTCAGTCTCGTTGATGAAGAGCGGGTTTTCCACCTCGTCGAAACCGAGCGCGAGATACACCTCCCGCAGGCGGGCGATGGTGGCGAAGACCGGGTGGGGCTCCGCCCGCCGGAGCGTCCGGCGGGGGTACTGCTCGTTGAGGGCGGGGGGCGTGACCACCGACGGCCCGGCGTGCCAGGCGGACTCGAAGTCCTCCCGGGACCGCCGTTTCCATTCTTCGACATCGAATCTCATGGACTGCGCTCCAGAACGACCACCCGGGAGAGGGGGTTTTCATCCATATACCGATACTCGCAGGATGCCGCGATTGCGTCTGCGAAACGTCTGATGTCCTCGTGATCCGGCATATTCGACCGTTGCAGACGTTTTCTACTGTATCCCAGATACATGTATCCCTTCACCTCCACGAACCGGGCCCCCGAGTCCTGGAGCATCGCCGCATATCTCTCCGGGTGATGGTCGTTTTCACCCCGGACCACCGTCACCCGGACCGCGGAGCGCCGGTTCCCGAGGAGAGCGAGGCTCTCCTGCACCCGGTCCCAGGAATCTTCCACCGGGCGGCAGAGCGAGTGGTAGGTCTCCCGGTCGGGCGCGTCCAGGGAGACATATGTCTGGTATGGGCGGCACTCCTCGAGCACCCCCGGCCGGGTCCCGTTGCTCACCAGGAACGTGGTGTACCCGGCCTCGTTGAGCAGGTCGATGAACCGGGGGAGCTGTGTATAGCAGGTCGGCTCACCGGCCAGCGAGATGGCCACCATGGTGGGGGCGAGCGCCTCGGCAAACCGCTCGGGGGTGACGTAGGGCGAGACCTTGAACCCGGAGAGCGCCCGCTTCTGGAGGGCGGGGATGGCCTCCACCATCGCGCGGGGGTCCATCTCCTCTTCGGCCTCCATCTCGTGCTCGAACGACCGCCAGCAGAACCGGCACCGCTGGGTGCACCGGAGCGTGGGCGTCATCTGTACACACCGGTGGCTGTCGATGCCGTAGAACTGGTGCTTGTAGCACATATCCCCGCTTCGGAGCGCCCGTTTGTTCCACATGCAGGGTTTCAGGGCGGCCGATGCGGTGGAAGAGAAGAACTGGTAGCCCTGCTTTTTCAGGGCCTCACATGCTTCGGAGGGCATCGATCCCCAGCGTCTCCAGCGCTTCTGCCAGTGTATTCTGGACGGCAGCGACCAGGGTCAGGCGGCGGTTCCGGACATCCCCCGGGCTCTTCAGTACCGGCTGGCGGTGATAGAAGGCGCTGAACTGGTCGGCGAGGTCGCGGGCATAGGCGGCCAGGAGATGGGGACGGAGCTCGTCGGCCACCCGGGCGACCACCCGGGGAAACCGGGCGATCATCCGGGCAAGCGCGATCTCCTCCTCGGTCTCCAGGCTGAAGACCTCCGTCCATTCCCCCGCCTTGTCCAGGATCCCGCACGTCCGGGCATGGGCGTACTGCAGGTAGGGACCGCTCTGTCGTTCGAAATCGAGGGCCTCGGTCCAGTCGAAGACGGTACTCTTCTCGGGGGAGACCCGCACGATGTCGAACCGGATGGCCGCGACCGCCACCGACCGGGCGATGGCCTGCTGGTCCGCCACCGGGAGGTCGGGACGGCGACGGGCGACCTCCTCCTCCGCTTTCCCGGTGACCTGGTCGATGAGATCGTCGGCGGCCACGAACGTTCCCGCCCGGGTGCTCATCGCCCCTTCGGGCAGCGAGACGAACTCAAAGAAGACGATCTCGGGCGGTTGTTCGTTGATGAGTGCCAGAGTCGCCTGGAGCTGGGCGCCGATGAGCTTGTGGTCCGCCCCGAGCACGTCGATGACCCGGTCGAAATGCGCCCCCTTCCAGATATGGTAGGCGAGGTCCCGGGTGCTGTACACCGAGGTGCCGTCGCTGCGCCGGAGGATGTACTCCTTCTCGATCCCCGCACCGCTCAGATCGATGGCGAGGGTGCCGTCCTCCCGGCACTCCGGGAGCTGTTTGACGCGATCATAGACCCGGGCGACGTCGCCGATCCGGACGAAATCGCTCTCCCACACGAACCGGTCGTGGCCCGCGTTCAGCCGGGCCAGCGTCTCCCGGATCCCCGCGGTGCACTCCTCCACCGCCTGCCGGAACCTCCGGATCATCGCGGTCTCCCCCGCCTCCACCTGCTGCATCCTGCGGTCGATCTCCGCCTTCTCCCCGGGGTTTTCAGCGAGCAGCCGGTTCGCGGCGGCGTAAACCCGGGCGATGTGATGGTCCTTCTTCTCGCCTTCCTCCGGGGGCAGCGGGCAGTGCTCCAGCCCCCAGGTCACGATGGCGATCTGGCGGCCCATATCGTTCAGGTAGTAGTGGACCTCCACCGGGTACCCCGCCCGGACCATCGCCCGGGCGAGGGTGTCCCCGATGACCGTGTTCCGGATATGCCCCACGTGGAGGGGGCCGTTCGGGTTGGCACTGGTGTGCTCCAGCACCACCCGCTCCCCCCGCCGGGGGAGGGTGCCGTATCCCGGCCGGACCGCCGCCCGGACCGCCTCGGCCAGCCGGCCGGGGGTGAGGGAGAAGTTGATGTAGGCCCCGGCCACCGCCACCTCGATACCCGTGCCCTCCAGCTCCTCAGCGCACCGGGCCCCGATCTCCCGGGCGATCTCCGCCGGGGGGCGGCGCTCTGTCTTTGCACGGCGGAATGCGATCGTGGATGCGAAGTCCGCGTGGTCACCCCCGTCCCCGAGCACCGCGTCCTCCTCGCCCGTCACCTCGCACAGCACCCGCTCGATCTCCAAAAATGCCTGCCGGTACATCTCATACCCCCGTGTTGAACCGCAATATGGCGGCGATACCCCCGAACGCACTCGCCAGCATGGAACCCTCCTCGAAATCGTCGGAGATGATCTCCACGTCGGTCCCGGTCTGATCGGCCATCGCGGTCAGCTCCTCGATGATATCGGTCTCCTCCTCGATCACCAGCGGGCTGGAGTCCCGGGGGCAACTGCCCGCATCCACGTCGGTGACCGACCCCCCCGGCTCCAGCTGGACCGTCCGTTCCTCGGTGTAGTCACAGGTCTGGCAGGCGAACCGGAGCCGGGCGCGGCGGAGCTTGTCGGAGAGGAGCAGGGTGTCCACCGCACCCATCTCCAGGTTGGCGCGGACGCTCTCCTCCCCGTAGGCGGCATTGCCGTTGTCCTTCACCAGCTCCTTGAGGAACCGGTCCATGATCTCCTTCTCCCGGATCACCTCCACGTCCTTGAGGGCGTCCCGAGCGGCGTCCACCAGTTCGTAGAGGCCGCTTTCATTGGTATAGGAGACATCGAAGAGACCGAGCAGCCGTTTCTGGACCTCGTGATGGAGGTAGCCGCCCTCTTCGAACTCCTCCTTGGTGGGGCTCGGGCCGCCGATGAGCACGCCCCTGAACCGCTCGAAGAAATCCTTCTCCCCCAGGAAGATATCGCTCGCCCGTTCCCCCACCTTCTTGTAGAACTCGTTGATGGCGATGAGGCGGAGCCGCTGGAACCGGACGCTGGACTGGCCGCCCTTCCGCTGCTTGCCGGGCACAGTGGAGGTGACCCCGCTCACCGGCTCCACCCGGTTTCCCCGGAGAAAGCCGATATGGGCCTCCCGGCGGTCGATGACGATGAGGCCGTACACGTCCTTTTCTTCGAGCATCTCCTCGAGCGGCTCCAGTTCGAAGTGGGAGCTGCACCGGTACATGTACAGGGGGAGCGGTTCGGGGGGCTCGATGATGGTGCACTCCTGGTTGGTCCGGTCCCCTCCCGCGTTGACCGTGCCGCAGAAGACCGCGAGGCCGTTTTCGGGGGGCCGGCGATAGTACTTCAGCCGGGAGAGGATGGACGAGAGCGCGCTCTGGACATTGGTCCGGGTCTGCTTGCTCTTGATATTCGCACTCTGACCGAATTCGTCCCGCAGCTGCCCGGTGACATCGGAGATCTGCTTGTCCGGTGGAATATAGAGAGTGATCAGTTCGGTGCCGCCGCCCTCCTTCTGGGCGAGCTTTTCAAGCACCTTCCTGAACTCATACCGCTTTCGCGCAGCGTCATGTTCCTGGGATTCGGTCATTTTCCTTTCACACCCGGGGGAAAAAGCTACCCATCAATTCACTCTCCCGGACCATAAAACTGCAGGCACCGATCGAGGAGCTCTGCGTCCACCTCCCCGTTGATGCCGTGGGTCCCGTTGAAGGGGATGAACTCCTTCGGTTCCCCGGCATAGGTGAAGAGACGACGGCCCTCGGCGAAGGGGATGATGGGATCGGCCGGGGCATGGAAGATCCACACCGGCCGGGGAGCGATCCGCACGACCGCCCGGTCGGGATCGACGGCGAGGAGGAACTCCCGGGCGGCCCCGGTGTACTGCTCGCCGATGCCGTCGAATCCACCGGTGGAGATCCCCACAAACCCGGCACACCCGGGATCCGCGGCGGCGGCCACCGCCGCGTATCGTCCTCCCTGGCTCGAGCCGGCGAGACAGACCGGGGCCCCGGTCCGGTCGGTGAGCAGCATCCGGGCGGCACAGAGATCCCCGATCACCCGGAAATACTGTGGCGTGCCGCCCGCCTCCAGGACGGCTACCTCCTCGTCGATGGAGACCGGGTCACCGGGCGTCTCCCCGCCCATGCCCCGGATATCGGGGACCATGCACGCGATCCCGGACCGGGCGTAATCGAGCGAGCGGTTGGTGTGGGCCTCCTTCAGGACCCCCGCACCGGGGACAAGGACCATGGCCGCCACCGGCTCGTCGGGCATGGCGAGCAGGGCGGCGACCTCACCCTGGCCGGCGGAGAAGACCACCCGGCTCAGGGTCACGCAGCCCTCGCGAATGATGGTCTCCCCGGCCACCACCTCCGGAGGGGGGACGTTCACCTGCAGATGGCCCGCTCCATCGATGCGGTACATCTCCCCACCGGGGGCGGTGCACCCGGCGGCCAGGAGGGCGAGCAGGAGGAGGGGTATGGCGGTCCGCAGCATCCCTCACCCCAGGCACCGGTAGATCAGGCAGAGGGTCTTTGCATCCTGGATGCGGCCGTCCCGGGCCATGGCCAGTGCCTCCGTGGCGGTGACCGGCACCACCTCGATCACCTCGTCTTCGTCGCCCTCATGCTCGTTAGAGAGCCGCAGATCCCGGGCCTCGAAGAGATGGATCCGCTCGTCGGTGAACCCCGGAGTGGTCCACACCGCACCCCGGGGGATGAGCGTCGCTGCCGCCCGACCGGTCTCCTCGACCAGTTCCCGGCGGGCAGTCTCCTCCGGAGTCTCCCCGGGGTCGATGGTGCCCGCCGGTGCCTCCCAGATGGTCTGCCCGATGGCGAAGCGGTACTGGCGGATGAGGTAGCACAGATCCCCCTCGCGGGGGAGCATGGCCACCGCGTCCCCGGGCCGGACCACCACCCGCTCTTTCTCGCCCGCCGGCGTGGGGACCCGGACCGATTCCACCACCAGGCGTTCGCCGCGGTAGAGATCGGTCATGGCCCGTCACCGTAGGGGATGGGGTCCTCCCTGCCCAGCGCCCAAAACGCCTCCCGGCGGAACCGGCAGGACGAGCAGGCCCCGCAGGCCTGATCCCCGGACTGGTAGCAGGACCAGGTCAGTTCGTAGGGGACCCCGAGGGCGATGCCGCGAGCCAGGATCTCCGTCTTGTCCATGCCGATGAAGGGCGTTTTGAGAGCGATGCGGGTCTTTGGGCCGGTCCCCAGGTCCATGACCCGCTGGAACGCCTCGATGAACGCCGGGCGGCAGTCCGGGTACCCCGCATAGTCCCGCGCCTGGACGGCGATGAAAACCGCCTCTGCCCCTCGCGCCTCTGCGTAGCTGGTGGCGATGGAGAGGAGGTTTGCGTTCCTGAACGGGACATAGGTGGTGGGGAGCCCGTCGGATTCACCGGTCTCCACAGGGATCGTCTGGTCGGTGAGGCTGCTCGCTCCGATCCGGGCCAGGTACCCGAGCCGGACCACGAAGAATTCCCGGGCGTCCAGCCGGGACGCGATCATCTCCGCGCACTGGTGCTCCTTTGCGGCCGTGCGCTGGCCGTAGGTGGCATGGACCACGTGCAGGTCATACCCCTCGTCCCGGGCATGGTAGGCGAGGGTGGCCGAGTCCATCCCCCCGGAGAGGAGGACGACCGCAGTCCGGGTCACGGGACCCCCACCAGCTTGTGGAGCTGGAGCTGGAAGCGGACCGGGAGGTTCCGATCGAGGATGTAGCGGGCGATCTCCCGGCGGTCCGCCCCAAAGACCGGCGACCAGATCACCTCTCCCCGCACGGTATGGGCTCTGATCACCCCTTCGGCATAACGGCAGTCCGAGGTGTCTCCGACCACGAATTTTACCGTATCTTCCTCCCGTATCAATTCCAGGAGCGCCAGATCACTCTCCTCCCCGGACGACGGGCACTTGACGTCCATGCAGATGGCCGCATGGGGCTGGACCTCTGCAAACGGGATGGTGCCGTTGGTCTCCACCTCCACCCGCCGCCCGGCGGCGACGAGGCGGCGGGCGAGCCCGGCCACCGCAGGCCCCTGGAGGAGGGGTTCCCCGCCGGTGACCGTCACCCGGGGATGGGGCCACCGGCGCACCCGGTCGGCCACCTCCTCCACCGCCATCGCCGTGCCGCCGGTCCGGCTCTCCGGCGTATCGCACCACCGGCAGGAGAGGTTGCACCCGGCGCAGCGGACAAAGACCGCCGGGTACCCCTGGTCCCGGCCCTCGCCCTGCAGGCTGGCAAATATCTCAGTGATGGTCAAAGTCCCGCTCGGCATAGCAGGTCACCGATTCCCAGACCCGGATCTTCGCCACCCAGGCGTCCGGATGCACCGTCCGGCAGGCCTCCCCGATCAGCTCCGCGATCACCCCGGCCAGGACCTCGGATGTGGGGTCGCCCACGGTGGTGATCACCTCCTGGAACTGCGAGAGGCAGGAGACCATGGGGTCCTCCCGGTTGAGGATCACCTGGTGATCGAACCGGTGGACGACATCCTTGATGCAGTTGAAGTCCACCACGATGCCGGTCTCCGCGTCCACCGGCCCGTCCACCCACACCTGGACCCGCCACTGGTGCCCGTGGAGCCGTGCGCACTTCCCGTCGTAGTGGAGGAGGCGGTGGCTCGCTTCAAAGAACACTTCCTTGTAGATCCGGGTCGTCATTCACTCAGACGTGTGTCCAGAGATGATATAATATTATTACGAGGGGGAGCACACCAGTACAGGCACAGACAGCGGCGTGGACCAGCCACAATATATAAATCCATTCCGCGTGTTGGTATATACCACAGTGGACGGTATCCCTATCCGCAACGTGCTCATATTGAGGGTCTTCAATGGGAAACGGAAAATTTGCAGCAAGAAAACTGAAGCGCGACCACAAGCAGGCTCGCTGGCATGACGTGAACTATGCCCGCCGCCAGCTGGGCCTCGACATCAAGTCGGACCCGCTGGAGGGTGCCCCCCAGGGACGCGGGATCGTGCTGGAGAAGGTCGGTGTGGAGGCGAAACAGCCCAACTCCGCCATACGGAAGTGTGTGCGGGTGCAGCTGATCAAGAACGGTCGCCAGGTGACGGCGTTTGCCGTCGGGGACGGCGCGATCAACTATATCGACGAACACGACGAGGTGACCATCGAGGGCATCGGTGGCCGCCTGGGCCGGTCCAAGGGCGACATCCCCGGGGTCCGTTTTGTGGTGACCAAGGTCAACAATGTCAGCCTCCACGAGATGGTCGTCGGGCGAAAGGAGAAACCGCGGCGGTGAGTGAGATGGAGACTGAGGAACAGATCCAAAAACAGCTCCTCTTCAACCGCTGGGATCTCTCCGAGGTGGAAGTGGCCGATCCCGGCCTGGTGCGGTATGTCAACGTCCAGTCCTCCATCGTGCCCCATTCCTGCGGGAAACTCTCCAATCAGGCGTTTGGCAAGAGCCAGATGCTCATCGTGGAGCGGCTGGTCAACCACCTGATGCAGAAGGAGCACAACACCGGCAAGAAGGATCTCGGGATCCGGATCGTGCGGGACGCCTTCGAGACCATCCACCAGAAGACGAAGAAGAACCCCGTCCAGGTGCTGGTGGAGGCGATCGCCAATGCAGGGCCCCGCGAGGAGACGGTCCGCCTGAAATACGGCGGGATCAACGTCCCCAAGTCGGTGGACACCGCCCCGCAGCGCCGGATCGATAACGCCCTGAAGTTCATCTGCCGGGGCGTCTGGCAGGCGAGCCACAAGAAGAAGAAGAGCGTCGCCGACTGCCTGGCCGACGAGCTGATCATGGCCGCGGCCGGTGACGGGCGATCCTTTGCGGTGAGCAAGAAGGAAGAGAGAGAGCGGATCGCCAAGGCCGCCCGCTAAACCATCTCTCTTTTTTTCAGGAGTTTTTGACATGACGAGAAGGAAAAAGATGGTCGAGCGGGTGACCACCCTGATGGACAAGCCGGAGCGGATCCGCAACATCGGTATCGTCGCTCATATCGACCATGGCAAGACCACCCTCTCCGACAACCTTCTTGCCGGAGCCGGGATGATCTCCGAGGAGCTCGCCGGAAAACAGCTCTTCATGGATTCGGACGAGGAGGAACAGGCCCGGGGCATCACCATCGATGCCTCCAACGTCTCCATGGTCCACGAGTACGAGGGCGAGGAGTACCTCATCAACATGATCGACACTCCCGGCCACGTCGACTTCGGTGGCGACG
This sequence comes from Methanomicrobiales archaeon, assembly GCA_049974905.1. Taxonomy (GTDB): domain Archaea; phylum Halobacteriota; class Methanomicrobia; order Methanomicrobiales; family Methanoculleaceae; genus JBNGCZ01. The sequence goes on from JBNGCZ010000004.1 coordinate 50,434, forward strand.
TGACCCGTGCGATGCGGGCGGTGGACGGTGCGGTGGTCGTGGTCGACGCGGTGGAGGGCACCATGCCCCAGACCGAGACGGTGCTCCGGCAGGCCCTCAAGGAAGGGGTGCGCCCCATCCTCTTCATCAACAAGGTGGACCGCCTGATCAACGAGCTGAAGGTCGACGAGACCGAGATGCAGATCCGGCTGGGGAAGGTCATCGACAAGGTGAACGGCCTCATCAAGGGGATGAACGAGAAGAAGTACAAGGAAGGCTGGAAACTGGACGCGGTCAAGGGGACGGTTGCCTTCGGATCCGCTCTCTACAACTGGGCGGTCTCGGTCCCCTACATGCAGAAGAGCGGGGTCTCCTTCAAGGACGTGTACGACCGGTGCAACTCGGGCGACATGGCCTGGCTCGGCAAGAAGAGCCCTCTGTGCGACGTGGTCCTGGACATGGTGGTCCGCCACCTGCCCGATCCCCTCGACGCCCAGGAGCGCCGGATCGAGGTGATCTGGCACGGCGATGTGAACAGTGCCGAGGGGATCGCCATGTACAAGTGCGACCCGAAAGGGCCTGCCGCCCTGATGGTCACCGACATCTCCTTCGATCCCCATGCGGGCGAGGTGGCCACCGGCCGTCTCTTCTCGGGGACGCTGCGCCGCGGTGCCGAGCTGTATGTGATGGGGACCGCCGGGAAGTCCAACCGGCTCACCCAGGTGGGTATATTCATGGGCGCCGAGCGGATCGAGGTGGACTACCTCCCCGCCGGAAACATCGCCGCGGTGACCGGGCTCAAAGATGCGATCGTGGGCTCCACGGTCACCAGCCTGCAGGATATGACGCCGTTTGAGTCCCTCAAGCACTACTCGGAACCGGTGATGACGGTGGCGGTGGAGGCCAAGAACATGAAGGACCTCCCCAAGCTGATCACGGTGCTGCGGCAGGTGGCCAAGGAGGACCCCACCGTCAAGGTCACCATCAACGAGGAGACCGGCGAGCACCTCATCTCCGGGATGGGGGAGCTGCACCTGGAGATCATCACCCACCGGATCCGCCGGGACAAGGGCGTGGAGATCGTCACCTCCCCGCCGATCGTGGTCTACCGGGAGACGGTGACCGCGAAGGCCGGACCGGTGGAGGGCAAGTCCCCCAACCGGCACAACCGGTTCTACATCGAGGTGGAGCCCCTCGCCCCCGAGATCGTGGATGCGATCCAGGCCGGCGAGATCTCCATGAACCTCCCCGCCCTGGAGCGGCGTGACGCGCTCATCGCGCTCGGTATGCAGAAGGACGAGGCCAAGAACGTCACCGCCATGGAAGGGACCAACATCTTCCTGGACATGACCAAGGGTATCCAGTACCTGAACGAGACGATGGAACTGGTGCTCGAGGGATGGCGGGAGGCCGTCGGCGGCGGGCCGCTTGCCGACGAGTACGTCCAGAACACCAAGATCCGCCTGGTGGATGTGAAGCTCCACGAGGACGCCATCCACCGCGGGCCCGCCCAGGTCATCCCCGCGGTGCGCAGTGCGGTGAAGGCGGGCATGCTGCTGGCGGGAGACACCTTGCTCGAACCCAAGCAGAAGATCACCATCACCGTACCCCAGGATCAGATGGGAAGCGCCGCGGGCCAGATCCAGGGTCGCCGCGGACAGGTCCTGGACATGGTCAGCGAGGGCGACACGGTGACGGTGGTGGGCAAGGCACCCGTCGCCGAGCTCTTCGGGTTTGCAGGCGACATCCGCTCCGCCACCGAGGGGAGGGCGATGTGGTCCACGGAGTTCGCCGGGTTCGAACCGGTGCCTGCAAGCGTCCTTCCAGAGACGGTGATGGAGATCCGCAAGCGCAAGGGCCTAAAAGAGCAGATGCCCCGGCCCGACGACTATATCTGATACACAAAAGACCCTCGATTCGGGCGGCCCCGCGGGGCCGCCGACATCTCTTTTTCGGGTATTACCGGTACCCCCTCGCCCGGTACTCGGCCTCCGCCTCCTTCTTCTTCAGGTGGTCGTCGATCCAGCGGACTCGTGTTCAGGTAGTGGATGGTGATCCCGATCCCCCACCCGATCAGCGGATAAAAGAACCAGATCGCCTCCGGAGAATACATGACGTTGATGACGATCAGCATGGCGTTGACCAGGAGGTACACCACCAGGTGGATGGTGAAGTCCCGTCGCTCCTCCTCGACCCGGATCTCCCGGTAGGCCCGCTTGTAGTCCTCGAGTGACACGAACTCTCCCATATGCATCACGCTCCGTCGTACCTATCGGAGTGTGTTGTCACCTTTCGGCGGATATCTGTTGCGGCGTGCGGGCCTCTCCGTCGCTCAGGAGCCTCCCCCGCCACCGGGAGAGATCAAAAAATGCATTCGGATCCGGTTCACTCCGCAAACGTCCGCATCACGAAGACCCGCCACTCGTTCTCCCACATCGGCACCGTGGTCCAGACCGCCTCTTGTGTGACCGTCGATTCAAACCCGATATCCGGGAAGGTGTACATGTCGCGGCCCGACCATTCACCGGCACAGGTCCGGGCGAACGCCAGGATCTGCGGGTACTCTTCGTACATCGGGTTTGTGAAGGTCTCTGTGCCGATCTCCTCCGGGTCGGGGTCGTAGAGGATCAGTCCGTCGGGCTGGGCGGCCATCACTGAAAACCCGGTCCGGTCCCTGATCCCGTCGGCATGGGGGCGGATGAGATCGGCGGGAACGAACGCCACACTCACGAATCCCCGGTAGAGACCCGCCGCATCGAAGACCGGGTAGTAGAGCGCCGTGGCCCGGGTGCCGTCGGTGAGCTCGAAGTCGTCGGTCATCACGGGCACCTTCTCCTCGATTGCGTCGGCGACGCTCTTCTGGAACGTGAGGTGCTCGCCCACGAGATCGGGGCCGGGCCCGGTCTGGTTGCAGCGGACCGTCCCCGTCTCGTCGATGTACACGATCCGGTGGATGGGAGGCGTCCCGGCACCGAGGATATCGAGATCGGCCGTCGCCGCCGGCCAGTCGCCGTCCGTTTCCGACACCGCATCGGCGGCGTCCCCCGCGATGTCGCCGAGGGAGGCGAGATCGGCGGCCACCCCGCCCTGGAGGGTCATCAGCTCGGTCATCGCCGACACCCTCCCGGCCGCGCCATCCCCGGTATCCACGCACCCGCCGGCTATGGCCATACATGCCAGCGCCACGAGAGCGATCACCGGGAGCGCCGTGTCCATGGGGACCGCACTCATCCCCTGCACCGCCTGGATCGATAGTCCCAGTCGCAGGCGTCCAGGTATCCGAAGACCTCCACCAGGGCGTCGACGATCTGCTCCTTCATCACCAGGCCCTTCTCCCGGCTCCCCTTCGTGGGATCGCCGGTGGCCCCGCAGTCGGTCAGTTCACGAAAGAGCCACTTCGCCTCCGCGTGAGGGGGGAGGCGGTCCGGGACCACGCCGCGAGCGAGGTCCGGGCGGCAGAGCCCGGGAAAGAGGGCGAGCCCCATGGAGAACTCCCCCTCACCACCGTGGCCGAGACCGCCCCAGACCTCGTAGAAGTCGTCGGGGAGGAGCCCGGCAAGTGTCTCCCACCAGGCGTCCAGGGTGACGATGCGCATCTCCGGGCGGGCCACCTTGACGGTGCGGGTGGCCGCCTCCATGGGGGCGATGTTGCCGTCGTGGCCGTTCAGGATGAAGACTTTGCGGATCCCCTCCCGGTGGAGCGAGGTGAGGATCTCCCGGATGATCGCGGTCTCGGTCTCAAAGGAGAGCGAGACGGTGAAGGGAAAGTCCCGGTAGTGCTCGCTCATCCCGTAGGGGACCGGGGGGAGAACCGCGGTCCCCTCCACCCGGGAGGCGACCTCGTGGGCAAGCAGCCAGGCGGTGAGCGCATCGGTGGCAAACGGCATGTGCGGCCCATGGCTCTCCAGCGAGCCGAGCGGCAAAATCACCTTCTCAAAGGGGGTTCTCTGCGCAGTCGGCGGCGGTGAGGTGCTGGATCTCGAGGGGGTTTTTCTCCATGGCAGGTACACCGTCGGGGATATTGGATCCGTGAGGGAAAGAAGGATGCGATTGCGTCGGGGGACACGCACTCGTCAGAGAGCCATCCACCGGGTGAGACACTATCTCCCGGGCCCTGGACCGCCCGGCCGCCTTTTTTCCCCCGAAAACACCGCCCTCCGGCGGACCGCTGGAGTGGTGCCCGCCGGAATTTCGAGCAGGGCACGTTCGGGATACCACACCTCCGGAGGGGAATGCAAATCCTTATACATCCCTCTTGTATCCTCTCTTCCAATGGATCCCAAGGCACTGAACCATTTCGCGTCGATCGCCAAAAGAGAGGTCGTCCTCTTTCTCATCCTCACCCTCGGCCTGAGCTCGGTGGGGTGGTACCTGGTGACCACCGCCGCGACGGGCCAGGAGGCGTTGATCTTCACCATCTTCACCATGTGGTGCCCGGGTCTCGCGGGGATCATCACCCGCCTGGCGGTCCAGCGGAACCTGCGGGGGTTCGGGTTCAGGTGGGGGGAGAGCAGGTGGCAGGTGCTGGCCATCCTGCTCCCCGTCGGTCTGGGGCTGCTTATGTTCGGGGCGGTGTGGCTATCCGGCATCGCCCCCTTCAACACGGAGAAGGCCGCGATCATCTTCAGCATCCCGTTTGTACCCGCTTTTACCGTCGCACTCCTCTTCAACCTGTTTTCCGCTGCAGGCGAAGAGATCGGGTGGCGGGGTCTCCTGGTCCCCGAACTCTCCCGGTTGATGAACTTCACCCGGCTCGCGCTGCTCTCCGGGGCGATATGGACCGCCTGGCACTTCCCGCTCATCATCTTCGGGACCTACCATGGGACCGGGCCGCTCTGGTATTCCCTCGCGGTGTTCGTGCCCTCGGTGATGGGGGCGGCGGTCATCATCGCCTGGCTCCGCCTGGTCTCGGGGAGCGTGATCACCGCCATCTTCTTCCACGGGTTCTGGAACTACTTCATCCAGCAGTTCTATCCCGGCCTCACCGTCGCCACCCCGGCATCGGAGATGATCCTCGGGGAGTTCGGGTGGGCGGCCATGGTGGTGTACGTGGTGCTGGCGATCGTCTTCTGGCATCTCCGGGGGATGCTGCCCGCCCCTCCCGGGAGGAGCGATGGCTGATATCGGGCGAAAAACCCTCCTCGCAGGCCTCTTTTCGGTCCTGCTCTTTGGAGGGTTTCTCGCATCCTACCAGATCGGGGAGTCGCCCGGGTTCACCGGCCTCATCCTCGTGGGGCTCGCGGGCCTGGTCATCAGCGCCATCCTCTTCAAAAGAGCACACACACCGGTCCGGCCCTCCTGGATCGAAAACCCCTTCCTCTTCTCGCTGGTCACCTTCGCCGTCTATATCTTCTCCAAGTACGCCTCGTTTTTCCTCCATGAATGGGGCCATTCCACCGCCGCACTGCTGACCGGGGTCACCGCACGCCCGCCGCTGGAGATCGACTACGGCCACGGGTGGACCTTCGCCGGGTGCCACGCGATCCCCGACGGGGTCTATCCCCACCTGCTCGCCACCGGGCGCGATGCAACGGTGGCGGTCATCTCCATGGCGGGGCCCATGATGAACGTCTTCCTCGCGGTCCTGGCGCTTGCCCTCTGCACCCGAAAACGCGTGCGGGAGTCGCTTTTCGCATTCTTCCTCCTCTTCTGGATGGCGCTCACCAACGTGGCCCAGGCCTGGTCCTACATCCCGCTCCGGTCGGTGCTGTATCAGAACGGAGACTTCTTCGAGGTCGAGCAGGCGCTGGGGATCTCGCCCTGGGCGGTGACTGCCGTGGGAACCGTGCTGATCATCGCCGGGTTTGCACTGGTGTTTCTCTCGATCTTCCCCGACCTGCTCGACGGGCTGAGACTCCGGTTCCCGGCACTGGTCGGGCTCTTCCTCCTTGCCTGGTACACCGCGTTTGTGTACTACGGGCTGACCCCGCTCGCCTTCACCCTGGACTCGGTGACCAGTCCCCGGATCTGGTTCGGGGTGCTGGATGTCGCGGTGGGTCTGGTGCTCGCCTGGCGGTTCTGGCGGACGGCGGGTGTGCACGCGGATACGACGGCGTGATGAATCGGTTCAGGGGAGCGGGAATCGCTCAAACGGCGAGGTGGCCGGTGAAAATAGAGGGGTGAAAGGGGGGGTGCCTACATCATGCCGGGTGGCATACCGCCCGGGGGCATACCGCCGGGCATACCGCCCATCGCCTCGGGGGGCATCTCTCCGCCGCCGCCACCCTCTCCCGAGGAGATGACGTCATCGATGCGCAGCACCATGATGGCCGCATCCGCCGCACTGGTGAGCGCGTTGCTCTTGACGGTCAGGGGTTCCACCACGCCCTGCTCCACCATGTCGACCACGGCACCCGTGTCCACGTCGATGCCCCCGCAGGATTCGCCTCCGGCATGGGCGTTTCGCAGCGCCACGAAGGTGTCCACGGGATCCAGGCCGGCATTTTCGGCGATGGTCCGGGGGACCGCTTCGATGGCAGAGGCGAACGCGTTGATGGAGATCTGCTGTCGGCCGCCCACCTCCTGGGCGTACTGTCGCAGGGCGGCGGCCACCTCCATCTCCGATGCCCCGCCGCCGGGGACCATCTTCTTCTCGTTCATGGCGGTGACCACCGCCTGCAGGGCGTCGTTGATGGCCCGTCCGATCTCCTCGACCACGTGGCGGGTGCCGCCGCGGATGAGCAGGGTCACCGCCCGGGGATCGCGGCAGCGGGTGACCGCGATCATCTTCTCCCCGGCGATCCGCTCGCAGGCGATCTGCCCGGCAAACCCGAGGTCCCCCGCCTCGATGTCGTCGACGGTATTGACCACGGTGGCGCCGGTGGCGGCGGCGAGCTTCTCCAGGTCCGATTTCTTCACCCGGCGGGCGGCCAGGATCCCTGCGTCGGCGAGGAGCCGTTCGGCCGTCTCATCGATACCCTTCTGGCTGAAGAGCACGTTCGCCCCGCTCTCGACGACTTTTTTCACCGTCTCCCGGACCTGGGCCTCCTCCTCGGCGAGGAACCGGTCCAGCTGGGTGGGGTCCTGGATGGTGATCTCGGCATCCGTCTCCGGGGTCTGGAGCTCGATGGGGGCGTTGATGAGGAGGACCCGGGCATCCTCCACCATCTCCGGCATGTCGGGATGGAGCGGCTCCTTGTCGATGAGGAGACCGTCGATCTGTGTGGAATCCTCCACCGCACCTCCCTCCTTCTGTTCCACCTTGATGGCGTCCACGTCGACCCATCCGTCCTCGTCCCGGACCTGGGCCGCCGCCCGCACCACGAGATCCGCAAGCAGGTTCCTGAACTCGCCGGCTCCCTTGCCGGTCATGGCCGTGGTGGCGACCGCCCGGTAGGTGTCCTCGCTCCCATCCATATCCGAGGAGAGGCGATCCAGGACCTCCCGGGCCTTCTCCGCGGCCATCAGGTACCCGGCCGCGATGGTGGTGGGGTGCATGTTCTGGTCGAGCTGCTCCTCGGCCTCCCGGAGCAGTTCGCCCGCGAGGACCACCGCTGCGGTGGTGCCGTCGCCCACCTCGTCATCCTGGGCTTTGGCCACCTCCACCATCATCCGGGCGGCGGGGTGCTGGATCTCCATCTCTTCCAGGATGGTGGCCCCGTCATTGGTGATCACCACGTCGCCGATGCTGTCCACCAGCATCTTGTCCATCCCCAGCGGACCGAGGGTGGTCCGGATCGCCTGGGCGACCGCCCGGGCGGCGGAGATGTTCTCACGCTGGGCATCCTTTCCTTCTGTGCGTTCCGTCCCTTCTTTGAGGATAAATACCGGTTTTTCTTCCTCTGGTGACTGCATGGGATCCACCTGAAATCGTCCATGAACAGGTGTATTGGACTTCTATAAATAATTTACCCTCACGGGTGATGCGGGTATGGGCGTATCGGTGGCTAAAGGGGAAAATAGACCTTTTCTTCAGATATCAGGGGTGGGACATCTCCTGAATGTGTCATCCCCTGCCGGGAGTATCCGGCAGTGACACCGTGCCGGGGGGCGGCCACGGATCGAAGAGAAGGGGCGCATGGGGACCCGGTCACCCGGCCGGCTCCACCCGGGTCTGGGCCTGTTCCCGGAGGAAATTGGAGAGGTAGTGGCGCCCGCCCGTCCCGGTTCCGGTGGATCCGCTCGCCTTCCACCCCCCGAACGGCTGGGACCCCGGCCACGCGCCGGTGGTCGCACCCCCCCGGCGGTTCGCATAGCAGACCCCGAACCGTATCTCCCGGAAGAACCGGTCGATCTCCCGGGGATTCCGTGAAAAGATGCCCGCGGTCAGGCCGAAATCGGTGTGATTCGCCTCCCGGATCCCCTCATCGAAGGTGGCCACCTCCTGCACCGCGAGAACGGGGACGAAGAGCTCTTCTGCAAGCAGGCGATGATCCCGGGGGAGCCCGGTGACGATGGTCGGTTCGGCGTAGACCCCCCGGTCACAGATCCCCCCGGTGAGAATGGACCCGCCGGCCGCCACCCGGCCCCCGGCGGACCTCGTCTCCGCCACCGCCTCCAGGAACCGCGTTTCTGCCCGTTCATCGATGAGGGGGCCGATGCCGGTCTCCCGGTCACGCGGATCTCCCACGCGGATGCCGGCGGCCTCTTCGCACAGGAGAGACAGAAACTCCTCGGCCACCTCTTCCTGCACATACACCCGGGAACAGGCGCTGCACTTCTGGCCCGCGTACCCGAACGCCGCCCGGGCCACCCCCTCGGCGGCCGCCTCCAGATCGGCGCTCGCGGTGACGACGCAGGGGTTCTTGGAGCCCGTCTCGGTGATCACCGGTTTCGGATAGGGCTGGCGGGCCGCACACTCCCGGTACAGCCACATCCCCGCCTCGCGGGACCCGGTGAAGGCGATCCCCGCCACCTCCTGGTGAGAGACGACCACCTCTCCAAACACCGGCCCGGAAACGGTCACCAGGTTCACGGCTCCCGGGGGAACGCCGGCCGCCACCAGGATCCCGTAGAGGTGGAACGCGGAGAGGGGAGCGGCGCCTGCCGGTTTCAGTACCACGGTGTTTCCGGTGAGCAGCGCGGCGGAGGCCATCCCGGCGGCGAGGGCGATGGGGAAATTGAAGGGAGATATGACCGCCCACGCCCCCCGCGGTTTGAGCACGCTGCGGCAGACCTCCCCGGGGGCCCCGGGCGGGTGCTCGCGCACGAACCCCTCCTCCCGGCGGTACCGGTCCACATAGTACCGGAGGAAGGCGATCGCCTCACCCACTTCGGCCACCGCTTCGAACCGGTTCTTGCCGGCCTCAAGCGATAGGCATGCCGCAAGATCGTACATGCGGCCCTGCATGAGGCGGGCCGCGTCTTCGATTATCTCTGCCCGCCGGGTCCAGTCCAGACCGCCCCAGGCCGGAAACGCACGGTGGGCGGCCTCGATCGCCTCTGCGGCATGGTCGGCGGTGCCCGACTGGAACCGGCCGATGGTGATCCCGCGGTCGATTGGGGAGGTGACCGTGAATGCGGACCCGGCGGAGATCTCCTCGTCCCCGATGTGGAGCGGATGGTCCCGGTCCAGGATCGCGTCTGTCCGGGAGAGCGCCGCTTCGAACCGGGGGTGGATGCTCTCGTCGGCGAGGAGGGTGACGTAGGTCAGGGGGGGCGTGCCCGGAGTCATGCCCCCCACCCCCGGGCGGTGCAGGCCTCCAAAGCATCTTCCAGGACCTTCACCCCGAGCTCGATCTCCCCGCAGGAGACGATCAGGGGCGGGCTGAACCGGATCGCCGACCGTCCGGCGGGGAGGAACGTGACCCCGTTTTCGAATGCCTCCCGGATGACTGCGTCCCGGAGATCCGGGGCGTGCTCCTTCGATTCCCGGTCACGGACCAGTTCCACCGCCGCCATCAGGCCGATCCCCCGCACATCACCCACCGCGGGGTGGCGGCCAGACAGCCCCCGCAACCGATCGAGGAGGAAGGCGCCCTTGTCCAGGACCCCGTCCCCGAACCCGCTCGCGGCCAGGATATCCAGGGTGGCCAGCGAGGCCGCACAGGAGAGGTTGTTTCCCCCGAAGGTGCTCGCGTGCGCCCCCCGCGGCCAGGTCATGATCCGGTGGGAGGCGATCGTCGCCCCCAGGGGGAGGCCGCCCCCGAGCGCCTTGGCCATGCAGACGATGTCGGGCACCACCCCGGCATGCTCGCAGGCGAGCATGGTTCCGGTGCGCATGCACCCGGACTGCACCTCGTCGGCCACCATCATGATCCCGTGCTCGTCGCAGATCTCCCGGAGTACGCGGAGGAAGGTGGGGGGCGGGACCACGTACCCGCCCTCACCGAGGACGGGCTCCACGAATATGCCCGCCACCTCCCGGGGGGAGACTTCTGCGGAGAAGACCTCGTCGTGGAGGTGCCGGACCACCTCCTCCACGCAGTCCGCGTCCTCCCCGCCGAAAGATCGGTAGGGATCGGGATAGGGGAGATGGATGACCGGCAGGAACGGCCCGAACCCCTGCCGCTGGATGACCCGCGAGGAGGTCAGGCTGAGCGCTCCGAAGGTCCGGCCATGGAACCCCCCGTAGAAAGCGAGGAAGTACTTCCGTCCGGTATGGTGACGGGCCAGCTTGAGGGCGGCCTCGATGCTTTCCGCCCCGGAATTGGAGAAATACACCGAGTCCAGGCCATCGGGGAGAAGACCGGTCAGGCGTTCCGCGAGCCGTACCGGCGGTTCTGAACAGAAGTCCAGAAACGCCCCGTGGGTCAGCCGTCCCGCCTGCTTTCGCACCGCGTCCACCACGGCGGGCGGATTCCATCCTGCGTTCATCACCGCGATCCCGGCGGTGAAATCCAGGTACCGGTTGCCATCCACGTCCCAGAGGTTCATCCCCTCCGCCCGGTCCGTCACCAGCAAAGCGGCCCGGGACATCGACTGGGAGATCACCCGTCCATCACGCGCGAGGACCGCCTGTGCCCGGGGGCCGGGAGGCGTGACCATGATATGCGGCTCCATGGAGGAGGAGACGGAGAGGATGAATATAAACCCATCGGCACCGGGGCACCGGATCAATAGATGTATCACGCATCGCGTCCTGCAGCTCACTACTCACAGGGTGCGGCATGGAGGATGCATGGATGGTAACCGTCACGGTCCAGATGACCGTGAAGGGAGCGGACACACGGGAGGAGGCGAAGGAAGCGGCATGGCACCGGGTGCAGGAGCTCGTCCGGGCCGGAAAGGATGTTCCGTACCTGGCGGAGGTCCGGCGGATGACGGGGATCGATGCCGAAGAGCCGTTGTTCGGGAAGAAGTGGGAGTGAGGGTGCAGACGAGCGCATCTTTTTTCGTTCCGGCGACAATTCCACAGTACCATGAAACGACACGACGTCTTCCAGAGCGTGCCCGGCATCCTCCGGCCGTTCAAGTCCTATGTGACGGGCCTGGGGCTCGGTGCCGGGGACCAGATCGTGTACTACGGGTGTCCGGGGACCTGCACCCCGTTCATCGAACTGCTGGGCTTCTCCATCAGGGATATGCCCGTTGAACAGGTCTTTGTACCGTTCCTCGACGAAGAGAAGGCCCGCACCCTGACGGCCGTTGACGATGTGGGCATCCAGACAGCAGCACCCCCCGCATCGATCTCGCCCTCCCTGGTGGTGCTGATGGGCGGGCTGAGCATGCCAAACGTCCCGGTCACCGCAGAGCAGGCACGGGACGTGGCGGGCGCCCACAACACCCCCATCGCCGGGGTCTGCTTCATGGAGATGTTCGCCCGGGCGGGATGGCTGGACGTCTTCGACTTCGACCTCCTCATCGACGCCACCATCGACCCGGTCGATGTGTGGACCCGGGAGGAATAGGATCACAGGTTCCGGACCGCCTCGATAAAGGCGGCAACCCGCCGGGGGTCCTTGACCCCGGGGCGCACCTCCACCCCGGTGGCCACGTCCACCGCGGCGGGACCGACCGCCTCCACCGCCGCGACCACGTTTTCGGGAGTGAGCCCGCCGGCCAGGAAGACGGGGACCGGTGACGCCGCCCGCACCCCCCGGGCGAACTCTGCCGCAAAGGGCCGTCCGGCTCCGTGGCTCCCGTCCACCAGCACCGCGTCGCAGTCCTCCGGGACGGGGTCGCCGGGAGCGACCGTCCGGATGACCTTCACTCCGTCGTGCCGGGCCGGGAGGGGGCAGTCCCCGTCGACCTGGATCGCGGTCGGCCGGACGGCCAGGATCTCCTCCAGGAGTGCCGGGTCCCGGGTGTGGGTGACGCAGACCCGGGCCGGGAACGGCCCGAGGGCGGCGAATATCCGGGTGGCCTGGTCCGGGGTGACGTTCCTTCGTGACTCGGAATGGACCACCACCCCGATCGCGTCGGCACCCGCCGACTCCGCCATCCGGGCATCCCCGGGCCCGGTGATCCCGCAGATCTTCACCCGGACCCTGCCTCCGCCGGTGATCTCCATGGCAGTACACGCGGAGGCATCCCGCATAAATCCTTCCCTGCGGGACAATGCTCTTGTGCGTGCAGAAGAAAGGAATGATTGAACCCGGACGGGATAGCGTGGCGGGTATACTGACCGATCTTCTCTTTGATGCACGCGGCGACGTGGCGATGCTCGACGGCCTCTACCAGTGGGTCTCCACGCCCACCGCCGCCCTCGCCCTCCGCGCCGGCTTCGTTCCCGATCACGGCCTGATCCGCGCCACCCTCTCCCGCCGGTACGGCCTGGACGAGACGGAGGCGAACGCCGTGTTCCGCCGGTTGACCGAACTGGTGGAGACGGCCGGCCTGGACTTTGATACCGGATACCCCGACGCCGAGGTGGAGGTGCGCACCTGGTGCGAATCCACCCCCTATCTCCGGGATGCGACCGTCCAGCGACTCATGGGGGCCGGCGCCCGGGACCGGGTGATCGCCTGGCTCTTCTCCCGCACCCGCGACGACCTGCGGATCTGGCCCCAGAGCACCGCTCCCGATGAGTTTCAGTCCCGGATGGCCCGTTTCCTGGCCCTCCTTGCCGCCACGGGCATCGATGCGACTGCCGCAGAGGTGCTCGACACGCTCATCGCCCTCGGATGCATCAACCCCCTCGAGTGGGTGGAGGAGGCGGGTCGCCGGCGGGAACGAGAACTGACCATCCCCGGGTACCTGCCCCCGGTGCTCGATCACCTGGACCCGCCGGACCATCCGCCCGCCGGCGAGTACCTGCGCAGCCTGCGGGACCGGTCGCACTGGGAGGCCCTCGGAGCACTCGCCGACCTGATGGAACGGGGATATGCCACTCTCTGGGAGCTGTCGGGCACACCCATCCCAACCGCGGGGCTGGTTGTGGAACGGGAGGGCATCTGGGCGATCAACCCTGCCGCTCTCGCCGGGATGCGGGAGGAGTATACCCGGATGATCGCCGGCATCATCGCCCCGTATGCCGCAATCGTCCGCTCCGCCCTCACCGCGATCGCGGATGCGGGTGGTATCCGGGACGTCCGGGAGACCTCCGCCGGGAGGGGAGGAATCCTCTGGCAGGGGGTCTCCGGGGACCGGCCGTGTGCCATCCTGTGCACCGGCGTGCTCAGCGGCGTGGAGCTCGACGGGATCCGGGTCTCTGGGGGGTGCGCCATCGTCCTCTCGCCGCTGCTCACTACGGAGGAGATGGAACGCCGGTACCGGGACCGGTTCTGCATCGAGGCGGAGAGTGATCCGGACTGGGACGGGATATTCACCGGAATGACCGGTGACACTCCCCCGCCGGGAACGGACGGGCCGGCCCGGGACCTGTTCGAACACCTCCGGCACGCGTGGTCGCAGGACGCGCCGGACGAATCACCCATCACCGTCTTCCTGGGCAGGTCCACCACCGGGGAGGAGATCACCTGGCGCCCCGGAACCCTCCAGAACGGGCACCTGATCATCACCGGCGGGGCGGGTGCGGGCAAGACCGAGACCCTGCGCTGCATCGCCGGCGAACTCCGCCGGCAGGAGCTGCCGCTGTTGATGGTCGATTTCCACGGAGACATGGCCTCTCCGGATCTCCAGGCCGGGATCCATACCATCCGGGAGGGGTGCGGGGAGTACTTCAATCCGCTGTCGCTCGATCCGGCGATGCCGGATATCACGCCGCTTCGGGCCATTTCCGATTTCGTTGATGCTGTGTACATCAACTTCCCCTCGCTCGGCATCCAGCAGCGCAACCAGCTGCGCACCCTGCTGCGGGACCTGTACGAGGCCTCGGGCATCGGGCCGGACCCCGCCACCTGGACCCGGGACGTGGACCTCTCCCTCCTGGAGGGGATGATCCGGTACAGCCCGGAACGCACCGTCCAGTCACTGGACGCATACCTCTCGGATATATTCGACTACGCCCTCTTCTGCGGGGATGTGCCCCTGTCGCCGGCCCGCGTGTTGTCCGGGGGGACCACGGTCCTGGACCTCCATGCCCTTCCCGAGTCGATCCGGTTCCTGTTCGCGGACCTCTTCCTGCGCAGCATCTACCACGCGGTCCAGACCGGAGGCGAAATCCCCCGCAATGCCCGCTCTGACCGGGAACGGTTCCGGCTCTTCGTGATGGTGGACGAGGCGAAGCTGCTGGTGAGCGAGAAGCAGGGGATTAAGGCGGTGCTGAACAAATATGCAAGCGAGCTCCGCAAATTCGGGGTAGGGGTCATCCTCGCCTCCCAGATTGCGGATCACTTTCCCTCGGAAGTGCTCGCCAATATCGAAACCAAATTCTGTATGAAGGCACAGAACGAAGAGCAGGCCCGAAAGAACGCCCGGTTCTTCGGGGTGAAGGAGCGCGATCTGCTGGACCTGGACCAGGGCGAGGGGATCCTGGTTCTCGGCCGGGAGGGGTCGCGGGTCCGGATCCTTCCCACCTGGAAGCGGCGTTCGATCACAAGGTGATGAGAGTGGAGCATATCCTGTCCCGGGTCCTGGAGGGAATGGGCGTCCCTGCCGGCGAGATCCAGTCCTGTTCGGCCCTCTCGGACGGCGCGGTGGCGGCGCATTTCGACCAGTGGTCCCCCCACGAGGTCTATGACCTGGTCGAGACCCTGGTGTACATCTCCATCTGCCAGCAGGCCCCCGGCGGCGTCTCCGAGGAGGACTGCTTCGCCCATACCACCGGACCCATCTTCGCCCTCCTGCACGGCGGGCTTGCCACCAGGACCGGCCGGGGACGGATCAGGACCACCGATTCCGGGGAGGTGATCGCCGCCACGGTCCGCCGGGCCCGGGTGGCCGAGCTGGATATCGATCATCTCTCCTCCCGGGTGCCCCTCGCCGTCCCGGTCCTTCTCTCGTGTCGCACCTGGGAGGGCGGGGTGATGAAGACAGTCCCCCCTGGTCCGGGGGAGGGACTGGAGGCGGTGGCCCGCCACTCACCCCTCCTCCAGTCCGCGTTCCTCCGGTTCGCCCGTCTGCTCGAAGAGCGGGGGGCGGCCGTGCGGGCGGGTCCGGCCGGGGAGACGGGCGAGAGATACGTCTGCGTCCCGGAGCTCCCCTACATCCTCCGCGAGGTGATCAGCCGGTGTGACGAGAGGCTGGTCGACCGCGCCACCGCCCTCTTCGACGAGGCGGGGCGGATCGAAGCGACCGCCGCCCATCTCCGGGGAGAGCGGAAAGTGACCGGGGAGGAGGTCCGGGAACTCGTCCGCTCCTGGCTCTCGCGGATGGACACCGTGGCCTGGACCGGATCCCCCACCCGGATGGGGGAGGTGCCCTTCATCATCTCCGATCCGAATGCGTTCCGGCGAGAGATCGAGGCGCTCCACTACGAGGCCATGGACCGGCTCGCCGGTGAATTCACCGCCATCCTCTCGGAGTACGGGGCACCGCCCGCGGAGCGGGGGGATATGGGGGCGGCAGAGATCGATGATGCGCCGGTGCTCCCCGACACCGGAGGGGACGGTGACCTGTCCGGTGCACCGGAGGCGGAGGGCGAGGAGGAGATCGGACCGCCCGATGGAGACATGGACGAAGAGCCCCCGGCTTCCCCGACACCACCACCGGTGTCTCCTGTCCCGCCCCCCACGGGCGCATGCCGGATATTCCTGGGCCACGACCACGAGGGCGGGGAGGTCTGGTGGAATCCCGGGGCGCTCAACAACGGCCACATGATCCTCATCGGGGGGTCGGGCGCCGGCAAGACCGAGACGATCCGCTGCATCTCGCAGGAGATCTGCGGACAGGGAATCCCGGTGGTGATGATCGACTTCCACGGGGACATGGCCTCCGGCGGCACCCCCACCACCAGCTACCGGATACGGGAGGGGAGTGCCCAGTACTTCAACCCGTTCGAACTCGACCCGGCCGTCGAGGAGATCTCTCCGCTCCGGGCCACGTCTGACTTCGTGGACGCCATCTCCATCAACTTCCCCACCCTCGGCATCCAGCAGCGACGCCGGATCAAGTCGATCATCAAGGACTGCTACCGGCGGGCAGGCATCACCAGTGATCCCGCCACCTGGGAGCAGCAGCTGGACTGCACCATGCTGGAGGCGGAGATCCTGAACTGCGAGGACGAGACCATCCCCGCCTACCTGGAGGACATCTTCGATTACCGGCTCTTTGCGGGAGACGAGAAGATCTCCATCTCCCGCATACTTGCAGGCCACATCACCCACCTGAACCTGAACGCACTGCCCGAGAACCTCCGCTACCTGTTTGCGGATCTCTTCCTCCGCCGCCTGTACTACTCCCTCCAGGCGATGGGCGAGATCCCGCGGAACTCCACGTCCGACCGGGAGAAGTTCCGTCTCTTCGTGATCGTGGACGAGGCGAAGCTGCTGGTGAGCCAGAAGACCGGGTCCAAGCAGACCATCCGGGCGGTCCTGAACAAGTATGCGACCGAGATGCGCAAGTTCGGGGTGGGGCTGATCCTCGCCTCCCAGCTCATCGGTCACTTCAACTCGGAGATCCTCGCCAACATCGCGGTCAAGTTCTGCATGCGGACCGAGAACAAGAAACAGGCCCTGGAGAACGCCAGGTTCTTCGAGGTCTCCGAGGAGGAGCTGATGGGTTTTCCCCCGGGCGGCGGGATCCTGGTGGTGGGGACCGAGAAGAAGGCCATCCAGGTCGTCCCCTCCCACCTCCGGACGGGGCAGGACTGATCAGGTATATGGCCCGGGCGGTCCACACCATCATCCATGTGCGGCCGCTTCACCATCACCGTCACCGCCGGGCTCGGTGAACGGTTCGGCGTCTCCGGGGCCGACTGCAGGATCGAGCCCCGTTACAACGTCGCCCCCTCCCAGGAGATCCCTCTGATCCGTGATGGCCACGAGCGCCGGCTCGGGTTCCTGGAATGGGGACTCCCCGTGTCGTGGCAGTCCGGCCGGCTCATCAACGCCCGGGCCGAGTCGGTGCTGGAGAAACCGATTTTTCGCCCTCTTGTCCGTGCCGGGCGCTGTCTGGTCCCGGCCGACGGGTTCTTTGAATGGGACCGGCGGGGAGGGGAGTTCGTTCCCTGGTACTTCCGGTGTGAAGAGGGGGATCTCTTCGCCTTCGCCGGTCTTGCAGGAGAGGACGGCTGTCTGATCGTCACCACCCCGGCAAACCCCGATGTGGCCCCTGTCCATGACCGGATGCCCGTCATCCTCCGGCGGGAGGACGAGGAGCGATGGCTCTCGCCGGGCCTGCCCGACCGGGAGGAGATCCGGGAACTGTGCGCCCCGCTCCCGGCAGGGGCCCTTGTCCGACACCGGGTCTCTCTGCGGGTGAACGACCCCCGGACCGACGACCCCTCGCTCCTCGCTTTCGTGCCCGGGGATCACCAGCAGACACTCACCGGCCTCGATCCGCAAGACGGCTGACCCAGGGCCATCATGAGCGGGATGAGCAGGTAGATGTACCGGGATCCCGTGGGGCTCACCAGGACGCCGAGCGCAGCACAGACGGCCACCACCGGTGTCACCATACTCCGGGAGAGTGACCGCCAGTACACTCCCTCGGGGAGATCCGGCCGGACCAGCCGGCTCTCTCCGGTTGCATAGATCCACATGAGGGTGAAGAGCGCTCCGATACAGAACAGGTTCGCGTCAAAGAACCAGAGCGCCACCTCCGCGTTGTAGTAACTGCTGGAGAGATCCGTGCTGAACGGCACCAGGCAGACGAAGAGCAGGCTGAGGATGTTGATCCAGAGCAGCGCCTTGTCGGTCCGGACGATATGCTGGAACTGGCGGTGATGGCCCATCAGGAAGAGGGCGAGGATGATGAAGGCGAGTATATAGTGGAAGAACTGGGGCCACATACCAACCAGGAGTTCGGGCAGTTTCGAGGGGGATGTGACACCCGGCACGCCAGGTACCGTGATGCCGAGTGCCAGAAGCGTCATGGCGATGGCGAAGACCGCATCCACGAACGCTTCCAGACGTCCCGTTCCCGGCGGACCCGCTGCAGGTGATGCATCCATTGTCACGGGGGATCAGCGCAGAACACGATAAAGGGTGGCGGTCCGTCCCGGTCGCCGTCTCCATCAGCCGGCCGCACCGGGGATGATACCGATCGGTGACCCGTCGCCGCACGTGTGCAGGCTCCGCTCACCCCGGGCCGCGCTGCCCGGTTCTGCGAAAGAAAAAATTTAGATATAGGGGTTCCGCAGACCCTTGCCCACGCCGAATGTGGCGCGGCCGTCGAGGGTCTTCTGGTTCTTGGTGATCTTGTCGGTGGCGAGTTTCTTCACCAGGTCAAGGCCCGGCTTCACGTCCTCGATGGACTTGGTCTCGATCGCACCGGCGCTCACCGCCTTGCCCCACACGTTTTCACCGATCCGGGACCGCACGAAGACGGTGCTCCAGCCGTCGGGCGTACCCACCGAACCCGTGGAGATGTCTCCCAGGTTCGCCACGTAGTCGAGACAGACATGGCATCCCGGCTGTTCGTACTTGTGGGTATACTTCAGGGGGAGCTCCGCGACCGCGCCGCGGTTGGTGTAGGCCCAGAACTTGCCCTTCCCGATGTCCATCTTGGCGAGCGACTCGAGTTTCACGTTGCAGTGATCCTCGACGAGCGCCTCCATGCCCTGGTAGGGGAAGTTCTCCATGCAGAAGATACCCAGCGCGAGGGCGATCTTGTCGGGCACGTCGCGAAGACCGATCGGGTAGAGCTGGCCTTTTCGCACCGCCTGCATCTGGCAGGGGGTGCCCACGATGCCGACCTTGTCGAGACCGTAGCTCCGGGTTACCTCCTTGATGAGGGACATGTTGGGGCAGATGGTGTACTTCGTGCCCCGGGCCGCCAGAAGCTCCTCGCGGGTGGTCGCCACCGTCGGCTCCGGCCGCCAGGGATCCTCGCCTGGTCCGGCCACGATCGCCCCGTCGATGATGCCCTCGGCGAGGGCAAAGTCAAAGAGCGTGGTGACGATACCGCCGTCCTGCGATTTTGCGAGGATCTCTGCGTCGGTGCTGCGGGCTGCGAGCACGTCCTTGTAGTTGCCGAGTACCATTTCACTCACCTCCCACGCCCATCGCCGCATTTATGGTGTCCAGGATGCCCTCGTACTGGGCCGTCACGTCCATGCTGAAGAAGCTCCGCGGACACTGGGCAAAACAGGCCCCGCACTTGATGCAGAGGTCACGCTCGACCTGCGGTTTGCCGTACTCCATGGTGATCGCGCGAACCGGGCACGCCGCCGCACAGGATCCGCATCCCATGCACAGCCCCTGGTTGACGACATCATACATGAGATCGCATCCGCAGGCGTCACTGCTCCGGTCCGCTGCCGAGCCCTTCTTGGCGAGCTCCATCAGCGGCGAGAGGTAGGCCGTCGCCAGTTCTTTCTGTTCGTCAGTGCCCTTGAGCAGCAGGTATGCTGCCACACATACATTCCGGATCTGCTGCGGTGTCGGAGCACATCCGGGGATGTAGACATCCACATCGATCAGGTCGCCGATCGGCACGTAGGATTCGTGTTGCGGCTGGTTCCACTGACCGCCGCGGGCAAACCGGGTGATGTTCCCGTATGCCGCACACCCACCGAGGGCGACGACCACTTTTGCCTTCTCACGGGTTTCCCTGATCTCCTCGACCGACATCTCGTCCTGGATGCAGACCGAGCCCTCCACCAGCGCCACGTCCATCTCCGGTACGTGCCGTACATCGGCGAGGGTCAGTCCATAGACAAGATCCGCGTATTTGTCGAGAATCGTCAAAAGACCTTCATAATTGTCTGCGAGAGACACCAGGCACCCGGTACAACCGCTCAGGTGCACGTGCCCCACCGTAATCTTATCTGCCACAGGCTTCGCCTCCTTAGTTGTTTCCACCTTTTTCTCAATGCTCACATCAGAGGGCTTCTTGCCGGGTTTCTCCGGTGAAGGAGCTTCCTCCTTCTGCCCCATGATGAGATTCTTGATGGCTGATAGCAGTCCCATAATCCACTCCTATCTCGTGCAGTACTGCCCGTACTGCCCTGGGAATGGCCTTAAACACCTCATCGGTGAGCCCGATTTCGAAATCGGGTTCGGTGACGCGCTTCGGCTGACATCCGATGATCGTGATCGCGATTCTATCCTTGAGCATCTGCAGCGGTTCGACCAGATCCCAGGAATGAACATCCCGGTAACTGCCCGGGGGCAGGTCTTCCGGCCGGAGTCGCGCCAGGGTGCCTGGTTCGGCGCCGAAATCGGCAATATCCACGATGACCAGCTGCTTGACCGGCTCTGCGGACTGCGCCATCAATGTAAAAAGATAGTGCGGGCCGCCAAGTCCGGCATCGATGACCTTGACATGGTCGGGGAGATCCAGCTTCTGGAGCTCCTCGGCCACCGCGGGCCCGAATCCGTCGTCAGCGTAGAGGGGATTTCCGCACCCTGCAACCACGATTTCTCGGAACAGCATGCACGTAACCGGCTCACTCGATGAGTTTCTGGGCCACTATCCTCTTGTCCTCATCGACCACGAGCATGTGCGTCGCGCATGAGACGCACGGGTCATATGCCCGAACGATTACCTCCGCCAGCTGCCAGGGTGCACCTTCAAGCGCCCGGCTGCAGGTGGGGAAGTTCCAGGTGGTCGGAACAAGCAGTGAATACCACCGTACCTTTCCGTCTTTGACCTTCGTCAGGTGGACATCGGTTCCCCGCGGGGCTTCGTTGGCCGCCCACCCGAGGGAGCCGTCGCCCTGCGGGATCTCGTCGGCGACCACCGGTGCGGAGGTGTCGAGGGCATCCATGGCCTCGATGATACCGTACAGACAGTCCGGGAACTCCATCTGCCGGGCAATCTGCAGGCCCATGGCGCCCTTCTTGTCATAGTTGCGGAACATGGCCAGGCGGGCACGGGGTCCGACCTCGACCGGCTGCCCGTCATAGAGCGGGACGGCGGTGTTGGCCTCCATCTGGGGCCAGGCCTTGGAGCCGGCGGGGGTCGTGCCTCCGACCGGGTAGTCCTTGTCCTCGTGGTCGATCTCGACCTCTCCCATGTACCAGTCCCACGGCCGGACGTCCGTCCAGCGCTCCGGGAACCAGGTGGGCTCCTCGCAGAGGTTGCAGCTCCCGTACATCGGGTCTGTGGCCATGTAGCCCTGGTTGTGGGATCCGAAGTCCTTGTTCTTGGGCACCTCGACCCCGGCGTTGACCGACGCGGTGTCGCGGTTCTCCCAGTCCTTCAGGACCGTGTTCATGAACTCCATCTGCTCCATGGCGAGCGGGAGGGCCTCCTTGGCCAGGTCATAGACCTTCTGCTTCGCCCGGGGAGTGATGTTTCTGTACATACCTCCCACGCGCGGGTTGCTCGGGTGGATCGCCTCGCCGCCCACGATCTCGCCGATGGTCTGGCCGACCTCGCGGAGCTTCTGGATTCGCTTGGCCACACTCCGGACCGGCTCCTCGGGTGAGAAGGGGTTGATGTGGGTATCGGTGCCCGGCAGGTACATGTCCGGGAGGGTGAGGATGTTGTGGAGTGCATGGCTGTGCAGCCGGTTTGCGCACTGGAGAGCGTACCTGAGAAGCTGTGCGTCTTCAGGAACCTCACACCCGATCGACCCTTCCATCGCCTCGCATCCGGCGAGGGTGTGGGCGATCGGACAGATACCGCAGACACGGGAGGCAATCTTGGGAACCTGCTCCATGGTTTTACCCACGGCAAGCTTTTCCACGCCCCGGACCGGGGTGAGGCTCAACCAATCACCACGCTCGATGATTCCTTCCTCGTTTATCTTCAAAACGAGCTTGGTGTGCCCCTCATGCCTCGTGGTTGGGGAAATCTCTACTACTTTCGACACTATAATCGCCTCATCAGTTTTGTATGTTCGACTGACTGTACCGGTGAAAACGTGCTTTCTGACATTGCTGATACGTACTTGAAACGTACGTGAACGGGGTTTTCTCCATCGCGTTATTTATACCTTTCAGTTTTGACTCTTCCATACGCGTTTTTCACGATCAGAACCGGTTAACCGTATGAAAAAAGGGTTGATGAGTACTATCGGCTGTCAGTCCCCGGTTCCCAGCTCCTCCCGGAGTTCCCCGAAGATCGCGATCCGCTCGGCATAGGCATCGTGCTGGTGGATGCTCTCCTCGTTGGTCTGCTGGATGGTGACCAGGGAGTCGTCGGGGAGCTTCGGGAAGGCGGAGACCACCTTGCGGGCCATCTCCCGGACACAGTCCTCCACGAACCGGGGGTTGTTGTGGGCCGCCATCACCACGTAGCTCTCGTCTCCCCGCTTGAGGAGTTCATAGATCTCGGCGCTCATCGATTTTTTGAGGATGGCGATGATCTTCTCCAGGCTGACGTGCTGGTCGCCGTCCGTCTCGATGCACAAAAATCCCTTGCCCCGCTGGTTGTGACTGGCCATGGGCACTTCGTCCAGGAACGCGGCGATCTTCTCCTCCTCGATGCCCAGCTGCTCCATCACGTGCATGGCATGGTCCCGCATGATATTCTGGGCACAGGGGCAGGCGGTCATGCCGGTCACCTCCGCACCGATCATCTTGCGGACGATAGGGGCCTCGGGCGCACGCTGGGCCACCGCCCGGGCATGGACGTTGACCACCTCGTGGCAGCTGGTCCGGCTGACGGGGGTCTCCCGGCGGACCATGAACTGGCTCGTCATGGTCACTTCGGTCATGTCTGCATATTCGTGCTTGTCCAGGAGTTTGTGGGCCACCACGCTGCAGAGGTTCTCGATCTCCTTGACCTCGCCCTCGATGGCCTGTTGCAGGACGTCATCGATCACCTCGAAGTTCCGGGAGAGATTCGCTCCCTTGAGGCTCCCGGGAAGATCAACGAAGACATCGAAGGTGGATATAAAGATGACCGGTCGCTTCCCGGGCCGGGCCACCTCCACCAGCTTCTGGACGTTCTTGACCCCGACCCGGGAGAGGTTGATGCGCACATCGGGACATGTGGCCTGAATATCGGGCAATTCCATTGGTGAACCTCGGATATTCTGCAACTGCATATTCGCGGTTCTCAATCATAAAGGGCACTCGTTCCAAAATTCCCTGAGGTGCGGGCGATCCGTGCCGGGTGGACCGGACGGCAGGAATCGCGGCCGGGGAACCGTCGCGGTGCTGGTATCTTTATCACCCCCCGCCACCCAATAGCAGATGGTAGGACCATGATCACGAAGTATTATGAATCGGATGTGGATACCGGTGTGCTGACGGACAAGACGGTCGCCGTCCTGGGGTACGGATCGCAGGGGCGCGGGCAGGCCCTGAACCTGCACGAGAGCGGGGTTGATGTCATCATCGGTCTCCGGAAGGGGAAGAGCTGGGACCAGGCGGTCGCAGACGGGCTCGATGTCCATCCGGTGGAGGAGGCGGTAAAGCGTGCAGACATCATCCAGATCCTCCTCCCCGACGAGCACCAGGCGGAGGTGTACCGGTCACAGGTCGCCCCGCACCTCACCGAAGAGGACTGCCTGATGTTCTCCCACGGGTTCAACATCCATTACGGCCAGATCATCCCCCCGGAGAACGTGGACGTGGTCATGGTGGCCCCGAAGGGGCCGGGCCACATGGTCCGCCGGACCTATGAGGAGGGAAGGGGAGTTCCCGCCCTGATCGCCGTGCACCAGAACGCCACCGGGAGAGCAAAGGATATCGCGCTCGCCTACGCCCACGGGATCGGCGCCACCCGCGCGGTGGTCCTGGAGACCACGTTTGCCGAGGAGACGGAGACCGACCTCTTCGGAGAGCAGGCGGTCCTCTGCGGGGGGACCACCGCCCTGATCAAGGCCGGGTTCGAGACCCTGGTGGAAGCGGGATATGCCCCGGAGATGGCCTACCTGGAGGTGCTCCACGAGCTGAAACTGATCGTGGACCTCATCCACGAGGGGGGCATCTCCACCATGCGCGACTCCATCTCCAACACGGCGCAATACGGGGACCTGACCCGGGGCCCGCGGGTCATCGGCCCGGAGGCGTACCGGTCCATGCGCACCATTCTCGAGGAGATCCAGAACGGATCCTTCGCCCGGGAATGGATCCTGGAGAACCGGGTGAACCGCCCGGTCTTCAACGCCCTCACCCGGCGGGACGAGGAGCACCTGGTCGAGCGGGTCGGAAAGGAGATCCGGGACCTGATGCCCCAGTTCCGGAAATAATCTGTTTTTTTCACCGGCCCATCATCAGGCGGGTGAGGGTGGATTGGGCGGCGGAGATCTCGTCTGGAGAGATGACCAGCCGTCCGCCCCCGGTCCGGATATCGAGCGCGTCACCACCAACCGTCCCGATCCGGCGACCATGCTCCGGTACCGGCGATCCCCCCGGAACGGCCACCAGGAACCGGGACGCATCCTCGGAGAAGAGGGCACGGACCGGGTCTCCCTCCAGGACGACCCGGGATCGGGGCGCCAGCCGGGCGAGGGCGGCGGCACAACCGCCCCGCGAGATATCGGTGGCCCCCGTCGTCTGGCCCGCCGCCACCAGCTCCCGCACCGCGGCCACGGGACCGGGATCCCCGACCGGCGGGGCGGGGCCGCCGCAGCCGGTGACCGCGTCCAGGATGGAGCCGCCAGGAGAGGTTGCGTCCGGGCCGATGAGGATGAGCTGGTCGCCGTCGCCGGGCCGGGTCCACCGCCGGACCGGGCCCTTCCCGATCATCCCGATGGAGGGGGTGGGCTTGATCCGGGTATCGAACTCGTCGCTCTCGTTGTACAGGGAGACGTTGCCGCCCACCACGGGTGCGCCCAGGGTGCGGGCCATGTCCCCCATGCCGCGGACCGCCTCCGCCATCTGCCAGGCGACGTCCTCGTGGACCGGGCTGGCGAAGTTGAGACAGTTGACGATGGCGAGCGGCGCGGCGCCCAGGCAGGCGAGATTGGCCGCGTTCTCCAGGACACTGTTCGCCGCCCCTGCATACGGGTCCAGCGCGACGTGCCGGGGACTGCACCCGCAGGAGAGGACCAGGGCGGCATCCTCCAGGCGGAGGACCGCCGCGTCCCCCTCGCAGGAGACGGTCCGCAGCTGCACCTCGCGGTCGTACTGCCGGTACACCCAGGACCGGTCCCCCACCTCCGGATGGGAGAGGACCGCCAGGAACAGCTCACCCAGCGGGCGGTCCGGGGTGGAGAAGGGGCGATCCTGCCGGGCGGGAGTGGTCGGCCAGGCGGACGAGGGGGTGCCCCCCACCAGCAGGTCGATGGGGAGGTCACAGACGATCTCGTCTCCAAACGAGACCCGGTAGCGGGGCTCGGCGATCACCTCACCGATATCGCTCCAGGCGCACCCGTACTTCTCGGCGATCGCACCGATGGCGGCGACGTACCCGGGAGGGACCTCCAGGAGCATCCGTTCCTGGGACTCGGCGAGCATGATCTCCACGGGACGCATCCCGGTCTCCCGCAGGTGGACCCGGTCGGCCCGGATATGCGCACCATGGGTGGAGGCCATCTCGCTCGAGGCCCCGGCGAGGCCCGCCGCTCCCAGGTCACGGCAGGAGAGGACATGACCGGTGGCGGCCATCTCCAGGACCGCCTCGATGAGGAGTTTCTCGGTGTAGGGATCCCCGATCTGGACGCTCGGGCGATCCGCCGCCTCCGCATCCTCGGCGAGATCCCGGGAGGCAAACGAAGCCCCGCCCAGCCCGTCGCGGCCGGTGGCCGCCCCCACCAGCACCAGGTGCGATCCCGGCGCCTTGACCCGGGCGGTCATGAACCGGTCCGGGTCCACCACCCCCACGCAGACCACGTTCACCAGCGGGTTGCCCGCATAGTCCGGGTCGAAGACCGTCTCCCCCCGGACCACCGGCACCCCGATGCAGTTGCCGTAGTCCCCGATGCCCGCGACCACGTGCTCGAAGAGGTACCGGTTCTTCTCTCCGGCCGGGTCCCCGAAGTAGAGGGGATCCATCAGCGCGATGGGGCGGGCGCCCATGGAGAGCACGTCCCGGACGATCCCCCCGACCCCGGTGGCGGCACCGTCGTAGGGGTCCACGTAGGAGGGGTGGTTGTGGCTCTCCATCCCGATGGCAAGCGCGCAGGTATCCGAGAACCGGACGATGGCCGCATCGTCGCCCGGCCCCAGGATGACGTTCTCACCGTCCGTGGGAAGTGTCCGGAGCAGGTGGCCGGTGGACCGGTAGCTGCAGTGCTCGCTCCACAGGTTTTCGAAGCAGGCGATCTCCACCTCGGTCAGGTCCCGGTGGAGAACGCTCTGCAAAAACGCCAGATCGCCGGCGGGAAGCATACAGAAGGGGTGAGCGTGACGCCTACATAATGGTGCGCACGTCCCGTGGGTGGCTTTTTCTCCCCCCGGATGTACATGTACGACTATGTCTGAATACGAGGAACTCCTGAAATCGGCATATTCCAATATCAGCGAACCCACCGAGTCGGTGGAGCGGCTCAGCATCCCCGAACCGCGGGTGTTCTACGAGGGGAAGACCACCGTGCTCGAGAACTTCGCCGATATCGCCGCCACGCTCAGGCGGTCCCAGGACCACCTGATGAAGCACCTCCTCGGCGAACTGGGCACCGCCGGTCGGGTGGAGGGGACCCGGGCGGTCTTCAACGGAAAGTTCGAGGAGGACCAGATCCGAAACGTGCTCAAGGGATACGTGGAGGACTATGTCATCTGCTCGGAGTGCGGAAGGCCGGACACCCGGCTCGTCAAGGACGGCCGTATCCTGATGCTGCGCTGTGAGGCGTGCGGTGGCCACCGCCCGGTACGCAAACGGCGCGGACGTCCCGCAGAGGAGGGGCCCGCCATCCGCGAGGGCGAGGAGATGGAGGTAAAGATCGACCACCTGAGCAAGCGGGGCGACGGGGTGGTGAAACTCGGCAAGTACATCATGTACGTGCCCAACAGCAAACCGGGCGCCACCGTGCGGGTGCGCATCAACCGGGTGGCCGGCTCGATCATCTTCACCGAGCGGGTCCAGTAAACCATGAACGCGAAAGCGCCCTTCGCCCCCGGAGACCGGGTGGACATCCGCGATCTCCTGGAGGCGCAGACCCGGGGGACCGATGTCTACCTGCTCTTTGAGCGGGACCGTGCCGGCATCCCCATCGACGACCTCATCAAACAGTTCCGGGACGTGCCCGAAGAGAACCGGCCCTTCATCCGGGTGGACTCGTTCGTCACTTTCGGAGCGGACCACGACCCGGGTTTCCTCCAGAGACTCAACGAACTGCCCCTGGAGATCGAGATCTGCGGGCAGGGCGAGTACCGCATCCACGGAGAGATACGTCCGTATATCGCCGGCCTGATGCCGTTCATCGACGAGATCGATTTCGAGGCTGAAGAAGGGCCGGAGACCGGCGTCTTCGACGGTGCGTAAAGTCCCAAAAAAAGAGAACGGGTTACCGGGCGCCTTCCAGCGTGGCGATCAGTTCGTCGCAGCTGGCCGCGATCCGCCGGGCCGCATCGGTGATCGCGTCCAGCGGGTCCCGGCCGCCGGTGGCGGAGACCACCAGCACGGGGTCCGAGAACTCATATTCCAGGTGATAGGTGGCCACATCCACTCCGGGGTCCTGGAGCAGTTCGTTCATCAGGAGGTTCATGAACGTATGGGTCTGGCCGGGGAAGAGCACCCGGGCCCGTCCTTCACCGAGCTCGAGGATGGTTAATTCCATGGTCAGTATCACTGGTGCTGGCGGTCCCATATAGATATTGGCTGCCCCCCCGGGAGATCTCAGGACTCCCGTGCATGGAGCGCCCTGCTCTGGTCCAGTCTCTTCCTGACTGTCTTCCAGGTATCGGTGATCAGGAAACTCTCCTCCATGAACCCGATCACCCGCTCGAACAATCTCATGGGGACGGCCATGGTCAGGGTATCCAGCGGGACGCAGGGCCGCGCCGATGGATCGAACATCCCGAGCACCGCCCGGGGATCGTCTCTCTGCTGCTCGAGCCAGGGGAAATGGACGAGGGATGCGCACCCGGCACCGAAGGGAGCGATCACCCCGTCCGGATCGCCGCGGTCGAAGGTGGCGAGCGTGAACAGGCCGGAGAGCACCTCGGGCCGGGCGAAGAAGACCACCGCGTCGGGGTCGTCCGCCTCGGTGAGATGGTCCCAGCGCTTGAAGACGATGGGGTTCTCCCCGGTGGGGAGCCGGGCGGTCTGCCGATCCAGCTCATCGACCATCCCGGGGGTGCGCCTGTAACGCTCTCCCTCCACCACCCCGGTTTTTCCACACGAGAGAAAATAGCGAAAATCCGGGAACCGTTCGGATTCATACCCAAGATAGAACCGCCCGCCGGGGCAACCGATGGTCTCCCGGTCGAGGACCCGGCTCGATCCCTTCCGCACCCGGGCGAGATCGCAGACCACGCATCTTTCGTGCGTCGGTGCCGGCGCCCGCTCGATCCCGTCTGTGGGACCACCGATCTCAAAAGTGATGGGGAGATCGGCACCCGGGAAGTACCGGCCCCAGAGACCTTCGAAGCGGTCCTTCAGTGTGATGTCCATGAGGGTCTATTCAGCCGGCGCCGATGATAAATGGTGTGGGAGACCGGGGGGATGACGATCGTGCGAAAGAAAAAGGAAGTGCCGCTGCCCTCGACCGGTCAGTACCGCACAACCTCCCCGTCGTGCCCGGCGCAGGGTGTCTCCCAGTCGATGAGATGGCTCATGTGCACGCACCGGAGATCGGCGGCACCGGATTTTTGGGAGAGGTCCACGGCCTCCGCATAGTTCATGTGCTTGTGGATATGGTAGGATCCCGGGGCGATTGCATCGGCGATGAGCAGATCCGCTCCCTCCATTCGCTCCATGCTCTCTTCCGGGAGATCGCGGCGGGTGTCGGCGGTATACACCACCACGCTCCCGTTCTCCTCCAGGCGGATCCCGCAGGTCTCGGCGGTGGGGTGGTGGACCGGGAAGAGATCGATGACCAGGTCCCCGAGACGGAACGGTTCTCCCGGGGTGACCGGACGGAGGGGGATGTCCAGAAAATGAAAGAATGAGACGCAGTACTCGAGTACCCGGGGGGCGGCATAGACCGGCGGGAGATCCTGGATCCGGTAGAATTCACCGTAGCCGATGAAATGATCGTAATGTCCGTGGGTCCAGATGACCGCATCGATGGTCGGGGACCCGGTCGCCAGGAGCTGGCCGCGCAGGTCGGGAGAGGTGTCGATGAGCACCGTGGTGCCGTCCGACTCCACCAGGAGGGAGGTGCGCAGCCGCTGGATCCCCCGGCGCCGCGCCTCCGTGCAGACCGGGCAGGTGCACCCGATCTTGGGGGTCCCCACCGCATCACCGGTCCCCAGGAACGTGATCTCCATCAGCCCGTCTTTGCCCTCCGGATCTCCTCCCGGAAGGTGACCGCGGCAAGGCCCGACTCCATGTCCTGCGCACTGATGGTATGGCTGCCCCGCATCAGGGCGGCCATCAGCGCCTCCTTGACCACCATGCGGAGATCGGCCCCGGAGAATCCCCCGGTTCTCTGTGCATACCCGGCGAAATCCACCGCGCAATCGAGCCGTCCGGTGACCGTCTCCAGGATCTCCCGGCGCATCTCCTCGTCGGGGAGGGGGAACTCCACCACCTCGTCGAACCGCCGCCAGGCCGCCTCGTCGAGCAGCCAGGGGTGGTTGGTCGCCCCGATGAGCAGCACCCCGTTGCGGATGAAACTGCTCTGGTCGATGTTTTTGAGGAGCATGTTCACTGCACGCTTCATGGCCCCGTGGTCGTCGCTCACCCGGCTCTTGGCCACGTAGTCAAACTCGTCGATGAAGAGGATGCAGGGCGACAGCCGGCGGGCGATCTCGAAGACCCGGTCGATGTTCTTGGAGGTCTCCCCCAGGTACTGCGAGGTGAGCATGGCCAGCCTGACCTCCAGCAGGGGCATGTGCAGGAGTCGGGCCATGGCCAGGGCGAGCGAGGTCTTGCCGGTGCCGGGCGGTCCCACGAAGAGGAGTTTGCCGAACTCATACACCCCGCGTTCCGCCAGGAAATCACGGTTTTCGAGCGCGATTCTGATCTTGTTGATGATCTCCTTCTGGGCCGGGGTGCAGACCAGCCCGTCGAGCGACTGCTCCACCTCCTGGGGGGCGTTGATGATGACCAGGTCACGGGCGGTCCGCATCTCCTCGTCGTCTCCGATGGCGGAAGCGATCCGGGCCGCCAGATACTCCCGGCTGTCCTCGAAGCGGGGGACGCGCCGCCGCACCTCCCGGTAGTCCACCCCGTCCTTTCCGGTCACCTCACAGTAATAGGCGAGGACCGGGTTCTCCTCCGCCGCGGCGATCCCCGCCTTCTTCAGGAACCAGGCCACCGCGGCATCGAGGGCGGTGACCGAGAACCGGTGACCGAATTCATCGTACTTGATGAGCGGGTGGTGCCGGACGAGATCGGGGGCGTCCGGGAGATCAGAGCTGGCCTGGAGCATGGAGGCGTTCACCACCAGCGGCCGCTTCATCTCCGGTTTCCCGCCTTCACCAACCCCGAATGCCTGCCGGTGCCGGGGAGTGAGATCATTGATGTCCAGGTCGGGGTGAGCATTGACGATCTCGGCGGTCAGGATGGTCTCCATCACGTTGAGAGTCCATTCATTCGACCATTCACGGGACATGGCTGTAACCCATAGAATTGGTGGACAGAACCGATAAGGGTTGCCTCACCGGGTGGTGACCTCGCAGCCGTCCCCGGTGACGATGACGGTGTGTTCGGCCTGGGAGACCAGTGACCCGGGGATGTCGTGGAGGACCGGGTAGGGGCGGAGGATCCCGCTCTGGACCATGTTTTTGATGGCGAGATCCGCCCGGGCATCGTCGATCCACCGGCGGCAGAACGGCAGTCCGTGGACCTGCCGGGAGACGTCAAGCACCCGGCGGGCGGTCCGCAGGCGGACCGGCCTCACCGCGAGCTGCTGGAATATCTCCACCCGCGGGCTCTCGCTCACATGCCCGGAGCCGGTGGTGGCGAAGGGCTCGATGGCAAACGCCATCCCCTCCTCGATGACCGCCCCGCCCGCCATCCCGATATTGGGGATGGTGGGGACGGTGTGGAGGTCGTACTGGTCCAGCCCGTGCCCGGTCAGGTTCGCCACCGGCCGGAATCCCCGCAGGGCGATGGCCTCCTGGATCACCCCCCCGAGTTCGCCCGCGGTCACCCCGGGGCGGACCGCGGCGATGGCCGCGTCGAGCGCCTCTTGCGACGCGGCCACCAGCGATGCGTTCTCGCCGAGATCGATGGTGGTGGCGGTGTCCGCGATATACCCCTCCAGGTGCACGCCGATGTCCAGCTTGACCAGGTCTCCGGGTGCGAACCGGCGCTCGTCGTCCCGCGAGGCGGTGTCGTGCGCGGCCGCCTCGTTCAGGGAGACATTGATGGGAAACGCCATCTGCGCGCCCCGGTCGTCGATCATCCCCTCGATCGCCTCCACCGTCTCCCGGATACCGGCGTCCGGCCGGATGAGACGGGCTCCCTCGCGGAGGACCCACGCCCCGATCTCGCCTGCCTGCCGGTACAGGTCGCGGATATCGTCGTTCACAGGCAGAGCACCTCCTCGAAGCGGGTGAGGGGGTCGAACCCCTCGGCGGTCACCACCCCGATATCTTCCAGCCGGACCCCCCCGAGGGTATGGTAATAGAGACCGGGCTCCACAGTGATCACGTTCCCGGCCACGAGCTCTCCTCCCCGGGGACCGAGCGACGGATCCTCGTGGATGGCCAGGCCCACCCCGTGGCCCAGGTTGTGGGTGAACCCCTCGGCGCCGGTCCCGAACCCCGCCTCCGCGAAGCAGTCCTTCACCGCGGTGTAGACCTCCTCGCCGGTGACGCCGGGCCGGATGAGCGCGATGGCCCGGCGTTTCGCCTCCGCCACCGCCGCGTACATCTCGGCGATCGCCTCCTCCGGTTCTCCCGCGACCAGTGTGCGGGTCATGTCCGCGTGGTACCCGGTGGCGATCTCCTGGGGGAAGATGTCGATGACGATCGGCTGATCGGCATATACCGGGCCGTGGCCGACAGAGTGGGGGAGCGCCGCCTCCCTGCCACAGGAGGCGATGGTGTCGGTGGGACGGCAGCCCGAGGAGACCAGGACCCGGTGCATGGTGGACCGGAGGGACTCGGAGGTGATCGTCTCGTTCGTCCGGGGATCGACCAGTTTCCCCCCGGGACCTTTTCCGGCCCGCCGGAGCAGGTCCCTGGCCGCCGCAAGGGCGCTCTCTCCCGCCCGCTGGGCCCGCTCGATGGCGGCGATCTCGGTGGCGGTCTTGACCGACCGCATGCGGTCCACCGCCCCCCGGTCCACAGTCAGGGCGGTGGCGGGGAGGAGCTCCTGTGCGAGGATGTAGGGGAAACCGGGCGGGACCAGGAGGTCGCCACCCGCCCTCTCCCGGATCACCCGGGCGAGCGCCTTCCAGGGGTCCCCCTCCTCCCCGAGATAGTCGAGGTATCCGGCCTCCGACCGGGTCATCACCTCGGCCCCCGATTCCCGGACCGCCCGCTCGTACTCCATCGGGGAGATGATGATCAGGCCCGGCTGGCCGGGTTTTCTGATATACAGGAAGGGATCGGTGGTCGAGAACCCGGAGAGGTAGCGCATGGCGGGATCCGCGGAGGTGGCATATATCACGTATGCTGATGCCCCCGCCTCCCTGATCGCCGCATCGAGGGTATCCATTGCCGATCCCGTTGATCGCCGGAAACCAAGTATGTGCGTATCGCGGGTCCCCTCCCGGATAGCTACTTGTATGCGCATTGACCATTCTCCTGTATGGATACAGCGACCCGGCAAGCCTACAAGATCAGGTTCTACAAGCTCGCCGGCATGCTCAATGTCATCGTGCTCCTCGTCGCACTGGCGGTGGTGCTCCCGTTCACCTCGATTCCCTGGGCCGGGCCGGGCCTCTCCGTGGGCCTCATCCTGGTGGCTGTCGGACTGGTGGTGGTGTTCCGGCGTCGGTACCACGAGACGAAGGCATGGCTCCACGAACAGGTGGGCACCGGGGGCCCGGCAGACGGATGACCGGAGGAGACCCTCCCCTGGATGACCCGGAGGGGATGCTGGCCAAACTGCTCACCGAGATCGAGCTGATGACCCGCCACCTGAAGGTCATCCAGACGGTGATCGAACACCAGCCCATCGGCATCCTGAAACTCTCCGAGATCCTGGATCTCCCCACCCACCGGGTCCGGTACTCGCTCCGCGTGCTGGAGGGGGAGGGATACATCCGGGCATCGCCTGCGGGCGCGATGGCCACCGACCGGGCACGGGAGATGCTCCAGCACCTCGATGAGCAGCTGGACAGCATTATCGGGATGCTCGAGGATATCCGCCCATAGCTGCTCCCGCAATTTTAATAGGTTTCCCTGACCATATTCATGGGCGCAAAGCAGACGTGCCGCCATAACTCAGTTGGTAGAGTGGCTGGCTGTTAACCAGTTTGTCACAGGTTCGAGTCCTGTTGGCGGCGTCATTTCTCCTTTTTCCCTTTCTGGTTTCGGTGTCGCTGCTTTGTGTTTTAGTGAGTGAAAAGGACCTCGAAATCCATATTCCGGTCATATCTGACGGCCACAGGGGAATACAGACGGTAATAGCCTCCTCCAAAACTCCCCTCTAAAACCTCCTCACATCCTCGAAGAATCGGCGATCAGATAATCCAGGCATCCTCCCGAACAAAAGTACACTCAATTCGGGTCCCTATTACAGAATCAGCCAGAA
>JBNGCZ010000005.1:0-1709 GCA_049974905.1 Methanomicrobiales archaeon
GATAACATCGGCATCCTGGATGGTGGAGAGGCGATGCGCGATGGTGATCACCGTCATGTTCCCGGCGAGGCGCCTGATGGATTCGATGATTCGCTTCTCGGAGATGTTGTCCAGCGAACTGGTCGCTTCGTCGAGGAGGAGGATCTCGGGATCTCTCAGGATGATCCGGGCGATGGCGATCCGCTGGCGCTGTCCACCGGAGAGCTTCATCCCCTGGTCGCCGATGATGGTCTCGTAGCCCTGGTCGGTTAGCATGATGAACTGGTGGGCATCGGCACGCTTCGCCGCCTCGATGATCTCGTCGTCGGTCCGGTCGAGGCCGAACCGGATGTTCTCCCGGATGGTGTCGTGGTACACGAAGGTCTCCTGGCCGATATAGCCCAGAGCGCTCAGGTACTGGTCGCGGTTGAACTCCCGGATGTCGGTTTCGTCGATGGATATGGTCCCGGTGTCGGGCGGGTAGAGCCGGGCAAGCAGGTTTGCGATGGTGGTCTTGCCGGAGCCGGAGTCTCCCACGATGGCCACGGTGTGGTTTTTGGGAACGGTGAAGGAGAGATCACCGATGACTTCATGATCGGCGTCGGGGTACCGGAAGGAGACATTGGAAAACTCGATCCGGTGGGTGAAGGAGAACTCTTTTCCGTCCACACCTCGATTTTTCCGGGCATCGGCGCTTTCTGCCGTCAGCTCATTGTACACGAGGGTGAGGGCGGGGAGGTACTGGACCATGGCGGAGAGATTGCTCTGTGCTGTGCTGACCGCCGGGACGAGTCGATACAGGCCGAGCATGAAGGTGCCGAAGATGCCGATGTAGGAGAGGAAATCCCCGGCGGTGAAGATATAGAGGAGGATGGCGCCAAGGGCGATGACAGAGAACATGATGAAGTCGTTGATGATGGAGGGAAGCTTGCCGAGGGCCTGGACATTTGTGTACGCCTTCCTGAGGCGTCGCACGGCGTAATCATATTTTTCCTTCCATGCCCCGATGGAGCCGGTGATGAAGATGGTCTTGATGCCGGCGATGAACTCCTGGTACACGACGGATTTCTGCATCAGTGCACTGGTGAGCTCCGAGCTGTTCCGGTACACCCGGGTGAAGAGCTGATTCTTGACCAGGTAGGCATAGACGATGCCGAGGATGATCAGGGCCACCGTCAGGGGGACGGAGAGATAGAAGAGGAAGACCAGGTACAGGAACGCAAGGATGGCGTGCCTCATAAAATCGACAAAGGCATTGACCGCCTGGCCGGATTCGGTCACCGCACCCTGGCCGATGTACAGGAGATCGCCCTGTTTTTTTCGGGCGAAATAGCGGTACTCGTGGTTCATCACCGTGGAGAAGATCTGGCGATCGAACGAATCCCTCACCGTGGAGAAGACATAGGCACCACCGTAGGCCACGATGCCGTACACCACCGCGATGACCACCGTGGTCGCAAGCAGCAGCAGCGCGGAAGCGATGAATGGATCGAGACCGGAGGGCAGCAGGTGGGCGTAGAACGCATCCAGGAGTTTGGGCTGGTTCTCCACCTTGAGGCCGTAATTGATGATCGGATACACCAGAGAGACCCGGAAGACCTCGAGCCCGCTGAGCACCAGGACCCCGAGCAGGTACAGTAGGAGGAGCTTCTTGAAGGGCCCGAAGAGGTAGGCCATGATCCGGATTGCGTTTCGTATCACCGACATGGGGTATCGAATGGAGGGAGCCG
>JBNGCZ010000005.1:1809-80629 GCA_049974905.1 Methanomicrobiales archaeon
CGACGATCTCTATTCAGTATATACTGGATACCCCATCGGGAAAATATATTGGGATGCCGGGTGCCATCATCCCTCGATCTCCCGGATATGGCTTCTCGCCGCGGCCATCACCGCATCCTCGTTCTCGAGGGCTGCGACGTCGCGGATCGCCTCCAGCACATGGACGGACCCCTCCAGGAACGAGAGGATGTCTGCCGGGTAGAGCTCGATGCCGTAGACGTCCCGCAGGTGATCGCTGATCTGGCGGTGGTCCAGGCCGCGTTCGCGGAGATCGATGAGCATCATCACGAATTTGCGTTCCGGGCAGCCGCAGTGGGGCGAGCCCCTGCAGGTGCAGGAGAGGAAATCGCGGTAGAACTGCATGATCTGTTCTTTCAGGTGCCTGTCGAGGCGCTCGTAATCGACCGCGCATTCGATCGCCTCGAGGAAGGCCCCGGCGAAGGCGCGGTCGGGGACCCGGAACCCCGCGGCCTTCTGCAGTTTCCTGGCGGCGCGAAATTTGGCTTTCCGTGTGATCACGACGCTTCTCCCGCCTCCTCATCGAACTTAGCAAGACTCTTCATGGCGTTGGCCATGATGTCCACCTCGTTGAGCCATTCGTCGAAGAGGGTGAGGTCGTCCACGGTGTCCCGGAGATACTTCCCGCAGCAGGACGCACCGTCGATGACCGCCGCGCCGATCCCGGCGGCGATGCGGAGGCTCTCTTCCGGATCGTCGTCCCCCGCCTTTCGTCCTTCCTTCACCAGGGTCTTTATGTCGGTCTGGAAATCCCCCTCCAGATACGCCCGGCAGGCGGCGAACAGGACCAGCAGGTTGACCTGCATGGATCCCACGATCTCGCCGGTCTCCCCCTCCTGGGGGGCCATCACGATCTCCTCGACCTCCTGGAGGCGCTTCTCTGCCTCCTCGCGGGTGAACCGGCCGTTCTGGTAGAGACGGATGATCTTCAGGACCTCGATGGTGACGTCCTCGGTGAAGTGGAGGAGGACCGAGACCCCCTCGGGGAGCTCCTCCTCGGATTCAGGAGGGTCAAAGGATGCACTCTCCAGGGTATTGAGCCAGTTGTCGAATCGTTCCTGGTTGTAGAATATGTAGAAGAGCGGTGCGCTGCTCTCTGCCGCCTTCTTCTTCTTTTTCGCCATACCAGTACTCATCGGCGGTTCGCGGTTAAAATGACTTTTCCTCCCCGACGAGTCGATACCGGTAATGCCGGGGAGGGCGATTGTTCTGGTACCATGGAGGAGGTGGTGCTGGTCCGGTTCGGGGAGCTCTTCTTGAAGAGCGATCCGGTGCGGCGCCGTTTCATGCAGGTGCTCGGGCGTAACTGCACCGCCGCCCTGGATGCGGCGGAGATCGACCACCGGCTGGAGATGCACCGCGATCGCATCCTCATCCATACCCGGAACCCCGCAGATGCCGTGCAGCGGGTTGCCCGGGTGTTCGGGG
Source organism: Methanomicrobiales archaeon (assembly GCA_049974905.1). Lineage (GTDB taxonomy): Archaea > Halobacteriota > Methanomicrobia > Methanomicrobiales > Methanoculleaceae > JBNGCZ01. The sequence continues at coordinate 3,256 of JBNGCZ010000005.1, forward strand.
TGGTGGACGCGAGCGTCTGCACCCTCACCGACCCCACCCTGCCGGCATGTGGGGAGGCTGCCGTCGACCTGGCCCGCCATCGGCTGGAACCCGGGATGACCTTCGCCGTCCGGGCGCGGCGCCGGCAGGTGTCGGGGTTCAGCAGCCAGGAACTGGCGGCGGCGGTGGGGGCCGCGATCCGGGACGCGATCCCCGGAGCGGCGGTGGACCTCGATGATCCCGGGTACGAGGTCTTCGTGGAGGCCCGGCCGTTCGGAGGCCTGGTGTACGACACCCGGATCCCGGGACCCGGCGGTCTTCCGCTCGGGACTCAGGGGCCGGTTCTCTCCCTCCTCTCAGCGGGGATCGATTCGCCGGTGGCCAGCTGGCTCGTGATGCATCGGGGATGCCCGGTGGTGCACCTGACCTTCGATGCTGGTCGGTTCCAGGGCGAGGACGTGGAGGGGGCGGTCCTCCGGAACCATGCGTCGCTCTCGCGGTGGTGCCCGGGAATGCAGCTCGATCTGCTGGTCGCCGATGCAGAGCCGTTCTTCGACGTGCTTGCCCAGGAGATCACCCCCCGGTTCCGGTGCGTGGTCTGCAAGCGGTTCATGGTCCGCGCGGGATCGATGATCGCCCGTGATGAGGGGGTCCTGGCCCTGGTCACCGGGGAGAACCTGGGCCAGGTCGCCTCGCAGACCCTCGACAACTTGGCGGTCATCGACCGGGCGGCCACTGCCCCCCTCCTTCGGCCGCTCATCACCTGGGACAAGAACGAGACGGTGGATATAGCGCGCCGGATCGGGACGTTTGAAAAAGACCCCGGGGATCTCGGGTGCCGGGCGGTGCCGGTACGACCGGCCACCGCGGCGACACGGGAAGCGGTGGAGAGGGAGGAGGGGAAGGTGGATATGGAGGGGCTGATCCGGGATCTGTGCAGATCGATCCGGCGGGTCCGCGCGCGGGACGGCGGGATTATCGGACCGTGAGCCCTTCCTGCCCGGCGACCTCGCGAAACGCCCCGGCCACGTGTTCGGCCTGGGAGCGGGTCAGCCCGTAGGTGTTGTACTTCCAGACCCGGGTGGAGCCGGGCATGACCCCCACCACCCCCCGTCTCTTGAGCTCGTGGGTCAGGAAGAACCCGCGTTTCTTGTGCGTCTCTGCCACCCGATCGAAGGAGTCGATGGTGTTCACCCGGGTGAGTGTATGGCGGCGGGGGAGCTCGCTCTCCACGCGGGTCCCCTCGATGGACAGAAGGCCGTCGAGGACGATCCGGGCGTTGGCGAGCTCCTGATCCCACTCATCCACCCGTTCCCGCACCCGGGGGAAGGAGGCCATCATCCCCACCAGCGTCACCCCCATCAGGGTGCAGCCCATCAGCTCCACCTCCTTGATCCCGAACCGCCGGCCGGTCACGTTGCCCTGCGAGGCGGTGGTGCGAAAGACCTCCCCGGCACGCTCTTCGGTGGCCGCAAGCAGGCCGGAGGGGGCGGGGGCGGCCATGCTCTTGTGCCCGGAGCCGGTCAGGTAGTCGACCTCGAGCGCCGCACCATCCACCGGCATCACCCCGACGGCATAGGCCCCGTTTCCAAGGACGGGTATGTCGTACCGGTGGGCCACTCGCGCGATCCCGCGGACGTCATGGACGTGGCCGTACTGGTAGTCCACCAGGTCGGCGAAGAGGAGGGCGGGGGTGCGGCCCGTCTCCCGGATGGCATCCTCGATGGTCGTTGCGGCCGCGTCGGGGGTGATGTGGTGGGTATCGTCCGTCGGGATCTCGAAGGGGACCCCGCCGGACTCCTCGACCGCCAGGAACTCGGTGTAATGGGCCAGCGCGGTGAGGATGACCGGATCGCCGGGGGTCACGTGAGTCCGGGCCGCCGCCTGGAACCCCCGCCGGGCACCGGGGAAGAGGCGGACCTGATCCATGTGCACGAACCGGGCGAGGTCCTCGTGGAACTGGTCAACGGGTGGTTTCTGGATGTGATCCAGCCGGAACGGGTGCATGCACTGGTCGCAGATGGAGTATCCGTCCCCGTAGGCGATGACCGCCTTCATGGCCTCGGGGGTCAGCCGGCCACCCGCCTGGATGGGATCGATGTTGATGGCGATCTCCTCCACGTCCCGAAGCGAGATGGTCCCGATCTTCATGCGAGCTCCTCTTCGAGGATGGCGATCTGTTTTTTTATCTTCTCACATGCCCGGGCCGCCTGCTCCTTCTGCCCCGGGTCGAGCACATGGCCGGGAGCCGTCTCCCGGAGGAGCGCCCGGATATCGGTCAGCAGGAATAACGCCTGAAATACCGCTCCTACGGCTCGTTTTGACACCGAATCACCATACTAATATTCGGGTGAATAGTAAATACAGATGGTGATGAAGCCGGACACTTTCACCCTGCCCGGTCAATCGTCAATTGTACACCGGGTGAAGAGAGGGATGACCCGCAGGAGAATGCATACGTGACGTTCGTCCACCTCGCCGACACCCACCTGGGCATGACCGCGTTCCAGGCAGTGGATCCGGAATCGGGGATGAACCTGCGCGAGCGGCTGATATATGACAACTTCCTCGCGTCGGTCGAGGAGATCATCCGGGCCCGGCCGGACGCGGTCGTCCATGCCGGGGACCTCTTCGACCAGGTCCGCCCCCGGACGCGGGCATATACCACGGTGCTCACCGCCCTCGATCGTCTCCATGACGAGGATATTCCGCTGGTGGTGATCGCAGGAAACCACAGCATGCCCAAGACGAGGTACACGGAGTCCCCGTTCGCGGTGCTCGACTACCACCGGGCGGACATCCATGCGGCGTACCGGTACCGGTACGAGCCGGTGGAGTGCGGGGACACCCTCTTCCATCTCATCCCCAACCTCCTGCGGCCCGAGCATTACTCCGAGGAGTTCAACCGGGTGGAGTGCTCACCGCGCCATCACAATGTGCTGGTCACTCATGGACTCGCCTCGGACCTCTCCGACAAGAAACTGCAGACCGCCGCCGAGCACGAGATCAGCATGAGCATGCTCTCGTCCGATTTCGAGTACATCGCGCTCGGCCACTACCATGGACAGCAGCAGGTGGCGGACAATGCCTGGTACTCGGGATCGATCGAATACTGCAGTTACAGGGAGATCGGCGACCGGAAAGGGGGGCTGGTGGTCGATCCGGGCACGCGCACAGTCGCTCATCTCGGGCTCCCCCATACACCCATGGTCGACGCCGGCACCATCGACTGTGCCAACCTCACCCCTGCCGGGGTGATCGGGGAGGTGGGCGGACTGGTGGAACGCCTCGCCGGAGAGGAGCGCACCGGCATGTGCCGGGTGACGCTCACCGGGCTCACCCGGGAGACCGCCCGGCACCTGAACCGCCGGGAGCTGGCCGCGGTGAAGGGGGATCTCCTGGATCTGCGCATCCGCATCATCCGTGACGAGCAGGACACCCCGGTCCTTGACGCTGAGTCGGTCGAGCGGATCGATTATGTCGACGAGTTTTCGAGCTATGTGGAGCGCCTGAACCTGCCCCCGAGGCAGCAGCAGTTCGTCCGGGAGAGGGGCGCAGAGATATTGCGGCGTGTTCTCAAAAATCGCCAGGAGGCCCGGGATGCTGCTGAATAGACTCCACATGGAGAATTTCAAGCGGTTCCGGGACGAGGAGATCACCTTCCACGACGGGATCACCGGCATCGTGGGAAACAACGGGGCGGGCAAGAGCACGGTGGTGGAGGCGATCCTCTTTGCACTGTATGGTGTGCGGTCCTCTTCCCTGGAGAGCGATTATCTGGTGAGCGCGACCGCCGGGGAGAAGGAGAAATGCGCGGTATCGCTCGATTTCAATGCCGACGGCGTGCCCTACACGGTCACCCGCACATTCCGAAAGACCGCCTCGAGCATCCAGCACCACGCCCAGCTGGTCATGGGTGAGGACACCCTTCTTGCCGATGGAGTGAGCCGGGTGGAAGAGGAGATACCGCGCATCATCGGGACCGGGCCCCGGGATTTCCTGAATACCATCTACTCGGGCCAGAAGGATCTCCTGGCCCTGCTCGATGATAAACCAGCTGAGCGGAAGAAGTGGTTCATGCACGTACTGGGCATAGACGTGCTCAAGGAAGAAGGCGACAGAGCGATCGCAGAGGAGATCAAGCGCAAAGAAGAGCGGATGGGGAAGATCCGGTACTATCTCGATGAAGTCAACCCCGAGGCGCTCGCCGCGGAGATCGAGGCGCTGCAGGAGAAGGAGGCGGGGGCGCGGAATGAACTCAGTGTCCTCAAGGAGCGGCTGTCCGGTCTTCGCGAACAGGAAGAATCACTCGAACAGGAACGCCAGGTGCTGACCGGGAAAAAAGAAGAGCTCATCCGGCTCCAGGGGCAGATCTCGTCCTGTAAGAAGGAAAATGACAGGCTGACAGATCAGCAGCGCAGGATGGAAGAAAAACAGAAAATTTTGCTAGAAAATCGCGAGGAGTGCCGGAGGCTCGAGGAGAGCGAAACCCGGTATACGGAGCTGGCCCGCCGTCTGGAGACCCTCACAGAACAGAAGAGCAGGCACGATTCGATTACCGACTCCATCGACCGGCACACCTGGAAGAAAGACCAGCTCGGCCGGCAGAAAGAAGAGATCCAAAAAAATCTGGCCGCTCTCGAGAGCGATCATCGCAGGATCACCGAACTGGAACCCGTGATGGAGCGGCGGCGACAGATAGACGCAGAGCTGGAAGCCCTCAAGAAACAGGAGGAAGCACTCCGGCCACGGATCGATGAGCTCCAGCACCTGGAGGCGCGTGAGACGGCGCTCGAAGAGCGTGCGCAGACCATCCGAGAGGAGATCGCATCGCTCGAAGAGCGCGGTGCAGGCCCCGAAGCCCGGGAGGCGGCCCAGCAGCACCTGGAGGCGTGCATCTCGAAACGCGATGAGGTAGCAGCCACCTGCAACCGGCTCGGCGCACAACTGGAGGTCACCCGGCAGAGAATCGCGGAGATGAGCCGTCACAGGGACGAGATCCGGGATGCGGGGCCGGACGGCTCCTGCCCCACCTGCACTCGCCCGCTGGGTGACCAGTACTCGCGGATTCTTGCGGACATCGAAAGCGAGATCAGGGATCTGGAAGAGGGACTCGGACGCGATGACGCACGGTACCGGGAGCTCTCTTTGCGAATACAGGAGTATGATGGCGAGATCCACACCGCGCGAAAGCGTCTCTCGCAGGCAGAACACGATGCGGAGAACCTGGAGGCGGCCTGCAGTCGTCGCTCACAACTGATGGCAGAGATGATGGACTGCCTCTCCCGGCAGGAAGCAGTGCGAACCGAGATCGCGGCAGGCGGATATGCACCGGAGAAGAGGGAGAGACTCGAATCGGATCTCCGGTCGACCGACAGCGCATGGCAGGACTACCTGGCCTGCAGTGAACGGGTGAAGCGGGAGCAGGCGGAACAGGAGAGATACCACACAGTGGATGCGCAGATCCGAAAAGAAGAGGCGGAGATCACTCGCCTGGAGGAGGATCGTTGCGAACTCGGGTTCGATCCGGACGAGTATGCGGCGATTGAGGGGGAACGCGAGTCACTGGAACCGGTGCACGCACGGTATGCCGGGCTCGCCGAGGCACTCCGGGATCTCCCGCGCATCGAGGAGGAGCTCGCCTCCACCGCACAGCAGATTGCGAAAAATGACGAGACCACCGCACGCCTTCGGGAGGAGGTGAAGGCCCTGGGTTCGCCCGCCGAGGAGCTCGATCGGGTGGTGGCGGATCTCGAGTCCTGTCGGAAGCAGATCGTGAACACGGAGAAGAACCTCTCCACGACACAGGCGGAGATCCGGCAGGTCGCCGCGGATCTCAAAAAACGCGAACAGGAGCAGGAAAAGATTGTCGCCCTCCAGAAGGAGAGCGAATCACTCGAGGATCGAATATCGCTTGAGAAAACCACCCGGCGCGTCCTCTCCGAATTCATCTCCTACCTGCTGCAGGTGGTCCAGTCCCAGATCGAGGGGGATGTCAGCGCCGTTCTCGCCGAGATCACCGACGGGCGCTATGACCAGGTGATCATCGGGGATGACTTCACCCCCCTGGTGGCGGATATGGGGGAGCATTTCCCCATCCAGCGATACTCGGGCGGGGAGCAGGACGTGATCGCAGTCGCCCTCCGGATCGCCCTCAGCCGGTACCTGGCGCGGCTCCACGGGACCCACGATGCCACCTTCCTGATCTTCGATGAGATCTTCGGAAGCCAGGACGAACAGCGACGGGCGAACCTCACCCGTGCACTCCGGACCCAGGAGATGCATTTTCCGCAGATCTTTCTCATCTCGCATGTATCGGACCTCCAGGGGGAATTCGCCCACACGCTCATGGTGGAGCGGACCAGTGCAGACGAGAGCCGGATCCGGGAGGTGGGGCTCTGATGCCGGATCTCATCGATGACCATGATATCGATCGCCTGGTCACCCGCGTCGCCGGATGGCGGCCCGGGGATCTGGCGGAGCGCTGCGCCGGTGCAAGCGGTCTTGGAGCGGATGATTTCCGCCACCCCGCCGGATCGTTTGACGGTCGGATCTGCGCGGTGGACGGGAGCAACACCACCCTGCTCCGGACCGGTTCCGCCCACTGGGTGGCCGCGCGGGCGGGGGCGTCGATCTTCTCCGGGAACAGACCCGCGGGACAGAAGATCACCCCCCTCCGGGTGGTGCAGGTGGGGGTCAACCGGGAGAGCCCGGAGTTCGAAGACCTCTTCTGCGACTGTTTCGGCGAGCCCCCCACATCCCCACTCCGGGGGGAGGATTACCAGCAGGGCGGGTCGGTGATCCGGGATACCATCGAATACTGGGCGATCCGGGAGCTGATCCGCGAGCTCGCGGCGGGGGATCTCCTGTGCATCGACGGGGCGCTCCGGGTGAGCCACGCCGCGCACCTGCCGGTAATGGACACCGTCATCACCGAGGCGGCGGCGCGGGGGGTGGGGATCGTGGCCGTCTCCAAGCAGACATCGGCGACCTGGGATGGCGGGTACCCGCTCATCCCCGCGATATCCGCCCTTGCCTCCCGGGAAGGGGTGCGGGCGCCCTGGTACGTGAAGATCCCGCAGGGGTTCCTGGACCAGCGGGTGCACGAGGAGTGGCGGCGGGGGGAGACCTGCGTGGCCCGCCTCCATCCCCGTGCGCGCATGGCGTTCAAGATCGAGGTCCCGGCAGGCGCCACAGAGACCGCCATCGATCGGACGGTCTCGGCCTGCGCCGCCTGTGCCGGTGACGGTCGACTTCCCGGGTATCCGTTCCCGCTGATGGACGCCCATCTGCTCGCCACCATCACCGCCGCCGCGACCGACGACCTGCTGGGCCGGATCATCGCGCGGATGGGAGCGGCGGGCATCGATCAGACCACCTTCCACGAGGTATTTGGAGATATCCATGATGAATTTGCACGATATTGACCAGGAAGACACATCGAAGTTCAGGCTGATCGGGCAGAGTGTCCTCTCCTACCGGTTCGCCGTCCCACTGGATCACGAGATCTATCTCGGGGACGTGCTGAAGATCACCGACGAGAAGAAGGGCATGACCTTCTTTGCGAAAGTCACTGATCTCTTCCACGAGAGCAACTTTTCAGACCCGAAATGGGATACCCGCCCGCACACCGATCTCTTCTACCGGATCGGCGACGACGTCTACCTCATCGCCGAGGCCACGCCGCTTGGGTATCTCGACGGTGATGGCCAGTTCACCCGTCCAAAGACCCTGCCCACCAAGTTCTCCCCCGTGACCTTCCCCGCCGCCCGGGACCTGACCTTCCTGACCGACGTGATGGGAGACATCGAGGTGGGATCGATGCGCACCGGAAACGGGGTCCTGGAGGATGTGAATGTCAGTCTTCACAGCGGGGATCTCCCCCAGCACATGGGCGTCTTTGCCACCACCGGGATGGGCAAGAGCAACTTCATGAAGGTCTTCTGCGCGTCGTGCATGCAGACACGGCGCTTCGGTCTGCTGGTGGTGGATCCCCACGGCGAGTACGTCGCGGGGGGGAGATCGAAGGGCGATGCGCTGAAGGGCCTCGTCCATGCCACCGGATACCGGGACGGACTCTCGGTCTTCACCACCCGGGACGAGAGGTTCCGGCGGATGCATCGGCTGGAGCGGCTCTCCCTGGACTATGACGATTTCCGTACCCCGGATCTCCTCCTCCTGTACGAGCATTCCCCTCCCCAGCGGGAGATCCTGGAGATCCTGGAGGATTACAGCGGATCCGCGATCATCGACTTCTTCCGGAACACGCGGTTCGAGTCCTTCGATCCGGAGAGATACGGGGGCCCGCATAAAAAGATCGCAAAGGACGTGGGAAACTCCCACGAAGGAACGCTGAAGGTCATCCAGCGCCACATCAACGCGCTCCTCCAGACCACGAAAGGCTTCCTGCGGGAGAGGGGCTCATCTCTTGAAGAGATACTTCGGGCGCTCTCGGAGAACAGGGTGGTGCTCATCGACATTCCCGGGATGGGCAGCCAGGGAGAGCTCTTCGTCCTCTCCGTGATCACCCGGCGGATCCTTGAGGCACACCAGGAAGCGGACCGAACCGGGGAAGGACCGGATGGGGAAGGGCGGCAGGTGCTCATCGCCGTCGAGGAGGCCCAGCGGGTGCTCGGGGAGCGCGGCCAGAGCACTCGCGTCTTCCGGGAGTGCGCGATGGAGGGGCGCAAGTTCGGGGTGGGGCTCTGCGTGGTCACCCAGCAGCCGAAGAATATCGATTCCCGCATCCTCGCCCAGATCAACACCTTCGTCATCATGGGCCTTGCCGACAGGAGCGACCGGAACACCGTGGAATCGAGCGCCAAGCAGGACCTGTCCCGGATGGACTCGGAGATCCAGACCCTCGGTGTGGGTGAGGCGATCATCAGCTCGCTCTCCATACCCTTCCCGGTCAGCACCCGGATCCACCGGTTCGAGGACTATATCGGCGTGTTGCAGAACGCACAAAAGAACATCCCCCTGCGGGAATCGGGGAATATGAAGTTTTAACCGGGGAAGATCCCCGAAATCACTTGTTCCGGGCCGGCTGGGTCTGTCTGATCTCGACGCAGTTGATGACCGGATCACCGGCCAGCACGTAGCGCTTGATGATCTGTCCAAGCACCACCACCACATCACCCTCCCGGACATCCTCCCGCGGGGAGGTGAACATCTTCACCGAGATCTCCCCGGACTTGTCCGCCACCAGGTACTGGGGGCGGTTGAGATACCGGAAGTGAACCCGCTCAACCACACCTTCGATACGCACCACGTCGCCGAGCATATGCTCGTTGATGGTCTTGATGCGCACCGGCCTGGCCTCTTCCTCGTACACGGGAACGAGATTCCGGTACTCCTGCTGACTGAGATAGTTCAGGACAATCGGGATACAGAAGAGCATCACGAGAGTGGGAATACCCCAGATAAGGATGTGCCACGCTCCGCTGAAGATGACATACGCGAACAAAATAAGGGTGAAGATCCCCACCACCGCCAGTGTGACGGGGGAGATCCGCACCCGAATGGAGCCGATCTTCATCCGGGAAGCGCCTATTTCAGGGCAGCAATTTCCTTGCGGAACGCAACCCAGTAGATGACGCCGACGAAGAACAGTCCGCCAACAATGTTGCCGATGGTGACAACGATGATGTTGTTGGTCCACATCGTGGCCCAGGTCAGAGATGCGACCGCCTGAGAGGGGTCGATGCTCTGGAGGAAGAGTCCTGTCGGGATGAAATACATATTCGCCACACAGTGCTCAAACCCGGTGGAGACGAAGGCCATGATCGGGAACCAGATACCGAAGAACTTGCCGATCAGGTCGTCGGCACAGATGGCCAGGAGCACTGCCAGGTTCACGAGCCAGTTACAGCCGATTGCCTTGAGGAATGCGGACCACAGCGCCGCACCGCTGACATACGCAACCTTGCCCTTGGCGATACCAAGAGCGGTCATGCCGAACGCGTTGATCGTGCCGACTCCTGCGGCATCCCAGCTGGTCAGGGGACCATATGCCATGATGTAGGCATAGACGATCGAGCCGATCAGGTTGCCGATATACACCCAGATCCAGAGATTGATGATCGCTGCCCAGCTGACCTTGTGGACGAAGGCCGCCATGGGGGCGAGCATCGCGTCACCGGTAAAGAGCTCTGCACCGGTGAGGACGATCATGATAAGCCCCACTGGGAAGACCGCACCCAGAATCAGTTTCGCGAAACCGGGTCCCAGTGCATCAGAAACACCTGTTGCACACACTGTGGCGAGCGCACCGCCCATAGCGATGTACGCGCCAGCCATAAAACCACGAAGTAGCATGTTCCACGCAGGAAGCCCGACCTTGTACTTGCCGGCGTCCCCCGCTTTTGCTACAATTTGTACTGGAGGATGGAACACCATGTCATTACACCTCTCAATTTCAACTACCTATACATACAACGATACGACCCGTATAGGCCAAATAAACAATTTTTAAACTTGCGTATTAAATCTTTCTAATTTCATTTCAGTATCTGGGAGAATTGGCGATTTCTGCGGCAATCTGGTTTTTTCTATAAAGTGAGGTAGTGTTTAACCAGAAATCGATGGTAATTGTATTGGATTATCATTTTCCGGAATCTCAGAGGGTATATCGATCATGGCGCAGGGGGGTGGTGATACCTTTTTGTACCTTCTCTCCCATTATCGGTGACATCGGTGGACTCACATGGAAGATGAGGACCAGATCGCACCATTCGTCCAGGTGATGGGTGTATCGGCACTGGTGGGAGTGATCTCCGGTATCGGAGCGGTGGTGTTTTACCGGGCGCTCACCTGGACCTCCGGTTATTTTCTGGGTTCGATTGTTGGTTTCAGCCATCTGAAGCCGGGAATGGACCCGGGTATCTACCAGGGCTGGGCCCCACCCGAGACCCTCCTCCTCGTCATCCCCCTGATTTGTGGTGGGGCGCTGCTCTCCGGGTGCATCGCCTGGCGATTCGCTCCCGAAGTGACGGGGGCGTGAAACGATGCGGGCCATTCGCGCGTTCCACCAGGAGGGGCGTGTGCGGGCGCGGGTACCTCTGCTCAAGGCGGTCACCGCCATCCTGACCATCGCCACGGGAGGGAGTGCGGGCCGGGAAGGTCCGGTGGCACAGATATCGGCGGGTTTTGGATCCGCGGTCGCCGATCTCCTGCATCTCACCCCCCGGTATCGCCGGATCGCACTTGTGGCCGGGATCGGAGCGGGTGTGGGCGCGATATTCAAGGCACCCCTCGGAGGAGCGATTCTCGCTGCAGAGATGCTCTATATTCGTGACTTTGAAACAGAAGCGATCATTCCGGCTTTTCTTGCGTCGATCGTCAGTTATTCGATATTCGGGATGGTGGAAGGGTTTGCACCTCTCTTCGGTGAAGTGGAATTTGTATGGACTGTCGCACAGCTGCCGCTCTATATCCTTCTCGGACTGCTCGCCGCCGTGGTCGGGTTCCTCTTCATCCGATCATACACCGGGACGGGGCGGGTGATTCGCGCTGCCTGTGAACGGCATGGTATCCCGGGATATCTTGCGCCGCTCCTGGGGGCGTTCATGACCGGTATACTGGTCGTCGCACTGGCGTTCACATCTTTCGAGGGGGAGATGATCGGGATGTTCAGCCTCGGATCCGGATACGGGGTGATGCAGATGGAGCTGTACCAGATGCTCCCGCTGGCGGTGCTCATCCTCCTCCCGTTCGCAAAGATCATCACCACCTCCCTGACCATCGGCTCGGGCGGAAGTGGAGGCGTGTTTGCCCCCGGGCTGCTTATCGGGGGATCCTGCGGCGGTGCGGTGGGGACTGTTCTCCACCTGGCAGCACCATCACTCGTGCCCACGGCCTCCATCCCGGTTTTCGTGGTGCTGGGTTTGATCTCCCTGTTTGGATCCGTGGCCAACGCTCCGCTGGCGGTGATGATCATGGTGATCGAGATGACCGGTGACTTCTCCCTCCTCGTCCTGGCGATGGGAGCGGTGGCCACCGCCACGGTGATCTCCGGTGACCGGACGATCTTTGCGGAACAGGTCTCCACCAAGGCCAATTCTCCTGCTCATCGCGGCGAGTACCTGGTGGAGATCCTCACCGAGATATCCGTCCGGCGGGCCATGGTGCCGCGCCACCGGGTGATCACGCTCTCCCCGGACGACCCGGTGGAGACGGTGATCCAGCTGATCGAGAAGACCAGACATACCGGCTATCCGGTGGTCGCCGACTACCGGCTGGGGGGGTGGTCACCATCCGGGATGTCCGGGAAGCTGAAGAGGAGATCCGGGTATCCGTGGTGATGAGCCCGTCGGTGATCTCGATCACCGCGGATATGACCCTGGAGGATGCCCTGCGGATGATGATCACCCATGACATCGATCATCTCCCGGTGGTGATCGATGACGAGGAACGCCGCTCTCTTGTGGGTTTCCTGACCCGGACCGACATCATGCAGGCATATGTGCGCTGGATGTCACGGCTTCGGTGACCGAAAAAAAGGGTGGGGTTATTTTTCGAAGATGTTGGAGATCTTGAAGATCTGGTCGTCGCCGGTGGCATCGAGGCGTTCCCGCTCTGCGTTGGCCTCGACATAGGCGAGAACGGGGAGCTCCATGTCCACGCCCGGTGTGTGCCCGAACATCTGCTCAAGCTCCGTCTGCAGTGCGTGCATGAAGAGGGCGTTGGGAATGTCCATCGCACAGAGCTCTTCGCACTGGCCGCAGTTGATACAGGAGTCGGAGATGTGGGCGTACCGGATCAGGTGGAACATGAATGGCGGGGGCACCTTGCCGGGCGCCACCAGGTACGGTTTCCTGGTGCTGCACTCCACGCAGTAGCAGATGGGGCAGTTGTCGATGCACTGGTAGCACTTGATGCACCGCGACGTCTCGTTTATGATGAACTTGAGACGGTCGGTACCTTCCCCGAGGGATTCGAAATCAGCTTTCCGCCACTTGTCGGCCAGCTTTAACATCGCGCCCTCGATCTTGCCGCGGATCTCGATACCCTTGGGGATGGGCGCCTCGGTCTTGATGGTTCCGGCCTTCTCCGCCTCGGAGAGGAGCTTGGCCCCTTTCTCGCTGCAGACCTCGATGAAGGTTGCCTTGCCGGCCTTGTCACCGATGACACCCCAGTTCCCGCAGGCGAGGTCCGCCTGCCGGGGGATCTTCATCTTGCACCGGCGGCAGTTCGAACGGCGTCCATATCCCTCCTCTTCCAGGTCGTCGATGGAGATGCCCTTGTGCTGGCCCTCGTACTCGATGATGAACTGGCCCTTGTCGATCTCCTCCTTCTCCACGATGTCGGGATCGACCTCGAACTTGTCGGCGATCATCTTGCGGGCGGTGATGGGACTGACCGATCCGCCGCAGTTGACCCCGATCATGACGACGTTGTCCAGGTTGATCTGCTGGCGCTTGGCGAGCTCGTAGAGCCCCATCGCGTCGCAGCCCTTGACCGTCATCGCGATCCGCTGGTCCTTCGCGCCGTCCATGTATTTTTTCAGGATCTTGGAAAGGAGCAGGGTACCGCAGTGGAGTGACCCCGCGGTCTCCACGAGCTCCGCCGGGTCGGTGATGAGGACCGGCACCGCGTCGTAAATATCCTGTCCGCGCTTGACGGCAAGGACGGCATCGACCATGCCGCTCTCCAGTGCATACTTCAGGAGGGTGGTGACCGCACCGCCGCACTCTCCTGCTTCAAGCAGGTCTGCGTCCGCGGACCAGGCATACACCATATCGCCTTTTGCAGCCATGTCACTCATCCTCCTCAATCTTTTCGATCTTTACAGCACAGGCCTTGTACTCCGGAATCTTGGCGACCGGGTCAAGCGCGTTGTTGGTCAGCATGTTGGCCGGGCATTCCTTGAAGTGGAACGGCATGAACATGCTTCCCTTCTGGATATCGGGCGTCACCTTGGCGGGGACTCTCACCTCGCCGCGGCGGGTCTTCGCCCTGACCATCTCGCCGTTCTTGACGCCGAGCTCCTGGGCATCCTCCGGGTTGATCTCGATCCATCCGGTGGGGACCTCCTGGTCCAGGTCGGTGGATCGCCGGGTCATGGTCCCGGTGTGCCAGTGCCAGATGCACCGGCCGGTGGTCAGGATGAACGGGTATTCATCATCGGGCACCTCGGCGGGCGGTTTCCACTCGATGGGCGAGAAGATGCCGAGACCGTCCGGGGTGGCGAATTTTGCCACATGGAGGATGGGCGTTCCCGGATGGTCCGTGTCGGGGCAGGGCCAGTGGAGGGCTTCGGGGCGCTCCAGCCGTTCGTAGTTCATGCCGTGATACTGGGGGGTCACCTCGGCGATCTCGTTGAAGATATCCTCAGGCGCCTCGTAGGTGAACTGCTTCTCATAGCCCATGCGGGCGGCGATTTCGCAGATGATCTGCCAGTCGGGGCGGGCCTCACCCGGAGCATCGAGCGCCTTTCGCCACCGCTGGACACGCCGCTCGGTGCTGGTCTGGGTACCGTCCTTCTCGGCGTAGCAGGTGGCCGGGAGGACCACGTCGGCGAGTTCGGCGGTTTCGGTCAGGAAGATGTCCTGCACGACCAGGAACTCGAGGTTCTCCAGCCCTTCCTTGACGTGGGTGAGGTCGGGATCGGAGAGCATGGGGTTTTCGCCCATGATGTACATCGCCTTCAGTTTCCCGGGCTCGTCGGCGAGCACGTTGATCATCTCGGTCACTGTGTAGCCGACCTTGCCCTCGGCGATGTCGTCAAAGCCCCAGGCATTGATCATCTTTGTGCGGGCGTTCTCGTCGATGACCTTCTGGTACCCGGAATAGACGTTGGGGAGCGCGCCCATGTCACAGGCGCCCTGGACATTGTTCTGGCCCCGGAGCGGGTTGACCCCGCCGCCGCGCTTGCCCATGTTGCCGGTGAGCATCATCAGGTTGGCGGTGGTCTTGACGTTGTCCACGCCCACGGTGTGCTGGGTGATCCCCATCGAATAGATCAGGCCGGCAGATTCCGCCTTGGCGATCCATTCCGCCGCGGTGGCGATATCCTTGGCCGGGATGCCGCTGACCTTTTCAGCGTTTTCCAGGCTGTAGGTATCCTGCATCACGACCTTCTTGAGCTCCTCGAAGTCCTTGGTCCGGCTCTCGATGAACTCCTTGTCCTCCCAGCCGTTCTTGATGATGTGCTGCATCATCGCGTTCATGTACATGACATCGGTGCCGGATCTGAACGGGAGGAAGAGATCCGCCTGCTTGCCCGTCGGGGTGAGCCGGCAGTCAGCATAGATGATCTTGGCGCCGTTCTTCTTGGCCTGCATCACCTTTCTGCCGATGAGCGGGTGCTGCTCGAAGGTGTTGCTGCCGGTGATGAAGAGGCACTTCGACTCGCCGATGTCCTGGATGGAGTTGGTCATCGCCCCGGAACCGAAGACGGCGGCGAGCCCCGCCACCGTGGACGAGTGGCAGAGCCGGGCGCAGTGGTCCACGTGCGGTGACTTGAAGACGCCGCGGCAGAATTTCTGCATCAGGTAGTTCTCTTCGTTGGAGACCCGTGCAGAAGAGAGGCAGGCCAGTTCGTCAGGCTTGTATTCCTTGAATTTCTTGGCGATGAGATCAAGGGCTTCATCCCATGATGCTTCCTGGAATTCGCCGTTCTTTTTAATCAATGGCGTGGTCAACCGTTCTTCGCTGTTGATGAACTCCCACGCGTAGGTACCTTTTGGACATACCTTCCCCTCGTTGACGGGAGAGCGGTGGTACGGCGCAACGCCGACCGCTTTGCCCTCATCAACAACGAGGTTAAATGTACATCCCGTACCACAATAGGGACAGGTTGTCTGTACGTACTCAAAACCCATGGATATACCTCGGGTGAAAAACAGTGGGGAATGTGTGATTATAACTGTGTTGATTTAACCTTGATTTTTGTAGAATATTGGTGGGACTCCCGCCTGCCGATCGGCCACCCGGGGGTCATCGGGTGGTGTCGGGATCGGGGGGGACATGTCTCCGCACCCGGGGGTTCCGGGCAGGAAAGTATGAGGATAAGTATTTACTATGGGGCCATGTTAACGTTATTATAAGATTTTCTGGCAGTCGAATTCCCCCATATCGGTTCGCGGGTGAGGAAAAGGAGCATGGAGTGACGGTGGTTATGAGGAAGATACGGATACCCGCCATGCTCACCAATCTCATCCACGGGGCGGTGGAGGGGATCGATGGCGCCATATACGCCGATCTCGGCGCCTGCCCGCACTGCGGCGGGACGATTACTTCTCATGACTACCGGAAGAAGCGGTTCGCGGTTCTCGTGGAGGATGGGGAGGACCGGATAGTCCATGTGCATGTCCGGCGGTTCCATTGCCGGCAGTGCGCCCGTCTCCTGTATGCCCCGGCCCCATTCTATCCCGATACCCGGCTGGGCTCTCCCATCGTTGATCTGTGCATCGCGCTCGGCCGCCGGATGCCTGCATCCCGGGCGGCACGGGTGATGCAGTCCATGGGGCTCCGGGTGGATCGCGGCTCGATTCTGAACTACGCGCGATGCGATATCGGTACCATCCCGGTGATGGATGTCTTCGGCATACCGCTCCCGATCTCACTCGTCCGGTTTGCCGTCGACGGATTGACCGGCGAGGGCATGTCCATCGAAGGGGCAGAACTCTTCGGGGCCGGTGGTCTGCCACCCGCATACCGGGCACCGCTTTCGTCGCCGGGGCTGCTGTATCCAGGGTATCAGCGGAATACACAGCACGAAGAAGAAGAACGGCAGCCCGACCACCCAGAGAGCAGCCGTCAGCGCCACTGATCCGGCCAGGAGCACCAGCGTCAGCGTCCAGCGGTGCGTTCTGCCACCTCCCGGACAGCGAAGGCCGGGAGCCCATCGGCGTACGCTCCCATCTCATCGCGAAGATCGGTCCCCCCGAGGATCCGCGACCAGAGCCGGGATCCGATACCGGCCACGATGATCCGATCGGCGCCCGCCTCTTCGGCACCACTCGCGACGGCAGTGGTCACCTCCTGTTTCTGTATCTCCCAGAATGCACGGGCGATGGTCACCGCTCCTTCCTCACCGATCTCCTCGAGGTCCGCGCACACCACCCGTGCGAGACGCCTGAGCGCTCCTTCGCGGCTCCGATCCCCGCCATCCGGTGCGGGACAGGAATATTCTGCGGGAGAGATATGGCCGAGCGCGATGTGGGCATCTGCGGCACATGCGAAGTACTCGGTGGCCACCGGCAGTGCGGTGCCGTCGATGGAGACCGTCCGAAGGAGGGTCGGTATGCTCGTGCGCAGGAGACCGTGATAGCTCAGGTATCCCCGTCTCAGGCGGTCGAGATCGCCGAGTCCCACCAGCTCGTCGAACCGGGAGAGCGGGACGATGTCGGTGGTGGTGCTGCCGATATCGCAGAAGAGGGCGTCCGGGTAGTGCTCCCGCAAATAATCCGCCGACACCAGCCAGTTTGCGGCAGCCAGTTGTGGGACCGGCCCGGAATGGAAGGCGGTGTCCGTGCCGTAGAAGATGGCCCGGGGAAAGATCGCACGGACCGCTCCCACGATGGCGCCGATCCCCTCCTCCTTGGATTCGAAACAGTCCGCAAGTTCACCGCTCATGACCACGGCGGCGTTGCTTCCGATATGCTGGCCGAGAATCTCCTGGATCGGGGCACCATCGAAGAGCGGGCAGTAATGGATATGGACGCCGCCGTCATCGACCACCTTCAGGTACGCGCCGCCCACATCGATACCGATCATATCGCCTGCACCCTCCCGTGTGTGTCGTAGCGGACCGTCCCGGAGAGGTGGACCCGGTCCGGCCCCCCGCCATGGGAGAGATCGACGAGGAGCTGTGCGATCTCCTCCTCCATGCAGGCGGCGATGCCCACCAGGCTGGTGGTGATCCGCGGGTTGACGTCCACCACCGTGATCCGGTCACCCGCCACCAGGTCGATTCCGGCATATCCCTGCACCCCGAGGAGCGTTGCCGCCCTGCGGGCGGCCGTGATGATCTCCTCCTCACGCGGGTGGTGGTACGGCGTCGCGCCCCCCTCGTATCGGAACGTTCCGTCCTCCTCGGTGCTGATGAACTGCCGGTTCAGGGCCAGGATCAGGGGGTCCCGCCCGGTGTAGGAGAGGCACGCATCCCCCACCATCCGTCCACCGATCAGGCTGACACTGACATGGTCGCCGGTGAGCACCTCCTGTCCGAATTCGCCCTCCTCAGGGTCCTCATCGCGGAGTCGAATGGATTGTGTGCCGCACCCCCGGATCGGTTTGATGATCCGGAGGCCGTTCCCGCATTCGGCCGGCACATCGACCCCTCCCGCTCCCAGGATCTGTGCGGTCAGCCGTTTGTTCGCACATACCGACGCACTGGTGCTGCTGCATCCGAGATGGCGGGTGTGGGGCTCGATGCACCGGATGAAACCGGGAAGGAGGTGGTCGGGAGCCACGACAAGCCCCACATCGCATTCCGGGGCAAGGCGAGCGAGTTCGGATCCAAAGTCTCCTTCCTCCGGCTGGAGCACGTCATATCCGCACCGGGTGAAACTCTCCGCGAGGAGGTCCCGCATGGCGGCGCCTTCCGGGGCAAGCGCGGGGTCGTGAAAGACCGTGTACTCCGCAACCAGTGCCTTCATCCATCACACATCGACGCCGCAACTCATCAGCATGACGATCCCTTATAAGGCATCTGTGGACAAAGGAGAACAGGATGACCCGGCCACTGATCCTGCTGACCAATGACGACGGGGTAACCTCTGCGGGGCTCTGGGCCGCCTATGACGCGCTCTCCCCCATCGCCGACGTGATGGTGGTGGCGCCCGCCACCCAGCAGAGCGCGGTTGGCCGGTCCATATCCATCTTCGAGCCCATCCGGGCGGGGGAAGTGGAGATCAACGACACGAAGGTGATATCAGTCGGGGGGAAACCGACCGATGCCGTCATCATCGGTCTGTACGGTCTGGGACTCTCCCCCTCACTGGTGGTGAGCGGGATCAATATCGGCGAAAATCTCTCTTTTGAGTCGATCATGACCTCGGGGACCGTGGGGGCGGCACTGGAGGCGTCGAACCAGGGGACGAAGGCAGTGGCGTTCTCCCTCCAGGTAGAGGACCAGGCGGACAAGTTCGAGGACCCCCGGTTCATCACCCACCGGTTCGATGAAGCGAAGGAGGTGGTCCGTGATGTCTGCCAGACACTGCTTCGGGATGGATTCCCGTCGAGGGCGGATGTGATCAATGTCAACATCCCCTCCTGCCCCACCGGCGGCTACGCGGTGACCCGTCTCGCCGAGAAGTTGTTCCACACGGGGGTGGAGCACCGCCTCGACCCCCGGGGACGGGCCTACTACTGGATCAACGGGGCGCTGTACGAAGACGGGCCGGAGGGGACCGATGTGCACGCCATCCGGCTGGGACTGGTCTCCATCACTCCCCTCTCCCTGGACTGCACTGCGTACCGGGCGGACGCCGATCTTCGGGAGATGTTTTGTGCGGATGAACCCGAGGATTGAAATGGGGCGGAGGCAATTGTTGTGGCGATGGAGATGAATCCGAAGGGGTATGCCGGACGTGAAGCGGCCAGGCAGGTGACTGACGGCATGGTGGTGGGCATGGGCACGGGGTCGACGGTCCGGTATGCCATGGAGTGCCTGGGGGACCGCATCCGGGACGGGGAGATCGAGATCCTGGGAGTCCCCACCTCCTATGAGGCGCAGTTCCGGGCGGCACAGTTCGGGATCCCGCTGACCACGCTCGACGCACACCCGGTCCTGGATCTGGCCATTGACGGTGCCGATCAGGTGGACAGTGCGTTCAGGATGATCAAGGGCCGGGGTGCCGCCCTGCTCCGGGAGAAGTGTGTTGCGGATGCAGCCCTCCGTCTGCTCATCACGGTGGACGCCTCCAAGGTGGTCCACCGGCTCGCGGGCATCGTCCCGGTGGAGGTCATCCCCTTTGCCGTCACTCCGGTGATGCGGCACCTGGCGGCACTCGGTGCCCGGCCGACGCTGCGCCATGGTGAAGGGAGGGACGGCCCGGTGATCACCGACAATGGCAATTTCATCATCGACTGCGATTTCACCATCATCGAGGATCCGGAGAGGCTGGAGCTGGATATCGACCACCTCCCGGGAGTGGTAACGTCGGGATTGTTTACCGCGTACCCTGAAAAAACAGAGATATTTGTGGGTGAAGCGTCAGGATGCAGACAGCTCGTCCGTTGAGAGGATCGTGCGCAGCCTCCCGATTTTCCTGATCTGATCCTGGATCTCGCGCTGTTTCTCGTTTTCCAGCTGGGTGAGGATACCGTTCAGGTCGAGAGAGAGCATGTATATCTTGACCGGACGGCCCTTGCTTTCGGTCTTGCTCTCCCTGCTCTCCACCCAGCCGCGCTCCTTGAGATCCCGCATGACGATGCTCACCTCCGGCTGGCGCAGATCGGTCCCCCGCTCGATCTCCCTGGACGTCGCCTCCGTGCTCTGGGCAAGATACACCAGCACCTTGGCCATATTTCTCTTCAGGCCGATGCCGTTGAGGAGTTCCGTGCATTCCTCGTCCCGGGGTGTAAAGTACAGAACCTGACCGTATTTCATATGGCAGATAGAAATATTTCAATTAATCGTATAAATATATTATTATTTCATTGATAAAAACAGGGAGGCCCGGGCTGCCCTTCTCAGATGAGCCCCAGGTTCTCCAGGTCGGCGAGGATCTTCTGGACTGCCTTCTTTGCATCTTCGGGCTGTTTTCCGCCGGTGATGATCAGCTTGCCGGATCCAAAGAGGAGGACCACCACCTTCGGCTCTTCAAGCCGGTAGACGAGGCCGGGGAACTGCTCCGGCTCATACTCGATGCGATCGAGGTTGAAGCCCACCGCGATCTTGTTCAGGTTGATGGGCGTTCCCAGATCGGCGGATGTCACGATATTCTGGATCTTGTAGGTGAGATCGTCGGTGATGTCGATGTCCAGCTCACGGAGCTGGGCACCGAGGATCTCCAGGCCTTTGCTGAGACTATCGATGCTTTTTGCGCCGGTGAGAACCACTTTGCCGGATCCAAAGATGAGGGCTGCGATCTTCGGCTCCTGCATGCGCAGAACCACGCCGGGGAACCGCTTCTTGTTGTATTCGGCATCCTTGAGCTGGGACGCGAGCGTCGGGAGATCCAGTGATTCGGTTACCTTCGCAGATGCAACGATATTTTCGATCTTCAATGATTCCTCGGGGGTACTCTTCATGGTTATAAATGCCACAAAACAGTATATAAAAAGTTGGGTACTTATTCCTCAAGGGTGGATATGTCCCCGGGGTCCATACCCATTTCCTGTGCCTTGAGGACTCTCCGCATGATCTTGCCACTCCGGGTCTTGGGAAGCGATTCCACGAAGTCGATCTCCGCGGGCATGGCGATGGGCCCGAGCGTCATGCGGACATGGTACACGAGTTCATTTCTGAGTTTTTCAGAGGGGGTGTTTCCTTTAATAAGGATGACAAACGCCTTGATGGTGTTTCCCTTCATGGGATCGGGTTTCCCGATGACGGCGGCCTCGGCCACCGCTTCGTGAGAGACCAGAGCGCTCTCCACCTCCGCGGTTCCGATATTGTGACCGGCCACCACGATGAGATCGTCGGCCCGCCCGATGATCATGATGTTTCCATCCTCGCCCCTGACCGCGAGATCGGTCGCCGAGTAGTAGTGGTCGATGGTGGTCCAGTATTTCCGGTACCGTTCGTCATCGTTCCAGACCGTGCGGATCATCGACGGCCAGGGTTCCTTGACGACCAGGAATCCGCCCTGGCCCGGCGGGACCGGATTGCCCTGCTTGTCCACCACGTCGGCGACCACGCCCGGTATCGGTTTTCCCGCGAATCCCGGCCGCATCGGTTCACCGATCATCGTGGTGATCATATGCATCCCGGTCTCGGTCTGCCACCAGGTGTCCACGATGGGGCACCTTTCAGACCCGATGACCCGGTAATACCATTCGAACGCCTCCGGGTTCAGTGGTTCGCCGACCGAACCGAGCACCCGGAGAGTCTCGAGGTTGTATTTTCCGGGCCATTCTTCGCCCATCCTCATGAACATCCGGATGGCGGTGGGTGCCGTATAGAAGATGGTGATGCCGTATTCCTCGATCAGTTTCCACCAGATCCCCGCATCCGGATAGTCCGGGGTGGCTTCAGTCATGAAGACCGTCGCACCCGTCAGGAACGGGCCGTACACCCCGTAAGAATGGCCGGTGATCCAGCCGGGATCAGCGGTGCACCAGTACACGTCGTGATCCTTGACATCGAAGACCTCTTTGGTGGTGTAATGGGTCCCCACCATATATCCCCCGCAGGTATGCACGATCCCCTTGGGGGACCCGGTGGTTCCGCTGGTGTACAGCACGAAGAGCGGATCCTCGGCATCCATGACCTCCGCCGGGCATTCCCGGTCCCCGCCCTCCAGTACGTCGTAGAAATCCACCTCCATCTCGTGGTGGAGTTCGGAGGGAGGAGTCTCCCGGCGGAGCATGATGATGCGCTCAACGCTCGGTGCATTGATGATAGAATCTTCCACGATGGTCTTGAGGGGGATGGTTTTTCCCCGCCGGTATCCGACATCGGCGGTGATCACCACCCGGGCCTCCACTCCACGGATACGCTGGTTCAGTGCCTGTACCCCGAATCCGCCGAAGACCACGGTATGGATGGCCCCGATGCGGGCGCATGCCAGCATGGCGATGATCTGTTCGGGCACCAGCGGCATGTAGATGCAGACGCGGTCCCCCTTGGTGACGCCCAGGCCCTTGAGACCGTTGGCAAACCGGTTCACCATGATGTACAGCTGGCGGTAAGTGAAGGTCCGCTCCTGCCCCTCACGTTCTCCCCGCCAGATCAGGGCCACTTTGTTCCGCCGCTGATTGAAGACATGGCGGTCGAGGCAGTTGTGGGTGATGTTCAGGGTCGCACCCGGGAACCACCGGGCATAGGGGAAATCCCATTCCCTGACCTGTGACCACGGGGAGAACCATTCCAGTTCTCTGGCCTTTTCTTCCCAGAATCCATCAGGATCGTCCAGGAATTTCTGGTAGGCGGCCTCGTAGTCGCCGATCCATGACTGTTCCCTGTAGGATGGATCCGGCGTGTAATACTTTGCGGCCTCCAGTTTGACATCGAAGTCCTCAGCCATCATATTCACCGAATTTTACATTATTAATAATGACCAATCTCAAGTTAAGATTTGTGGTTGCCTCCGGCAGATGGGGCACAACCGGGCGGGAGTGGGGAGAACGTCCGGTTCAGTCGTACTCCCGCCATACTTTTCCGCATGCAGTGCAGCGGAAGAACCGGACCTCACTTTCATCGGCGGACCGGAGCTGCCGGAGCCACCAGTAGGCCGTGGTGTTGTCACATTCCGGACATTTCTGCGTGCAGGTGGGGAGGGTGGACATTTCGCTCTCATCCTCGATGATGGTGATGGTCTTCTCCTCCCGCTTTTTGGTGTGTTTCAGCTGGTCCGTATCTGAAATATCCCGGATATATCCACACTTTCTGCATTTCATCTGGCCGCCTGACGAGATCATCAGGCCCTTGCATTGGGGGCAGAACATGCGGTGTACCATGGAACGCAGGCCGTGATTAAACTGTGTCTCGCCCCCTGCCGATGAAAGGATTAAACCCTCACGGTTCACAGTTTATGGAAATGGATGGGATACACTCGGTGGTTGCATCAGCTGCAATGGCCTTCTCAATGGCAGCGTTCATCGCCTTCCTCCTCCCCACCCGGTTCAAACGGTATTGTGCCATCGCAGGCTATGTGGGTATCTGTGTGTATCTGTTCAGCGAATTGCCCTACTATTTTGCGCAGCAGAATTTCTTCTACCCCACCGTGGCGATCCTGTCCATACCGTTCGTCATCATCACCGCCTCGGCGCTCCGTGATGGGAATTCTGCAGTCATCCGGCTCACCACCATCGTCGCGGTGGCATCCCTCATCTATGCGCCGTTCGGGTATATACCACCCCTCGGGGACTGGCTGATATCCCTGGTGGTGGACCAGACGGTGTTCCTCCTGGATCTCTTCTCCTGTTCGGTGGTGACCCCGGCATGGAACATCATCGGCAGGAACGGATACCAGATCGAGATCGTCCTTGCCTGCACCGGTATCCAGAGTATCGCGGTCATGATCGGTGTCGGCCTCGCCGTGCCGAGCACGATCAAACAGAAGATCGGTCTCTTCCTCCTGGTCAGCCCGACTATCTACATCCTCAATCTCTTCCGCAATGTCTTCGTGATCATGGCCTACACCGGGCAGTGGTTCACCTTCCTGCCGGATATGGGCGAGAGCCAGTACCCCGGGTACGGCAGCTTCTTCTGGGCGCACAATGTCATCTCCGAGGGTCTGGCACTGGTGACGCTCATCGGGAT
This sequence comes from Methanomicrobiales archaeon, assembly GCA_049974905.1. Lineage (GTDB taxonomy): Archaea > Halobacteriota > Methanomicrobia > Methanomicrobiales > Methanoculleaceae > JBNGCZ01. The sequence goes on from JBNGCZ010000005.1 coordinate 27,614, forward strand.
CTCCTACGCCCTCTTTGTCTCACTCCCGGAACTCGGTCGCATGGCAGAGGATCTCTACTCCCTCTATAGGGGCGCCATCATGAGAATCGCCGGTAGAGATAGATGATCCGGTGAAGTGCCGATATATGGGTGCAGACGGCGATGATGATGATGGTGACCCAGATATATCCCGACACGCCGCCGAGGATCAGCACCAACAGCGTTTCGGGGCGGCCGAAGAAGCCCACCTTCTCCAGCGGGTCGTCGATCTTTCCGGCCACCCGTTCCCGGTATCCCGCCTCCGCATAGGTCACCGGTTTGATGAAGGTGTTCATCAGCGAACCGATGATCGCGAGGGTGACGATCGCAAAATCCGCGGTCCCGGGAAGGGGGAAGAGACGGGTCAGGATGGGAATGGCCGAGACTCCCACGGCGAATATGGCCAGGCCATCCACGTATTTGTCGACGATCCAGTCGAAGACCGCTCCAAACGGCGTGTCCTTGCTGACCATCCGGGCCACGCTGCCATCGATCAGGTCGCAGAGCCCGGAGAGAAAAAGAAAGACGCTTCCCACAAGGAAATATCGCTGCGCGTAGCAGATCGCGCACAGGATGCCCAGGAGGAGGGCGAAAAGAGAGATCTGGTTCGGGGTTACCCCGAGGCGAACGAAAAACCTCGCCACCGGATCGAAGCACCGGATGAAACGCGGTCGAAGCGAGGTGACATTCATCGTTGCAGATTCGCCGGGTGGGCGGATAACTCTTGCTCATTCCAGCGGGGCGGCGGTGTTCTCCTCCGGCGTCCCGCGCGAAATATTTTCACGTGGGGGATCATAATTCCACATTAGATTTTCATGGAACCGCTCCTGCGCCGCCCCCACGTCCTGGTCATGTCCGAGATCACCGTCGACGGGAAGCTGACGCTCCGTCCCGGCGCATCCAGCAAGATCCTGATGGCCTACATGGATCCGGCGACGGAAACTCTCCTCCACACCACGCGGGCCGAATGCGATGCGATCATGGTGGGATCCCGGACCATCCGCATCGATGACTCCCGCCTGACCGTCCGGCTGGTCGATGGGGAAAACCCGCTCCGGGTGGTTCCGACACGCCGGGGGGATATCCCGGCCGGCGCCAGTGTGCTCAGCCCTGATGCCCGGACCCTGATCGCGGTCTCCCGGGCGGCACCGCCGGAGAATATCGCGGCATTGCGGGAGCAGGGCGCGATGGTTGAGGTGGTGGGTGAGGACCGGGTCGATCTCCCGCTCCTGATGGAGGTGCTCCATGAGCGCCACGGGGTGAGGCGGATGATGGTGGAGGGGGGTCCCACCCTCAACTGGCACATGCTCCACCACCGCCTGGTGGACCAGGTCCGGCTCATCCATCTCCCCTTCATCGTGGGCGGTGCGCGGACACCGTCGCTGGTGGGGGGGATGGAGATCAGCGGTCCCGAGGAGATGATCCGGCTCGATCTCACCCGGCACTACTGTTGCGGGACCAATCTGGTCACCGAATACGATGTCCAATACACGGAGTGAGGGACGGGGTATCCGGAGTGGGAGCGTGTCCCGCCCGGATGTGCCGGGAGTCCGGGGAGAAGAATCATTCCTCCCGGTATCACCGCCTCCCGTACCGGCCGCTGATCAAGGGGGGAAACGGCCGGTGCCCGCCACACCGATGTGGTCGCTGACCTCGCCCGCGAGGTGTGACTCACCTCTCCTGCATCCCGGTGGAAAGCGCCCGGATACTCCCGGTTCAGATCATCTGCTCCGGGGCCGCCTTCATGAATTCCCGGCAGACCGTCGTCGCGTAGGACCCGGCGGGAAGCGCGAAGTCGAGCCGGAGGGTCTCCTCCCCCTCCACCCGGGGGCTCACCTCCGCGGCGATCGCCACCTGACGGAGCGCGCCCCGAAACGCGGTCCGGGTGAAGCGCGCCGCTTCCTCGAACGACCGGTGATCGATGCCGTCTGCGTCCATCAGCTCCCGCACCAGCCGGTCGCTGGCACCTGCCGGAGTCACGGGAATACTTCCCGGCATCAGGATGGCGACGGCACACCGACCGCGGCGGATGTGCTGTCGTGCCGCCGGGAGGGTGCGGGAAGAGACCACGTCTTCCCGTCCGTCGATGAAGAGGAGACGATCCCCGGATGCCGGCTCATGGAAATCCGGTTCCCTCTCCATGCGTGCCGAGACCGCCCGGTTGAAGAGATACGACTGGTAGGCGCTGACGAACATGGAGAGGAGCCGGGGCGGCACCGCCCGGATCGCCTGTGCGTAATCGTCGGGATGGGTGATCAGGCTGTTCAACATGGCCCGCTCATACCGCAGGCCATCCGGGAGCCGGGCGAGAGCCTGCCTGGGATCGCGGTCCCGGATGAAGGCTTCACGGGCCTCCCTCACGTCATCTGCCTCGCGGGGAAATGATTCACTGATGTAGATGAGCACTGCGTCCTCGTACTCACCCCGCAGGATCGCCCGTCCCACCCGGTGGGTGATCGGCCGGATGACCCCGAACCGCTGGAGACCGAAATAATTGGGGACTCCGGTACGGACGGTCGCGGCAATCGCCGCCACCCGGTCGCCGGCCTGATCCGGATGGCAATCCCGGATGGTGATGGAGAAGCGGTTCCCCCTGAGATCGCCCAGCCGGAGCTCCTCGGACGCGTATCCAAGGGGAGTGATGGTGATGCCCGGAAGGCGGATCCGTTCCAGGTCCCCGGGCCGGACATTGTAGATGGAGATCAGCTGAGTGGTGTGCGCCCGTTTGTCCTTGGTGCCCGCCCACCCGATGCGGCGATGGCTGATCCCGAGGATCCGGGAGATCTCCACCACCGCCCGCTGGAGTTCCCAGTTCTGCTTGGAAAGCCGGCAAACCAGGTATTTTCCGTTCTCCTGCTCCTTGAATCCGGATAACTCGTCCACCACAAAATCCTCCGGTCTCTCCCGGAGGTGACCCCCGATACCCGGGTGATCGTCGGCGTACCAGGTCATCCCCAGCTCACGTTCGAGGGGGTGGGGGGAGGCGATCATAGGAGGGACAGATCCCCGGTGATCCGATCGAGATCCTCGTTCTTCGCCGGGCCGAGGCCGAGCGCGGTCACCGTGCCGGGAGGGATCTCGGTCATGCCCGCGTCGGTGATGAGGGCGGCGGGGATATTCGCTGCCTCGGCAAGTGCCTTCAGTTCGTGGAGGGTTCGCTCGTTCTTTCCCTTCAGGGCCACCTTCATCTGACCGTCGGAGAGCCAGCGCTCCTGAGCAGTCCGGTCTGCCCGCCGGAACGCACTGATGGCAGCATGGGCACACTGGGCACATTTTTTCCCGCAGGACATGGTGATATCTGTCCTGATGATGAGGCACTGCTTCCACCGGAATGAGGGGCCATCTGTCATGGCTATAAGATCCCCGCCCTCACCTATTCAATTGCATGTATGATGTGGTGGTGGTGGGGGCCGGACCATCCGGGAGCGCCGCCGCCCGGGAGTGTGCCCGTGCCGGGCTCTCCACCCTCTGCATCGAGGAGCATGGCGCGGTGGGAACGCCCGTCCAGTGCGCCGGTCTCCTCTCGGTCTCTGCCTTCGAGGAGTGCCGGGTCTCCCCGCGGGCGATCCGAAACCGGGTCCGGGGCGCACGGGTGGTCTCCTCTCTGGGGGGCGTCTGTGCGTTCGATGCCGGGGAGACGAAGGCGGTGGTGGTGAACCGCGCGATCCTCGACCGCGAGATCGCCGAACGGGCGGCGGAGGCCGGGGCGGAGTTTCGGCTGAAGACACGGGTCTGCGGCCTCTCCGGAACCGGAGTCCGCACCCGCGGCGTCGGGGGCGCCGGGGAGATCGCCTGCCGGATGGTGATCGCGGCAGACGGGGTGCAAAGCGGCATCGCCCGGATGCAGGGACTGGCCCGGTCTCCGGTGATCCTCTCCGGGATGCAGGCGGAGATGCCTCTGGAACAGGATCCTCACCTGGTGGAGATCCACCCGGACGCATCCCCGGAGTTCTTCGGATGGAAGATCCCCCTCGGCTCAGATCGGGTCCGGGTGGGCCTGCTGGGCCGACAGGATATCCGCTCGCGGTTTGCCCGGGTTGCTCCCGGCGCCACCGGGTCCATGGTCGACCTGGTGATCGGGGCGGTGCCCCTCGGGGTGATGCCCCGGACATACGGCCGCCGCACACTCTTCGTGGGGGATGCGGCCGGGTTTCCCAAACCCACCTCCGGGGGCGGGGTGTACACCGGCGTGCGATCGGCGCGCCATGCGGCGGCGGTGGCGGTGGACTGCTGCGAGGAGGATGACTTTGGGGGGCTCGCCGACTATGAACGACGGTGGCGGGATGATTTCGGCCGGGAGCTCGAGATCGGCATGCGGCTCTTCTCCCTGCGCCAGCACCTCGGGCCGGAGCAGATCGATCGCATCCTGCGGGCGCTGGACGACCCCGCGGTGATCCGGACCATCATCGAGCGGGGGGACATGGATCGTCCCGCCGCCCTCGTCACCGCCCTTGCCGCCCATCCCCCGCTGCTCCGGGCTGCAGGCACCATCTTTCTGGCAGCGGTGAAGAATGTGTTCTACTGATTCGGTTTTTCGTTCAAAATAGTAACATCTATTAAGAGTTGGGTAACACCACTCTCTGGGAACACCATGCACATACCTGATGCATTCATGCCCCTCTGGCAGGGGGGCATCTACTGGATCATCGCTTTGATCTTCATCGTCCTCGCTGTGCGATGGGCGCGAAACGAGATGACCGAAGAAAAAATCCCGCTCATCGCTGTCCTTGCGGCGGGAATATTCGCCATCCAGGCGATGAACATCCCCATACCGTTCGGGACCAGCGGCCATATGGTGGGAGCCGCCCTGGCGGCCATCGTGCTCGGGTCACCCTACGCAGGAGTCTTTGTCCTCACCCTGGTGCTGATCGTGCAGGGAGTCCTCTTCGGTGACGGCGGTATCACGGTGATGGGTGCGAACATCATCAACATGGGAGTGATCGGCGGGTTCGTCGGGTACTACGGATACCAGGGGCTCCATTCCGCCACCGGCAACATGTACGTCTCTGCCTTCATCGCCGGGTGGGCATCGCTCTTCATCTCCGCGATCGTCTGTGCCGTCGAGATGGCCGCCGCAGGCACATTTCCGCTGGTTGCCGGTCTCGCCTCCATGGGCCTGTACCATGTGATCATCGGGATCATCGAGGGTGGTATCACCGCAGTGGCCATCTACCTCATCGCCACCGCCCGGCCGGATCTGATGCCGGAGGCGTCAGTGCGGGGGGTCGCCACATGATGGATCGCCGCACGTTCGTTGTTGCGGGCGTCGTGGTGGCACTGATCATCGCGGTGGCCGCGCCGTTCCTTGCCTCGGGCAACCCCGACGGGCTGGAGAGCGCCTTCTTCAGCATGCACGGAGCCAAGACGGTGACCGGATCAAAGCTCGATGAAGGGCAGGTGGAACACGCCGAGGAGGCGGTCGTTGAAAAGACCGGCAATGATCCCGGATTCGAGGCCCCGTTGCCGGATTATTCGGTCCCCGGGCTGGATAAGGCGGGGGAGGTGCTCGCCATCGTGGCAGGCACGCTCCTGGTGCTCATCCTGGTCTGGGGGATCAGCGCCGCCGTATCAGGCCGGCGTCAGCATGGATAGCCGGACTTTTTCACCTCTTCCCTCCTTTTATTCCTGATGCATATCATCGAGACCCGAAACCTCACCCATATCTATCGGGGCGCGGTCACCGCCCTCTCCGGAGTCGACTTTATCGCCGGACGAAAGGAGCGTGTCGCGGTCATCGGTGCAAACGGAGCGGGAAAAAGCACCCTTTTCCAGCATTTCAACGGCATCCTCACCCCCACCTCCGGTGAGGTGCTGGTCCATGGCCTGCCGGTGGTGCGTGAGAACCTCCGCGAGATCAGAAGCCGGGTTGGACTCGTCTTCCAGAACCCCGACGACCAGATATTCTCCCCCACGGTCGAGCAGGACATCGCCTTCGGTCCGCAGAACCTGGGCCTCGATGAGGGGACCATCGCCCATCGGGTGGAGGAGTCACTCAGGCTCTGCGGGATCGAGGACCTCCGGGAGCGGGTGCCCCACCATCTGAGCGGCGGCGAGAAGAAGCGGGTCGCCATCGCCGGGGTAATCGCCATGGAACCCCAGGTGCTGGTCCTCGATGAACCGACTGCCGGCCTGGATCCGCGCGGGGTGGCGGATATCATGGGATTTGTGACCTCCCTTCCCGAACGGTTCGGCATGACCATCATCATCTCCACCCACCACGTGGAGCTGGTCCCGGAGGTCGCTGATTACATCTACGTGATGGATCGGGGGCGGGTGGTCGCCGAGGGGTCGGTGGAGGAGATATTCGTCCAGCAGGGGATGCTCTCCGGGCTCGGACTGGACATCCCCACCATTCCCAAGCTGCTCCGGTCCCTGCAGGAGGCGGGGGTCGATGTGGAGATGGCCTATACTTATGAAGAGGCGCGTTCAGCCCTGATCGACGCCTATCGCAATCGTTTCTGATTATGTCCATGATCGATGCCCTGTACGAGCTCGAGGCCCAGACCTTCCGGGAGAGCCCCATCCACCGGCTCGACGCCCGGGTGAAGATTCTGGCCATGTTCGCCGGGATCATCGCCATGGTCGCCTTCCCCTACACCACCGACGTGTACCTGCTCGGGTTGATCTTCTCTGTGTACATCGCCGTGCTCTGGATCGCCGCCCGTCTCCCGCCATGGGCCTACGCCGCCCGTCTCATCGCGGTCCTCCCCTTCGGGCTCTTCATCATCATCTTCCAGATCTTCTTCCCAAACCCCCATTACCCGGTCTCTCATACCCTCACCACCCTCCCTCTCGGCATCACCATCTATGCAGAATCGGTGGAGTTTGCCTCCATCCTGCTCGTGAAATTCCTGGTATGCGTCTCGTTTGTCCTGCTGCTCTCCTCCGCCACCCGGATGACGGACCTCCTGAACGGGGCCGCCCGCCTGGGAATGCCGCCGGAGTTCACCCTGGTCATCGGACTGATGCTCCGGTACCTCTTCGTCTTCGGAGGGATGTTTCGCCGGATCAAACGGGCGCTGGCGAGCAGGTTCTTCGATCCCTTCGATCGGAGACTGTCCTACCGGTATCGCCTCCGTCAGCTGGGGTACACGGTGGGGGTGATGTTTCTCCGGTCCTATGAACAGGGGGAGCGGACCTACACGGCGATGCGGTGCCGGGGGTACGGCATGGACTCGCACCTCCGGGTGGCCGCCCGCCCGATGCGCTCTCCCGACTGGTGCTTCCTGGCGGGCTCGATGACCCTGGTGGTCGCCGCCCCGATCCTGGTCTGGCTCCTCGGGTAATTCCCGGCACATCGATTTATGGGGTGCGGGATGGATAGAATGTTCCATGGAGAGCAAGTTCGGGCGCGGTTTCATGGTCACCATCCTGCATGTCGCAAAACACTTCGGGCTGCCCCCCGAGCAGGCATTCTACGGGGCGAGCGATCATCTCACCGAGCTGATCGTTCCACCGCAGTTCAGGGGCACGGAGGTGGAGGCCCTCACCGACCGGCTGCGGAATAAGGTGATCTGGCACCAGCCCGGGATCAACGATAAAGAGGACGCCGCCGAAGTGAATCGCATCCTCAACCGGCTCGCAGTGGCAGTGGACAGGGAACTGGGCATCGAAAATGCTGAAATTGGCAAGTACGACTGATTCCACAACCGACAGGCGGCAGAGCGTCCCCTGTCGCACCAATTAAGTGTCCGGGCGTCCAATACTACAGGGGATACCGTGGATATTCGATCAATAGTACATATTCCGGAGGATCGTGATGCAGGCGCCGTATGATGCGCACAACATCACGGTCCTCAAGGGCCTTGAGCCGGTCCGTGAGCGCCCGGCAATGTATATCGGGAGCACCGGGCCGGGGGGCCTGCATCACCTGGTGTACGAGGTGGTGGACAATGCCATCGACGAGGCGCTCGCCGGGGCGTGCGACCTGATCATGGTCACCATCCACCAGGACGGATCGGTGACCGTGGAGGACAACGGGCGCGGGATCCCGGTCGATCTGATGGCTGGTGAGGAGAGGAGCGCGCTCGAAGTGGTGCTCACCGTCCTCCATGCCGGTGGCAAGTTTGACAAGGAGACCTACCAGGTCTCGGGGGGTCTCCACGGGGTCGGTGTCTCGGCGGTGAACGCCCTCTCCCGCAGCCTGACGGCCACCGTCTTTCGGGACGGCCGGGTCTATGAGATCGCCTTTGCCCGGGGTGCGGTGGTCTCTCCCCTGAGCGAGAGAGAAGAGTCGGTCGAGGAACGCGACGCGCGGAGCATCGCGCGGTATGGCCGGAAGGTGAAGAAATCCCATCGGCTCACCGGTACCCGGATCACCTTCACCCCGGACGAGGATATCTTCGAGACCACCGTATTCGATTACGATGTGCTGGCACACCGGCTCCGTGAACTCGCCTACCTCAATCCCATGGTCCGCATCCGGTTCCGCGACGAACGCAGCGGTGATGCGGAGACGTTCCATTTCGAAGGCGGCATCCGGCAGTTCGTCACCGACCTCGGGGAGGGGAAGGAGAGACTGCACGACGAGGTGATCGCCTTCTCCCGGCGCGATGAGGAGACGGGAACGGAGGTGGATGTCGCCCTCCAGTACAATTCCAGCTTCGGGGAAGTCCTCTTCTCCTATGTCAACAGCGTCAACACTCGTGAGGGGGGAACGCACCTCGAAGGGTTCCGGAGCGCTCTCACCCGGGCGATCAACACCACCGCCCGCCGCAACAGCCTCGTGAAAAACGGCGGTCCGCAGGTGCGGGGCGACGATGTCCGCGAGGGACTGGTCGCGGTGATCAGCGCCCGCGTCACCAATCCGCAGTTCGAGGGCCAGACCAAGATGCGGCTGGGGAACAGTGCGGTCCGCGGGGTGGTGGACTCGCTGGTGTACCAGTACCTCACCGAGTACTTCGACGAACACCCGCGCGTGCTCGCCGCCATCGTGGAGAAGGCCCTCACCGCCGCCCGGGCACGGGAGGCCGCCCGGCAGGCGCGGGAGCTCGCGCGACGCAAGAGCACGCTGGAGAGCTCCGGGCTCCCCGGGAAGCTCGCCGACTGTGCGGAACGCGATCCGGCGAAGTCCGAGATCTATATCGTGGAGGGGGATTCCGCGGGAGGCTCCGCCAAGCAGGGCCGTGACCGGAAGTTTCAGGCGATACTCCCGCTCCGGGGCAAGATCCTCAACGTGGAGAAGGCCGCTCCCGGGAGGATCCTGAAAAACGCGGAGATCCAGGCGCTCATATCTGCCATCGGGTGTGGTATCGGCGACTCCTTCGATGTGAGCCGGGCACGCTACCATCGGGTCATCCTGATGACCGATGCGGACGTGGACGGTGCACATATCCGGACGCTCCTGCTCACGTTCTTCTACCGGTACATGGACGGGCTCATCAGGGAGGGATACGTGTACATCGCCCAGCCTCCGCTGTACCGGCTCGTCAAGGGGAAAAAGGAGCGGTACGTGTACCGGGAGCCGGAGCTCCGGGCGGCGATGGAGGATCTCGGCGGAAAAGGGATCTCGGTCCAGCAGTACAAGGGTCTCGGTGAGATGAACGCCGACCAGCTGTGGAAGACCACCATGGATCCTGAGTTCCGGCTGCTGAAACAGGTACGCATCGAGGATGCGAGCTATGCCAACGAGATATTCGAAAAACTCATGGGCGACGACGTGAGTGCCCGCCGGGACTTCATCCGTCGGCATGCCCGGGAGGTGACCACCCTTGACATCTGAAGGCGTCATTCCCATCAACATCGAGGAGGAGATGAAATCCTCCTACATCGATTATGCGATGAGCGTCATCATCGGGCGGGCCATCCCCGATGTTCGCGATGGCCTCAAACCGGTCCACCGGCGGACGCTCTTTGCGATGCGGGAGATGGGGGTGGCCAGCACCACCCCCCACAAGAAGAGCGCCCGCATCGTGGGGGACGTGATGGGGAAGTATCACCCCCACGGCGACGCCGCCATCTACGACACGCTGGTCAAGATGGCCCAGCCCTTCTCCTACCGGTACCCGCTGGTGGACGGGCAGGGCAACTTCGGATCCATCGACGGCGACTCGGCGGCGGCGATGCGGTACACCGAGGCCCGCCTGACTCCGATCGCCGAGGAGATCCTCCGCGACATCGATAAGGAGACGGTCGACTTCGCACCGAACTTCGACGAGTCCCTCGAGGAACCGGTGGTCCTTCCCGCCGCGGTTCCCAACCTGCTGGTGAACGGCTCCTCGGGTATTGCGGTGGGCATGGCCACCAGCATGCCTCCCCACAACCTGGGCGAGGTCTGCCGGGCGGTCTGCCGGGTCATCGACGAGCCGGATATCCCCACCGAGTCCCTTCTCGAATCGATGCCCGGACCGGACTTTCCCACCGGCGGGATCATCATGGGGGACGAAGGGATTCGGGAGGCATATGCCACCGGCCGCGGTAAATGCATCGTCCGTGGTATTGCCGAGATCGTGGAGGATGGCGGCAGTTCGTCCATCATCATCACCGAGATCCCCTTCCAGGTGAACAAGGCACGCCTCATCGAGCACATGGCGTCCCTGGTCCGTGACAAGAAGATCGAAGGAATCTCCGATATCCGGGACGAATCGGACAAGGAAGGGCTCCGGGTGGTGGTCGATCTGAAGCGGGGTGCGACCCCGATGGTGGTGCTCAACCACCTGTACCGACACACCGCGCTGGAGAGCAGTTTCGGGATCATCAACCTGGCCATCGTCGACCGGCAGCCGCGCTATCTCTCCCTCAAGGATATCATCAGCGAGTTCCTCCGTCACCGGATAGAGGTGATGCGGCGCCGGTCGGAGTTCGATCTGCGAAAGGCCGAGCAACGCATCCATATCCTGCACGGGCTCCTGACCGCGCTCGATGCCATCGATGCGGTCATCGCCACGATCCGACAATCGGAGACCGCCGACGATGCCCGCACCGCGCTCGTGGCCAATTTCGATCTCGACGAGATCCAGGCGGATGCCATCCTGAAGATGCAGCTGCGCCGGCTCGCGGCGCTCGAGCACCAGAAGATCATCGAAGAGCGGGATATGCTCGCCCGGGAGATCGACCGGTTGCAGGAGATCCTCTCCAGTGAGCGGTCCATCATGCGCGAGATCCGTTCAGAGCTCGTGGAGCTGGCCGACCAATTCGCCGACCCCCGCCGGACCCGGATCTCCCGGACCTACGATCTGGTCGATCCGGAGACGCTGATCGAGGAGAAACCCGTGCTGGTCACCATGACCGCCTCCAACTATATCAAGCGGGTGGATCTCGATACCTTCCGCCGTCAGCACCGCGGTGGCCGCGGTATCATCGGGATGACCACCAAGCAGGATGACGTGGTCGCGAGCGTCTTCCAGGCGTCCACCCTGGACTATCTTCTCTGCTTCACCGATTGCGGCCGTGTCCACTGGTTGAAGGTCTATGATGTGCCGGAGGGGCCGAGGACCGGGCGGGGGAAGCATATCGCCAACCTGCTCCAGCTGGAGAACGAGTCGCTGACCACCATCATCCCGGTCTCCTCGTTCGATCCGGACCGGTACTTCTTCTTCGCCACCCGAAACGGGACCACCGCACGGATCGCCCAGGACGAGTTTTCACATCCCCGCCGCACGGGCATCAATGCGATCACGCTCCGGGAGGGAGACGCCCTCGTGGATGTCAAGGTGACCGACGGGTCGCAGGAGGTCATCCTGACCACCCGGCAGGGCCAGAGCCTCCGGTTCCACGAGGAGACCGTGCGGATCACGCACCGTGGAGCGATCGGGGTCCGCGGGATCCGCCTGCGTGACGACGACACGCTCCAGAGCCTGGCGGTGCTCGAAAACGACCGCCTCCTGACCATCACCGAGAAGGGATACGGGAAGCGGACCAACTTCGATGAGTTCCGGAGCCACGGACGGGGCACCATGGGGGTCAAAAACATCAATACCGGCACCAGCGGGCCGGTGATATCGTCCCGGACGGTGAACGACGACGACGAGATCATCCTCATCACCGCCACCGGTATCGTCATGCGGACCCCGGTCTCGGAGATCCCCACCCAGAAACGGGCGACCCGGGGAGTGCGGATCATCCGGCCCGATCCCGACGATCGGGTGGTCGGGTTCGCGGTGGTCGAGAACGAGGAGCCCGGCCACAACTCTTAAACTCCCTCCCCGTCCATGTTCACCCCATGTTCACCCGGACTATTGCCCTGACCACGCACGGAGAGGGGGAGATCGTGGATCTGACCCCGGATGTACGGGAGGTGGTGGCCTCCTCGGGGGTCTGCACCGGCCTGGTGCATGTCTTCGTCACCGGATCCACCGCGGCGATCACCACCATCGAATATGAATCGGGGGTGCTTGAGGATCTCCGCGATGCCCTGTCCCGGATTGCGCCCGACGATATCCCGTATGCACACGACCGGGCCTGGGGGGACGGCAACGGCCGTTCTCACGTGAAGGCGGCGGTGGTGGGCCCGTCGGTCACGGTGCCGCTGGTGGACGGTGCCCTGCAGATCGGAACCTGGCAGCAGATCGTCTTCCTGGAGCTGGACGTCCGGTCGACACGGGACCGGACCGTGATCTGCAGCGTGATGGGAACCGGGTAAGAAAAGATATCGCGGTCAGTCCAGCGGCACGGTCTCCAGCTGGGAGACCAGTTCCCAGATCTTGGTCCGCGCATGCACCGGCATGTTGGGATCGTTGGAGATCTCGTCGATCATGGAGATGGCCGTCGCCGCCCGGAGACCGAGCCCCTTGTCGGTGTCCATCAGAACTTTTCTGGTTTCGTCGGCGACCCGTCGGATATTGCGGGGAATGGTGGAATCATCCATGATGTGCTGGAGCATCTGTATACAGGTATTGATGGTCTTCTCTGGATCGGCCATATCGTCACCTCTCTTATAAGATTAAATATTCAGACATATATAATTTGATAATAAGACGTGATATGCATGGCCGGGAACGCACCGGACGAGGTGATGGGCGAATACCTCCTGAAAGGGGGTAAGATGCTGGCGAAAACCTGCCCTGACTGTGGTTCGCCTCTCTTTGAATACAAGGGCCGCACATTCTGCGTGATCTGCGAAGAAAAGGGAGAACAGCCCCCCGCTGCGAAGAGACCCGAAACCGGGGCACCGCGGGAACCCGTACCGGAAAGAGATACCCCTCCTGCCACTTCACCGGAGGCACAGACTGCGCTGGAGGAGACGATCGTCCATCTCTGCGATCGGATCCAGCAGGAGCGGGACCCGGATGACTGCCGTGCACTCGCCGAAGCCGCCTTCAACGCAGCCAGGGCGCGGCGGTGCCTTGATCAGCGGTAGATCCGTTCGGCGATATCGGCGATCGACGCGGCGGTCTTCTCTCCCACACCCCGCACCGCCCGCAGCTCGTCGGGCCGGGCATTCATCACCGCCCGCAGTGATCCGAAATGGGCCAGCAGGAGACGGGCATGTTTCAGCCCCACCCCGGGAAATGAGGCCAGGATGTGCTCCTGTGCCTCCCGGGGGGAGCGATACGATTTTCGGACGTGGGGGGTGCGTTCATCGCGGCCACCCTCTTCACGCCGGGCGAGAATGGCGAGCATCTGCCCGGTCTCCTCGGCGTCCCGGGTGGGAATGATGGCGATGCCAAAGTCCGCGGCAATCGCGGCGATCGCCCCCCGGACGGCATTGGGATGGATGTTCCTGGCGGTGTAGAGATCCTCCCCGCCTTCGAGGATGAGGATCGGGCGGGGTGCCGCCCCGGCCAGATCCCGCATCTGGCCGAGGAGGTTTCTGTTGATCAGTGTGTCCAGAAAATCGGACACGGTCTTTCTCTCCACCAGGATCTGGTCGCCGATGGCATAGTCCCCGTGCTCGAGACGGCCGAGGTCGAGGGTGGAACCAGTGCGGTGGAGGGTCTCCACCACCCGCGATGCACTCTCCCGGTCGTCCGCCCGGATGTCGGGGGCGGCAGGAAGGAAGGAGTCGATGGCGGTCTGGCCTTCAGGTGGTGATTCGGGGTGAGGGGCAGAGATGGCCTCAGAGGCGGTCTGCCGTGGCCGGTGGTCCCCGAGTTCCCGGATGCCCTGCATCATGGACTGCTCGCGCTGACGACTCACGAAGCTGAACGCCTCGTCGGAGGTTCCCTTCGTGACTAGGACCAGGATGGACCCGGCACCGCTCCGGCCGGTCCTCCCCTTTCTCTGGATGCTCCGGATCTCGGAGGGGACCGCTTCATAAAAGATGACCAGGTCGGTGGACGGCACGTCCAGTCCCTCTTCCCCCACGGACGTGGAGATGAGCACCCGGAAATCTCCCTCCCGGAACCGGGCGAGGGTCTCGATCTGTTTCTTCTGGGTGAGCCCCTTCTCGGCGTCCCGTGCCGCCTGCCCCACGAACCGCTCGCAGCTGATCCCGCACCTGTCGAGGAGATCGGCCAGCGCCCCCACCGTGTCGCGGTAGGTGGCAAAGATGATGATCCGGCTCTCCGGGTCGCGGGCGAGCTCGTCCCTGACCGCCTCCACCACCCGGGCGGCCTTGGGGTGCTGTTCCTCGTCCCAGCTCTCTACGGTCTGTGCAATCGAGCGGAACCGTGGATCGGCGGCGATTCTCCGGCTGGCCTTGCTTCCTTTCGACGATTTTCCTTCGGTATCGAGTTTCTCGATGTATCGCCGCAGCGTGACAGTCCCCTGTGACTCCGCGAGGGTGATCGCGTGGCGCAATTTCATCACCTCGGCGTAGAGCGAGGCGGCCGTGTAGGCGGCGGGGTCGCGGCGGCCGATATTCGACTGAATCTGGGTGTTCAGCTGGTTCAGGGCCTTCATGCTGAGCGATTTTGCCGACGGCACCCGATACCCCTGTTTTTTCAGCATGGTCAGGCGGCCCTCGAGCATGGTGGTGAGATCGGCGAGGACACCGCGCAGGGCGGGGGGGAGCTCCACCGCCACGGTGCGCACCTCCCGGGGATGGATATACGGACGGACGTCGGCATCGGTATCCACCCGGCTCTCCACCCGCTCAATCCCCAGGTTCTCGCAGACTTCCTCCACCTTCTCCCGGATCCCTCCGGGCGATGCGGTCATGGCCAGGAGGAGGGGGTTTTCTGCGGTGCGCCGGTATTCCTCGGCGAGAAAGACATACGCATAGTTGCCCACCGCCCGGTGGCACTCGTCCACCACCAGCAGCGTGACATCGGAAAGCGAGTACCGCCCGGCGATCACATCGTTTTTTATCACCTGCGGCGTGGCGAAGCAGAAATTCGCCTCCCTCCAGGCCTGGACCCGCTCCTCCGGCGGAGTTTCTCCGGTGAACATCACGACGTCTTCGGGTGCGGGCTCGCCCCCCTCACGGGTCAGCAGATGGTCGGCAAAGAACCGCCGGTGCTGCTCTACGAGCGGACGGGTGGGTGCCAGGACCAGGACGCGGCCACCCTCGCTGTAATACCGGGATGCCGCCACCAGGAGGGCGACGGCGGTCTTGCCAAGCCCGGTGGGGAGCACCACCAGCGTGGAAGACTCCAGCGCTTCGAGGGCGATGGACATCTGGTAGCGGCGTTCCTCGATGGAACCCGGCCTGATGAGGGGGTGGCGAACATACGTCATGCCATGCGATCGAGGGAGAGGGAACCGTCGAGCAGGTTCCGGACGGTCCGGGGAAGGGTATCGATGGCGACCCGGACCTGGGTCATCGAATCCCGGTCCCGGATGGTGACGGTCTGATCATCCAGCGTCTGGTAGTCGACGGTGATGGCATAGGGGGTACCGATCTCGTCCTGCCGACGATACCGTCTGCCGATGGCCCCGGAGTCATCGTACTGGGTGAGTATACCATGATCCTGGAGCATGGTGGTGATCTCTGTGGCGATCCGGTCCATCCCGTCGCGCGTCATCAGGGGGAAGACCGCCACCTGGATGGGGGCGACAGCCGCCGGGAGGCGGAGCACCCGGCGCGGCTCATCTTCCACCATCTCCTCGTCGTAGGTGTGCTCCAAGACGGCGTAGATCATCCGGTCGATGCCATAGGAGGGTTCGATGACGTGGGGCATCACCTCCTCGCCCGGGACAGTCACCTCCACATCGGCGACCTCGTAATATTCGGGGGAGACCGGGATCGTCTCGCCATCGATGGTCACCTCCACCGCACCTGCATCAGGATCCGCAGCGGCAAGCGCATCGGCGATCGCCTTCGCCCTCCCACGAAAGGCGGGGCCGAGGAGATCCATCCGCGGGACCACGCGGCGCTCCACCGATGTTCGGGGGGTCTCGTACTGAATGAAGACGGTGAAGGGGTCGCCGCTCTCCCGGGCATGGGCACGGAGGTCGTAATCGGTCCGGTCGGCGATTCCCACCGTCTCCACCCACCGGAACCGGTCCGACCAGATCTCCGCATCCCAGCAGTCGGCGGCATAATGGGCCCGTTCGTCGGGGAGGTGCTGGCGGAACCGGAGTTTGTCCGGGTCGACTCCGATGGCGCAGAGGATCTCGTGGGTGAGGGCGAGATAGTAGGCCACGTACTCGTTTGCCACCACACCCCGGTCCACAGCTTCCCGCATGCTCAGGTGGTCCGGCTCACCACCGGATTCCTGCCGGTCGGAGGAGAAGAGAGGCATCCGGTAGTCCGCAAACCGATCGAACCGCGGATGGTCCTTTTCGTCAGGGTGGACAAAGATCTCCGCCTCCGCCTGGGTGAACTCGCGGAGGCGGATCATCCCCTGCCGGGGGGAGATCTCATTCCGGTAGGATGTGCCGATCTGTACCGCGCCGAAGGGGAGCCGGTTCCGGTAAAACCGGAGCAACCGCGAGAAATCGGTGAAGATCCCCTGCGCCGTCTCCGGGCGAAGGTACCCTCTCCGCTCTGATCCCGGGCCGATGGTGGTCTCGAACATGAGGTTGAACTCCACCACCCGCGTGTCGCCGAACGACTCGCCGCACACCGGGCAATTGATCTCCGCGAGCGCCGCCTCCATCGCATCCCGCGTGCCGTCGGCGGGTGTCACTTCCTGCTCTTCAAGGAGATGATCTGCCCGGAAATATTCACCGCAGTGCGGGCACCGGCACATACTGTCGGAAAAACCCTTTACGTGTCCGGATGCGATGAACACCCGCTCCGGGCCGATGGTGGGGCACTCGATCTCAAAGAACCCTTCCCGGATGACGTAGGCGTTGCGCCAGATGTTCTCCACCCGGCGCTTCATCATTGAGCCGAGTGGCCCGTAATCGATGAATCCTGCAACTGAGCCGTAGCATTCCGATGAAGGCCAGACAAAACCACGCCGTCGGGCCAGCTCCAGTACCTTATCGTAGATATCGGGCATTCATATCACAGATATACCTGTAATTTCAGCGGCAAATTATAATAAAGAGTGTTTTCTGAAGGAATCAAAGGGATAATTATATTATCAATGAGCGATAGTGTATTCACCAGCTCTAGTGTGGTTCGCATATGCAGCAGAAAGAACGAAAGAAGGAATTACTGGACCTTTACAGCAATCTCACGAACCAGACGAAGATTGTGGAGCCGATGAAGCAGATATACGGCACGTTGAGGGACCGGGATGCGATAGAACGTGAGATATCTCTCATCATGCGGGAGATCCTGGAGACAGTTCCCTTCAAGACGAAGCTGACTCCGCGACAGCTGGCCATGCTGGTCTGCAGCTACTACGAGGGGAAGAACGATACCGAGATCGCACGTGAACTCGGCGATGAGAAACTCTCCAAGACGGTCGCCCGGGCACGGATCCGGCTGAAGCTCTTCCGGGATCAGGATTTCCGTATGCCCTTTTCTGAGGAACGCCTCGAGGAGCTCCTCGCATCGGATCGGACGATGAAGGAGATCTCCAGCGATCTCGGGATCAGCCCGTCATCGCTTCGCGAATATCGCCACGTGATCGACCAGAAACGGGACGAGACGCTCGATCCCTACCTGGAACGCATTCAGGACGTCATGGAGGATCGTGATCTCTCGGAGCATATGACCAGTGGTCTTGCCGAGGACGGGCTCCGGGAAGCGATCGACGTGACCGAGGCCGAGCTGATCGACATCGGATAGGCCACCACTACTTTTTTCTCTCTCTCCACCCGTATTCTCTCCATGCAGCTCTCTTGGCTCGGGCACTCCTGTGTGTGTCTGGACGGGTCATCGTCGGTGCTCATCGATCCGTTCACCGGTGGTCGCCCCATTACGGTGGATCCCGACATCGTGGCGGTCACCCATGGACATGCCGACCATCTGGGGGAGACGGTCTCTCTCTCGAAAAAGACGGTCGCCGTCAACGAGGTGGCAAAATGGCTGATTCGCCAGGGGATCGATGCAGTGGCGATGAACATCGGCGGAACCGCGGTGGTGGACGGCGTATCGTTCACCATGACCCAGGCGATCCACTCCGGCTGGCTGGAGGAGGCGGGCCCCGGGTTCTGCGGAGGGATCGCGGCGGGCTATGTCATCGAGATGGACGGCGTCCGGGTCTACCACGCGGGGGACACTGCCCTCTTCTCGGACATGAAACTGATCGGCGAGCTGTACCGACCGGATGTCGTCTGCCTCCCCGTCGGCGGCCATTTCACGATGGGCCCACGCGAAGCGATGATGGCCGCCACGTTCATCGGGGCGGCGACGGTGGTGCCCATCCACTACAACACGTTCCCGGCCATCGAGCAGGACATCGCCGCGTTCAAGCGCACGGTGGAGCGGACCACCGATCTCCGCGTGGCGGTGCTCGAACCGGGAGAAAGCCTGGAGATCTGAAAAAAAGGTTAAAAATCGGTCTTAACGCGGAACTGGTCGATATCGGTGCTGTCCATCTCTTCCAGGAACTCCTCGGCGGCATGGCGGATGTTGCCGCTCGCGGTGATCGCCCGGCCCACCACCAGGATGTCGGCCCCGGCGGCGATCGCGTCCCTGACATTCTCCTGCCGGATGCCACCCGCCACGGCCACCAGCATGTGTTCTCCCCCGATCTCCTTGATGGCGGGGATATCGCCCCAGGCATGTTCGGTATCCTCTGCGTCGATCGCCCGGTGGAGTTCCACCACATCGGGGAGGTGATCCAGCCCTTTCAGGAGCCTGACCGGGTCGGGTACATTGAGCATATCCACCACGGAGCTGATCCCCGTCTTCTTCGCCTCGGCGATCGCCCTGTTGAGCGTGGAGAGCGGGGCGAGCCCGGAGACCACCACGGCATCGGCAGTGGCGTCCGCGGCCATGCGGGCCTCCAGGTTTCCGGTGTCGAGCGTTTTGAAATCGGTGATGATATAGGCCTCGGGCCGGATCTTCCGCATCTCGGAGACGATATTCACGCCGAACTGCTTGATGAGCGGGGTGCCGGCCTCGATGATCAGGTGGTCGTTTTTGGGGAGCGACTCGAGCACCCGGTGGATCTGGTTCCAGTCCACCAGGTCGAGTGCCACCTGCAGATAGGGCGGATTCCAGAGGCGCGGGACCTTGAACCCCATCACCGCGTGAGTGCCGCGATCCTTCTCGAACATCAGCGTGCTCTGGTCCGGGAACCGGTCCATCGCCCGCCGGATGGCCAGCTTGGTGGCGCCGTAGTTGTACCGGTAGATCCGGTTGAAGTCGGAGGCGTCCGGATGGAGGAAGACGCTTGCCAGGATGACCACCGATTCGATATCCACCCCCTCGAATACACCCTCCTCGACACAGTCGGCCACCGCCTTGGCCACCGCCGCCTGGACGGGACCGAACATCTGGTTCACCTGCTCGCCCCTGTGGAGGGTCACCTTGGGGATGATCAGGGTGGCGGGTTTGGTCATCAGGTTCGGCCGGATCACCGCCAGGAGGGGGGTGTGCCCGGCGGAGAGCTGGGATGCGGCGTTTGCGAATGCCGCACCCACGGATCCGTCCTTGTCACCAATGATGAGGTCGATATGCGCGAGTTCCGAGCCCTCGCCAATCAGTGCTTCTCCAATGAAGTACATGAAAATGAAATCCTCGCTATGATTTGAGTGATGAGTCTACAAAAACATGATCGAAGACGGTGTATGTGGGGTCGGTGAGATTTGAACTCACGATCGACGGGTCTCTCCGACATGCGCGGGAACGGGAAGCATCAGTGCTCCAACGGATCGTCACCAGTTATCAGCAGACCCATTGTTCATCATGCGCATAGACCGCTGGAGCCCGTCGCCATTCCTGACTAGGCCACGACCCCAATACCCAGTGCTATTGGCTCCGGCATAATTTAAGTATGTCGACATGCCCAATCGCAAGTAATTAATCGCCTTTTCGCCAATATGTACAGGATGGCGAGGCTGAGCTATGCCTGCGGGACATCGAACGTCCCCCTGCTGGGGGTCACCATCGGCGACCTGCTGCACCGGACGGCGACAGAACACCCCCATGCGGACGCCCTTATATCGGTCCATCAGGGGATCCGGTGGACGTACGCGGAGTTCGACGACCGGGTCGACCAGCTGGCGAAGGCGCTGATGGCGCTTGGCGTGGAGAAGGGTGATCGGGTCGGAATCTGGGCACTCAACTATGCGGAGTGGGTGCTCGTACAGTTCGCCACCGCCCGGATGGGGGCGATCATGGTCAACATCAACCCCGCCTACCGGACCTTCGAGTTCGAATACGCCATGAAACAGGCGGAGATCAGCACGCTCGTCATCCAGGGCCGGTTCAAGACATCAGATTACGTGGGCATGTTCTACGAGGTCTGCCCGGAGGCGATGGAGGCCCGTCCCGGCCGGATCCAGAGCAACACGTTTCCGTTCCTGCGCAATGCCATCTTCATGGGGGACGTCTCCTATCACGGGATGTACACCTGGACGGACCTCCTGGAGAAGGCGGATGCGGTGAGCGACGGCGAACTCTGTGAACGGCGGGCATCGCTCGACTTCGATGATGCGATCAATATCCAGTACACCAGCGGAACCACCGGGTACCCGAAGGGGGTGGTGCTCACCCATCACGGGCTGGTCAACAACGGGTTCATCATCGGTAAGGGGATGCGATTCGGCCCCGGGGATCGCCTGTGCATACCAGTGCCCTTCTACCACTGTTTTGGAATGGTGCTTGCCAACATGGCGTGTGTCAGCCACGGAAGCGCGATGGTCCTCCCCTCTCCAGTCTTCGACGCGGGTGCGGTGCTCCGGACGATCCAGGAGGAGCGGTGCACCGCGGTGCACGGGGTACCCACCATGTTCATCGCCGAGCTCAACCATCCCGACTTCCGCACTACCCGGCTCGATTCGCTTCGCACCGGGATCATGGCGGGTTCCCCCTGCCCGGTGGAGGTGATGAAGCAGGTCAACCGGGAGATGCACATGGACGAGATCGTCATCGTGTACGGCCAGACGGAGACCTCGCCGGGGGTGACCATGACCACCACCTCCGACCCGCTCGAGCGACGCGTCTCCACGGTGGGAAAGCCCTTCCCCCACTGCGAGATCAAGATCATCGATCCCAACACCGGGAAGATCCTCCCCCGGGGAGAGACCGGCGAGATCTGCGCCCGGGGCTACATGGTGATGAAGTGCTACTACAACAACCCGAGCGCCACCCACCAGACCATCGATGCGAACGGATGGAACCATACCGGTGATCTGGGGGTGATGGACGACGAGGACTACGTGAAGATCGTGGGTCGCCTGAAGGACATGGTCATCCGGGGCGGGGAGAACATCTATCCCCGGGAGATCGAGGAGTTTCTGCACCAGCACCCGAAGATCGATGATGCGTACGTGATCGGGGTGCCCGATTCCCGGTACGGCGAGGAGCTGATGGCCTGGGTTCGGCCCGTGCCGGGGGACCAGCTCACCGCCGACGAGGTGCTGGGCTACTGCCGGGGCCGGATCGCCCACTACAAGATCCCCCGGTACGTGAAGTTCGTGGAGGACTTCCCCATGACCATCTCGGGCAAGATCAAGAAATTTGAGATGAAGGAGATCTCCATCCAGGAGCTGGGCCTCGAGGATGAGTCCCGGATCGAGACGGCGTGATGGATACTGACCATATACTGGAAGAGATCCGCAGGGTCCTCGATGACCCCGGGATCGGGGCACTCGCCCCCGGCCGGGAGGAGCGGGCCTGGGGCGAGCCGCTGGTGGGGGTCGCCCGTGGCGATGATCCCCTCTTTGTAGAGTTTCGGGACAGCATCGGACCGTTCTACTGGACGCCGCTTGACGCTCACCGGATCGCCTTCCCGGGGTCCACCGCCGGAGCGTCCGACCTGGCGGTGATCGTCTATGCGCTCCCCCAGACGGAGGCGACCCGGGCGGATCAGCGCGCCTGCGATACGCTCCCCGCGCATCGCTGGAGCCTCTCCCGGTATTACGGCGAGGAGATCAACAACCGGATCCGCAGAGACCTCTCCCGGGCGCTGACCGATGCCGGGTACCCCGCGGTCGCCCCGGTGGAACACCCCTCCTGGAGCCGCGAAGAATCGGAGACCCTCGGGATGGCCTCGCGGTGGTCGGAGCGCCATGCCGCATACGCGGCGGGGCTTGGGACCTTCGGCCATACCGATGCTCTCATCACCGCCCGCGGCATGGCGGTGAGGATCGGCTCGGTCGTCGCCCGGATCGATCTCCCCGCCACCCCGCGCCCCTACACCACGCGCGACCAGTACTGCCTCAGGCGGGAGGGCTGCACAGGCTGCATCAATCGCTGCCCGGCGGGCGCCATCACCCCCGAGGGCCACGACAAGGAGAGGTGCGGTGCATACATCGAGGAGGTCACCGCTCCCCATGCCGAGGAGGCCGTGGGGGTCCGGGCCGCGGGGTGCGGCCTCTGCCAGACGCGTGTTCCCTGCGAATCAGGGATACCCCGGGACTAACCGGCGTCGGCTGCTCTTCGTACCAGTGCATCGGCGGCCCGGGCCGCACTTTCGAGGATCTCACCCTCGCCGGGTACCACCCGCTCGTGCATCAGTACCCGGCCGTGGCAGACGGTGGTCTTCACCGCCGCTCCCGGACAGGCATACACCAGATTCGAGTCTGCATGATGGCACGGGGTCATGCAGCTGGTGTCCAGGTCGACGAGCACGATGTCGGCCGGCCGGCCGGGTTCGATGACGCCCCCAGGGAGACCGAGGGCCCGGTGTCCGGCGGGTCCCGCCATCTCCAGGGCTGCCGGTGCGGGGAGGCGCCGGGGGTCGTTGTACCACATCTTCTGGAGGAGGGCGGCGGTCTTCGCTTCCTCGAGGATGTCCAGATTGTTGTTGGAGGCGCACCCGTCGGTCCCGAGGGACACGTTCGCTCCTGCCCGTATCAGTTCATCGTAGGGCATCGCCCGGTTGACTGAGAGCTTCATGTTGCTCGTCGGGTTGTATGACGCATGCACCCCCCGAGCCCCTAGCAGCCGGCACTCGGCCTCGTCCAGCCAGCAGCAGTGGGCGGCCACCGTGCGGGGAGAGAGGCAGCCGTGGCGATCGAGCCACTCTGCCGGCCGGACGCCATGGTCCCGGAGGCAGTCGGTGACCTCGGTCCCGGTCTCGGAGAGGTGGATGTGGAAGACGATCTCCTCCTCGGCAGAAGTCTCGGCACACCATTCCAGGCCCGCGGCCGATACCGTGTATACTCCATGCGGGCCCACCGCGGACCGGATCCGCGGGGTGTCCATGGCCCTGATATCGGCGATGAGCCGTTCGGTGGCCCGGATCTCCTCGTCCCTCTTGCCCGGATCGCCGAGATCGATGAACCCGTGGGCGAGCGTGGCCCGCATACCCGACTCGGCGACCGCCCGGGCAGCGTCCTGCATGTGGAAGTACATGTCGTTGAAGGCGACCGTGCCGCTTTTTATCATCTCCAGGCAGGCGAGACGGGTCCCGTGGTACACGTCGTCGCTCTGGAGGTGGGCTTCGAGTGGCCAGATCTTCTCCGAGAGCCAGGGCTGAAGGAGCATATCATCCGCATACCCGCGCAACAGCGTCATCGCCGCGTGAGTGTGGGTGTTCACGAGGCCGGGCGTGGCCAGGGTCCGCGCCCCGTCGACCATTCGGTCCCCCCCGAATTCTCTTTCTCCGGTTCCGGCGGGGACCACTCCCGCGATGATACCCGCGTCATCCACCGCGATATCCACCCGCCTGCCGTCGAGAAGCGTGTCTGTGACGAGCAGTGATCCACCCGTGGAAAAAATGTCCCGATCCATCACCCACACCTCTGGACGATCGCCTGCATAATGTCACCGGTCCGCTCCCGGTGGCGCCGGGAGGTCTCCAGGATGTGCTCGTAGGTGAGCACCTCGTCGGCGAGGCCGTGGGCGTAGTTGTCGATGGTGCAGAGCGCGGCGACGTCCATGCCCAGCTCGCAGGCGAGTGTCGCCTCGCTTGCCACCGTCATGCCCACCACGTCGGCGAGGCGGGCGAGCATCCGGACCTCGGCCATGGTCTCGATGCGTGGGCCGCGGGTCTGGACATAGATCCCCTCGTCCCGTGCGGAGGGAACGATCCCGGCGAGGGTCTTTCGGAGGTCCCGGGAGAGTTCCGGGCTGATATGGCTGATGGCATGGTCGTGGATGGAGGGGATGTCGGTCATGCTGATGTAATCGTGCGGGATCACCAGCGATCCCGGCTCGATCTCCTGTTTCAGCGACCCGGCGGAGCCGAAGGCGATGACCCGGTCCACCCCGAGCACTGCAAGAGCCGCCAGGTTCGCCCGGTGGTTGATCCGGTGCGGGGGCAGGCCGTGCTGGTGGCGCATCAGGAGTGCAAAAGGCCCGCAGAAGACATTCGCCGTCCCAAACGGAGTTGACACCGCCCTCTCCTCAAGTGCCGGCAGGTCGCAGTACAGCAGGCTGGTTCCCCCGATGATCCCGAGCATCACGCCGTCTCCCGGTTCTGTGTCATCCATTCTTCTGTCTCTCGTTCTTCACCAAAAGCATGCTGACTGTCCGAATGCGCAAGGTTCAACACCGGTGGAATCAACCGCTCTTGCGATGAGCCGGTTCCTGTCTGTCGACGAAGAGGCGGTCCGTTCCGGTCGGGTCACCGATGTGTACTTCGAGCGGTGCGCCGCGGTCCTGGAGCGGGAGGGGATCAATCCCCTGGTCGCGATGGAGGTCTCGGCCTCTTCCCTTTCGGACGGCCGGGCGGTCTTCTGCGGGCTTGCCGACGCGGTCGCCCTCTTCGAGGATCGGCCGGTGAGCTGCGAGGCGGTCCCGGAGGGCACATTCTTCTCGCCCTTCGAGCCGGTCCTCCGGCTCACCGGCCGGTACCGTGATATTGCCGTCCATGAAACCGCGCTTCTCGGCTTCCTCTGTCATGCATCGGGAATCGCCACCGCCGCCGCCCGGATCTGTCGGGCCGCAGGCGACCGGCCTGTATACTCTTTCGGCTCCCGGCGCCAGCACCCCGCGATCGCCCCCATGGTGGAGCGGGCCGCCTGGATCGGCGGAGTGGCCGGTGTCTCCAACGCCGCCGCCCCGGAGGGCATCCCCCTCACCGGGACCATGCCGCATGCCTACGTGATGTGCTTCCCCCGCCAGGAGGATGCATGGGCCGCGTTCGCCAGGAATGCCCCGGCGGACGTCCCGCGGGTGATGCTCTGCGACACCTGGGACGATGAGACCGACGAGGCGGTCCGGGCGGCAGAGACCGGGGCCGAGGCCGTCCGCCTGGACACCCCTGCCTCCCGGCGGGGCGATCTCCGCACCCTCGTGGAGGAGGTCCGCTGGGAACTCGACATCCGTGGCCACGGGGACGTGGAGATCATCCTGAGCGGCGGCCTCACGGAGGCCGATGTCGCCCGGATGCGCGATATCGTGGATGGGTTCGGTGTGGGCGGCGCCATCGCCGGTGCGCCGGTGGTGGACTACTCCCTCGACATCGTGGAGATCGACGGCGTTCCTGTCTCCAAGCGGGGCAAGCGGAGCGGCGCCAAGGAAGTCGCCCTCCTCCCGGACGGCAGTCATACCATCCTTCCCCGCAGTGCCCCTGTTCCCGCTGGCGCATGCCCGCTCTTCGAGACGTACATCGACGGCGGCAGGATCGCGAAGCGGCCCGACACGGCCGCCGCCCGGCAATGGGTGGCAGAACAGCAGGAGCGGGAGAGCGATAAGCATTTTGAGGATTGACGATCAATAAAGCTGGTCAGCGGGCCGATAGATCAGGGGAAGATCGCTACCTTGGCATGGTAGAGGCCGCGGGTTCAAATCCCGCTCGGTCCATCTGTTTTGGCGATAAGATGTCTATCGCAGGTCTGTTTCCGAAACCCCGGTGCACGGGAGTTCACCTGCGAGCTGGATGCCCGTATCGCCGCGATACGTGGCTGCAGAAGCATGCCCGGTTTCGTTTCACCTCACTTGAGGTCCGGTCGATCACCCGGTACGATCGAAGAGCCGCGGCTGGCCGAAGAAGGATGAGCCGGTGGAGACGGTGTACATGATTTCGGCCGGGATTGAGCACGACCCTGATACGTTGCCAAGCGGCGGCAGAAACCCGGCCGGTTCGTTCTGGCAACGCATGATCTCGATCTCTCCCCGGATCATCTCCTGACAACGGACAAAGAGGAGGTCACGGTGGAGGGCGGTTCCTCAAAGATCTCTCGTTTTGGGTGGCGGAGATCTTTCTCAAGAGACCCTCCCGAATCCAGGCGCTGACGATGATCCTGGTGCTCTGCCCTTTCATCTTATCAATGACCGGGTTTTGGCTCCGCCGAAAATTTCAGGAGACCGAGAAATCTCCCGTATTTCGTACATCTTGAAGATATCAACAATAAAAACGTCATTACATTATCAAAATTGAAAATCAATAATTCCTGTAGATCTTGCTTCGATGGCCTGCTTCAACCACATGGATGATCATCCGGTCATCGATGATAGTGATAATTGCCCTGTACTCTCCCACCCTGTATGAATAGAATGGCGGCTGATGATTTCCTTTGATCTTTTTTAGATGCTTTTTCGGATCTGTTTCCGTCGCAAGAGAGTCAAGATCATCCAGTATTTTCTCACTATATTCAATAGGAATCTGTTTTAATGATTTAATCGCCCGTTTTGAATATATGAGAGTATAATTCATTTATGCAATCCCAATTCGGCCCGGGCCTCATGTGATGAATACGTCCGTCCAGCCTTCAGGTCCTCAAGGGATTCCTCTATTGCCTGTATCGTCTCATCACTCAGAGGCTCTTCATCGATTGCACTATCGAGCAGCCGGTCTATAACATCGTCAAAAGATTCGTTTGGATGGACTTTCAGCTCTTTCAGTCTGTCTCGTACAGATGAGCTGACCCGTATTGATGTGGTGGAATGCATACATATGAATACATTTGCATCAATTATGAACCTTGTCATGCATCATGGTTTCAGCTCTTCGTTTTGGCCTGGATTCTCTCATCTGAGGACATGGGAAGATTCGCTGCCCTGGCATGGCCGCGGGTTCAAATCCCGCTCGGTCCATCCTATTTTCTGAAAATGCTATTATAGACGGCTGAATCGCCGGAATAGCATCGCTTATGACCGTATTGATGGATGGGCTGGCATTTCCAATGCGGTTTTTCGAGTAGGCATGGACGCCACACAAGTACTTCCCACATTTTTTCACAGTCGGTCAGAGATCGGAGATTATCAGTTAACCCTTTATCTCCCTGAGAAGTGTGCCTATCGTGCTGTAAGCTCGATATAATGAACATCACCATGAATAATATCGCCCTGTTTCATGAGAAAGGTCTATGGCAATTCCTCAATCTCCTCCCGCTCAACCCCAGCCTGCTTGAAGATCTCCATGAGCGTGCTGGTGGGGAGGTCCCGCCCGTGTACCGGGACGACGACTCGGCGCTTTGTCTCCGGGTGGTAAAAGAGCTGGTGACTTCCCTTTACCCTGCTCAGCACAAACCCCTTTTTCTCACGGATTCTGATGATATTCTGGGGTGTGAGCGTCGGGAGTTTAGGCACAGTACTTCGCTAAATTCTCCTTCCCTCTCTTTTTATTCGACATCTCTCCCCCACTCATTCTCTAAACCGAGTGTCTTAGGACGGGGATTCGTTTCACCATCCCCATCGATGCCCGGATTGCTTCCCAGATTATGACCATGAAGTAATCGAATCGGAATGCGCGCATCTCGATGGTTTTTGGCCCCTGCCTCACCGGAGAGAAATACACCCGTAAAAGAGCGACCGGTGCCGCACCGGCCAGCCTCCTCACTCCCGGATCGTTTTCCGTAGATGAGGCGCTCTCCTTCTCCGACTTCATCTACTTCAGCTTCACCACACTCACCACCAGTGGATATGGAGATATCGTTCCGGTGGGTGGGCTCGTCCGGGCGGTGGCCTCACTGGAGATGGTGGTGGGCGTCCTGTATATCGCGGTGCTGGTCGCCCGTTTGGTGGCCGTGCTCGGCAGAGAGCGGATCAGCGATGCAGAGAGATAAAACACAGATTTTTTTACCCATCCCGTCGGAACCATCCGTGGTGCAACGTGGGAATTAAGGAGTGGGTGATACCGCAGGAACGCGTCTTTTTTGATTTCCTCGAACGTCTTGCGGAGACTGTGGTGGAGGGCGCCGATCTCCTGGTGGAGTTCCTGAAGGATTATTCTGACGCCAGGGAGAAGTCGGTTGAAATGAAGGCCATCGAACACCGGGGTGATGAAGTGACCCATGAGATCTACGAACACCTCAACCGGACGTTCATCACCCCCATCGAGCCCGAGGAGATCTCGCGGCTGGCCACCGCCCTTGACGACATCCTCGATACCATCGACGGCGTCACCCACCAGATGGACGTGTATGGAATCCAGGAGACCGACGAGCATATGGTGGAGCTCGCCAAGCTCATCCAGCTCTGCGTGTACGAGGTGCATGGGGCGGTGCGGGGGATCCGGACCCTCAAGAAACCCGCCGAAGTGGAAGAGCGGTGCATCGAGATCAATCGCCTGGAGAACCTGGCCGACGACGTTCTGGGCCATGCCATCCGGGATCTCTTCCAGGGCGACGACCCCATCGAGATCATCAAGCTGAAGGACATCTACGAAAACCTCGAAGTGGCCACCGACAAGTGCGAGGATGCCGCCGATGCCCTCTCGGACATCGCCATCCGCCATTCCTGACCGCATGGAACCCATCATCATCGTCGGAATCGTCCTCGCCCTCCTCTTCAACTTCGTCAACGGGCTGAACGATGCGGCAAACGCCATCGCCACCGTGGTCACCACCCGGGTGCTCTCCCCCATCAAGGCAGTGGGCATGGCCGCATTCTTCAACCTGGTCGGCCCACTCTTCTTCACCACCGCCATCGCTGCCACCATCGGGAAGGGGATCGTGGACCCGGGCATGATCACCGCGCCGCTGATACTCGCTGCCATGGTCGGGGCAGTCCTCTGGGTGTTCTTCACCTCCTGGCTCGGCATCCCCATATCGAGCAGTCATGCCCTCATCGGCGGAATGCTCGGGGCGGGGATTGCCGTGGTCGGTGTGGGCAGTATCCTGTGGCCCGATCCGGGCACTGTTCTCTATTCTCTTGAGATGGGTGCAGCCGGAGCGTTGCTCTGCGGGGCCGGGCTTGCGCTCGTCGCCCAGGTGAAGGGGGAGGCGTGGTGGAAGTACTTCAAGCTCGGGACCATGGCGGGGATCTCCATCGTGTACCCCCTGCTGGTGGCCCTCGGCATCATCCATATCTCCGGTATCCTGGCCGTGCTCATCTTCATGATCGTCTCCCCCACCCTGGGGTTCGTGGTCTCGTTTCTGGTGGGAGCGCTGATCATTCGCTTCACCCGTGATAAAAACCCACCACTGATGAACCTCATCTTCCGCCGGCTGCAGCTCTTCTCCTCATCGTTTTACGCCATCGGGCACGGCAGCAACGATGCCCAGAACGCGATGGGGATCATCACCGCCCTGCTCGTCGCCGGTGGGGCCCTCACCGAGTTCAGTGTTCCACTCTGGGTGATCCTCGCCTCCTGCGGGGCAATCTCGCTGGGGACGTTCCTCGGGGGGTGGCGGGTTGTGGAGACCATGGGCAAGAAGATCACCCGCCTGCAGCCCTACCAGGGTTTCTGCGCAGAGACCTCCGGGGGGGTGGTTCTCTCCTTCGTGACCTCCTTTGGAATCCCGGTCTCCACCACTCATGCGATCAGCGGCTCGATCATGGGTGTCGGGGCCACCCGGGGATATACCGCGGTGAAATGGGGCATCGTCAGGGAGATCGTGACTGCCTGGATCATCACCATCCCGGCATCGGCGGCGGTCGCCTGGGTTGCCTATGTCGGTAACGCCGCGGTGCTCGGGTTCTGATCGCGACAATACGCACAGCAGGTGCGGATCTCGCAGCGGGCGCAGTCGGGATTCCGGGCGGTACATCGCGCCCGGCCATGGGCGACGAGGAGGGAGTTGATCCGGCCCCAGTCCTCCGGAGGAAAGAGCGCCATCAGGTCCCGTTCGATCCCCTCCACGCCCGACGCATCGGACAGCCCGATCCGCCCCGCCAGTCGGCGGACGTGCGTGTCCACAGCCACCCCCTCGTCGATTCCGAAGGCATGGTCGAGGACGATGTTCGCCGTCTTCCGGCCCACACCGGGGAGACGGATGAGCTCCTCCATCGATGACGGCACCCTGCCCCCGTACTCGTCGACCAGCATCCGGGCGGCGGCAACCAGGTGGCGTGCCTTCGACCGGTACAGCCCCACCGTGCGGATGACGGGCTCCACGTTTTCGGGTGCGGCGGCCGCAAGATCGTCCGGGGTGGGAAACTGCGCAAACAGGGCATTCCGGACCCCGGCAACCGCCGCATCGGTGGTCTGTGCGGAGAGGATGGTGAGGACCAGGATGGCGAAGGGCGAATCGCCGGAGGAGGGCCGTGCGTCCGGGTAGGTGCGATCGAGCGTATCGAGAATGGTGCGGGCGGTCGACGGTTCCATGGTACTCCGTGAAATCGTGGAAAAATGGGGCAGGGCAGATTCGAACTGCCGTCAAAGCGTCCCAAACGCTCTAGGATGGACCAGGCTACCCTACTGCCCCGTGATGGTGCTGCATCAATGAGACCGGATGAAAAAAATAGTTACCGATTCACCATTCCGCTGTCAGATGGGAAGCGGTGCAAGCCCTGTCTCAGAGATCAGCGTGCCCATGTACTCCCCTCTCTCGAGAGCCCGGACCAGTTGGAGCGGATCAGTACCGTCGATGACCAGCGCAGGGATACCGGATCGCTCGAGCACCTTTGCCGCCACCAGATCGATGACCGTGTTCGCCCCCGCATCCATCCGGCAATCGGCGATGATATCGAGGAGCTCCCCGGCAGTGAGCCGCTCATGCCTGACCGCGGCCCTGTCCTTCCGGGGATCCGCGCTGTAAATGCCGTCCACCGAGGTGGCGTTGACGATGAGATCCGCGCCCGTCCTCTCGGCGATGACGGCGGCCACTGCATCGGTGGTCTGTGCGGGAGTGATCCCGCCGAGGACGACGACCCTGCCCGAGCAGGCGGCTTCGAGCGCCTCCAGGTAGCTCATCGGGATCCGTGGATGGGCGCACTCGCCGAGGGCATTGGCGAGAAGCATCGCATTGAGGCGGGTCACCCCGATCCCGATCTCGTCGGCAGTCGCCTGATCGATGCCCAGGGCCCGCGCGACACCGATGTATCGTCGGGCCTCGCCCCCGCCGCCGCAGATGACAAACAGCCTGCATCTCCCGGACAGCTGCCTGAGCGCGGTGGCATATTCATCGATGACGTGCCCTTCCAGGGATGGGACCAGGACTGATCCACCAAGAGAGAGTACGACCGTCTTCATTCCCTGCCATTATTGACATCGCGGACACATAATACCTGTTGAGTGGTGAATCAGATGTTGCGCTGTCCTGTCTGCGGCTCAAAGCGGGTATTCCTGGATCTGGGAGGCTATATCGGAACGCGGTACCGGTGCAAGGACTGCGGGTATCGCGGTGCCCTGGTCATCGAAGAGGAAGAGGAAAATCGACACGAGGATTAATGGGGCTGGACTGCCATCCTCACCTTCGGAGGAGTCGATGAAGGAAGCACGTCTGTATGATGCACTGGATGACAGCGAAGTGAAGTGCCGCCTCTGCCCACACGGGTGCACGATACAGGAGGAAACGACCGGTATCTGTGGGGTCAGGATCAACGAGGGGGGGAGGCTCTATGCAGGCTCCTACGGGAAGGTCAGCTCCGAGGCGGTGGACCCGATCGAGAAGAAACCGCTCTTTCACTTCCTGCCGGGGACGCTCTCCTATTCGCTGGGAAGTGTGGGGTGCAACTTTAAGTGCCCGCACTGCCAGAACTGGCAGATCTCGCAGGCAACACGGGAGAGCCGGTACCTGCATGACATATCACCGGAGGAGGGCGTGGATCGGGCCCTCTCCGGCGGCTGTGCGAGCATCGCATGGACCTACAATGAACCGACCATCTGGCACGAGTACACCATGGACATGGGAACCCTGGCCAGGAATGAGGGGATCGGGACCGTCTATGTCACCAACGGATACATCACGGAAGAGGCCCTTTCTGCTCTCTCCCCCATGCTCAACGCCTTCCGGGTCGACGTGAAGGCGTTCTCGGAGCGATTCTATAAGACCATATGCAGGGCACGACTGCAGCCGGTGCTCGATGCAACGGCACGGGCACGGGAGCTCGGCATGCACGTGGAAACGGTCACCCTGGTCATCCCCGGGCAGAACGACGACATGGAGGAGATGAAAGCACTCATCGACTGGGTCCTCGAGCACCTCGGCCCGGAGACACCCATGCATTTCACCCGCTTCCATCCGCAGTACAAGATGCAGGACACCCCTGCCACCCCGGTCAGGACTCTGGAGAAGATCCATGATATGGCCCGGGAGCGGGGAATCCGGTATCCGTACCTGGGCAATGTGCCCGGCCACCCCGCCGAGAGCACCTGCTGTCCGGCCTGCGGGGCGCTCCTCATCGAGCGGTCCGGGTTTGCCAGCAGGATGCGGAACCTGGACGGTCACGAGTGCACAGAGTGCGGTGAAAAGATTGAGTACGTCTCCCGTATCGACTGAGCCCCGGTTCCTGGTCGACCGGATGCTCGGCACCCTGACCCGGTACCTCCGGTTCATGGGGTACGACACCCGGAGTGCCAATGCGCTGAGAGGAGGGGATCCGGCGGAGGACACCCGGCTCCTGGCCATAGCAGAAGCGGAGGGGCGTATCCTTCTCACCCGGGACCGGGAGCTCGCCCGGAGAGGCGGCGATCGGGCGGTGCTGGTTCGGGCAGCGGATGTGATGGATCAGGTGCGCCAGCTCACCGAAGCGGGGCTCATCCATCCATGCGTGCGGATGACCCGGTGCTCGCTTTGCAACACGCCGCTTCGACCCGCCACTAAGCAGGAGGTCCGGAGCGCGGGATATGCACCGCGGGACCCGGCCGAGCACCTCTTCTTCTGGTGCCCGCACTGCCGCAAACTCTACTGGGAGGGATCGCATGGGCGTGATCTCGCCCGCCGCCTGCGGCCGATACGCGATTCCTGATCAGATCCAGTCCTTCGATGCCCAGTATTCGTACTGGTGGGTCCACTCATCCCGGTGCATGCGGACCAGATCCATCATCCGCTCGCGCATCTCCCGGTGAATGGCTTCCTGTTCGGGATCGGTCAGCCGGGTCCGGATCGCATCTGCAAGCGAGGTTCCCATGCGCCGGGCGTTGGCCACGGCCCCGTCAAAAGCCTCCTCGCCATCCGCCATCACCACTCCGACCGTGCCCACCGACGTGGCCCCGAGGGTCACCAGCACCCGCGAGAGGTATCCGGCCACCTCGTCGGCACCGGACCCCCCGGCGGTGGAGACGGCGCATCCGTATTTTCCCTCCAGCATCTGGCAGTGGATGGCGTCTGCGAGGCGGTCCAGGTAGGTCTTCATCTGGGCGGTGACATTGTTTATGTAATTGGGAGAACCGAAGACGATCCCGTCGCTTGCAAGCATCTGGTCATAGACCAGCGGGCAGTCATCGATCAGGATGCACTCCCCGGTGGCGTAACAGACAGTGCATCCCGTGCAGCAGGCGATGTCGTATTCACAGAGATCGATATACCGGGTGTCGGCCCCCGCCTCCCGTGCGCCGTCGAGGACCGCTTCCACGAGCAGGCGCGTGGTGCTCTCCGCCCCGCGCGGGCTTGCATTGATGCCGCAGATCTGCATGATTCTTCACAAAAAAGAGATTGAATCCGGGATTCTTAACGCTTCTCACCGCACGGCTCCGGGGCGGCGAGGGGTTTGATCGGGGTGCGCACCCTCCCTCCCCGGAGCAGACGGGTGGGTGCGAGACGGTGGAACCATGCCCGCACCACATCCCTGCCCAGGAGCAGGCACCCGGCCCAGAAGGTGATCTCACTTGCCGCATACAGGGCCGCGGATGCGGCGATCCTGGCGGCAAGAGACGCCTGCAGCCAGGGGACCACAAACACTCCTCCAAAGAGGAGGCCGGAGAGGATCAGGAGTCCGATACCGGCCTTTTTCCCACGATCCACTTGTCTTCTCCTGCATTTGCCGACTCGCCGGATCGTCATCCGATTCACCTGCATCGAACTCACCTCCTCTCATGGTTATCAACTCCTCCCCCGATACGGGGTGCCTCCATACTATCGACCCGCGAAACGATGAATATATCGGGTTATGGGCCGATTATGGGCTGTAACTGCGTTCAATGGACCCAAAAGCGTCATATATTCGCTTGAGAAATAGTATACCTCCGGGAGGTTATCTGCATGGAGGGGAAGATGAGGCAATACCACGCCATTCGCGTGAATCTATCGGCAGGCACCGTGGAGCAGGAACCGATTCACCCGGACCTGATCCGGCATTTTATCGGAGGGAAGGGGCTTGGAGCCGCCCTGCTGTACCGGCATCTGGCGCCCGGTGTCGATCCCCTCTCCCCGGAGAATATCCTTCTATTCGCTCTCGGCCCGCTGGGTGCTCTCGCTCCCTCTTCGTCCCGGCTCGCCGTCGTCACCCGATCACCCCTCACCGGGGGGTTTTTGGACTGCTATTCCGGTGGACGGTTCCCGGCATACCTCCATTTTGCCCTCCCCGGCTGCCTGGCGATCATCGTCGAGGGCCGGTCATCCGTTCCGGTGCGGCTGGCCGTGGAGGAGGGCACGGTGGAGATCCGGGATGCCGGGGATATCTGGGGGCTGGATACAAAGGAGACCGCCGCCAGGTTCCCGGAAGATGAAGTCGCCTGCATCGGACCGGCCGGGGAGCACCTGGTGCGGTTTGCCACCATCTCCACCGACGGGGGGATCCGGCATGCAGCCCGCGGCGGGCCGGGTGCGGTCATGGGGTCAAAGAACCTGAAGGCCGTCACCGTCAGCCGCGTGAAGCGACCCCCCTCCCCTCCCACCGTTGCGGCTCTTCGAAAGCGCCACCTCGCCCAGATGAAAGAGGATCCGGACGTGCAGGCAGCATCCAAGCTGGGCACGGTCGGGTTCCTCCTGCCGGTCAATGGTGCCGGAGCACTCCCCACGAAGCACTGGACGGAGGGACAGTTCGATGGCATCGACCGGATCGGAGTGGACCGGTTCCAGGAGCACGCGGTCAGGCGGATCACCTGTTACGGGTGTTCGATCGCCTGCGGGTACAACCTCGGGTTCGGTGAATTCGAGACCGGCAAGGGACCGGAATACGAGACGGTGGTGCTGAACGGTCCGCTGCTTGGCATCGACGATCTGGAGGCGATCGCCCGCATCGGAGAGCGCTGTGACCGGCTTGGTCTGGATACCATGACCATGGGCAACATCTGTGCGTGGGTGATGGAGGCATCTTTTGCAGGACGACTGGAGTATCCCCTCTCTTTCGGTGATGCCGCAGGGGCAATGGAGCTGGTTCGCCGGATCGCATACCGGGAGGGAGTGGGCGATCGGTTCGCCGACGGGCTGGTCCGCGCCGCCAGGTCGCTTGGTTTGGACGATACGGGAGTGCTTGCAGTCAAGCATCTCGAGCTTGCCTCCTTCGATCCACGGGCAACCCTCTCCATGGCCCTCGCCTATGCCACCAGTGATCGCGGGGGCTGCCATACCCGGGCGCTGCCCATTGTGAGCGACGCACTCGGTGATGAACGTGATCCCTTCAGTCCCAACGGGCATGCCCCTGCGGTCATCGCGGACCAGAACCACCGTGCAGTGACCTATTCGCTCATCGCCTGTGACTTCGCCGCTTACACCCCCACACAGTGTGTGGAGTGGCTCACCCTGCTGGGGTTTCCGGTGGATGAGAACGAGCTGTCCCGTATCGGTGAGCGGATCTGGACCCTGACCCGGCTCTTCAATGTGCGGGAGGGATTCTCCCGCCGGGACGACGCCCTGCCCGGCCGTCTCACCGAACCACTCGAAGGCAGCGGGCCGGCAGCGGGCAGGAGTGTGACGCCGGAGGATTTCGAGGAGATGCTCGATGAGTACTACCAGCTCCGGCAGTGGGATGAAGACGGCATCCCGACCCCGGAGCTCATACATGAGCTGGGGCTCGGTGGCATCGTGAACAATGAGACAGCATGAGAGGTGTTAAGATGAACGGGAATGTATTGAACGGAAAGGTGGCCCTGGTCACGGGATCGGGGGCAGGAAACGGTCGTGGAAGTGTGCGTCGCCTCGCATCCATGGGAGCGAAGGTGGCGGTCAATGATCTCTCCCGGGAGAGGGCGGAGACCGTCGCGCAGGAGATCATCGATCAGGGGGGTGAGGCGATCGCCACCGTGGGTGACGCCACCCGCCCGGAGGACGTGGAACGGGTGGTCAGGGAGATCATCGATGCCTGGGGAACGATCGATATCCTGGTCAACAACGTGGGATTCTTCGGAGCGGTCCGGTTCCTGGACCAGACATACGAGGCATGGAAGAAGGACCTCGCCATCAATCTGGATTCCATGTTCCTGTTCACGAAGGCGGTACTCCCCTACATGGTCGCGCAGAAGAGTGGTCGGATCATCAACATATCCTCGGATGCGGGCAAGACGGGGTACCCGGAACTGGTCTCCTACAGCGCCGGGAAGCACGGGGTGGTCGGGTTCACCCGGGCGCTTGCCGCGGAGATGGCACCGTTCGGGATCAATGTCAACGCGGTCTGCCCCGGATACATCGATACCGCCATGCACCGGGCGTTCCTCAAAAGCTGGGCCGAAGCGACCGGGAAAACCCTCGATGAGATAGAAGAGGAGGCGCTTTCAGGTATCCCCATGGGTAGATTTGGAAAACCGGAATATGTGGGAGCGGTCGTCGCGTTCCTGGCGTCGCCTGATACAGAGTGGATGACCGGGCAGGCACTCAATATCAGCGGCGGGCTGGAGACGCACTGAGACGGGCGATACACAGCCCGCAGTTTATTAAAAAAAGAGAAATTCAGGATTCTTCCGGCATCCAGGAGGCGACGACGTCGGGGTTGGCGTCGATCCACTCCTGGGCGACCACTGACGGATCACGCTCCAGTTTGCCGTACTCCTTGATCCAGTTGCTCTGTGAATCGACGTCAACCTGGAATTCCTGCAGGAACTCGTATACCCACGGGTAATCGTCCTTGAAGTCCTTGCGGGCGACCGTATAGACCACCTCGTCGCCGCCGCCGAACAGGTGCTCGGGGTCCTCGAGTTTGTGGATGTCGTAGTCGAGCATCATGTAGTGCGGTTCCCAGGCGTTGAAGACGATCCATTCGTTGTCTCTCTCGGCGCGCAGCACTTCGGCGAGCATCGCCGGGGTGCTGCTGGTCTGAACCCTGAATCCTTCGAGATCGTAGACCTTGATGGCCTCTTCAGACGCGATGGTCATTCCGTTTCCTGCCTCGAGCGTCACGATGCGTCCCTTGAATTCGTCCGCATGTCCTTTCAGATCCGGGATGGAGTGAATCCCTGCGTCATAGACATACCCGGGTACCCCGAGGCCGAGCCAGGTCTGGTTCAGATTGATGTTGATCTTCTCGAGGCTGTGATTGTACTTGATCCAGTACGGCCGCTGGGTGGCGGGCAGCCATGCCCCGAGGAGGACATCCACCGTCGGCTTGTCGTCCGCCATGGCGGCGTATATCAGTCCGGGATCGGCGATGCTCACAATTCTCACGTTGTATCCCTTCTCCTCGAGGATGTTCTTGACCACATGAGTTTTGACCGTCACGCCGGGCCAGTTCGGTTTTCCAAAGACGATCTCTTTCTGAGGTACCGTCTCCGGGCCGGACTCCTCCTGCTGACCGGTGCATCCGGCACTCAGACAGGCAAGCAGAACCAGCAACGATACAATAACAATTGCCAAAACATTGCCCAATTGCAGTTTCATATAATCATATCCTTTTTTAATCGTTGACAGAAAGGAGTATATACACGTTCCGCTTTTTGAGGGCATTATTCCGTCCACTGAGTACCATTATTGGAGGTTGATGCATCACACCATACGCTCGACCAGGATTGCCCCCCGACGATCCCCGACGAACATGCCCTGTGAGAAAACCACACATTGAGGGTATATTGGGGGAATCCACCTGCTCGTGTCATGAATGAGCATATGGGTTGACATGCGGAGACTGTGGCAGCAGTATCGGGATCTGCATCGCGATTTTGGGTTTTTCCAGTCGTATCTCTCTGGTATTCCGGGCGCATACTGGTAAATCCGGTAAAATGAACAGAAACGTTATCAATCTCTCTGGAACAGGACATTTCCAAAGACACATATATTATGTGGTAAGTAAGTCATGGAAATAGCGTCAATCACCGGGATGTTCATGCTCTGGACGCAATTCAGAAGGGATAAATATTGATTTCACAATAGTCTCATGAGATGGAGAAAAGGTTTGTATTCCTGGTACTTGCGGTCATGGTGGCTGGTGCCATCCTGATCGCGGGGTGCACGAGCAGCGAGCCCCCATCTGAAACCGTCACGGGCCAGACGTTCAAGGTCGGCATCGACGCCGAGTACCCGCCCTACGCCTATCTGGACAAGGACGGCAATGCGGTGGGCTTCGATGTCGATTCGATGAAATGGATCGCCGAACAGCAGGGATTTGACGTCACCTTCCACCCCACGGCATGGGACGGCATCATTCCCGCCCTGCAGGCAGGCAAGATCGACATCATCTACTCGGGGATGACCATCACCGAGGAGCGTGCGGAGAAGGTCAACTTCACCATCCCGTACTGGAAGGTTGACCAGTCTGTGGCCATCCACACGGATACCGACTACACCATGGAGGACTTCAAGGCGGGAGACCTGGTGATCGGTGGACAGCGCGGCACCACCGGTGTCTTCTGGGTGGAGGAAAATCTGATCGAGACCGGGAAGATGCCCGAGGCGAACCTGAAGCTCTATGACAACTTCCCGCTCGCCACCCAGGATCTCGAGAACAAGCGGGTGGATGCGATCATCTATGACCGTCCGCCGATGGAGGATGCCATCGCCGACAAACCGCTGGTGATCATCGGGGACATCGACACCGGTGAGGAGTATGGTGCGGCAGTCAGGAAATCGGATGTCACTCTCCTCAATGCCCTCAACGAGGGTATCGCGGACCTGATGAACGATCCCTACTGGGAAGAGCTGAAGAACAAATACGACATGTGAGAGGCATTCCATCGCCTTCACTCACCGGAGGAAATGGAAAGGTTCTTTCCATTTCTTCACCGTACTGCACAGGACACCGTGGTCCGGGAGGCCCGTTTTCTGGCGGTGGTCTCTCCAGCTGACACCGTGACCCGCCCATGAACGTTCTGCCCATATTGATCGACTGGGTGCCCTATCTCATCGGGGGTATCGTGGAGACTTTCGGACTGGTGCTCAGTGCACTCGGTCTCGGAGTGCTGGTGGGGCTTCCCATGGCCGTCGGGCAGGTGTACGGCACCCGGCCCCTGCGGTATGCCATCGGGGTCTATGTCTGGTTCTTCCGCGGGCTCCCCATCCTGATCCTGCTGTTTCTGTTCTACCTCGGGATCTTCCCTTCCCTCGGGCTCGGGGATGTGCCGGCGTTCTTTGTGGGTGCGGTGGTCCTCGGGTTCCGCGGAGCCGCCTACCAGTCCCAGATCTTCAGGGGGGCCATCCAGTCGGTGAGCGAGGGGCAGATGACCGCCGCCCGATCGCTGGGCATGAGCCGGATCACGGCCATCCAGTTCATCATCATTCCCCAGGCGGTTCGGATCGCGCTTCCGGGATGGTCAAACGAGTACCCCAATATCCTGACCGATTCGGCGGTCTGCTATGCGATCGGAGTCATGGAACTCCTCACCAGGACCTCCCAGATCGTCTCCCAGACTTATGTGACCATGCCGATCTACCTGGTCTGTGCCGGGCTCTTTATCATGATGAATTACGGAGGAATGCAGGTGCTGCACCGGCTGGAGAAGAAGGTGGCGGTCCCGGGATTTGGAATGGGATCGGGGTGAATCAATGACCGCAGACGAATATATCCTGGAAGTGGTGGATCTCCACAAGTCCTTCGGCAATCTGGAAGTGTTGCGCGGGGTCTCCTTTGGCATCAGGAAAGGGGAGACCAAGGTCTTCATCGGACCGTCCGGTACCGGCAAGAGCACGTTGCTGCGCTGCATCAACCAGCTGACCCCCCCGGACAGTGGCCGGGTCTATCTCCACGGCGAGGAGGTGACCGGGTCCGGCAGCCGTATCAATTATTTCCGGCAGAGGATCGGGATGGTCTTCCAGAACTTCTACCTCTTCGATCATCTCACCGCGGTCCGGAACGTGGAGATCGCGCTCCTCAAGGTGAAGAAGATGGATCCGGCGGCTGCACGAGAGAAAGCGCTCCGGCAGCTGCGGCAGGTGGGGATGGAGGACTGGGCAGATCACTTCCCGGCAGAACTCTCCGGGGGCCAGGCGCAGCGGGTATCCATTGCCAGGGCACTGGCCATGGATCCCGATGTGATGATGTTCGATGAACCGACTTCTGCCCTCGATCCCGAGCTCACCCGGGAGGTGCTGGAGGTGATCCGGAAGCTCGCGCAGGAGGGGATGACCATGCTCGTGGTCACCCATGAGATGGGGTTTGCCCTGTCCATGGCCACAGAGCTCATATTCATGGACGAAGGGAGGATCCTGGAACAGGGGCCCCCCCAGGTCCTGCTCAAAGATGAAGAGTCGACCCGGACCCGGATGTTCCTCGGGCAGCTGGGTGATTTTTCCGAGGATGTAGAGTAGATGGACCAGATAACACTCCTGACCGACATCCTCCTCCCGGCGCTCTGGGGAGGCCTCCAGGTCACCCTCCAGCTCATTGCCGCGGCCGCTCCGTTCGGCCTTCTCACCGGGATCGCGGTGGCCATGGGCCGGCAGTATGGCGGCCGCGTCACCTCCCTGGTCTGCACGGCCTTTGTGTACTTCGTCAAGGGCTGTCCGCTCCTTCTCCTTCTGTTCATCCTGTACTTCGGTCTTCCATCCGTGGGGATCACGTTCACCGCGTTTGTAGCGGCGGTCATCGGGTTTATCCTCTGCAACGGCGCCTACAATTCCGAGTATATCCGGGGGGCCATTCTTTCGGTCAAGGACGGCCAGCTCATCGCCGCCGAGGCACTGGGGATGACCCGGTTCCAGGCGGTCCGGCATATCGTGATGCCGCAGGCTCTCCGGCGAGCCATCCCGGGCCTCTCCAACGAGTTCATCTACCTGATCAAGTACTCCTCTCTTGCATACATGCTCACGGTCATCGAGCTGGCAGGGGCGGGAAAACTGGTGGCCACCAAGTACTTCGCCTACAACGAGACTTTCTTCGTGGTGGGGATCGTGTATCTCGTCCTGGTCAGCATCACCACCCTGGCGGTCAATATCCTGGAAAAGAAGGTGGCGGTGCCGGGTCTCATCCACGGGTAATCGCCGGTTCGATACGATTATGGTCTGCGGGGGATACTGTTTTCGCATGCCGTCTGCTGATTGTCTGGGTATCGGGGGGAGCCCCCGAGCCGGTGGAAACACCGACATCCTGATCGACCGGATCCTGGCCGGTGTCGCTTCCCGGGGTATCGCCACGGACCGGGCGTTTGTGAGGGATTACTGCATCCAGCCCTGCACCGGATGCGAGCGGTGCCGGACGGATCTCACGTGCAGCCGGTTCCGGGACGGCATGCATCTCCTGTACCCGCGTATCGAGGCGGCGAAGGGACTGGTGCTCGGATGCCCGACTTATCACTACAACGTGACTGCCCAGATGAAGGCGTTCATCGATCGCCTGTATCCCTATTTCCTGTTCACCGACGACCGTCCGCGCCGGTGGGAGAGCCGCCTTGCCCATCAGGATCGGAAGGCGGTGGTGGTGGCCGTCTGCGAGCAGGAGGATCCCGAAGACATGGGCTGGACGCTGGAGGCGATGGTCCTCCCCCTGGAGTCGCTCGGGTACGAGGTGGTGGAGGCGATCCCGGTGATCGGCCATTTCGATCGCGGGGCGGTTGCCTCAGACGACGATGCGCTGGCCCGGGCGGAAGCGGCCGGACAGAAGCTGGCCGCCGGTCTGGGGCGGTAGAAGAGAAGAGGCGGTACACCGGGGTGTCCGGGAAGCGCCCGGAGAGGGATGCTGCATCCGGATCATGACGCAATCGAACCCGGCAGATGGATAGAGCGTGCAATCAGAACGGGTATGTCGATCGATCGGCGGGCCATGGGCTCCTGGTGACGTGTGCGAGTGCAGGCACCGGGTGCAGGTCGATCATCGAGCCCATCTCTCCTGGCAGCGGGGGCAGAAAGGGGGAACCGTGGGGATATCCCGGACGATGGAAAAACCCTGACATCGTGCCCGTTTCGCGGACCTGGTGTACCATTCATTCCGGCTCGGCAGCTCGGTATCCCGGACCTCAGTCCAGCGACCAGATCGGGTGAACCTCGGGTTCTCCGGTCCGTTCCTGCATTGGTGTATGAACAGACTCCTGACCGCTCTACCCGGTAGTGACACATGAACCCGGTCCTCATCCAGACCCTGCACCTGAGCATCGACCTTCTGGCGGCCACCATCCCGCTGATGGTGGCGGGGGTGTTTCTCGCCGAGCTGGTCACGGCATTCCATGCCGCAGACCGAATCTCCCGGATCACCCGCCCCATCACCACCTTCGCCCACCTCCACCCCGAATGCGGCACATCGTTTCTCCTTGCGTTCATCTCCCCGAAAGCGGCCAACACGATGCTGGTGACACTGCAGAAGAACGATGCCATCCACCGCCGGGAGATGATCATCGCCGCCCTGATCAACTCGTTTCCCAATGTCGTCA
Source organism: Methanomicrobiales archaeon (assembly GCA_049974905.1). Lineage (GTDB taxonomy): Archaea > Halobacteriota > Methanomicrobia > Methanomicrobiales > Methanoculleaceae > JBNGCZ01. Next base: position 70,681 of record JBNGCZ010000005.1, read on the forward strand.
TGCACTGGCGGTACCTGCTCCCCGTCTACGTGCCGCTGCTCGGAGTGTGGGGTCTCCTATACTTTCTCATCCTCATGGGTGTCGGGTTTGGCAAGACCGCGTCTGTCATGGTCGCAGGGCGGCGGCTCCTTCCGCCCGACGGCACCCTGCCGGCCCTGTCTGACCACGTCGAACGGACGGGATGGCGATCGGCGGTTCGGATCGCCGCATCGTCGTCCGTGGCCACGCTCCGGCGTATCCTCGGTGTCAGCGTCCCGACACTCGTCGTGGTTGCCCTTCTCATCTCTCTCGGGGTGTTCGATGGACTCGCCGATGCGATGCAGCCCCTCGCCGGATGGTTCCCGGTGCCTGCGGCGGGGTTTGCCATCATCGCCGCACAGTTCGGATCGTTCATCGCCGGGGCGACCGTGGCATCCGCCCTGCTCGGTGCCAAAACTCTCACCGGGTGGCAGATCATCACCGTGCTCCTGGTGGGAAACATCCTCACCAGCGTGACCCGCGGCATCCGGTGGTACGGGTCCTCCTATGCCGCGATATTCGGCCCCCGTACCGGTGCGGAGATACTCGTCATCTCCACCTGCCTTCGAAACGGCCTCATGGTGCTGGTGGTGGTCGTGCTCGCGGTTCTCGGCGGATCCTGATGCCGCGACCGGGGAAAAAGGGGCACATCATCTTTCCTCTTCACCGGATACGGGCTCAAAGAGATGATCCACGCCGAGCACCGTGTTGATCCAGCGGAGGTCACCGCTCATCTGGATGAGGATCAGGACCATGAGGGAGATGGGCACGGCGAAGACCATCCCGGCGATGCCGAGCAGCCATCCCCAGATGATCACCGAGAGGATCACCACGAGGGCGGGGATCTCGAATTTCCGGGAGGCAAAATAGGAGAAGACCGGGTTCTCCACGACCAGGTTCAGCGCACAGACGATGCCGATGACCGCAACCGCTCCCCACAGGCCGAACTGGAGCCAGGCGAAGAAGATCGCCGGAATGGCGGCGATGATCAGACCGATATAGGGGATGTAACTCAGGATGAAGGTCAGGATCCCCCAGAGGAGCGCGGAATGGACTCCCATAACAAAAAGAGCCCCCCCGAAGAGGAAACCATGGACAAAGTTCGTCTCTGTCCGCACGATGATGAATTCGATCATGTACTGGCTCATGCGCGATATCTGGGCGGTTTTCTGAGAGTGCTCCCCGAACAACCGCTCCACCCGTTGGGCAAGATGCGGCGCTTCCAGCAGCATGAAGAAGGTGGTGACCGCGATGAAGAAGATGTACAGCAGCAGATCCCCGAGGCTCACCAGGGAGGACGCGGCCACCTGGACGATCTGGTTCAGGTTGATCGATGATCCGGCGATCCGGGTGATATCGATGCCGTGGCCATCCAGGAATGAGCTGAGTTCACCGAGCCGTTCCGAGAGTTCCTCCTGGTATATGGGGATGTCCTGGACGAGGACATCGAACGAGTAGAGGGTGAGGACGACCATCAGCAGGATGGCCAGCAGAACGGCACCGGTGAGGAGGCTGACAGCGACGATGTCGGGCAGTCCCTGTTTCCGCAGCATGATCATGGCGGGATAGGCGAGCATGGTGAGGACGATGGAGACCACCAGCAGGACGACGATGTAGGCGGTCATCTGTATGGCGATGATGGCGAAGAAGAGGAAGCCGATGATGATCAGCGCCCGGTAGACCGGTGATCCGTGGGGGGGCAGCAACATTGATTCTTATCTGTTGATACCCCACACAAACCTTTCTATGAGTGATCGCCGGGACTGTCTGTGCCGAGACACCGGTGCACACGGCCAACAGATCCATCGGTAAGCCGGACCTTGATCCCGTGGGGATGGGTGGCGGATCGGGTGAGGATCTCCTGCACCCGCCCGCGGGTCAGCCTGCCGCTCTTCTGATCCGTCTTCCGGACGATATCCACCAGGTCACCGCGCGATATACCGGCCCGCACCCGGCCGTCGCGTCGAGCTGCGGATGAATGGTCGTTCATATGGGATGTTTACGGTGAAACAATGTCAATTGCCTTCCTGTCGGCGAGCCGGATCCTGCCGATCGATTTATCGGCCATGCAGGAGGCAACCTCCTCCGCCCTCTCCGCCGGCACCTCGACAGTGGTCGAATCTTCTCCAATCTGGATGTTTCCGATGGATCTGCCCGAAAGATCTGTCTCCCCGGTCAGCGCGCCCACGATGTCTCCGGGACGGATGTTATCGTTCCTGCCGACCGGCAGGGACAGGCATGCCATGCCCCGCGTGGACTCCCGGCTCTCCCGGGGCCGGGACGGTGCTCCCCGCGCGGTACCGAGGGTCTGTTTCAGCAGGGCGGCAGCGACGTCCTCTTCGGAAAATCCTTCGCTGGACAGGTGCCTGACCATATCTCTGCAGGAGGAGAGGTCGTTTTCGTTCACGGCCTCCCGGATGAGGCGGAGAACGTCGGCGATCCGGGTCTCCCTGGCGTCCGCGGGGGACGGGGCATCGATGCGGTCGATGGGTGTCCGGGTGTATCTCTGTATGGCGCGGAGCCGGTTGCGCTCCGATGGGTCGACGAAGGTGATCGCCCGTCCGGTCCTCCCTGCGCGGGCGGTGCGTCCGATCCGGTGCAGATAGTGCTCTTCGTCCTGGGGGACCTCGAAGTTGACGACAATGTCGACATTGTCCACGTCGATCCCGCGGGCGGCGACATCGGTGGCCACCAGGATCTCGGTGGAACCCTTCCGGAATGCTCCCATGATCCGGTCCCGCTGCGACTGTTTCATGTTTCCGTGCAGTCCTTCAGCGCGGTACCCCCGGCGCCCCAGCTGGGTGCTCACCCGGTCGACCCGCCGCCGGGTATTGCAGAAGATGATCGCCAGGTCCGGATCATGGACATCGAGCACCCGGCACAGGAGGTCGAGTTTATCCTGCGAGGATACCTCGATGGCCTGCTGCTCCACTTCCGGGACAGTGAGCGTCCGATGGGGGATGCGGACGAAGACTGAATCTCGCTGGAAGCGCCGGGAGATCTCCAGGATGGGAGCCGGAAGGGTGGCAGAAAAGAGGACGGTCTGGCGGGTGTCGGGAGTCTCCTTGAGGATGGCTTCGATGTCCGGGCGAAATCCCATGTCCAGCATCTGGTCCGCCTCGTCGAGGACCACCAGGCGCACCGCGGAAAGAATGAGCGTGCCGCGGTCGAGGTGGTCGAGAATCCGCCCCGGTGTGCCGACCACGATCTGTGCGCCGGCCTTCAGTGCCCTGAACTGACGGTTGATGGGCTGTCCGCCGTAGATGGGGATCACATTCACCCGTTTCAGGTGGGTCGCGAGCCGGGACAGTTCTTCGGCGGTCTGTATGGCGAGCTCTCGGGTGGGTGAGAGGATCAGCACCTGGGTCTCCTTTCCTGAGGGTTCCAGGAGCTCGATGGCGGGGATGCCGAATGCGGCGGTCTTTCCGGTCCCGGTCTGGGCCTGGCCGGTCACATCCTTCCCCTCCAGGAGGGGCGGGATGCTCTGGATCTGGATGGGGGTGGGCTCTTCAAATCCCATATCGGTTATTGCCCGGAGGAGGGGAGATGAGAGTCCGAGAGTATGAAATGTTGTCTGCGTATCCATTCTCATTTTGTTTGGGCCACACCATCTTTATACTGCGCATGTCCGCATGTGGACGGCTGTGTCGTGGAGGGGTGGATGACCGGATGTTCACTGGCGTTTTGGGCGTTCACGGACCATGGCCCGGGTGTCGGGCCGGGGATGAGGCCGGGGTGGTGTGCCTGGTGAACGACACCTCCTGGGCCCCTGATTCGTCATTTCCGGTCGAAATGAGATTCGCCAGCCACCTGCGCGATGCATGGCCACTTCCCCGGTAAAAAGGGGCCCGTTCACCACGTCCCTCAATCGGGAACGATGCTCGTTTTCGGGTACCCGAGTCTCTCCAGTGCCGCCGCCACCTCTTCCAGGACGGCGGGATCATCGATGGTCGCGGGAGTGGTATACGGGGTGCCGTCGGCGATCTGTTTCAGGGTGCGGCGAAGCACTTTGCCCGAGCGCGTCTTGGGGAGGCGATTGACGACGGTGGCGACCTTGAATGATGCAATGGGTCCGATCCTCGCCCGGACGAGCTGGATACATTCATTCACCACCCCGTCATCAACGGATCCCTCTTTCAGGACCAGGAATCCGAGGGGGACCTCTCCCTTGACCGGGTCGGCGACCCCGGTCACGGCGCATTCGGCGACCGCCGGGTGCGACGCGAGCACCTCCTCGATCGCACCGGTGGAGAGGCGATGGCCGGCCACATTGATGATATCGTCTGTCCGGCTCATGATCCACAGGTATCCGTCCTCGTCGATATACCCGGAGTCGGAGGTCAGGTAATAGCCGGGATAGCGGGAGAAGTAGGTCTCCACGCAGTCCTGGTCCCGGTTCCAGAGAGTGGTGAGGCACCCGGGGGGCAGCGGGAGCCTGACCACCAGGTTGCCGATGGTCCCGGGCGGTACCTCCACACCGCCCTCGTCGAGGACCCGGATATCGTATCCCGGCACCGGACGGGTGCAGGATCCGGGTTTGACCGGGAATTCCTCGATTCCAACGGGGTTTGCACCCATCGGCCACCCGCTCTCCGTCTGCCACCAGTGGTCGATGACCGGGACCTGGAGGTGCCTCTCTGCCCAGAGGAGGGTGTCCGGGTCGCACCGCTCCCCGGCGAGAAACAGAGTACGGAGGGTGTCCATCCGGTACCGGTGGATGTGTTCGCCAGCGGGGTCCTCGCGGTAGATGGCCCGGAAGGCGGTGGGGGCGCAGAAGAGCAAATCCACGCCGTGGCGCTCGATCACCCGCCACAGCGACCCCGCATCCGGGGTGCCCACCGATTTGCCCTCGTACAGGATGGTGGTGCACCCGGCAAACAGAGGGGCATAGACGATGTAGCTGTGTCCCACCACCCATCCAACATCGGATGCGGCCCAGAATGTCTCGGTGGGAGAGACGCCGTAGATATTCTGCATGCTCCACCGGAGGGCGACCAGGTGACCGCCGTTGTCGCGGACCACGCCCTTCGGCACCCCGGTGGTCCCCGAGGTGTACAGGATGTACAGGGGATCGGTGGCGGGAACAGGCGTGCAGGGCGCAGGCTCACCGGCGGTCATATCATCCCAGTGGAGGTCGCGGCCCGGGACCATCCCGGCCTCCTCCTGCGGGCGGGGGAGGATGATGACATGCCGCGGCCGGACCCCGGAGAGCGAGATCGCCGCATCGAGGAGCGGTTTGTAGGGGATGATGCGGTTCACCTCGATACCGCAGGAGGCGGAGATGATCACCACCGGTTGTGCGTCACGGATCCGCTTGGCCAGCTCTTCCGGGGCGAACCCTCCGAAGACCACCGAGTGGACGGCACCGATCCGCGCGCAGGCGAGCATGGCGATGGCCGCCTCGGGGACCATGGGCATGTAGATGACCACCCGGTCCCCTGCGCCAACACCGATGCGGGAGAGGCCGCCTGCAAAACGGGCGACCTCGTCGAGGAGGGAGGCATATGTGTAGGTGCGGACCGTGTTCGTCACCGGACTGTCATAGATGAGTGCGGTCCTGTCTCCGATACCTGCCTCCACATGGCGGTCAAGGGCATTGTAGCAGGTGTTCACCAGCGCCCCGGGAAACCAGCGGGTGCCCGGTGATGCACGGGTATCCAGCACCGCATCCCATCGCCGGATCCAGGAGACATCCTCTGCCGCCCTCCCCCAGAACGCCGTTGGGTTCTCGATCGATTCGCGGTACACCCGTTCGTAGGCGCCCGGTATCTGGTGTGTGGTCCGTGCCATGCTCTGTCAAGGCATGTTTTTTTTGTTCATGGTTATAACAACCTCTCTTTCATCCGGCACCCGGGGCGCACAAAGAGATATCAGAGATGGGACTGGACACACACATTCGGCATGGATCTCCAGATTCTGGGCACCCGGGGGGAGATCGAGGAGTCCGGGCCATGGCACTCCCGCCATTCCGGGGTGCTTGTCGACGGGTGCCTGCTCCTTGATCTCGGGGAGCGGGAGTACCTGGACCTCAACCCCGGTGCCGTGGTGATCACCCACCTCCATCCGGATCATGCCTTCTTTGTCCGTGAGGCGGCATCCATCGATCTTTCGATGTACGCCCCCGAAGAGCACCACGACGGGGTGGACGTGGACCTGCTGCCCGGAAAACTGGCTCTGTTTCACCACACCATCCGATCGTTTCCCACCCACCACAGCAAGCGGGTCCGGTCAGTCGCCCTGGTGGTGGAGGACGAGTCGACGCGGTTCTGCTATACCGGGGATCTGATCTGGATCAACCGGGAGTACCAGTCCCACCTGGAGGACCTCGACCTGGTGATCACCGACGGCAGTTACATCCGGCGGGGTGGTCTGGTCCGCCGGGATCCCGATACCGGGGTGCTCTTCGGACACACCGGGATCCCCGACCTGATACGACTCTTCTCCCGGTTCACAGACCATATTCGCTTTGTCCATTTCGGCAGCTGGTTTTTCCATGATATCGAACGTTCCCGGAGACGCATCCGTGAGATTGGAGAGGAATACGGGGTGGACGCCCGTGCCACCCGGGACGGCGAGGAGATCTGTATCGACGACCTCGCCTGATCGCCGGCCATGCATCTTTTGCCGGGTCGGATCAAACCAGTGGATATGGACCGGAGGATCCCCGCCACAGAACTCCACTCGCGTATGGAGCGGGTCCGGGACCGGATGGATCGCGACCATCCGGATTGGGAGATGGCCGCAATATTCGGCAACATCAACCAGTATTACCTGACCGGCACCATGCAGGACGGCGTGCTCGTGATCCCTCGAAACGGGGAGGCGGAATTCTGGGTCCGGCGAAGCTATGAACGGGCCCGGGACGAGTCGCTCTTCCCCGTGATACGCCCGATGAAGAGCTTTCGCGACATCCAGCACTCGCCACCCGCCTCGCTCCATGTGGAAACATCCCTCCTGCCCGTGGGGCTCCTGGACGCATTCAGGAAACACATGCCGTTTCAGGACGTTGCATCGATGGATATGTCGGTTGCAGCGGTGCGGGCGGTCAAGAGCCCCTTTGAGATCTCCATCATGAAGGAGGCCGGAGAGATCCACCGCCGCGTGTTCGAAGATGAGGTTTTGGGGATGCTTCGAGAGGGGATGAGCGAGGCCCGGCTGGCCACCGATCTCTTCTCCCGCCTGGTGGAATGCGGTCACCAGGGGATCGTCCGGTTCGGGGCGTTTGGAACCGAGATTATCGGCGGGCACCTCGGATTCGGGGAGAGCTCGCTGTATCCCACGATGCTCGACAGTCCGAGCGGGTGCCGGGGGATCGGGCCGGCTGCCCCGGTGCTTGGAAGCAGCGAGCGGATGCTTGAACGTGGAGATCTCGTCTATATCGACTACGGGTGCGGGGTGCGGGGGTACCAGACCGACAAGACGATGACGTACGTCTTCGGCGGCTCTCCTCCAGGCGAGGCGGTGGCCGCACAGCGGACATGCGAAGAGATCCAGCAGACCGCGGCGGCATTGCTCCGCCCGGGGGCGATCCCCTCGGAGATATACACCGCGGTCATGGCGGATCTCGACGAGGTTTTCCTTGAGAATTTTATGGGGTTCGGGGATCGTCGGGTCGGGTTCCTGGGCCACGGGGTCGGGCTCCAGGTTGACGAAATGCCCGTGATCGCACGGGGATTCGATGAGCCGCTTGCTGAGGGGATGGCCATCGCCATCGAGCCAAAGAAAGGAATCGCCGGGTTCGGGCTGGTGGGGATTGAGAATACTTTCCTGGTCACCCCCGGCGGGGGACGGAGCATCACCGGCAATCGTCCGGGACTGATCCCGGTGGAATGATACATCGAAACGACACGAACACGGCGAAGATGACGACGAGAGCCCCGTCCGGGTGCATGTCCAGAATGGGGTGACCGCCCCTGCCGGTCGGCCTTTCCCGGGAGGGTCATGGTGAGGGCTGCCCGGGAATGCACTTTTATTCTGTCAGGACCGTGGGTGGTGATGACCCTGGCGCATGCATGGGGTATTCGGCGATCTGTTCCATGACCGCCGGGAAGGATCACCGGACCCATGATCTCTGTCTCTCGATTCTCCACGAGGAGATCGAGCATGAATCATGGTTTGCGGAGTTCCTTGGAGAGGGGACATCCGGGCATTTCCTTCGCCGGGGAGACACCTCTCCGTTCGTATCGAAGTTCCTGCGGTAACCTCGTCCCGATATACTGCGATGATCATTCACCTCTTTTTCCCGAATCTCCATCGATTATCTCGCGTGCCACCATTGCGCGATTCTTTCCGCAGGATAGATTTATTGCCGCATGCGGAGAGCATGAACTCATAGCGAATCCCCTGGTTCATGTCTGGTGTGTTCAATTCATTCAGCCCGGTGATCCTGTCACTCTGTGCCGGACTCTTTACGTGGTCGATGACCGGTATCGGTGCGGCGAGCGTATTCATGACGCGGGAGGTGAACCGCCGCTTCCTCGATCTCATGCTCGGGTTTGCGGGAGGAGTGATGCTCGCGGCAAGTTACTGGTCGCTCCTGGCGCCGGCGATCGAGATGTCCGCCGGAGACGGCATTCCGGTATGGATCCCCGCGGTGGTCGGGTTTCTGATCGGCGGGATCGTCATGAGGCTCGCCGAATCTGCCCTCCCCTATCTGCATATCGATATCGGGGACGGCGGCGATGACGAGACCTCCCACACTCGCACCCTGATGCTGATCCTCGCCGTCACCACCCACAACATCCCGGAAGGCCTGGCCATCGGGGTTGCCTTCGGGGCATTCGCGCTCGGGTATCCTGCCGCGACGCTTGCAGGCGCCATCGGGCTTGCCATCGGCATCGGTATCCAGAATCTGCCCGAAGGGATGGCGGTGTCGATGCCGCTTCGCCAGGAAGGCATGTCGGCACGCCACAGTTTCTGGTACGGTCAGCTCTCGGGGATCGTGGAGCCGGTGGCTGCAATCTTTGGAGCGGCGGCCATCCTCGTGGCAGAACCGCTGCTCCCCTATGCTCTCTCGTTTGCCGCGGGGGCGATGGTCTTTGTGGTGGTGGAGGAGATCGTGCCTGAAGCGCAGGAGAACCCGGGACTGGCGACCATCGGTCTGTTCTTCGGGTTTGCGTTGATGATGGCGCTCGATGTTGTTCTGGGATGAACATCGAACCTGAGGAGCGGGTTCCTGGTGGGTGAGACATCCCGGGAACCAGAGCCACACGACAGCAGCTGTTCAGCTGGTATGCGGAGGGAGATGATGGAGAAGAAGAATCTGATGTATGCGGCGATGACCGGGAATCTTGGGGCCGTGCGTGATCTCCTGGATGGAGGTGCGGATCCAAACGCGGTGTACGTGCGGGGCATGACCGCACTGATGACGGCCTCGATGGAGGGTCACGAGGAGATCGTCGGGGAGTTGCTTGCCCATGGTGCGGATCCGAACGCGGAGTACGAGACGGGGGGAACGGCCCTGATGTTTGCCGCGGGGGCGGGGCACGATGGTATTGTGAAAACACTGCTCGAGCACGGTGCGGATCCGAATGCGGAATTCAGGACCGGCGGCTCGGCACTGATCCTTGCGGCGGATGCGGGCAGTATCGCGGTCATGGAAATGCTGCTTGCCCATGCGGCCGATGTCGATGCACGGGATGAGCGGGGACAGACCGCCCTGATGCATGCGGCACACCCGGGTCATCTCCGGGTAGTGAATATGCTTCTTGCACAGGGACCCGATACCAATGCGACGGACGCAGGCGGGCGTACCGCACTGATGCATGCCGCCGAAGAGGAACACGAGGAGATCGTCGTGCTGCTGCGGGAGCATGGTGACCGCCTGGAATCGTAGTATTCGCTCACCGGTATTGCCCATGGACCTGGCGCAGGCAGATGGGACTCCATTCCCTCCGCCAGGTATCGGCCTCGGCCATGGCCGGGGGGTGGC
>JBNGCZ010000006.1:0-4544 GCA_049974905.1 Methanomicrobiales archaeon
AGATCTTGCGGTCCGATTATTCGCTGTGTGGGAAAATCAAGTGCGGATGGTGGGATGGAGTGGAAACGCCGGGGCCACCGGGTCAGGGATACTCTGTTTTCCCTGGCAAAACCAGCCGCCACCGGGCTCCATCCGGCAGTCCGGTGACCTCCACCCCCTCTGGCGTACCCCGCAGACAGGTGCCGGCCAGGTCGTCCCCGCTGCAGAGGAGATCCTGCTCGGGATGCGTCCCCCGCCGGATATCACAGGAGAGATGGATCTCCGGGCCCACCGAGACCACCAGCGGCAGGCGCCCGGAACCGGGATGGTCCGGGGGAAGCACCACCAGGGGCAGGTGGTGGCGGCGGACCAGCTCGAGGAGCATCCGGGCGGCGTTTGGATCCGCTCCGCCGGGGGCGGAGACCGCCACCAGCTCGCCGGCCCGGATCCCCTGGGCGTACTCGTCGGTGCAGGTCTCGATCCAGACGATGGTCCGGTCAGTGAACTGGCCGGCGAGCAGAAAAGATGAGTTTCCCTCGATCAGCAAAAGTGACCCGCCGAGAGGGATGTTCATATCTCGACGACGTCTTCGGACTGGCAGGAGGGGCACATCGGGTGCTTGCCGATGCCGTTGAACTTGTTGCCGCACTCTTCGCACCGGTAGCGCCTGCCCTTCACCTTGTCTTCGGGGGCCTCGACATCCACCGGCCCGCCCACAGTACACATGAGACGATCACCTCACCTGATGGTGGGGCCCCCATCACTTAACCCTATCGGGCTCACACGGCGAGGGCGAAGACCGCGATGGCGATGACCACCAGGATGATGGAGTGCTTGACCCCCGCCCGGATGGACGCCTCCCCCATCAATCCGGCAATCAGCCCCGAAAAGAGGCCCTGCAGGATCGCGATATGGTACAGGAGCCGGGTGATCGCATCGAGCGATATGGTCCCGATGCCGGAGAAGGCCGCCCCCCCGCCCCCCGCCCCGACACCGGCGAGCTCCTCGGTACCCACGCCTCCGAGCACGGCGAGGAACTGGTTGTTGATCACCACCACCACGAAAAGGAAGACGAAGAACGCGATATAGATGATCGCCGTGTAGGCGAACATCTCCGCTATCCGCTCCTTCTTGAGCTTCTCGGACATGTCCGCGTCGCTTGCGGCGATGGTGAGCACCTCCCCGATATCCCCGCTCATCTCGCTCGCCTTGGTGATCAGGGTCACCGTCCGGGAGATGGTGGCGGTCCGGATCCGCTCCTCGAACCGGACCAGGGCCTCCTCCACGTTCGCCCCCCACTCAATGTCCCGCTTCATGCGCCGGATCTCGTAGGAGATCACCCCCAGGTTGGACTTGACCATGATGTAGATCGCCTGCGCCATGGTCAGTCCCACCTTGTTGATCCCCGCGAGTCGGTCCAGGAAGTCCGGGATGCCCCCCTCGATACCCATGATCTTGTGGCGCCAGAGCTCGTAAAAAACGGAGAACGGGATGAGCATGATGAGTATGGAGAAGAAGATGTGGTCATCGACGATGTCGATGTACAGCTCCATGGGATAGCCGGAGGGGACCCCGACGAAGATGTACAGGATGTATATCACGGAGAGGGGGGCGGTGAAGGCGAAGCTCAGCTTCGGGTTGTTCATGAAGGCGGCCACCGGGTGGCGGACGAACTGCCGGATCTTTCTCCAGCGGTCGTAGCGTTCCAGGCGCTTGAAGAGCGGTTCCTCGCCGGACCGTTTGTACCGCCGCACCTCGCTGTATTCCCTGAGCTCGTGCCGGGAGATGTAGCGCTCCACCTCCTCGGTCTTGATGGAGATCATGTCGATGAACAGGATGAACATCATCGAGCCCACCGGGATGAGGATGTAGCCCACCACCGAGAGCTGCAGGACCGCCGCCCCGCCCATCATCCCCATCACCACCATCACGATGATCAGGAATAGCGGACCCGCCACGAAGACGGTGACATAGGTCTCGGCCACCATCTGCATGGTGGTCAGGAACTGCTGCTGCTCGAACCGGGCTTCCTCCTGGTAGAGGCGGACCCGGTTGAAGAGGAAGTCGGAGAGGTTGCCGCCGCTCTCCACCACCGAGATCATGTCCTCCAGGAACATCTGGAGTTTCTCCGATGGCGTGGTCTCGATCAGGTTCCGGGTGGCCGACAATTCATCGAATCCGAAATAGTCCGCGTCGCGAACGATCTGGCGAAACTCGTAGGCCACCTCCCCGTACACGCTTGCGTTCTCGGAGAGGGCCCGGTACATCGCCATCAGGGGGGCGCCGCCCCGCCGCATCGCGTACATGAACGAGACCGCGTTGTGGATGGTCAGGTTGATCTTGGTCGCCCGGCTGGAGGATTCCAGTGCGGGCATCTTCATGTGTACCCAGTACACCAGAAAGAAGACCACCACGAAGAGGAGGAGCGCCGCTCCCGTCTGGATCAGGATCATGGGCGGCTCCACCGGCGGCAGCGCGAAGATATTGTACACGCCCCCGACCACCGTCTCGGGGAAGGGGACCAGCGCGGCGAAGAAGAACCCGGCGACGGCCGCGACGATCCCTGCGGCAAGGCCGGAGGTGACCGCCCGGGTGAGGTGCTGCTCCACCGTCACCCCCGAGCGGCCCGATATCAGGTTGGCGTGGAGATCGGAGTACCGGAGCGGGTCGCGCCGCACCCACCAGTGGACGAGTTGCCGCAGCTTCCGGGTGAGGATGAATGTCCCCATCAGCGCCCCTCCCTGTTCATTCACATCCCTCAGTCGAGGAGAACCGCCAGGTTGTCAAGGTTCTCCAGCACATCCTGCCGATTGATGGCATATGCCTGCAAGATGAGCGAGACCGGGATGTACTCCCGGATCCCCTGCTCAACCATGGCCAACAGGACGCGCCTCCGCGTCTTCATCTCCTCCTCCAGGTCTTCCTTGGACCAGCCCCGGATCGTCATGATCTCGTTGTACACCTTCGACCGCCCGGTGTAGGTGAAGACATCGGTCACCGGGTTGTACTCGAAGACCGTGTTCACCCGCAGGTTTCCGGTGGAGGGGTCCACTCCCACGATCTCCACGATCTCCTGGCAGCGGCGGACCCGTTCCCGCCCCCGGTAGATCAGCGCCTGCATGCTGACCACGTCCAGGGCCTGGATCATGTTCCGGGGGACGTTGAGGGGTTCATTTTCCAGCCGGTGGATGGCGCCGTCCACGTCGCCGGCGTGCATGGTGGAGAAGGTGGTGTGGCCGGTGCTCATCGCCTGGAAGAGGGTCTGGGCTTCCGCACCCCGCACCTCGCCCACCAGGATGATCTCGGGCCGCTGTCTCATCGCCGCTTTGAGAAGATCGAACATGTCGATGTTGCCTGCGCCCGATTCGGTGAGGCTGGTCCGGGTGACGCTCGCAATCCAGTTCTCGTGGTACAGAGTCAGCTCCCGGGTGTCCTCGATGCTGACCACCTTGGCCATCGGGGAGATGAACAGGGAGACGGCGTTCAGGGAGGTGGTCTTTCCCGATGCGGTCCCCCCCACGAAGATCAGGTTCTTGTTGTTCTCGATGGCGAGCCAGAAATAGACCAGGGCGTCCACGTTGAAGGTATTCACCTCCAGGAGCTCCACCGGGGTGAAGGGGGTGGCCCGGAACTTCCGGATGGTGAACGACGTCCCCCGGGAGGTCACCTCCGTCCCGAGCGTCAATTGGAGACGGGACCCATCGGGGAGGGTGGCGTCGAGCATCGGGGAGCTGATGGAGATATGCTTGCCGCTCCGCTGGGCGAGGGTGATGGCAAGCGAGTTCAGCGGTTCCTCCTCGAAGGCGATGTTGGTCTTGATGTTCCGGTGGACGCGGTGGTACAGGAAGATGGGTACCTGGATCCCGTCGCAGGAGATATCCTCGATCTGTTCGTCCTTCATCAGGGCGTCGATCCGGCCCCAGCCCAGGTAGTTTCGCAGGATATAGTACTGGATCTTGAAGAGGCCCGCGTTGTCGAGAGTAACCCGGTAGTCGCGCAACAGCTCGTAGATCTTGGTGAGCAGGACCTGCCTCGGTTCCCGGTACATCGCCTCGTCGGTGAGGATGAGCACGTCGCGGAGATCCTCGTACAGCCGCTCCAGGAGATCGTACTGGAACTCGGAGAGTGCCGGTTCGAAGAGGAGGTACTCGTTCTGCTTGGTTCGGGTGTTGAAGGCGATGACCACGATGGAAAACCCCTTCCTCACCCAGTACCGCTCCACCTCCCGGTATCCCGCGGGCAGCCCGGGCTCCACCAGGGGGCCTTCTTCCTCGAAGGAATACGTCTGGATCTCGAATTTCTCGGTTTTTTTCCTCTTTTTGCCCTTTTCCTTGTCGCGTATGGATGGCAGCTTGAGCCGTTTGCGGATCTTTTCCTGGTCGGCGATCTGTTCGCCCTCCTCTATCGTGGGCATTTCCGAAGACGCCGTATCGCGGGCGGCCTTTGGCTCCGCTCCCCCGGACTCCCACTCCTCAAAAGAGCGGGGTGCTTCTTCTTCCGCTTCCTTCTTCTTCCGGCCGGGGAATCTCAGCCGCCTCCCGGCGGGCTTCTCCTCCCGGTCGCGG
>JBNGCZ010000006.1:4644-74847 GCA_049974905.1 Methanomicrobiales archaeon
GCCGGTTCGCCTCCGGGAGGAGACGGCTCCGGCTCCTCTACCGGCTCTTTTTCCTTCTTCTGCTTCCGGCCGGGGAATCTCAGCCGCCTCCCGGCGGGCTTCTCCTCCCGGTCGCGGGGGACCGGCTCTTCTTCCTCTTCTCCGGGTGCAGGCGGCTCCTCCTCACCCGCGGGCTCTTTCTTCTCTTCTGCAGGCGGGGGCGGCTCGATCTCCCGGGTCGCCTCCACCGGGATCCCGGCGGCGGGGAGCTCCTCCGCCGGTTCGCCTCCGGGAGGAGACGGCTCCGGCTCCTCTACCGGCTCTTTTTCCTCCGTCTCTTCGCCGGATTCCGGGGCGGTGTCCTGGTCCGGCTCTTCTCCGCCGGGGGAGGGGTCAGCATCTCCCTTTGTCGAGGAGATGGTTCCCTCCTCCGGTCCTTCCTCCGGTCCTTCCTCCGGGTTCTCCCCTGCAGGGGATCGTTCTTCCTCCTCGACCAGTTCCCACACCTCCGTGACCGTTTCGCCCGGAACGCACGGGGTTATCGCTCCTGTTGTGAGAATAGTGGCCGGTGGTTTATAATACGTTGGGTCCGGCGGCCGATCCCTTCAAGTCCTCTCACCCCCCAGTCCTGTTATATGGGAGACGACCGGGAGGAGACAGAAGGCCAATCCGGCGGACTGCAACGGGTCGACAGCCTGGGAGAGGAGGGTGAGGACGAGTTGGGGGAGACGGAAGGGAAACGAACGGAACCAGACTCAGGACCGGCGGACGAACACGTAATTCCGTTTAAGGAATCCGGGCCAGAACCGGCGGACGAAACCCCCCGGCCCACGCCACCTCCCCGCAAGAAGGGGCCTGGACCGAATGTGCGGATGCCCACCGGCATCGAATCGCTGGACCCGGTCTTCGACGGCGGGGTCCCCGCGGGGTCGGTCATCCTGCTCCTGAGCGATATCGGTGCCGGCGGGGCGGAATTCGCCTACAGTTCGCTCTTTTTCCTCTCGGATATGATCCACGAGGGAGGTCACGCCGGCGGGGAGATCGCCCCGCCCGGATCCATCGCCTACATCACCATCACCCGGGTGGAGGAGGACGTGGTCCGGGATATCTCCCTCTCCTTCAAACCGGCGCTCTCCAGCTCCATCCAGGACGTGGTCACCTTCCACGATCTCTCGGACCTCTACTTCGAAAACAGCGTGGTGCCGGCGGAATGGTACAGCGGCGGGGATACCCTCTCCCGGTTTCAGACCCGGGGCCGCAAGCGTGCTTCCATTCTGGCCGAGCTCTCCGCCGCCCTCTCCCGGAGCGATCCGGGCAGCCTCATCATCATCGACTCGCTCACCGATCTCGCTCCCCAGTTCGCCGACAGGAAGAACTGGAACGAGTTCATCTCGTTCCTCCGCGGCCTCCAGCGGGTGAGCAAGGAGTGGGGATCGACCGTGTACCTCCACCTCACCTCCCGCATCCTCCCTTCGGAGCGGGAGACGGAGGTGGCTGACTGTGCGGACGCCCTCATCGCCTTCCGGTGGGAGGATGCGGGCGCCGGCAGGCGCCAGCGGGTCATGTATTTCGAGAAGTTCCGCGGGGTGATGCCCCACCTGGAGGAGAACGACCTGGTGAAGTTCGCGGTCCGGATCAGCTCCGCGGGCGGGTTCGAGGTCAGCAACATCCGGGTGGTGATCTGAGTGCCGAACCGGGTCAAGATGGGGATCGAAGGGCTCGACGCCATGCTCGGCGGCGGGCTGATCCCGGGATCCCTCGCCGCGGTGGTGGGCACCTACGGCACCGGCAAGACCACCTTCGCCCTCCAGTTCATCTTCGAAGGCCTCAAGGAAGGCGAGAACGCCATCTACATCAGCCTCGAGGAGCGCAAGGAGTCGATCCTGGACACGATGCGCCAGAAAGGGTGGGACGTGGACACCTACCTGGACAAGAACCTCCACATCATCAAGCTGGACCCCACCAACTTCAACCTGGCCATCAACAGCATCAAGAAGGAGCTCCCCGACCTGATCGGCGAGGTGGGTGCGAGCCGGGTGGTCATCGACCCCATCTCCCTCTTCGAAGGGCTCTTCGAGGAAGAATCCGACCGCCGGACCGAGACGTTCCGGTTCATCGAGATGATGCGGGACATCGACTGCACGCTGGTGCTCACCTCGGAGACGAGCATCCAGTACCCTTCCTCGAGCCGGTACGGTCTCATCGAGTACCTGGTGGACACGGTCATCCTGCTGCGTTATGTCAGGCCAAGCGACCTCTCCGAGGTCCATCTCGCCCTCGAGGTGGTGAAGATGCGGGGATCGGGCCATTCCCGCGAGATCAAGCCCTTCGAGATCCAGTCCGACCGGGTCACCGTGTACTCCGAGGCGAGCATCTTCTGACGGACATGACCGATCCGGGCAGACCAACCATAACCATTCAGGATGTCTCGGTGCAGAGCGCCTCGCTTGCAGAGATCGGGCTCCTGGTCTCCCTCACCCTCGACAACGGCAATCCCGTGCCCATCACGGTGGAATCCATCGATTTCGAGATATTCGAGGGCGGATCCGGGCGGGAGCGGCTGGTCGCCCACGGCCACCACGGCGAGCACCGGATGCCCCCGGGACAGAGCGTCATCCGGATCCCGGTCACCGTGCACAACCGGGAGGTGATCGGGTCCCTCTCCGATCTCCTGGCGAACCGGTCACTGGACCTCCGCATCACCGGCACGGCCCGGGTGGATCTCGCCATCATCTCCTGCCCGGTGCCGTTTTCCGACGAGAGGCGATTCAGTTTCTGACGGAGGGAAAGAAAGGAAATATATACGAAAATTGTTCACTTCTGAACATATGGACTATCTCGGACTGGGATCTCTCTTCGTGGGTGTTCTGTTCATCCTGACCGGCGTCAGCCTGATATTCAATATCCCGGCGATCATGCCCTGGGTCGAGGAGCTCGCCGGGTTCATCGCCCTGCTCATCGGGCTCGCCCTGGCCTACTTCGGGTACCGCCTCATCAAGGTGGCCCGGGCCTGACCTCCCCTCACAGCGTCCGTTGCATGATCTTGTACAGGGAGAAGACCGCGAAGACGATCGCGGCCACATAGATCCCTGTCGCCAGCCAGTAGATGACCGAGAAACTCGTGGTGAAGGGTGCGTTGAGCACCAGCGACGACCCGATCACCATCGATGCGATGATCAGGCCCATCGCCAGCTTGTCGGTGGAGAGCTCGATGGAGGTGCTGAGGGTCGATATCTCCTTCGACGTGATGTCGAACTGAAACTGCCCCTTGCTCACCTTGGTGACCACGGTGTTGAGCGCCTTGGGCAGGGCGACCATCCCCTGGGTGAGGTTCATCATCGCCATGGGGAGCTGCTTGACGAACTTCTCGGAGGCATACCGGTCCTTGATGATCGCCGCCATGTAGGGCTTCACCCGGGCGTTGAAGTTGAAGGACGGGTCCAGGAGGACGGCCACATCGAAGATCATCCAGATGACCTTCAGCACCTGCATCAGGGAGGAGGGGATCCGGACATTGTACTTGTTCAGGACGTCGGGTGCCGAACTCATCGCGCTCCCGAAGTCCATCTTATCGAGTTCCGATGACTGCGAGCTCTTGAGCACGTAGTAGAGCTCGTCTTTCAGCTGCTCCTTTCGGTCCTCCCGGATCTGGATACCCAGCTTCTCGAAACACTCCAGAAGCGAGTCCACGTCGGCGCTGGTGAACGCGATCAGCACCTCGATGAAGATGTCCTGGCGTTCGGGCCTGAGCATCCCCACCATGCCGAAGTCGATGAAGACCAGCTCTCCCCCCCTCGTCACCATCAGGTTGCCGGGGTGGGGATCCGAGTGGAAGAACCCGTCGATGAAGATCTGCTGAAGGTACGCCTGGAACCCGATCTCGGCGATCTCAGCGGGATTCACGCCCCTCTCCCGGATCTCGTCGACGTGATCGATCCGCACACCATCGATGAACTCCATGGTGAGGAGCTCCGAGCCCGAGTAGTTCCAGTAGATCCGCGGGGCCTTGACCCGGGGGTTCTCCGCGAAGTTCCTGCTCAGGGTGTCGGCGTTCTGGCCGTCGTGGACGAAATCGAGTTCCTTGAAGATCTGGGTCACGAACTCGTCCACCAGGGCGGTCGGGTTGTACACCGCGATATCGGGATCCAGGCGTTCGAGGCGCTCGGCGAGCCGGCGCATGATGGGGAGATCGATCTCGATCACCCGCCGGATGCCCGGACGCTGGACCTTGACGGCCACCTCGGTGCCGTCATGGAGGACCGCCCGGTGCACCTGCGAGACCGACGCAGCGGCGAGCGGCGCCCGCTCGAAGGACTGGAAGGCCTCGTCCACCGGCCCGCAGTATTTCTCGATGGTGGGCTCTATCACCTCGAAGGGGAGCGGGGCGACCTTGTCCTGGAGATTGATCAGCTCATCGAACAGCTCGGGCGGGATCATCTCCCGCCGGGTACTCAGGATCTGGCCGAACTTCACGAACGCGGGTCCCAGGTCCTCGATGGCGAACCGCAGCAGCTCGTACTTGGTATACCCCTCCAGCTCGGGATGGAGGCGACGCTGGATGTCCATCCTGGCGAGCCCGGGAGAGATGTCTTCCAGGAACAGGTACCCGAACCCGTATTTGGAGAGGATCCCGATGATCTCCTGGTAGCGCCGGACGCTCTGGGCAATCATGTGTGGTGATCGGTCCTTCTGATAGATAAAATAGGCAACCGGGTGATCCTCTGTGCAGGGGACCACACGGGGTGTGTTGCACCCCCTCTCCCCTCATATGGTGATTCCGAACAGGTGCAGGATGATCAGCACCACCGCCCCGGGCACCCCCCCGAAGGCGCAGATGATCAGGGAGACCAGGGTGATCTCCACGTCCGGGGCCCCGAACCAGCTCATCACCGAGAATATGTTGACGAAGAAGAGGGTGGCGAGCCCGAGCACCGCGTTGACGATCAGCTTGGTGGCCTGCTTGAAGAAGTAGAAGATGGCCCCCGCCACCGCGAGGGCGAAGAGAATGGTGAGAATCGTCCCCAGCATTGTTATTTACCAATGATACGCTGGGTATTGAATCTTATGGCGGGCAGGATGGTGGATCCGACCACCCTGCTCTCCGATCCGAGAGCGGCGATCTCGGAGAGCATGGAGAAGATGTTTCCCGAGAGCATCGCCCCCCGGACCGGCTCCTCCACGGACCCGCCCGCCACCCGGAGCGGGTTCGCGCACTCCACCGAGAAATCGCCGGTGAGGGGGTTGGCGGTATGGGCTCCCACCACGTCGTGGATGTATACCGCCGGATCGTCGTCCACCGCCCCCCGGGGCCCGTCCACCACCAGGTTGTGGACCCCGATCGCAGGCGACCCCCCCGATCCGGCCCGCACGGCGCTCGCGGTGCTCTCCTCCCCGTACCGGTAGGCGGTCTTCAGGTCGTAGGCGAAGGACCGGAGGACGCCCTCTTCCACGAGGGTGAGCGGGGCGGTGGGCACCCCTTCCGCGTCCCAGGCGGTGCTTGAAAGCCCCCGGGCGAAGGGATCGTCGGTGAGCGAGAGGCGGGGGTCCATGCACTCCTCGCCGAGCTTCTCCGCAAGGGCGGATCGGCCCGCATGGACATTTCGCCCCGAGAGGGCGGGGATCACCACATTCGAGAGAAACTGGGCGGCCGCGGTCGGGGAGAGGATGATGTCCGCCGTACCCGTGGCGATATCCGCGCCCTTCGCCGAGACCACCGCGAGCTCCGCCGCCCGCTCCCCGACCCGCCCGGGATCGATGTCACCGGCACAGACCGAGGCGTCGAACTCGTGGCCGGTGGACTCGCCGACGATCGCCTCGAGCGAGACGCCCGCCCGGGTGAACTCCCGGGTATACAGGACCCCCGCGCTGTTGGCAAGCAGGGCGGTCCCCCGGGTGAGATGGGCGCCTCCTCCCGCCACCGTCGCCTCCGGGTGCCGGGCGGCGCCCTCCTGCAGGGCCCCCACCAGGTCGGCCACCCCCTCCGGGGTGACCTCCAGGCCGGGATCGGCGGAGGGGACATCCCTCCGGAGCAGAGCGGGATCGGGAAGACCGTCCCATGCCTGCGGGGGGGAGAGGCGGGCGCCCGCACAGGCGGCGTCCAGGCACTCCCGCCACCGGTCCGGGTCGGAACTGCTCGATGCACCGATCCGGCCCCCGTCGATGACCCGGATACTGTATCCACACGACCGGTCCTCCTCGGCCACCCCGGTGACCGGGCCCTTCAGGTCGACGGAGATCCCCCGGACCCGGCCCAGATAGACCTCCAGCTCGTCGACCCGGGCCGTTCCCGCATCGATGATCTCCTCCATCCAGGCTGCGTCGTCACTCACTGCCGCCCACCACCGCATCGTTGAGCAGGATATGGGGGGCCCCGTCGCTGACCGGGACGCTCTGGCCCCCCTTCCCGCAGTATCCCTGGTGCATTCGGAGATCCGTTCCCACCAGCGCGATCGCATGGAGGGTGGCGAGGATCTCGCCGGAAAGGGAGACGTCCCGGAGCATCCCGGCGAGCTCGCCTCCCTCCACCCGGTACCCGTACTCCGCGTTGAACTGGAAGACGCCCCGGCCGGGGTCCACCTGGCCGCCGCGGGACCCGGCGAGGAGCACGCCGTCGCCGCATCCCTCCAGGATCTCCTCGAGGTCGGCATCCCCCGCATCGATGAACGTGTTGCTCATCCGCACCTGGGGCAGGTGGCCGGATTCCGCCCGGGCATGGCCGGGGAGACCGTCTCCCACCGCCGCCAGGGTCTGGCGGTTGTGGAGGTAGGAGGCAAACACCCCCCGCCGGACGATCTCGGTCCGGGAGACCGCCACTCCCTCGGCGTCCACCGGTTCGAACCCGAACTCGGGCAGAGTGGGATCGTCCACGATGGTCACCGCGGGTGAGCCGATCCGCTCCCCGATCCGGCCCCGCAGGACAGAGATGCCCTCACGGACCAGGTCACCCTCGCTCGCATGCCCCACCGCCTCGTGGGCGAAGACGCCGGCGAGCTCGGGGTCGAGGATCGCGTTCATCCGGCCTCCCTTTGCCGGGCGGGCATCGAGCAGGGCCACCGCCCGTTCGGCGGCGGTCCGGGCCAGCCCCTCCCGGTGGCGGAGCGGGAACCCGGATATGGTGTGGAACGACTCCCGGCCGGGCTGCATCACGCCGTTTCGGGAAGCGACCGCCATGATGGAGAAGCCGGAGCGGGTGAGCTCGTGGGCCGATTCAATTCCGCTACTGTCCATGTAGTGGACTGATTCGGCGGTCTCCATGTACCGGGCCCGGGTGCTGGACACCCCCTCGCGCCGGGCGGCCGCCTCGATGGTGCCCAGGAGCGATACCTTCTCCTCGAGGGAGACCTCACGGGGGTCCTCCGCCGGGCGGGGGACCGGGAGCATGCCCCGGGACGCGGGCGCGAGATCCACCTGGTCACGGGGGATGGGGGCGAGCGCCGTCGCGGCGGCGACCGCCTCCCGTCTCTCTCCCGGATCATCGGGGTCCAGCGAGTCGACGACCAGGACACCCCAACCGTGAGGGCCGAGCGCCCGGACGACCGCGTGGTCGAAAAAAGAGGTGCCGGCGTGCTCCACCACGCCGTTGTCGATCTCCACCTGGGTCGACTCGCCGCGGGCACGGCGGATGTCATAGTACCGCGGTTCGCCCATGGGTGCTCAGAGGACCGGGTTTCCGGCTTCTATCAGGCCCGAACCCGTCTGTGAGGCGATGTTCTTGAGCCGGGAGAGGAACCCCTCCCGGTTCTGGGGCACCAGCGCTTCCTCGAGCACGTCCTGGATATGGTCCACCGGGACGATCTCCACCAGCCGGGCGTACCGGTCCTCCACCAGCACATCGTCCATGTTGGTCCGGGGGATGAGCACCCGGTGGATCCCCGCCTTGGCGGCTGCCTCGATCTTGTAGGTCACCCCGCCGACCGGGAGCACGTCGCCCCGGACCGAGAGGGACCCGGTCATGGCCAGGTTCTGGCGGACCGGGATCTGCTCGATGGCGCTGATCACCGCGGTGGCCACGCTGATGGAGGCCGAGTCACCCTCCACGCCCTGGTAGGTGCCGATGAACTGGATGTGGATATCCATGTTCCGGATGTCCCTGCCGGTGAACTTCTTGATCAGGGCGCTCACGTTCTTGATCGACTCCTGGGCGATCTCCTTGAGCATACCGGTGGCCACCACCGCCCCGCTGGCCCCCTGTGCGGGGGTCACCTCCGCCATGATGGGCAGCACCGAGCCGGAATCCGAGCCCATCACCGCGAGACCGTTCACCCGGCCGACCCGGGTGCCATCCACCACCGTCAGCTCGTAGTCCCGGCTGCGACGGATGTACTCATCGGAGACCTGGTCCTCGATGGACCGGGCGGTCTCCTTGGCGGCGAGGACATGGTCGGCGGTGGTCGCCTCCGCACCCTCCTGCCGGGCCAGGTCGCCGGCCACCCGGATCAGCCCGCCCATGTCCCGGAGCTTGAGCGTCAGGTGGCCCTTCCGGTTGGACCGGCGGCGGGCCTCGCGGATGATCTCCTCGATGGCGGACCGGTCGAAGTGGGGGATCTTGCCGTCCTTCTCCACCTCCTGGGCCACGAACCGGATGAATTTGCGGCGGTTCTCGGGGGTGTCCTCCATCGTCTCCCGCATGTACACCTCGTACCCGTATCCCCGGATCCGGGACCGCAGGGCCGGGTGCATGCCCTCCATCCCGTCCACATTCCCGGCGGCGATCATCACGAACCGGCAGGGCACCGGCTCGGTCCGGACCATCGCCCCGCTGGATCGTTCGCTCTGGCCGGTGATGGGAAACTCCCCCTCCTGGAGGGCGGTCAGCAGGTTCTGCTGGGAGTGGGGAGTGAGGGTATTGATCTCGTCGATGAAGAGGACGCCCTTGTGGGCCCGGTGGATCGCCCCCCCTTCCACCCGGTCGTGGGCGGGGGTCTCCAGCCCCCCGCTCTGGAACGGATCGTGGCGGACATCGCCGAGCAGCGCACCGGCATGCGATCCCGTTCCATCGATGAAGGGAGCGGTCTCCTCGCCGGCGTGGGAGACGAGCAGCTTCGGTATCATCGTCTCCTCGCGGGGCGTGCTGTACCGAAACGCCATGAACACGAATGCAGCGGCGATGATGCCCATCAGCCACTGTCCGGCGATGAGGGCGTACCCCACGATGCCCACGATGAGCATCATGACGAGCGTATTTCTCATCTGGAGCTTCTTTCGAACCTCCGCCCGGTGAGCGGTGACGATCTCCTTGCCCCGTCCCGCCTTGACCGTCCTGATGACCGGCGTGTTCTGGTCCTCGGAGTTCGGGTACACCAGGATGTCCTGCATCTCCTCCCGGGGGAGGAGTTCGGCCATCGCCTTTGCGAGCATGGATTTCCCGGTACCCGGACTTCCGATCATCAACACATGCCGTTGCTGCGTCGCCGCCTTGCGGACCACCTCCACGGCATGCTCCTGGCCGATCACCTGATCGATCAGGGAGGTGGGGACCTCGATATCTGAGGATGTGGTGAGAGAGAGCCCGGCAAAGACATCGTGTGCGTCCTGCGGATCCCCGGACTCCGCGGAGGGGTCGGGATCGACCGGTCCAATCTCTCCATTATCACTGTTATTCATTGATTGCCGTTCCTCTTCTTTCCCAATGGTACTTATATATTTCAGTACTGATAGGTTAAGTAGTTTCAGCAGGAGGGTATGGAGTGAAGGTCGTATCCACAGAACAATCCCAGGTTCTCGGCGCCCGCATCGCCGATCGGCTCGGCGTGCAGGTGGCGGATGTGCGGTTCTCCCGATTCCCCGACGGCGAGGAGTATCTCCGGGTGGATGATCCGGACGACGAGATGCTGGTGGTGGGATCGTTCTCCAGCGCTCGCTCACTCGTCCAGCTCCTGCTCCTCCTGGACGCCTGCAGTGAAGGCGGGATATCCCTGGTCCTCCCCTACATGGGATACGCCCGCCAGGACCGCCGGTTCACTCCCGGAGAACCGGTGAGTGCCCGGGCGATCGCCCGCACGGTCTCCGACAGGGTGGACCGGGTATTCACCGTCAATATCCATACCGAGGAGATCCTCTCCCACTTCCTCTCTCCGGCCACCAACCTCTCCATGGCCGGGGCGCTTGGAGAGTTCCTCGCGGACGAAGACCCCGACGACCCCCTCATCCTGGCGCCCGATGCGGGGGCCGCCGCCTTCGCCGCCCGGGTGGCGGCGGTGGGGGGATGGGATACCGACCATCTGGAGAAGACCCGCCTCTCGGGAAGCGAGGTGCGGATGGAACCCCGGCACCTGGAGGCGGACAGGCGGGAGGTGGTGATGGTCGACGACATCATCGCCACCGGGGGGACCATCGCCACCGCCGCGGGCATGCTCCGCGACCAGGGAGCGTCCTCCATCCGGGCACTCTGCGTCCATGCGGTGCTCGCAGGCGGTGCCTATGGCCGGCTGACCGCCGCCGGCATCGAATCCATCGTCTCCACCGACACCATCGAGCGGGCCTGTTCACGGATCACCGCGGCCGATACCATCGCCGGAGCCGTCCGGGAATGCTTCCCATAGACGGTACCATGGGAGAGGGGGGCGGGCAGCTGGTCCGAAGCGCGGTCGCCCTCGCCGCGGTCACCGGACGCGCGGTGACCATCGACCGGATCCGGGAGAACCGGTCGAAGCCCGGTCTCGCCGCCCAGCACGTGGCCGCGGTGGAAGCGGTGGCGGGGACCTGTCAGGCGGAATGCGACGGACTCGTCCGCGGCAGCGGCCGGCTCATCTTCCAGCCCGGCCCCATGGCGGCCGCCGATCTCCGGGTGGACGTGGGAACCGCCGGGAGCATCCCGCTGGTCATCCAGTGCTGGCTCCCTGCCGCCATCCACACCGGGGGCTCGCTCACCGTGACCGGGGGGACCGAGGTGGCCATGAGCCCCACCATCGACTATCTGGACCGGGTCTTCGTCCCCATGCTCAGGGCCGCGGGAGCGGAGATGGAGATCGATATCCGGGCCCGGGGCTACTATCCCCGCGGCGGCGGCGAGGTCCGGGTGCGGGTGGAGCAGTCCGGGCTTCGGCCCATCTCCTGCCCCCCGGAGGGGGATGCGGGGATCATCTCCTGCTCCCAAAACCTCCCCGGGCACGTCTCCCGGCGGCAGGCGGAGGCGGCCCGCGATGCGGTCCGGCAGGCGACGGGCATCACCCTCCCGGTTCACATCGACTGCCGGGAGGGCGGTCCCTCCACCGGATCTTCAGTCACCGCCTGGATCGGGTGCTTCGGAGGGCTGGCCATCGGCCGCCGCGGATACCCGGCCGGGGACGTGGGCCGGGACGCGGCCCGGCGACTGCTGAAGATGCAGGCAGGGGGCGGCACGGTGGATGTGCATCTCGCCGACCAGCTGCTCGTCTACCTGGTCCGGTATGGAGGCACCTGTACTGCCGGGTCTCTCACCACACATGCAGCCACCGTCTGCGATCTCCTCGAGCTCTTCGATATGCCCGTGTCAGTGGAGGGGGTGGGCCCGGTGATTTTTTCGGCATGATCGTGGTCCTGGACGCATCGGTCTTCTTCATGGAGATCCCCGTGACGGGGACCCTGTACACCACCCCCTCGGTGGTCGCGGAACTGACCGATCCCGCCGCGAAAGGCCGCCTGGAACGCTTCCTGGCCTCGGGCCTGGTCATCGAGGAGCCGTCCTCCGAAGGCCTCCTGGCGGTGGAGGATGCCGCTCTCCGCACCGGGGACGCCCCGGTCCTCTCCGGGGCCGACCGGGACCTCCTCGCCCTCGCCCATGACCGGAACGCGGCAGTGGCCACCGACGACTTCGCGGTCCAGAACACCGCCCTCTCCCTCGGGCTGGAGGTCGTGCCCCTCCGGCAGCGGCGGGCGACCGCCCGCCGGTGGCGGGTCCGGTGCACCGGGTGCGGCCGGTACGGAGACCGATCCGGTATCTGCCCGGTCTGCGGATCTCCCATGAAAAGAAAGGTTAAATAGTTCGACCCGGCATCTCTGTGCATGACGTCCCTCGAAGACCTCATCGCCCGGGCCAAGCAGCTCCAGGGCGACGGTCACAGCACCGGCCAGATCGCCGACGAACTCAGCCTCTCCGCCGAGACGGTCACCTGGCTTCTCACCCAGAAGGAGGGGGAGGAGGCGCCCAAGGATGTGCACATCGACTGGACGGCGGTGAGCTGCAATGCCGAACTCCTCGCCGAGATCGCCCTGATGCTCCGCCTCCATCATGAACGGGCGGTGGAAGAGAGTCGCCGGGAGGCGAGCGGCCCGCCGGAGGTGGTGGTGGGGATCGCGCTCTCCGGCGTCCCCCTCGCCACCATCATCGCGGTGGAGGAGGGGCTGAAACTGGGGGTGTATCACCCGGCGAAGCACAGTCCCGGCACCCAGGTGGGATCGCTCTCCGGCAACTTCGCCCAGCTCGGGGGGAAGCGGTGCATCATCGTCGACGACGTGATCACCAGCGGCAGGACCATGAAGGAGACCATCGACTATCTTCGCCGCCACCACGCCATCCCGCTCTCCATCTGGACCATCTTCGATAAGCGGGGACTTCGCGAGGTCGACGGCATCCCGGTGGAGACGCTCTTCGGGGTCTCCCGGATCGGGTGAGGGGCATGGCGGATTCATGGGAAGAGGCCCTTGCAGAGGCCCGTGACAGCGGCCGGGAGCTGGTCTACCACGATTTCGATACCGGGACGTTCGGATGCTGCGGGCCTCAGGATCGTCCCGGCCACTTCGAGGGGGGTCGGTTCGTGGAGCATGCCTGCATCTGCATGCCCGCCACGCTCACCGCCGGGGAACTCCGGGAGAAGGAGGAGCGGTTCCTCGAGGAGAACCCGGACTGGCCGGAGAGGTAGTCATGGACAGTCGGTGCGTCAACAGGCTCTGCGGAAAGGTGCGCCTCCTGGAGGTGCCCCTCTCCGAGGCAAACGAGTATATCAGCACACATACCGCCGACCAGGTCACCGTGGAGCCCGAATTCATCTTCCGGGGGATCCGGCTGCTGGGCGACGGGCCGATGGTGATGGGGGTCAAGTACAAAAAGGGCAAGATTCTCTTTCCCTTCACCAAGCCCTGCTACGGGACCATGGTCTACGAGGTGGACGCAAGCAGGGAGGAGATCGAGGCGCTTCTCCGGGGGGAGGGGGGCTGATGGAGTATTCCCACAGAGAACCGGGCCGGATCTTCTACCTCCGGGTCGACGAGGGCGAGGACCTCACCGGCGCCATCCGTGCAGTCTGCACCACGGAGCGGATCGCGTGCGCCACCGTGCAGGTCTTCGGGGCGCTCCGGGAGGGGACGGTGGTCACCGGGCCGCGGGACGCGGTGGTGCCCCCGGATCCGGTGACCATGCGCTTCGAAAACGGCTGGGAGATCCTCGGGTTCGGGACCGTCTTTCCCGGCGATGAAGGGCCCGATCTACACCTGCACGTGGCCATGGGCCGGGGCGAGGAGACCCGCACCGGCTGCCTGCGGGGAGAGGCCGTGGTCTACCTGGTGGTGGAGGTGGTCATCACCGAACTGGAGGGGGTGGAGATCACCCGGTCCCACGACCCCGACATGGGTGTCTCCCGGCCGCAGGTGACCCGCCGCCGGGAGTGACCATTCCCCGGCACTTCTTTATAGGGTGACGCCTCCACGCTGGAGGATGACCGTCGCACAGGAAGGTGACACCGTCAGGGTGCACTACACCGGAAAATTCGAAGACGGCACCGTATTTGGATCCTCCCTCGACGAGGACGAGCCACTGGAGATCACCGTCGGAGCCGGGGCAGTCATCCCGGGCGTGGACGCTGCCCTCGCGGGCATGGAAGAGGGCGAGACCAAGACCATCACCGTCTCCCCCGACGAAGGGTTCGGGGAACGGCGCGACGGGCTGGTGCAGGCGATCGACCGCGAGCAGATCCCCGAGGAGATCGAGCCCGAGGTCGGCCAGCAGCTCTCCGTCCAGCTCCAGAACGGCGAGACGATCACCATGACGGTCACCGATATGGACGAGAACTCGGTGACCCTGGATGCCAACCACCCCCTCGCCGGCCACACGCTCACCTTCGATCTGCAGATGATCGAGGTGGAGTCGGAGGAGTGAGAACACGCGCCCCGGGTGGTGAACGGGACCATCCACCACTTCCGGTGGCCCCCTTTTTTCATCGCCAGACGGCACCAATCCCGGTCCCCGGACAACCGCCGAACGGGTGGTCGACCGCCTTTTTTGTGTGTATCGAGAGGGTGTGACGATCGCATCCTTTATATAGAAGTATAAATCCATACGTACTGATACGAGGAGGCTTCCAACATGCTTACCGGACAGCCGGTTATTATACTGAAAGACGACGTAGAACGGACACAGGGGCGCGATGCGCTCCATTCCAACATCATGGCAGCGAAGGCGATCGCGGGGGCGGTGCGCACCACCCTCGGCCCGCGGGGCATGGACAAGATGCTGGTCAGCCCCAGCGGCGACGTGGTCATCACCAACGACGGGGCCACCATCCTGCACGAGCTCTCCGTGCAGCACCCGGCGGCCAAGATGATGGTCGAGGTCGCTGAGGCGCAGGACGACGAGGTGGGCGATGGCACCACCACCGCCTGCGTGCTGGTCGGCAAACTCCTGGAGGAAGCCGAAGATCTGATCGCCCAGGAGGTGCACCCCACCATCATCGCCAAGGGGTTCCGCATGGGGATGGAGGAGGCGCTCCGCATCCTGAACGAGATGGCCATCGACATCTCCCCCGACGACCGCGAGGGCCTGATCAAGGTCGCGGACACCGCGATGACCGGGAAATCCATCGAAGCGGCGAAGGACACCATCCGGGAGATCGTGGTGGACGCGGTGACCACGGTAGCCACCCGCGTCGACGATCGGGTCGTGATCGACGAGGACGACGTGATGATCAAGAAGCAGGTCGGTGAGAGCATGGACGGCTCGACCCTGGTCCGCGGGGTGGTCATCGACAAGAAGCGGGTCAACACGGGCATGCCCCGGGTGGTGACCGACGCGAAGGTCGCCCTCATCTCCACCCCCCTCGAGGTGGTCAAGACCCAGGTCAAGTCCAAGATCAAGATCACCAGCGCCGAGCAGATGGAGGCCTTCGACGCCCAGGAGAAGGAATCCCTCAAATCTCTGGCCGACGGCATCCGGGATGCCGGTGCCAGTGTGGTGCTCTGCCAGAAGGGCATCGCCGAGTCGGTCCAGTTCTACCTGGCCAAGTATGGCATCCTGGCGATCGAGGACATCCCCGAGAAGGACATGAAGTTCGCCGCCCGGGCCCTGAACGCCACCATCGCCACCAAGGTCGACGATCTCTCCACCGAGAAGCTCGGATCCGCCGAGCGGGTGGAGGAGGAGACTGACGACGAAGTGGTGGTCATCTCCGGCTGCGAGAACCCGAAGGCGGTCACCATCCTCCTCCACGGCTCCACCCAGAACTTCGTGGACGAGCTGGAGCGGGCGGTCTATGACGCCACCCGCGTGGTGCAGGACGCCATGGAGGACGGCACATTCGTGGTCGGCGGCGGCGCCACCGAGACCGAGGTGCTGCTCAAAGTCCAGGACTATGCCACCCACACCGGCGGCCGGGTGCAGCTGGCGCTCGAGGCGTTTGCCAAGGCCTTCGAGCACATACCCCGCACCCTCGCCGAGAACTCCGGGTTCGACCCGGTGGACAAGCTGGTCGCCCTGAAGGCGGCCCATGCCCGCGGCGAGACGAAGGCGGGCCTCGATGTGTTCACCGGCGAGATCGTCGACATGGAGAAGGCGGGCGTCTTCGAGCCCCTCCGGGTCAAGACCCAGGCCATCAAGTCCGCGGCGGAGACCGCCTCCCTGCTGATCCGGGTCGACGACATGATGGTCACCCAGCAGAGGGAATAGGCGGAATACCACCCTTTTTTTATTTTTTACCGTCGGCGGGACGCCGAGGACCCCCCCGGACAGGGCGGTCGATCCGCTCGTCGGTATCCTCCCGTCGGAAAAACCGGAGACCATCCAGCCCTCACTCCAGACCGCCAGGACACTCACCATCCGGGATCCACCGCATCCGGTGTGGACGGTGCACACTCCACAAAGAAGGCAGGTTTCCCGAGGCCCGGGATACTGCAGGATCACCCCCGGGAGGCGGTGAGGCGGATCTCCGCCTCCCCCTCCCGCACCGGGGCGTCCTGCGGCACGGACCGCCCGTCGACGAATATCAGCACCGTTTCGGGGATGATGCCGCATTCGGAGAGGAGATCCTGGTAGGCCATCCCGTCCGCGGCGTCGCAGACGATCCGCTCCCCCCCGGGGACGAGCGTCATGACGATTCGCACCATGCCGTCTGACCCGTGGGGCCGGGCAGAAGATATACATACCTCCGCCGGACCAGTGGTTTAATGCGCGAAAACGGTCAACAGTACTGCCCGGAGAGCCGAGGTAGTCTAGTCCGGAAAGGCGGCGGCCTCGAAAGCCGCTGGTGCTGTGCACCTCGGGTGTTCAAATCACCCCCTCGGCGTTTTCCTGTCATATCACGGGCAAAGGGCAATCGCTCTCTTTTCCGGTACCATTTCCACATCCCGAAAAGCACGTGTCATCTTCACCGCCGCTCGATAATGAACACACGGGCGACCCCTCATGGGGGCGTGCATGAACCGGCGCGAGATATTCTCACATCTGATGCACACCCCCAGGAACGTGCGATGTGAGCACCTCTGGCATGCGGCTGAAGGGCCCGGTTTTCGCCGGAAGAACGGGAGGGGCAGCCAACCCGTCTCTGCACGCGCCGTCTTTGGGGAGATCAAACTTTTTAAAACGTTTTCGGTCCGCCGGGCGGCCGCCGCGGTGCACATTAAATCAGTCCCGGGTCCAATCAGGATTCACAGACGGGGGAGTCGGTATGAGGAGCGTGGAGATCCATGGCAATACCTTCTACAACGCAGACTGCATCGCGGGGGCAGCAGAGCACATCGCCGACGACTCCATCGATCTGATCATCACCGATCCCCCCTACGGGATCCGGGGCGACCGCCTGCACCGCCACTACAACCGCAACGAGTCATTCGTCATCGACGGGTACGTGGAGGTCCCCGCCGCGGAGTATGGCACCTTCAGCCGCCGGTGGATACAGGAGGCCGAACGTATCCTGAGACCGGGCGGGTCGATGTACATCGTCTCCGGGTACACGAACCTGTACCATATCCTCCATGCCCTCCGCGAGACCTCTCTCGAGGAGATCAACCACATCATCTGGAAGTACACCTTCGGGGTGTACACGCGGAGGAAGTTCGTATCCTCCCACTACCACATCCTCTTCTACGAAAAACCGGGGGGATCGAGGACCTTCAACCTCGAATCCCGGTATGGATGCGGGGAGAGGGACGAGGCCGGCGGGTCCCTGAACTACCGGGACCGCGAGGATGTCTGGGTGATCAACCGCGAGTACAAGCCCGGCAGAGTGAAGAACAAGAACGAACTGCCAACAGACCTGCTCTGCAAGATGATCCAGTACAGCAGCAACCCGGGCGATCTCGTCTGCGACCTCTTCCTCGGCGGGTTTTCCACGGCCCGGACGGCGATCGGCCTCGATCGCCGGGCGACCGGGTTCGAACTCTCCGCACCGCTCTTCGAGGCGAAGACCGGGGAACTGACGGATATCGAACCGGGGTACCTCCTGTCCACCCTGCGCACCCCGCAGACCGGGGAGGGGAGGCGTCGGGGCGAGCCATGGACCCCGGAGGAGATCCGCGACGTGCAGGATCGGTTCGACCGGCTCATCGCGTCCGGGGCGACGAAGAAACGATCCATCGAGATACTGGGCGAAGAATACGGACGGGGCCGGTGGTCCATCGAGCGGGTGCTGAAGAGAGATCACACCGGCCGGGAATGATTCAGCCTCCCTGACCGGCGGAGCCGCTCCCCATCCCCGCATCATACCCGGGCACAAGGCCACCGGGCCGGTAATCCCGACCGCCATCACGCCGTGGGGGAGGCGGGTCCTGGAGCGGCCCGGCGCACCTCCTCCATCCGTCCCGTAACGCCGCTTTGTTGGGAAAAAAGGAGTTCTTCTCCCCGGTTCAGAGGATCTTCTCCCCCGCATTCGGGCCGGGGAGGCAGGTGTACACGTCGGTGATCGTCACGACCAGGAGCCCCTTGGCGGGCGCCTTGGCCATCTTCGATCGGACGGTCTCCTGCATCTTTTCAAAGTCGGGACCGCTCGTCTTCAGCTCCACGTCGCCCTTGATCTGGTAGCAGCCCTTCGTCTCCGGACCGTACACGAACAGGGAGACCTTCGGGTTCTCCTTGATGTTCGCGAGCGTCTTCTTCATGAAGTTGTCCGCGATCCAGATCGTCTCGTCGTCCACCAGCTCCACGAACCCGATGGGGACCACGTTCGGGACACCGTCTTTTGACGCGGTGGCAACCGGAAACGCCTTGATCGTGGCCATCGCAGCCTTGATCTCGTCATTCAATACAACCATGTCTCTCACCGTATGTCCTTGCGATGCACGGGTTGATAAAATCTGTTGTCCCGGTGCAGGCGTCCCGGAATCCGTGCGTCCTCAGAACATCACCGACCCCGGATCAGTGCCGTGTGTCTGCACCGCCCGGTCGGCGCCATACCCGATCCCCGCCGCGATGATGGGGATGACCAGGTAGCGAAGGCCGATCTGCTCCATGCATTCCACCGCTCCCATCCCGGAGAGGGGGAGGAGGACGACGGCGTCGAGCGCCCAGTTGATCGCCAGCCAGGCACCACCGAGGAGGAGACCCTCCCGCAGGTACCCGGCATGCACCCCCTGCAGGAAGACCAGGA
This sequence comes from Methanomicrobiales archaeon, assembly GCA_049974905.1. Classification (GTDB taxonomy): domain Archaea; phylum Halobacteriota; class Methanomicrobia; order Methanomicrobiales; family Methanoculleaceae; genus JBNGCZ01. The sequence continues at coordinate 23,391 of JBNGCZ010000006.1, forward strand.
TGAGGAGGGTGCCCACTCCGGCACCGACCACGATGAGGTTGGACTTGGCGAGGAAGATACCGATGAGCGCCCCGCCCCCGGGGGCATACAGGGGCACGGAGACGAGGAAGGGGATGAGCCAGCTCGCAACCCCGAGACCCACCAGCCAGAGGACCCGCTTGTGTTCCATGCCGGAGTACTCCCACCCCCCGGGTGTTATCGCTCCCGGCCCGGTCACCGCAGGGAGGACGACCCGACCTCGCAGGGCGGGGGGACGATTTCCAAAGGATAAAGTCATCCATTCCCCCCATCTCTCCCATGCGATCGTCTCTGGCCATCCTCCTTTTCGCCTCCCTCTGCCTCGCCGCCGGATGTCTCTCCAGCGGACCCGCTGCAGATGATGTCTATGAACGGGCGGAGGCGGCGTTTGAGGCAGGGAACTACCGGACCGCAGAGGATCTCTATGGAGAGGCCCAAAACCTCTCCCGGGAATCGGGCGATGATGACCTCGCCCTCGCCGCGAAACGGGGGGTGATGCGGGCGCGGTACAGCCACATCGAGTTCCCCTGCAACCGGTCCGCCGCCGAAGCGGCCATGCGGGAGAAGACCCCCGGTATCACCGGGGCGGAGATCGACGAATGGCTCGATACCCGGGCCCAGACTCTCGTCTCCGACAACGATACCCTCTACTTCGGAATGACCGGCGCCAACTACCTGTATGCCCACCCGGCGAGGCTGCGGGAGCTGGCCGCCGGAGATCTCGACATCGACCGGATGGGACGGTACGCCTGGGCCGACGACCGCGATGAGGGCCACTACACCGACCCGGTCCGGTATACCGGCTCCGAGCGCCTGGAGATCGCCGGCGATATCCTCCCGGAGACCGGCACCATCCGGATCTGGTTCCCGCTTCCCGTGGAGACCGCATCACAGCGGGAGATATCGGTCACCAACCTCTCCTGCCCGGAGTATGTCAAAACCGGACCGGTGACCACCGGGGATATCGGCTACCTGTACTGCGAGATCCCCGCGGAGGCGATCGATGGGGACCTGGTGGTGTCGGCGGATATCGCCTTCACCTCGTATGAACAGGTCTTTTCAATCGATCCCGCACAGGTGGGAGAGTACGACACCGCCGATCCCCGGTACCGGAAGTACACCCGCTCGGAGCGAAATATCAGGATCACCCCCGGGATCACCGCCCTCGCCCGGGAGATCGTCGGAGACGAGACCAACCCGGCCCGCCAGGCGCGGATGATCTACGACCACATCGTCATGACCTATCCCTACAGCCGGGTTCCCCACTCCTCCCTGGACATCCGGGAGCCGAAGGTGGCCGAGTCCACCTATATGCGGGAGACGGGCCACGGTGACTGCGGGACGCAGAGCATGTTCTTCGCCGCCCTCTGCCGGGCGCTGGGGATCCCCGCCCGGGCCATCGGCGGGTACCAGATGATCCTCAGCCCGCAGCCGGGTGCGCACTTCTGGGCGGAGTACCTCCTTCCCGGGTACGGGTGGGTGCCCTGCGACCCCACCGTGGCCGAGACCGCCGACTGGGTCCGCATGTCCGATGAGAACCGCACCCGGTTCAGGGACTATTATGCCTCCCGCCTCGATCCCTGCCGGTACATCATCCAGAAGACCGTGGACGTGCCCCTGGACCCACCTCTGCCCGAAGACGCAGTCGTCTTCCGGCTGGTCCGGCAGACCCCGGCGGTGGTCGCCCCCACCGCGGACCGCGACCTGAATATCGCGGCGATGGAGGGTTTCACCGTCGATCTCTCGCCGGGAGGATGAATCCCGCCCCCGGCACCGTCAACATTCAAGTCTCCTCCCATCGACATTTTTCGCACATGGAGACCGCCGCCCCCGGAGACACCGTGCTCGTGCACTTCACCGCCCGAACCGAGGACGGCGAGGTGGTGGAGACTTCCCGGGACCGCGATCCCGACCGGGTTGTCCTCGGGGAGGGGGCCATCAACCCGGCCTTCGAGGAGGCGCTCATCGGCATGGCGCCGGGCGAGGAGACGGAGGTACATCTCCCCGCCGATGACGCCTACGGGCCACGCCACCAGAACCTGGTCTTCACCATCAAACGGTCCCGGCTCTCTGGAGAAGAGACGCCCGTCCCCGGCGCACTGGTCCGCATCACGCTTCCCACCGGTGGTGAGGGATACGCCACCGTCCGGAAAGTCGGGCCCCGGCGTCTCCTGCTGGACGCCAACCACCCCCTCGCAGGAGAGGATCTCACCTACCGGCTGACCCTGGTGGCGATCATCGACGACTGAACACCGGTCACTGGCGGCCCCATCCCGCATCACGGGGAATGAAGGTCCGCACCGGGCAGCGGGCGGCATCCCGGTCGGCAGGGACCGGGCCGACGATCCGGCACTCCCCGGTCTTCGGCTGATAGTTGGCGCAGTCGGCGCAGGTGGCCATCGGTGCCATCACGTGATGCTGGATTCAAAGATCCATAAGGGTGTCGCCGGGGCGACAGAGATAAATTGCCGTGATGTGCAGATCCACCTGCACATGCGTATCGTCCGGGGTGCCCTGCTCGCACTCGCCATCATCCTCGCCATCTCTGCGGTGGCCGCCGGGGACATCAGCCGGGGGCACATCTTCTACGAGACCAATTTCAGCACCGACCCGTACTGGGAGACCAACAACCCGTCGTCATTCTACTGGCTGGAGGGGAGGGGGTGCTATCATTACCTGCTCGTCGGAGGCACCAACTCCTATGCCTACAAACCGGTTTACGTGGACGACGCGTCCTCGTTCCGCCTCACCGTCGACGTCACCCCCGCACGGTGCGATTACAACGCAGCGATGCGGTTCGGTCTCTTCGACCGGGACATGGATATCAACGAAGGATCCTGTCTCTTCGCCGAACTGACCCAGGACAAGTACGGGAACCTCTTCCGGCTGAAGGGCATCACCCGGGCGAACAATATCGCGGAAGTCCACAGCCAGCGCGAATCCTACGGGGGTCCCACGGTCACCTACGAGCTGAACCGGACCTACCGCATCATCCTCGAATATGACCGGATCGACAATACCGTCTACATGACCGTCTTTGCAACCGACACCTGGGAGGAAGTCTGGCGAGCCGAGCTGCCGGTCGGTCAGTCTTTTGCCGGGCTCTCCCGCCTGGGATTCTCCACCGTCGGGCTGTACGGCCAGACCAACCGGGAGGCGGAGGGGACCATCGACACCGTCATCCTCCGCCAGGTGCCCGGGGAGACGCCGGTCCCCACCGACACCACGGCCACCCCCACTCCCACGGCCAGCCCGCCCCCCGTGACCACCGCCTCCACCTCCACACCCACCCCCACCTCTCCCCTCCCCCTCGTCCTGGCCATCCTCGGGATCGTCGCCGGTGCGATTCTCCGCAGGTGAGCGGTCACTGCCGGGGGGATGGTTTTTCTGGGTTCGCCTCCCCAGATCTACAGACATCCATGGCAGAGCCCATCATCGTGGTCCGGAACCTGACCCATCGCTACGACGGGATGGTGGCGGTGGACGGGATCTCCTTCTCGGTCGACAGGGGCGAGATCTTCTCCTTCCTGGGACCGAACGGCGCCGGGAAGAGCACCACCATCAACGTGCTCAACACTCTGCTCTCCCTCCAGGAGGGGGAGGCCCGGGTGGCGGGCCATGACGTCGCCGCGGATCCCGCCGCGGTCCGCCGGTCCATCGGGATCGTCTTCCAGGACGAGGTGCTCGATCGCGACCTGACCGTCCGGGAGACGCTCGAGTTCCACGGCCGGCTGTACGGGATACCGGCGGCGGAGAGGTCGGAGCGGATCCGGGAGATGCTTGGGATCGTGGGGCTCACCCACAAGCAGGAGGTTCGCACCAAGCACCTCTCCGGGGGGATGAAGCGGCGCCTGGAGATCGCCCGGGGCCTGATGACCCGCCCCGAGGTGCTCTTCCTGGACGAGCCCACCCTCGGCCTCGACCCCCAGACCCGCCTCTCCATGTGGGACTACATCCGCCGGGTCAACCGGGAGGGAACCACCATCTTCCTGACCACCCACTACATGGACGAGGCGGACTCGCTGAGCGACCGGATCAGCATCATCGACGGCGGCCGGATCATCGCGGAAGGGCCGCCCGACGAGCTCAAGAACGCGCTTGGCGAGGACGTCATCACCCTGGAGACCGGGGACCCCGGGGCGACGCTCACCGCGCTTGACGAAAGCCCCCTCATCTCCGGGGTCCGGATGGTGGACGGCCGGGTGACCGCCCACGTCCGGGTGGACGGGAGCCGGTGTCTCCCCGCCCTGCTCGAACACCTCCAGGCCCGGGAGATCTCCGTGACCGCGGTCAACATCCAGAAACCGACCATGGACGACGTCTTCGTCCACCATACCGGCCGGGGGCTCCGGGACGGGGGTGAACAGGGATGAACACCGGTTTTCTGACCATCTACTGGCGGGAGATGATCCGGTTCGTCCGGTTCCGGGCCCAGCTCTTCTCCTCGCTCGTCCAGCCCGCGCTCTGGCTCGGGTTCTTCGGGGTGGCCATGTCCAGCAGCTTCCAGCAGCTGGAGTCGGTGGACGCGGCCGCCGGGGGAGTCCCGGTGGGCTACCTCACCTTCATGGCCGCGGGGGTGATCGCTCTCACCACTCTGTTCACCAGCCTCTTTGGGGGGATCGGGCTCCTCTTCGACCGGAACTGGGGGCTGATGCGCGAGATCATGGCGAGTCCCATGCCCCGGACCCACCTGGTGGTGGGCATGGGCCTCTCGGGGATGACCAAGTCCTTCATCCAGTCGGGGGTGATTTTGCTCTTCGGCCTCCTGCTGGGGGTGGAGTTCTTCACCGGATCGGCCGGGATCCTCCAGACCGCCGCCGCCGTCCTGGGCGTCTTCGCCTTCGTGGGCATCTTCTCGCTCGGGTTCCTCTTCCTCTCCTCCGCCATCTCGCTCCGGATGGAGTCGCCTGAGGGGCTCCAGGGGGTCATCACCCTGCTGACCATGCCCCTCTTCTTCGTGAGCAACGCCCTGTACCCGGTGGACGCCTTCCCCCCCGCCCTCCAGACCCTCTCCGCGGCAAACCCCCTCACCCACCTGGTCAGCGGGATCCGTTACTTCGCCATCGGCCCCGATTTCACCGCGATCGGGGTCCACTACGTGTACACCCCGGGAATGGTCCTCCTCTCCTTCGGCGTCCTGCTCGGGTTCGCCGCCCTGATGTTTATGATCGCCTGGCAGACCGTGCGCACCGCGGTGGTGACCTGACCACCGCAACACTCTTTTCCCCGTCCCGTCAATCCAGTGATGTATGGTCTCTGAGGTCCTCTTCTCCAGTCTGCAGACCACCGGTCCCGGTGACGACATGGCATCCAAGATCGAGCGGCTCTATGACGCCGCCGGGTTCGATACCCTCATCGACCCGGAGGATCTCTGCGCCCTCAAGCTCCACTTCGGGGAGCGGGGGAACACCACCCACCTGCGTCCCGAGCAGGTCCGGCCGGTGGTCGCCCGGGTCAGGCAGGCGGGGGGCCTGCCCTTCCTCACCGATACCGCCACCCTCTACGGCGGGGCCCGGCGCCACGCGGTGGAGCACATCGAGACCGCCGTCCAGCACGGGTTCGATTATGCGACCATGGACGCCCCGGTGATCATCGCCGACGGGCTCCGGAGCACCCACGAGGAGCGGGTCCCCATATCCGGCCGCCACTTCCAGAGCCTGCACATCGCCGCCGATCTGCGATCCGCCGACGCCCTCCTGGTCATCTCGCACTTCAAGGGACACGGGCTCTCCGGGTTCGGCGGCGCCATCAAGAACCTGGCCATGGGCGGGGCCACCATGGCCGGGAAGCGCGACCAGCACCGGGCGGTCCGGCCCGGTGTCGACGGGGAGCTCTGCACCGCGTGCGGACTGTGCAAAGAGGCCTGCATCTACGTCGCCATCGGGGTGGAGGAGACCGCCACCATCGATCCGGACCGGTGCGTCGGCTGCGGGGCGTGCCTGGGGGCGTGCCCGGAGGGGGCCATCGATATCGACTGGGAGCGCGACATCCCCGTCTTCCTGGAGCGGATGGCCGAGTACGCCCTGGGGCCGGTCATCGGCCGGGAGGAGAAGACCGGGTACATCTCGTTTCTGACCGACATCACCCCGGAGTGTGATTGCCTCCCCTGGAGTGACCCGGTGGTCGCCCCCGACATCGGCATCCTCGCCTCCACCGACCCGGTGGCCATCGACCGGGCGGCCCTGGACCTCGTCGATCGGTGCGGCGGCGCCTTCCGGTCCGCCCATGCCGCGGTGGATTACGACTCCCAGATCCAGTACGCCGCCGACATCGGCCTGGGATCGGCGGAATACACCCTGCACGAGATCTGATGGGAGTGTTTGGCAAGGACCAAGTCACAAGGGATAAATAGGAATAATCCCCACACACTTCTGGTATAAGGGAATGCCATATACGGCAGATGAAATCGGGAGTGTCCGTGCGGGCGGTCGACTCCAGTTTGTCTTCTTTTTCTTTCGATAGGGAGCCGGCTCGCCGCTGACTCCCCTGTATGGTGTAAACCCGAATACCGCAAGGTGTTTCACATGTTCGGTATCGACGATCCCCAGATCTGGATCGGCTATGCGCTGGCCATCGGGCTCGCGCTGGTCTGCATTATCTATGGCTATCTGAACTGGCACACGGGGGTAGACGGCGATGGGAGTTGATGTGATCACCTTCGCCGTCGTGACGGTGATCTTCCTGGGTATCGTCTTCGTGCTCGGGTACCTGGGGTACCGCCACACCCGGGAGCAGGAGGACTACATGGTGGCGGGGAGACGGATCCATCCGGCTATCCTCGCCCTCTCCTACGGGGCCACCTTCATCAGCACCTCGGCGATCATCGGCTTCGGCGGGGTGGCCGCCCAGCTCGGCATGGGCCTCATCTGGCTCACCGTGCTCAACATCGGGGTGGGGATCCTCATCGCCTTCGTGGTCTTCGGCAAGCGCACCCGGAAACTCGGCCATGCGCTGCGGGCCTCCACGTTTCCCGACCTGCTCGGGGCCCGGTACAAATCCCCGTTCATGCGCTACGCCACCGCCCTGGTCATCCTCGTGGGCATGCCGCTCTATACCGCCGCGATCCTCATCGGCGGCGCCCAGTTCATCACCGGGACGCTGTACATCCCCTACGAGACCGCCCTCGTCGCCTTTGCGGTGGTGGTGGCGGTCTACGTGGTGCTGGGAGGGCTCATCGCGGTGATGTACACCGACGCCCTCCAGGGGGCGATCATGCTGGTGGGGATGACCATCCTGCTGGCCTTCACCTACGTGGCCCTCGGCGGGGTGAACGCGGCCAACACCGCCCTCACCGGCATGGCCCCCCTGGTGCCTGCAAAACTGGCCGCCGGTGGGATGACGGGCTGGACATCCATGCCGGTGGTCGGATCCCCCATCTGGCTCACCCTGATCACCACCATCGTGCTCGGGGTGGGGATCGGGGTGCTCGCCCAGCCCCAGCTCGCGGTCCGGTTCATGACCGTCCGGGATTCCCGCGCGATCAACCGGGCGGTCCTGGTGGGCGGGCCGTTCATCCTGATGATGACCGGGGTGGCCTTCACCGTGGGGGCGCTGACCAATGTCTGGTTCTACCAGACCAGCGGCGTCATCGCCATCGATGCGGTCGCCGGCGGGAACGTGGACACCATCATCCCCGCCTTCATCAACGCCTCCATGCCGGATCTGTTCGTGGTCATCTTCATGCTCGCCCTGCTCGGGGCGGCGATGTCCACCCTGAGCTCGCTCTTCCACACCATGGGGACGGCTCTCGGTTTCGACCTCATCTTCGGCCGGCTCAGGGGCCGCCCCGACCTGCGGACCGCCCGGGCAGGGACCCTGGTGATGATCCTGGTGAGCGTGGTGGTCGCCTTCCTGATGCCCGGAAGCATCATCGCCAAGGCGACCGCCATGTTCATGGGGCTCTGCGCCGCCGCCTTCCTCCCCGCCTATGCCCATGCGCTCTACTCGGATCGACCGTCGGCGATGGCGGCGAAGGCGAGTCTGGCCATCGGGGCGGTGACCTGGTTCCTGTGGACCGGATTCGTCCATGTCGCGGAGTCGTCCCTGCTGGGGATCTCCCAGTTCATCTTCGGGGTACCGGCGGTCCTGCCCATGCCCTGGCAGGTGGTCGATCCCCTGATCATCGCGCTGCCCCTCTCCACGGCGGTCCTGGTGGCGGTGGCGGTCCTGGACCGGACGCGGGGAGCGCCCGGCTGATCCCGGAAAACTATTTTTTCCCGGACCGCGGATGGAGTACCATGGACCTCGCATCCCGGCACTGCTCACCCCGTCGGGAGGGGATATCACCGCTCATCCGGCGGAAGATATTCGACCTCCTCGACGAGGTTCCTGAGTGGTCGTACACGGACGGGCGACTGGTGCGAACCTTCGAGTTCGAATCGTTCGATCAGTGCCTCGATTTCGTCACCGATGTCGCCCACATGGCCGGACAGGAGGGGCATTACCCGGATATCGCCATCACCGAGTCCCGGGTGGTGACGGTCTCCTGGTACAGCTACTTTTGCGGTGGGCTGACCGAGTGCGACTTCATCATGGCCGCCCGGCTCAGCGATCGGGTCCGGTTCCGGCAGGGCGGGGTGCTGTAGCCAGAAGCCGGATTATCCATCGGGAAACCGGATGGTTCCGTCCGGGAGACGCATATCGAACCGGGCTTTGGCACCGGGCGTGCCGGTCTCATGGAGCTCGATAGCGGTGATGGCGAGGATCTCGCGGGCGAGAAAGAGTCCCTGCCCGGTGTTCTTCCCCACCCCCCATCGAAAGATCGCCTCCTTCTCCTCCCCAGGGATGCCCACTCCATCGTCCTCGCAGGAAAGAACCCATCCATCCTCCACCCGGACCGAAAAGGTGACTGCAGTCACCTCTCCGCCATGGCGCAGCGCATTGTCGATGAGGGTGTACACGACCCGGGAGAAGAGGGGGTCTGCATACACCTCCGCACCGGCGGTATCGGCCCGGATGGTCACCGGGTGGTCCCGGAACAGGGCGGCCTGGGCCACCACGACCGAGCGGACCTTCTGCCAGACCGGGTCCGCCTGTCCGAGGGCCTGGTAGTCCCGGGTGAACTCGACCTGTTGCTGGATGGTCCGTGCCGCTGTTTCGCACCGGGCGATCCGATTCAGGAGGGCGGGATCATCTGTATCCTCTGCGGCAAAAGAGAGATAGCCACGCAGGACCATCACCTGGTTCAGCAGATCATGCCGGGTGATGCTCGAGAGGAGCGCGAGTTTCCGGTTTGATTCCTTCAGGGCGTTTTCCTGCATCTTTCTCTCCGATATGTCCCGGAGGATGAGCACCGTCCCGGCATCGCCCCGGACGGGAGAGGCAGAGAGGCGTGCAAAAAGCGATCGCCCGTCATGATTCTCCAGGACGATTTCGCGGTCGGACACCCGATCCCCGGACCTGACGGCGGAGAGGTCTCCGGCACCGCCGTCGGGATCGGCAAAGAGCGTCTCTGCCGGTGCGCCGAGGAGCTCGCCATGGCCCCGGCCGAGCATCGACACCAGTGCGGCGTTCGTCTCGACGATGCGGTTCTCGTCATCGAGAAGGGCAAGACCGTCGTTCATCGTGGAGATGATGGCCTCCGCCGAGGTCTCCGGGGTGATCACAAAGAGCCCGTACTTCCAGATCGCGTACCCGACGAAGAGGGTATACCAGAGGGAGGTGATCGGGGGGAGAGCGAAGACCAGGACCCACGGTGCGGCATCAGCGACCAGGTAGGAGAAGGCGGAGATCACCGGCAGAGTGATTCCGATGAGAACGAGGCGGGCCTTCCGGTATTCGTCCCCGCCGGGAACCTCCCGCAGGTACCGGGCACAGAGGATCCAGCCGAGCACGACCAGGCCAAGCGCCCAGACATAGGCCAGAAGAATGAGGGGATGCTTCCCCGCCGGGGGAATGCCCAGGACCAGAGCCCCAGATACCGACACCGCTGCGAGGGCATAGAGGAAGGAGGCCGAGGGTCCATGGTCTCTGCGCACCGGTGAGCGCCCGGTTTCGGGTGAACAGGAGAATGAAGTGGAGGGCCACCGCTGCGTCGACGATCTAGATCAGCTCCGCGGAGACCCAGATTCCGGCAGCGGGCGTTCCCGCAAGGGAATGCTGCACGAATTCTGAGACGTTCCAGAAGGCCCAGGTCAGGGTGGAGAGGAAGAACACCTGGTGGAGCCGGCTTTCGGGGGCCTTCCCGAGGATGAAGGCTCCAAGGAGCGCCACCGCGGCAGCGGCAGGAAAATACAGGAGGGTGAGCGCCTCAAACCCGGTGGCCATGCCGTAGGACTGGCCCCGGACAGGCAATGAATCTGCCTGTTTGAATCACGTTTTTCTGCACATCAGTGCCACCTGTGCACGTACACACGATCGGATGGACTGACGGGTTGTCGGTCAGCCGTACACCGCGTCCCGGCCGAATGCGGCGGCGATCCGCTGGCGGAGCTGCTCCTTTGGATATGCGCCCACCACCTGGTCCACCAGCCTGCCGTCGGCAAAGAGGAGCAGGGTGGGGATGGCGCTGATCCGGTACCCGGCTGCGAGTCCCTGATTCTCGTCCGTGTTGACCTTGGCGAAGGTGACCCGCCCGGCGAGCTCGCGGGCGAGCTCCTCGACCACCACCGAAACCATCTTGCACGGACCGCACCATTCCGCCCAGAAATCCACCACCAGGAACGGGTGCGCCCGGACCGCCTGCGGAAAAGTCTGCGAATCGAGGGCGATGACCGTCCCTGGCGGAGGCTGGTTCTGTCGCGCACGGATCGCCTCTTCCAGCTCCGCCATGCGTTTTTTACGCAGGCGCTCAAGTTCATCGTCACCAGGTGCAGGCTGCCCCATGAAGATGCGGTGTGCCGGAGATCACATCAGTCTTCTCCCCCGGGGGAACGAATAGATATATGTCATCCGGGCACGAATAGTGTAGTCCACAACAGAAAAGCGAGGTGGGGTAGTCAGGAAATCCCGACGGGCTCATAACCCGTAGACCGATGGTTCAAATCCATCCCTCGCTATCATTTTTCCACGCATTTTCCCCCGCTTCCGGCCAGCTCGGTTCCATGAGACCCCGGGAGCAGGCAGGCACTGGAAGAATTTCTTTCACACGCAAAGAGACGATCAGCGACGATATCATGGACGAGGCCGTGGAGATGCCCGGCACGATGCCGTTTATTCTGCCCATCCTCCGGGAACGGCCGGAGTATTTCGCCCTCTCCACCATCTCCGATGTCATGGCGGGCAGACCCGGGTCCCTGGACGCAAAAGACAGCCGAACTCATTGCCGTCGCCGCTGCCGCCGGGGCGGGGGCGGAGGCCTGCCTGAAACTGCATGTGAAGGAAGGGGCGAGCCGGGACGAGATCTACGACACCATCCTCATCGCATCGCTGATCGGCAAGACCCGGGTGATGGCCCCCGCACTCCGCATCTTCGCCGATGCGGTCCTGCCTTGTCCGGGAGAATAGAGAGATAATTCTCCGGGTCGATGGATCTTGCCGCCGCACTCCTGACCATCGCGGGACTGGTCCTCTTCGAGACCATCTGCAGCATCGACAACGCCATCATCAACGCGGATATCCTCGCCACCATGAGCGGGCCGGCCCACCGGTGGTTCCTCCTCTGGGGTCTGCTCCTCGCCGTGGTGGTGATCCGGGGCCTGCGTCTGAGCCTCCGCCCCCTCCATCGGACCGCTCGGGGCGCTGACCGCAACGATCTCCGGTGATCCGGCCTCGGCGGCGGCAATCGAGCAGTCGGCACCCCTCCTCCTCATCTTCGGCGGGATCTTCCTGATATTCCTCTTCTTCCACTGGCTCTTCCTGGAGGAGAGGCACTACGGGCTTGCCACCGAGCCCATCTTCGAGCGGCAGGGGGTATGGTTCTTTGCGGTGGTCTCCATCCTCCTCTCGGTGATCGTCTGGGAGGCGCTCGGAATCGATCCCCTCCTCGCCTTCGGGGCGGTGCCCGGGTTCACCGCGTTCTTCATCGTCAACGGGTTCCGGCAGAACGCGGAGCTCCAGGAGAGGAAGATGATGGGCGGGGAGATGACCGACGTGGCCAGGCTCTTCTACCTGGAGGTGATCGATGCCACCTTCTCCATCGACGGGGTCATCGGTGCATTCGCCTTCACGTTCCCGGTCCCCCTCATCCACGAGAAGGCAGAGGCACCATCGTCCTCCGACAGCTGACGGTCAGCTACATCGAGCGGGTGAAGAGGTACCGGTACCTGAAGAACGGGGCGATGTACTCCATCCTGGTGCTCGGTGTGATCATGCTCGCCGACTCATTCGGGTTCCATATCCCCGCCTGGCTCTCCCCCATCGCCACCTTCGCCATCGTGGGATTCTTCCTGGTCCGGTCGAAGCGGGCGCTCGAGGCGGAGGAGGCGTGAGAAAAGAGGGGGGTTCAGGTCTCCGTCGATTGTGCCTGCTCAGAGCGGACCATGAAGGCGGCGGCGATGGTGGATATGCCGCCGATGATCCCGAAGATCCCGAGCACGAGCGGCAGCACCGCCTCGGTCAGGAACGGGTGGGCCAGGATGATGATGCCGAAGATGATCCCGATGACGCCGAGGACCGCCGTTCCCCAGCCCTTCTCCCGGATGCCGCCGTAGAGCGAGAGCGCCCCCATGATGACGCCCCACACACCGATGAGGACGATGAACACGAACGGAACGAGGATGGCGCTGAGCAGCGGGTATATGAGGATCAGGATGCCCGCAATGATGCCGAAGATGCCCAGGACCGCCTTGAGGGCGGCGTTCGATCTGTCCATTCCCAACCCGATGAGGGCGAATATGCCGCTCACAAACCAGTACGCCCCCAGGAACGTCAGCAGTACGAGCAGGGTCTCGAAGGGCCAGGTGAGGAACATGATCCCGAGGATGAGGATGACGATGCCCTGCGGGTGATGACCAGCCACCAGGGAAAGAGTTTCCCGATATCGGCTGTGGCGGGCATTCCCGCCATGGATTCTGCTGCCATTACAATCTCCAGTTCTCACAAACGCTCCCTGAATTATTAAATCTTTCCAGGAGGACGGTCTTTTCCCAAACGGAGATTTACCGCAGACTGATGATGCCCATGGCCAGGAGGAGCATCAGGATGGAGGCGAGGAGGAAACCGATGGCGGTGAATATGGCGGTGGGCAGTCTCTTCCACCGGAACAGCCAGGCGACCACGGGCGTTCCAAACAGCCCGATACCCGGGATCCAGGCGATGAAGATGCAGGAGATCGCCCCGTACCGGTGGACCCGGTCATAGCCCTCCATCTTCACCTCCACCTTAGAAAGCCACCGCTGCACCCGCTGTGAGGTCCGGGAGAAGGTCTCGCAGATCTCGAAGACGCCGACGACGGTGCCCACGGCGATGGAGGTCATGATCACCAGGATGATGACGGGCTCGAACCCCAGGTGGAGGCCCACGGGCGAGGCGGCGGCCTGGAGGATGAGGGTGGAGGTGAGCAGCGCGAGGACCATGCCGATCTCGATCTCCGCCAGCAGGACGAAAGACGCGGGAACGACCAGTACGAAGAGCACCACCAGCAGGGAGACTTTGAGTGCCTGCCGCAGGATGATGTTGGCGATATTCTGTATCCAGGTCTTCATCGGATCACGGCAGCATGTTCGAGAGGTCATGTCTCCGGCCCCCCGTGACGGTGACTGCGGGATCACCGGTCGATCTCGCCCGGGCGGGAGAACGCATCCGCCACACTGATGTCTCACCACCCACTGATAAAGATGCGGTCACCGGTCCATCCGGTAGGTATCCACGATGATCTCGGTGATCTCGCCGCGGGCCGCCCCGTTGGAGTTGATCATCCGTTTCGCCGGAACCCGCTCGATCGCAAAACCGGCGTACAGGGTGTCGAAGAACTGGTCGCCGGGATCCCCGTTTCTCGGGTCCGAGTTGCTCAGCATGCAGAAGGCGCCCTTCCGATGGCAGTCCCGGAAGAACGCGGCCAGGCGGTGCTGGTCCGCGTCGGTGAATCCCCGCCGGGCGTAGGCGGTGAACGAGGAGGTGGAGGAGAGCGGCCGGTAGGGGGGATCGAAGTACACGAAGGTCCGGTCATCGATGAACGGCTCCGCGATGGTGAAGTCGCCCCGGTGGATGCGGGTCTTCTCCAGCGCGGCCGCGTCCGCCCGGAGCAGGGCCTCGTTCACGATGGTCGGGTTTTTCTGCCGGCCGAAGGGGACGTTGAATGCACCCTCGGCGTTCACCCGGAAGAGCCCGTTGAAGCAGGTCCGGTTCAGGAACACGAGCTGCGCCGCCCGCCGGACCCACGTCCTGCTGTACCGGTCGAAGTGTATCCCCTCCCGGTCGCGATTGAACGACTCCCGCACCCGGTAGAAATACGCCTTTCGCTCCTCCTCGGAGAGCGGCAGGTACTCGTCCCGGATGGCCGCGAGCCGGTCGATGAGCGCCTCCACGTCCCGCTGGACCACCCGGTAGGCGAGGATCAGCTCGTCGTTTGCGTCCACGATATGGCACTCGTCGAATGCGAACGCCTGGTTCAGGTGAAAAAAGACCGCTCCCCCGCCCACGAACGGCTCCACGTACCGGGTGACCTCGCCGGTCCGCACCTCCCCGGGGAGGCGATCGAGGAGGGCGGGAAGAAGCTGGCTCTTTCCCCCCGCCCACTTGAGGAAGGGGCGGGCATGTGCCACAGGCATCCGGTGTACTGTGGGACGGGACGGGGTTTATGGGTTGCCATCTGTGGTCTGGCATTAAAAGACCGCACCCGGGGTCGCAAAGATTTACTCCTACCGACGATGAACCCTCTCCCATGACCAAGGTGTCCTTCGGACCACGGACGGTCCTCTACCCCCACCCGGTCCTGATCGTGGGCACCTATGGCACCGACGGGCAGCCGGACGCCATGGCCGCTGCGTGGGGCGGCATCTGTTCATCGCGCCCGCCTTCAGTGGCGGTCTCGGTCATGGAGGCCCGCCAGACCTACGAGAACCTGATGGAGCACCGCGAATTCACCGTCTGCATCCCGTCGGCGGAGTATGTGCGGGAGGCCGATTACTTCGGCATCGTCTCCGGCCGGGACACGGACAAGTTCGCCGCCACCGGACTCACCCCGGTGCGGGGTGACCGGGTCAACGCCCCCTATGTCGGGGAGTTCCCGTTCGTCCTCGAGTGCCGGCTCCTCCAGACCGTGGAGATCGGCGTCCACACCCAATTCATCGGCGAGATCCTCGACGTGAAGGCGGACGAGAGCGTCCTCGGCGAGGATGGAAAACCCGATATCGGGAAGATGCGGCCATTCGCCTACGACTCCATGCGGCAGGAGTACTTCGGCTTTTCCGGGGGGATCGCCCGGGCCTTCTCGGTGGGAAAGGAGATCGGGAGATAAAAACCACCTTTTTTTTCGGGAGCTTCCCCGTGCCAGTGAGTGCACGGACCAGGGTACCGGTGAAGAGGCTGGACTGGAGCATGACTATCTCCCGGATGAGACCCGGATACGATCTGTGCCCTCCCCCCACCATCGGCGAAGAGGAAGGGCGCCCGCACAGAAGACCGGCACAGAGCGAGGGTCCCGGCAGGATCGTCTTCATAGAAAGGCCGATACAATATATTAAAATCTGATGAAATCAGGATATTATCTACCCCATCGATATCTATCCGGATCGGGGATCGGAACGCTCCCGGGTGGAAAACGCACCCGGATTCATGGATCTGGGTGGAGGTGAATGCCATGGCAGGTATCGAAGAACTTGTAAGGGAACTCTCCCCCGAACACCGGAGAGAGACACTGGACTTTGTCACCTATCTGCTCCAGAAGCAGAAGCGCAAGCGGGCCAAACCGCTCCGACAGACATGGGCGGGGGCGATCCGCCGGTACGGGCATACATATACCGCTCTCGATCTGCAGAAAGAGTCGCTGTCGTGGCGCACCGAGTGAAGATGTATCTTCTGGATACAAACATCTGGCTGGAGCGCCTTCTCGACCAGGGCCGTTCGGGAGAAGTCGATACGTTCCTCTCTTCCGTTCCTTCTGATCGACTGTTCATCACGGATTTTTCACTCCATTCAGTGACTTGATCAATAGCATCTTTGATACTGTTGGTTATCCATTCCTTGAATTCAAGATCCTGATCTTCCAGCTCGTCGGCCGTTGTATTGTCGAGTTTATCGAGGAGGATTCGTACCTCATCGAGAGACCGCATAAAAGGAGTGAGCTACGACCAAATAAAGGATCGATTATTTGAGCGGGTGCCCAGATCATCCCGGATGAGACGGTGGGGGCGGTCCGCGGATGCCCGTCGGTCTGATGCTCAGGATATTGTACGGGGAACTCCCGCCGGAGTGTGTCTGGTGCGGCGGCCGGGAAAGGGGCGGGAACCCGGGGCCATCGACGGCACGGCTCGTTTGAGCAGACAGGTTAACGAAGATCTCCCGTCCGGAATGAATATGGATGCCGCCCTCTTTCCAGTGTACCGGCACACACGCTCTGCCGGAAAAGGACATCCTGCCCCATGGCCCGGGAGATACATTCATCATCCTCTCCCCTGCTACCTGTGCACATGAGCGATCGCGTGGCAGTATTCATCGACAACGGGTATCTCGAGGCCACCCTCCCGCACGACTACCAGATGGACTTCCTGGCGTTTTCACAGCGGGCCTGCGGGGACCGGGAACGGTTGCGCACCTACGTGTACGACTGCATGCCCTGGCAGAGCGAACCGCCCACCGATGCGGAATACGAGCGATACGAGCGGTACAGTCATTTCGTGGAGATCATCGAGACGAAGCCCCGCTTCCAGATGCGGCTCGGTGAACTGAGCCGGCATGACGATTCGTTCGTCCAAAAAAGGGTGGACATCCTCCTCGCCGTCGACCTGGTCCGGCTCGCCTGGGCGGGCCATATCGGGTATGCGGTTCTCGTGACCGGGGATTCCGATTTCGTTCCCGCGGTGAACGCGGCCAAGGACGCGGGAGTCATCACCTCCCTGTACTACTCACCCCATTCCGTCCACGACGAACTCCTCCGGGCCGTCGACGAGCACTCCGAACTGGACGGGGAGTTCCTGGAATCGGTGCGGCTGTGAGAAGGGGGCCCTCACCACGTCCGTCCGAGTATCAGTACCGCGATGAGGGCGAGCACCGGGGCGAAGACGAGGGGTGCAGCGGGCGTCGCGGTGGGGGTCGGTGCATCCTGCCGAAACCGGAAAAAAGTCACCGATCTGATCCGAACACCTCGTCGAACCCGAACCGCTCGTACCGGGCGAACGGGGCATCGAGGATCTTTCGCTCGAGATCCTCCCGGGCGAGGGCGAACGCCATCTGGTCGGGATAGGCGATGAAACTGTACTCGGTCTGGCCCCGGTACTCCTCCGAGCTGGACGCCGCCTGCAACAGGGCGACCATCTCCGGGGTGCCGATGGTGCCGCCGTCCGCGATGAACGCCTCCGCCAGGCGGGCCATGTCCGTGTACCGGTAATCGGTGGGAGAGACCGCGTCATGGTACGCACCGGTCGCCGCCACCGCCTCCCTGCAGACCCCTTCGTAGGCGAAGAATGTGTTGGTGGTGAAGATCAGGTCGGGGTTGTGGGGCCATATCTCTCCGGGGAAGCGGATCTCATCGCCGAACGCGTCGGACTCGAGGGTCACCGACGGGGGATACCGGCTCCCGGTGGTCACCGGTTGCGAGATGGCCGTGTTGAACCCACCGGAGAGGGTGGCGTCGATCCCGTGCCAGAGATCGAGCGCCTCGTCGGTGGAGGACGCATGGAGAGCCACCTCCCGGTACACACACGGATAATCGATGTGGTCGGCGGCGGCATAATCCGGGACCGAGGCCGCGGCATGGGGAGCGAGATAGATCCCCGCACTGTTCATGGGGTTGAATGTCCCCAGGAACCCCGGCCACCCGACATCCACCACCCGCATCGCCCCGCTCCCTGCCGGAGGCTCGATGGCGATCACCAGGAGGCTGTTGACGGTCACCTTCCGAAGATCGTTCTCCCCGTCCATGTTCTTGCCGTGGATGACCCCGCCGTGGAGCTCCGGGTTCGCGGTCAGGTTCCCCCAGGCGACCGCACTCGAACAGGCCGGACGCGTCCCCTGGGGCGGTATGCCCCGCATATTCTCCAGGAAGTAATAGCTGGTGATCGCATACAGGTCGTCTGCCGTAAACGACCGGTTGAGCCAGCGGATCTCCATGTCGCAGCCGGCATCACGCATCCCGGCGATGAACGCCTCCGCCTCCGCATCATACTGCCGGTAGGCGGAGAAGTTGGACCGCAGGTAGGGGAGGAACCGGTCTTCGTACCAGCCGGCCGACCCCGCGAAGTGCTCGATGACCACATACTCGAGGAAATCCATGGTCTGCGGTCCGGTCAGGTATCCGAACGCATACGCCCGTTCCCGGGCGGTCCCCCACAGGTGGAGCACCGTCCGGTTCCTTATCTGCCGGATGGACCCGCCACCATCCCCCCGCACCACCCGCCGCTCTCCGGCGGGATATGGATGCGGCGAGATGAGCGTGATGTCGATTCCCGCTGCCCCGCCGGCGGCATCCACCGCCACCGGTCCGAGATGGTCCCGTCTCTGGTACCACCCGGTGGGCTCCGCATACCCGGCGTGCTCGATCCCACCGTTGTCGTTTTTATCCTGCCAGGCATACACGGTGTAGGTGCCCGGGGCGAGGCCGCCGATGCGGTAGGTGCCGGGACCGTCGATCCGCGTATACCCGGCCACCTCCGGTGCGGCCCGGACCGGCGTCTCCGTCTCGACGAACCGGTACCGATCCGCGTGCTCTTCGGGCAGGGCGACGACATACACCGGCCCCGTCCCGCAGCCGTCATCGGCACTGACCTGCCCCTCGATGGAGACCGTCGCGGAAGAATCCAGGCAGCCGGAACAGAGCAGGAGGCAGAGGAGGATGCACGCTGCAGGGAGAAGAGTCCGCATCATGCTGTGGCATTGCCGGGTGGACGCTTTAAAAGTTCCCCCGGGCGCTGCAATCCAGTGTTCAAGTGCGCTGGAATCGACGATTCTTTTTTCGTCTGTGGGGATGATCGGCTATCATTCGGAAATCGTCCGCAGGGCGATTCAGGGGAGTGGCTTGCCCGGATTTTTGGCTACCCTCTCAATTGACCTCTCCGATCGAAGGGAATTTTCCCCTGAATATTCCGGCTTGTGAGGCAGGGGTATTCAGTCCTCTACACACGTGGCACAAGCTATATCCGAAACCCTGACAATTGGAAGGTAAGGATACAGTGTTGAACCGGTGTGGAGAACGCCAGGTAAGGGGATCGGGTGGCCATGATAAACAGACTGGAAATCAGACATTTCAAGTCCATTAAAAATCTTGAACTGGACTGCAAACGGGTGAACGTCTTCATTGGTGAGCCAAACACGGGGAAATCGAATATTCTTGAGGCACTCGGACTTTTGAGCTGGTCTGCTCACCGTAGAGGGAAAACCGGAAAGAAAGAAACCGAAATCTCTTATTATCAGTATTCTGTTCAGGATCTGGATTTGGAATACGAGGATGCGAGTGGTAATCGATACCCCGGCCAATCAAGAATATCTGAACTGCATGAATTTATCCGGTATAAACGTCTTGATGATATTTTCTTTCAGGCAGACACAACCGAACCAATCCAGATTTCTATCGAAGATACAGGAAAGGTAACTCTCAACCTTGCAATCACTCATGGAAAAGGCAAAATAACAGTTGAATCCGATCCACAGACAAAAAAGACGGCGTCGCGGATAACCCTCGACAATTATGGACACGGGATTGGACTCGCGAGACAATGCAGTGAATTTGATTTCATAAAATATTATCATTTTAAAAATATCGTGACATTTCCAGACCAAATGGCCGATTTTCTCCTTCCCCCGACTGGCCGAAATCTGTTCTCCGTGATTGTGAATAACAAAAAAATTCGTGATGACGTCAAAGATTTATTCAATGAAGTCCCGTTTGAATTTGTTCTCGACACAGCGGAACACCAAATCAATTTCCAGAAAAAGAAAGACAACATAACCTACAGCTTTCCCTACATTATTGCATCCGACACATTGCGCCATATCGCCTTCTATCTCGTCGCACTGGAATCAAATCAGAGATCGACACTGGTGTTCGAAGAGCCGGAGGCCCACGCATTTCCCTACTATGTAAAATGGCTGGGAGAGCGGATTGCCCTGTATTCTGCTGACAACCAGTTCTTTATCGTTACCCATAATCCGTATCTTATCTCCGCATTGATGGAGAAGACGACGACCGAGGATCTCAATGTCGTGGTCACCTACATGAAAGATAACCAGACGCAGACCTATTCATTGACCGATGATGAGATCCGCGATATCATGGGTTTTGATCCGTTTTTCAATATAACGTCATTCATTCCAGAAGGGTGATGATGGTCGATGATTGTCGTGGAGTGCTATGCGGATGAATATTTCATCAAGCAGGTCGGCACGTGCAACAGGAGAGTTCGGCATGAGCGCGGCAAGGGGGATGTTCTGAATAGATGCTCGGAACGGTCGGAAATCATTGGGATCATTGACCATGATCCAGACGCTTCACAGCCTCGTTTGCTTGAAAATTACAATATAATAGAAGAATTCGGTCAATTAACATTATTCCAGAAGAATAACGATGACAGAAATCGAGTGATCCGCATCACTCCCAGACTGGAAGACTGGTTGATTGAGAGGGGATACGAAAACGGCATTCCAATCGAAAACTGCGACCTTCCACGATCTTCCACAGAACTCCACGGTATGTCAAAAATCCACAAGGATCCACGATACCACCGTTACGTATCCCGTCTGGTTTCGCGGGATGGAGAGATCCAGAAGTTGAGAGATTGGATACGACAGGCCTTATTATAAAGTCATATTGATACTGCCGGGAAAAAGCCCTGATCACGGGAACCCGCCCGGATGAACAGCACATCACATTGGGAGAGGTGATAAAGCGGCGTCCTGTCCGCTCCGGAGTTGGTTATTGTTCCCCTACTCCCCGAAGTCGAGCTCCTGCTGGTAGGTTCCCGCGGTGAAGTCCACCACCCGGGCATGGCACGACTCCCCCGGGATGCACACCGGGTATGTCCCGGTGATGCAGCCGGTGCAGAGGTCCGCCTCCGGTGTGCCGATCGCCCGGATGAGTGCGGGAAGGGAGATATGGTGGAGGGATGCCGCCCCGATCTGGTCCCGCACCGCCTCGTTGTGCTGGTCGGAGGCGATCAGCTCCTCCCGGGTGGGCATGTCCACCCCGAGATAGCACGGGGAGCGGATGGGGGGTGATCCCACCCGCATATGGACCGCTGCTCCTGCATCCTGCATGATCCCGATGATCCGCCGCGAGGTGGTGCCCCGGACGATGCTGTCGTCCACCAGCACCACCTCCTTTCCGGTGATGTGCCCACGGACAGGATTGAGCTTGATCCGGACCGCGAGCTCCCGGGCCTCCTGGGAGGGCATGATGAACGTCCGGCCCATGTACCGGTTCTTCATCAGCCCCTCCAGGTAGGGGATGCCGGACTCCCGGGCGTATCCGATGGCATGGGCGATACCGGAATCGGGCACCGGGGAGACCAGGTCCGCCTCCACCGGGGCCTCCTGGTGGAGCTGGGCGCCGATCTCCCGCCGGACATCGTAGACCAGGCGCCCGTCGATGACCGAGTCCGCCCGGGCGAAATAGACGTACTCGAAGAGGCAGTGGGCGGTGTGGTTCGCCCGGGCCATCTGGCGGCAGAGGATGGCGTCGGCATCGATGCGGACCAGCTCCCCGGGTTTGACGTCCCGCATGAACGTGCCCGCCAGGGCGTCCACCGCCACACTCTCGGACGCGGCCATGTACCCGCCCGGTATCTTTCCGATACACAGCGGCCGGATCCCGAGCGGATCGCGGAAAGCGTACAGCACGCCGTCGAGGAGCAGGATCACCGAGTAGGACCCCCGGAGCGTCCGCATGCACCGGAGGACCGCATCCTCCACCGAACGCGATACCCGCAATTCATCGGCGATGAGGGAGGCGATGACCTCGGTATCGGTGGTGGTGGAGAAGATCTGGCCCTGCGCCTCGAAATGCGCCCGGAGCTCGGCGTTGTTGATCAGGTTGCCGTTGTGGACGATGGCGCACGTCCGGTCACGGAAGGAGAAGGTGAAGGGCTGGGTATTCTCGGGGATGTTTTCGCCGGTGGTCGGGTACCGGACATGCCCCACCCCCGCCCCGCCGGCGAGCTCCGCAAGGATGGCCCGGTCGAAGACATCGGAGACCAGACCGTTGCGTTTGTGTTTGTGAATGGTGCTGCCGTCGAAGGTGGCGATCCCCGCGCTCTCCTGCCCCCGGTGCTGGAGCGCGTACAGGGCGTAATACAAAGAATAAGAAACTCCGCCAGCATCCGCGATGCCAACGATCCCGCACATACCGCGTCTCTTGACCTGAGGGCACTAATGCCTTCTTATTTCACCCAGCGGTACTTCCGGAGGCGGGAACTCTTCCCGAACCCGCAGGAGGCGCAGACCTTGTGGCGGATATGGTAGGATATTTTGCCGCACCGTCTGCAGGCGATATGCGTGCGTTTCTGTCGTTTTCCAAGAGATGGAGTACCTTTCGTCATGATGAGTCACCGATGGTCAGTCGATCTTGGGGGTGATGTAGATGACATTGTCACCGCGGATGATCAGCGTCCCCATGGGAACCCGATCCTCCCCGGTGATCTCCTCTGCCTTGTCCAGGACGAGATTCATGTGGACATCATACCCCTGGAGAACACCCCGGATCTCCCTTCCGCCCTTGAGGCTGACGATCACCGGTTCGCGGTTGAGTGCCTGATCCAGTATTTCAAGCGGTCTTTTGGTCATGTGGTCCCCCTGCATGGATCGCTATGGAGTAATATAAGTGCGTGGAGAAGCTACTTAAATATATCATGCCGGCGCGGCGATTCTAAAAAAAACAGGGAATCGTCCCGGTGATTCACCCGTCGTCGGCCATACGGAGGTATGCATGGCGCCACTCGTCCCCAGGAAACGACACACGCTTCGAAAATCCGAGACTGCCCGCATCTACTCCATGCTGGAAGAAGAGATCGGTGATTCCGCCGCCCTCTTCCGGGGGGACCGGGTGGAGGTGGTGTCCACCTCCGCCCCCTGGTCGATCTACCTGGTTGATCGGCGTCCGCTCCTGATGGCGAGCGAAGACTGGGTCTTTCCCACCCTCAGGGGATTGGTGGAGCGCCCGTTTCCAAATCGACGTCTGGTGGTGGACATGGGGGCGGTCCGGTTCATGGTCAACGGGGCAGACGTGATGCGCCCCGGTGTGGTGGAGATCTCCGATGACATCCGCGCCGATCGGCCCCTCCAGGTCGTCGACGAGCGGCACCACAAACCGCTGGCGGTGGGGATCGCGCTCGCCGACGCCCCCGGGATCCGGGAACAGGAGACCGGGAAATGCGCCCGCAATATCCATCATGTCGGCGATGACCTGTGGAATCTCGAGATATAACGCCGGATATGAAGGATACTATTAAATAAATTCGTTCGTTACCATTTCATATGGCGAAACTGCTCGACTCTCTCCTGGGAAAATCATCCACGATCAGTGAAGACGAGTACATGGAACTGGACCTCGCCTCCTACGAGGGGGCGGCCGAGGACGAACCGGCCCGCATGTACGTCAAGGTGGCCACCATCCATGACCTGAAGGACACTCCCCGGGTCAAGGACGAGGTGTACAATGGAAACATCGTCATCGTGGACATCGGCCGCCTGAAGATGGACAAGATCACCTACGAGAGGGTGGTCCGGGACCTCAAGGACGTCGCGAGCGATGTCAACGGCGACATCATCGGTCTCGGAGACCAGAAGTACCTCGTCCTCACCCCCATGTCGGTCAAGGTCTCCCGCGAGAAGATCGGCGGGGGCTATGCGTGAGGGATACCCTCCACCATCACTGCCCGGCCTGTGGAAAGGAGATAGAGACCATATACCAGCGGGAGAATATCCCCTATTTTTCTGATATCGTCCTGGTCTACGCCGGGTGCACCTGCGGGTACCGGCATGCCGACGTGATCATCCTGGGCGAGGGGGCCCCGTCGCGATGGGAGTTTGCCGTGGAGACCGGAGACGACCTCTCCGTCCGGGTGGTGCGCAGCACCACGGGCACCGTGGAGATCCCGGAGCAGGGACTCCTGATCGAGCCGGGGGCGGCGTGCCAGGGGTTCGTGACCAACGTGGAGGGGGTGCTCCGGCGGTTCGGCGATGCGGTAGAGCAGGCCATCGCGGGGGCAGACGATTCCGCCGGGATCGCCCGGGGGAAGGATCTCCTCGAGTGGATCCGACGGGCGAGGAGTGGAGACGAGCAGTTCACCCTGATCCTGGAGGATCCCGCCGGAAACAGCGCCATCATCGCTCCCCGTGCACACAAGACCTCCCTGTCGACCGAAGAGTGAGGGAAACCTCACTAAAACGACTTTCCCTATTCCTTCCATCCCTTCACCGGGCGATGGAACCCGGTGATGCTCATCCTGCATCCGGGAATGGTGATCGACGCGCTGCCGTCCACCGCCCGCACGTATGGTGTCGGCTCTTCGTCGGTGTATCACATTTCGTGAGTTGGGGGAGCTCGAAGCACGGTTCGGCGGAGACCAGAGTACCGCACTTCCCGATTCCGGGAATGAAGAGGGGGTGAGACCACGAACCGAAGCCCCGTCGCCATCGGGCAGATTGTCTTCTGTCTCCTGCAGACCAGAATATCTATAACCAATACATGAAATATATCAGATATAATGGTCACCACCATCGCGGTATCCGAGGAGACCAGGGAAATCCTCCGCACATTCGGTGAAAAGGGGGAGACGTACGATCAGATCATCCGGCGGTTGATTGAAGATGCCTGCTGGAAAAAACTGGACGCCCGGTGGAACCGGATTCTTGAGAATGAAGAATTCACCCCCCTGTCTGCTCTATGAGCTATCGGGTGCTGGTCTCCGGTACCTTTCGAAAACAGTTTTCAGGTCTTGATCATCGAATCCAGGAACGGATACGGACAGCGATTGCCGCACTCGAAGACGATCCATTCCGCCCGCGTCCGCATGCCGATATCAAACCTCTGACCGGGACGGATCCGGTGAAGTATCGCCTGCGGATCGGTGAATTCCGGATTATTTTTGTCGTTATCGGCAGCGAGGTACGGGTGATCGAGGTCTTTCGCAGAGGAAAAGGGTACTGACGGGAGGATCGCCCTCATCCAAAGAAGGAGGTGTTGAACACCGCGAGAGTATCCGCCAGGAACAGGGCACTGTCACCGGCCCCGGTGGTGCGGTATCCTCCAGCGAAACCCTTATTACCGGGGGCGCGCCACGGACCGATCATGCCGTATCGCTGGACCAAAGACCGCGACGCCGAGGAAGCGGTTGTGACCCTGATGAACGTCCTCGACACGCAGGACGAACCCCCCGAATGGCTCCGGAGAACGATCCAGCTGGCCATCAACGATTCCGACCCGCCGTATGTGCGGCACTTCTTCGACCAGGTCAAACAGCACGTTCCACAGGCGCTGAAGTTCTTCGAACAGAGAGAGTCGTAGGCGGTCAGCAGACCGCCGCTCCCTCCACCCGGACGCCGGGCGTCTCCACGCACTCCCCGACCACCCGGGCGTCGGGCACCACGTTTTGCAGAGCGGATGCCTCCTTTGGATCGACGATGTAGACGTAGCCCATCCCCATGTTGAAGGTCCGGTACATCTCCTTCTCCGGGATACCGGCGGTCTCCCGGAGCCATGAGAAGAGGGGGGGAACCGGGAGGGGAGCGTCGATATCGAACCCGGTCGTCCCGATCCGGCGGAGATTGCACAGCCCCCCGCCGGTGATGTGGCACATCCCGTGGATATCGCATCGCTGTGCGGCAGTAAGCGCCTCCGCGTAGATCCGGGTGGGGGTGAGGAGCTCTTCGGCGAGCGTCCGGCCGCCCGGGATCCGCTCGTCCCACCCGGCATGCTCCTCCACCACCCGGCGGACCAGGGTGAGGCCGTTTGCATGGATGCCGGATGAGGGGACCCCCACCAGGAGATCGCCCGCCCGCACCCGCTCCCCGGTGACGAGGCGATCGGTCTGCTGGATACCCAGGCACGCCCCGGCGAGATCCAGGCCGGTGACCAGCCCCCGGAGGGTGGCGGTCTCCCCGCCCACGATGTTCAGGTTCGCCTGCCGGGCGCCCTCGTTGAGGCCCTCCCCGATCTGGGCCATCTTCTCCGGGTCCAGGGCGTCGGCGGCGATGTAATCCACGAAGGCCACCGGCTCCAGGTTCATCACGTACAGGTCGTTGGCATTCATGGCGATGCAGTCGATCCCCACCGTCCGCCAGTCCCCCACCGCGTCGGCCACCAGCATCTTGGTCCCCACCCCGTCCACCGTGAGAGCCAGGGCGTGTGAACCGAACTCGATGAGCCCGGCGAAATGGCCGACCGATCCGAGCATGCCGGGCGAGCCGGTGCGCCGGTAGGTGAGCATCTTCACGAGGGCCCCGACCGCGTCCGCCTCCCGGTCGATGTCCACCCCCGCCTCCCGGTAAGTGCGGGTGGTCATGCGACCTCCTCGGCCAGCCGGAACTCGTCGTGGAGGACCCGGAGGGCATGGGGCCCGTCCTGCTCCCGGACCACGAAGGAGATGTTCACCTCCGAGGAGCCCTGCGAGATCATCATGATGTTGATCCCGGCCTCACCGAGCGCGGAGAAGACCCGGCCCCCGGTCCCCGGAGTGCCGATCATCCCCTCGCCCACCACCGCCATGGCGATGACGTCGCGGTTGCTGGTCACCTCCCGGACCAGTCCCTGGCGGACACACTCGTTGAGCGCCCCCACCGCGGAGGAGAGATGGGCGTCGTCCACCACCAGGGAGATGTTCGCCTCCGAGGAGCCCTGCGAGATCATCATGATGTTCACCCCCTCGCGGCCCAGGATGGAGAATATCGCCCGGGCCACCCCGGGCCGGCCCATCATCTGGGCCCCGTTGATGTTGACCATGGCCACCTTCTGGATGTAGGTGATGGACTTCACCACCCGCTGGTCGGGCTGGCCGTCATGGACGATGCAGGTACCGGGATGGGAGGGATTGAAGGTGTTCTTGACCCGGATGGGGACCCGTTTCTGCATGCCGGGCTCCACCGAGCGGGGATGGAGCACCTTCGCCCCGAAATAGGAGAGCTCCATCGCCTCCAGGTAGGAGACCACCGGGAGCACCCGGGCCTCCGGGATGATCCGGGGATCGGCGGTCATCACCCCGTCCACGTCGGTCCAGATCCAGATCTCTTCGGCATCGATGGCCGCCCCGATGACCGCCGCGGAAAAGTCGGATCCGCCCCGCCCGAGCGTGGTGACGATCCCCGTCGGAGTGCAGCCCATGTACCCGGTGATCACCGGGACGCTGTCGCCGAGGAGGGGGATCACCCGGCTCCGGATGTGCTTCTCGCTCTCCGGGAGGGGGATGGCGCTGCCGTGGGTGTCGGTGGTGGTGATCCCCGCCTCGCACCCGTCCATCGCCACCGCATCGATGCCCCGCTCCCGGAGGGCGGCGGCGAGGAGGAGGGAGGAGAGACGTTCGCCGAACGAGATGATATAATCCCGGGATCGGCCGGTCAGCTCCTGGAGGTGGAGGACCGCGGTCAGGATGTTCTTGAGCATCATCAGCCGGTCGTCGATCTCCGCCCCCACCTCCGTCACCAGCCCGGGGGCCACCGTCTCGAGCACCCGGAGGTGGCTGCCGCGGAGCGAGTTGATCACGGCCTCGATGGCCGCTTCGCCGCCGCCCGCGGTCACTTCGTCGGCGATCGCGTGGAGCTGGTCGGTCACCCCGGCCATGGCCGAGACGACCGCGACCAGTTCGTTTCCTGCCCGGTGGTGATGGTCCAGGATATCCGCCACCCGGTTGATACAGTTGCTGTCGGCGATTGATGTGCCGCCGAATTTCATTACAAGCCTCATGCTGGCTCACTCGATGGACTGCTGTCCGCCTCCGATCTCTGACCTGAGGCGGCTGTACCTGATGTACAGCAATTTAATGTAATTTTGAGCTGATGTGATAATAATATGCATGCAGATGAATGCCTGGACTGCCACGTCCTGGTGGTGGGCAGTGGCGGAGCGGGCATCCGGGCGGCCATCGAGGCATCCGGGACGGGGGAGACCATCCTGGTCTCCAAGACCCTCCCCGGCAAGGGCGGATGCACCACCATGGCCGAAGGCGGGTACAACGCGGTGATGAACCCCGAAGACAGTATCGAGGGGCACATCGCCGATACCATGCGGGGCGGGGCCTACCTGAACGACCCGGACCTGGTGCAGACCCTGGTCACCGAATCACCCCGGCGCATGGAAGAGCTCCTCCGGTGGGGCGCGGTCTTCGACATGACCGGTGACAACACCGTCGCCCAGCGGCCGTTCGGCGGTCAGCGGTTCCCCCGGACCTGCTATGCGGGCGACCGGAGCGGGCACGAACTGATCCTCTCCCTGCTCGACCGGCTCGCCGACGCGGAGATCACCTCCTGCCCGGAGGTGGCGGTCACCGATCTCCTGGTCTCCGGTGGCCGGGTCTGCGGGGCGGCGGGCCTGGACCGGAAGGGTCGCCTGGTGGCCATCCATGCCGACGCCACCGTGCTCGCCACCGGCGGCGGTACCCGGATCTACGATATCTCCACCAATTCCGCGGCAGGGACCGGAGACGGGTTCGCCATGGCCTATGAGGCAGGAGCGGAGCTCATCGACATGGAGATGGTCCAGTTCCACCCCACGGGTGCGGTCTATCCCCCGGACGCCCGGGGGCGCCTGGTCACCGAGGCGGTGCGGGGGGAGGGGGGCATCCTTCTCAATGCGGACGGGGAGCGGTTCATGTCCCGGTACGACCCGGAGCGGATGGAGCTCTCCACCCGGGACGTGGTGGCCCGGGCGATCGCCACCGAGATCCAGGAGGGACGAAAGACCCCCCACGGCGGGGTGTACCTGGATGTCACCCACCTCCCCGCGGCGACCATCGAGGACCGGCTGCCCACCATGCTGGAGCAGTTCCTCCGGTTCGGGGTGGACATCCGCACGCAGCCCATGGAGGTGGCCCCCACCGCCCACCACATGATGGGCGGCCTGCGGATCGATACCGACGGCCGGACCACGCTCCCCGGCCTCTTTGCCGCGGGCGAGGTGACCGGCGGGGTGCACGGGGCCAACCGGCTGGGCGGAAACGCGCTCGCCGACACCCAGGTCTTCGGGGCCCGGGCGGGACGGGCGGCAGGCGCGGTGACCGCCCCTGCGCCGGCCATCGACGACGGGCAGCTCGAGGCGCTCCGGTCCCGCTTCGACGGGTACCGGGACGGGGTCGCCAGCCCCCCGGTGATCCGGTCCCGGCTCCGGGCCGCGATGTGGGACGGGGCGGGGATCTTTCGCACCGCGGAGGGGATCTCCCGGACACTGGATACCATCTCCCACCTCTCCGCCCAGACCCCCCGGGCGGCGGGCCCGGAGAACCTGCTCGAGTGCCGCATCATCTCCCACATGTGCACCACCGCCTCCCTGGTGGTGCGGTGCGCCCTGCTCCGGGAGGAGAGCCGGGGGGCCCATGTGCGCCGGGATGTGAAGACGACGTGGTCCCCGGAGGAGTCTCCCTTCGGCCATACCCGTATCTCCCGCACGCGTGAGGAGATCGAGCGCCGGGGTGATGCCTGATGGCACCGATCACGGTTACCATCTTCCGCTTCGACCCGGCAACGGATGCAGAACCCCGCTTTGAGACGTATACCGTGGAGGCCAGGGAGGGCGCCCGGGTCCTCCACGTGCTCCATGCCGTCCACGACACCATCGACCCCTCGCTCTCCTACCGGTACTGCTGCGAATCGGGCCAGTGCGGTAGCTGTGCGATCCGGGTGGACGGAGAACCGGTCCTCGCCTGCACGGAGGAGGCCCGCGACGGGATGGTCGTCGAGCCGCTCCGCCTGCCCATCGTCCGTGACCTGACCGTCGAGCTGGAGCCCGCCCTCCGGGAGATCGCCCGGCTGCAGACCGGAGAGGAGGAGCGCACGGTGACGCACGAAGATATCGAGCGGATCAAGCCGTTTCGGGACTGCATCGAGTGCATGGCCTGCGTCTCCGAGTGCCCCGCGATGGACGTGGCCGAGTTCGCCGGTCCCACCGCCATGCGGGCGGAGCTGAGAAACGCCCTCGATCCCCGTGATCGGGGAGGACGGGTACCGGAAGCCGTGGAGCACGGTCTGTTCACCTGCACCAGCTGCCAGCGGTGCTGGACGGTCTGTCCCAGGGATATCCAGATCCCGGGCAAAGCGATCGAGAGACTCCGGGAGATGGCCAATCGGGAGGGGCTCACTCTGCCCCGCCACCAGGCGGTGGCCCGGCTGGTGGAGGAGACCGGGAGGAGCGTGGAGCGGACCATGCCCACCTTCCTGGAGCAGGTGCTTGAGGTGATCGAGCCCGAGGGCGAGGTCCGAGGCGAGGTCGGCTTCTTCGTGGGCTGCATGTACAATGGCCGCCTCCCGGAGACGGCGCTCGATATGCTGGAGGTGATGAAGCGAAACGGTGTCCGGGTGATCATCCCCCACGACCAGGTCTGCTGCGGATCACCGCTCATCCGGACGGGCCAGACCACCACCATTTCCCGCCTCCAGGAGCAGAATATCCGGGCCTTCACCTCCCGGGGCATCGACACGGTGATGACCATGTGCGCCGGGTGCGGATCCACGCTCAAGAACGACTACGACACGCCGTTTACCGTCAAGGATGTCTCCGAGGTGCTCACCGGGTACGGTATCGAGCCCCCGGCGAAGCTCCCCCTCCGGGCCACCTATCACGATCCCTGCCACCTCCTGCGGGGACAGGGCATCCGGGAGGCGCCCCGCGAGCTCCTCGGGATGGTGGTGGACGAGTTCGTAGAGATGCCCAACAAGTGCTGCGGCGCCGGGGGCGGGGTGCGCTCCGGACTGCCCGAGGAGGCGGCAGCCCTCGCCCGCCAGCGGAACGAAGAGATACAGAAGACCGGGGCGGACGTGGTGGTCTCCATCTGCCCCTTCTGCGAGTTCCACATCCAGGAGAGCACCGACGTCCCGGTGAAGAATGTCACCACCCTCCTCCGGGAGGGATACGAGAAGAAAGACCGCGAGAAGACCTGAATTCTCCCCCTCCGAATGATTTTTCAGGCGTGGCCGGCAGAGATGTGTGACGCATGAGCAGCCAGCCGACACGCAGGATGTGGACGATGATCGCCGCCATGGGGGTCATCGTCGCGGCCGCCCTGGCGGCAGGTTTTGTACTGGGCGGACTGTACGCCGGGAACGGTGCCCCCGCCGGGGACGACGGCGATATCCAGGCCCGGCTCGATCTGCTCACCGAGGCGCTGCAGGAGAACGACGAGACCTGGCCGGTGGACGACATCTATCGATCGGTCAAACCGGCGGTGGTGAAGATCACCGTGGTCCGGGAACGCACCAGTTTCTACGGGACCTACACCGAGAACAGTCAGGGGTCCGGGTTCGTGTACCGCGACGACGGCCTGATCCTCACCAACCACCATGTCACCGAGGGTGCAGAGCGGATCCTCGTCACCTTCCAGGGCGGGGAGACCCGGGAGGCGGAGCTGGTGGGAAGCGACCCCTACACCGATCTCTCCGTGCTCCGGGTGGACGGACTCCCGGAGGGTGTCCGGCCGGTGAGAATGGGCGATTCCGCCGATCTGGAGCCCGGCGACCGGGTCATCGCCATCGGCACACCCTTCGGCCTCTCCCGGACCATGACCACCGGGATCGTCAGCCAGACCGGCCGCCTCCTGTACACCCAGACCAATTACGCCATCCCCGCCGTCATCCAGATCGACGCGGCCATCAACCCGGGCAGTTCCGGCGGGCCCCTGCTGGACTTCGCCGGCGAGGTGGTGGGGATGACCACCGCCATCCGCAGTGAGACCGGGGAGTTCTCCGGGATCGGGTTCGCGGTCCCCGCCGACCTGATCGAGCGGGCCGCGGAGGGGATCATCGCCACCGGCAGCTACGGGCATCCCTGGCTCGGGATCACCGGCTCGGACGTCACCATCGGCCTCGCCCAAAAGAAAGATGTCACGGTGGACCATGGATGGTACGTCCAGTCGGTCTCCCCCGGCGGACCGGCCGAGGATGCGGGGATCCGTGAAGGCGACGTGGTGGTGAAGATCGATGGAACCCCCGTCTTCGGACTGGAGGAGATCCTCTCCACCATCGAGCTCTCCGCTTCACCGGGTGACACGGTCACCCTCACCATCAGCCGGAACGGGATGACCATGGACAAGGAGGTGACCCTCGGGGTGCGGCCGGCCCCCTGAGGGCCCTCACACCTCCCGCACGCAGTACAGGGAGTAGGTCCACGGTGGGATGATGAAGTATTGCCCGGACCCCTTCCAGAGCAACTGTTTTCTCCCTCACGTTCAGACGATTGTATGAAAGGCCATGGCCCGCACACTCGATGAGAGAGAGAGTATCGGATCCTGAGAACGCTCGTCCCGGAGATGGAGGAGAACCGGTGCCCGGGGTCGGGACACGAATTCCATTCCATCCTCCCCCCGGTCTCCAACCATTTCTCCCGGGATGCCGCCGATTTTGCCGACCGGGTGTCGAGGCTCTCCGATGAGGTCTGGTCCTACATCGCCGACCAGATCCTCTCCGGCGGGGAGAGTCTCGGGTGCATCCCCGAGGAAGACCTCGATGTGGTCGTGGCCCATATCGCACGAGAGGTCTCCGAAGAGGCGGCCGAAAAGATCCGGTTGCTTGACTCTCAGGTCTAGTGCCTAGGGATGATGAGCAGGGGCAGGAGCCGGGGGGAGGCGCGAGTTAATCGCAATCCTCCAGATCCTATTCCGGTGCCTCCGCAATCAGTCCCACTCTGACAACCGGTTCCGTCCACGGCCATTGCCCGAGATCACGTGAAACCTGATTATGGTCCTCCAATTGTTGATAGGGCACCGGAATCCACAGGACCATCAATTCATGGATGCCGTCATCGCCCGGCGGTGATACTGGCAGGGATGGATATTTTCTCCCCTGCTTCAAGGGAGACCGCAGAGCAGATCCGGCGCCGGGCCGCGCTGGTGTAGCCGCCGGGACTCAATGGAACAGGTTATCACCGATGCCTCCCTGTATGGGATCACACCGGCCAGCACTCCCCGGGGCCGGGGGATGGATCCCTCACGCTCCCCGGTGACGGGGACGGCCGGATCCGTGGTGATTGAGGCATGGGTTCACCTGTCCGAATCATACAGGAGCATCCGCTCGCCAGTTTCCTGGTGGGCGCATTCGTCATCTCCTGGATCATCAACGCCCTCCCGGTCATCATTCCGGGCGGCGAATCATATGTGGTCATCTTCGGGCTTCTGACCGCGTTTGGCCCCGCGATCGCGGCGATCGTGGTCTCGGCGGTCTGCGCCCCCGCACGGGTGCCCTCCTCGCCGGTGCTCCGGTGGGGAAGTTTTGCGGCTCTCTTCGCGGCCCTGTTTTTGCTCTTCGTCTTCACCGCGACGTCCATCGGTCTCGTGGCAAAGATGGATACCCTCGCCGTCGTACTCGGGGCGATCCTCGCGGCGCTTGCGGCGTTCACCATCTCCTCGGGGTTCTCCGGTATACAGGGGGTCCGCACCCTGATGGGGTCGCTCTTCCAGTGGCGGGCGGGTGCCCGGTGGTACCTGGCGGCGCTCTTCATCTACCCGGCGGTCAATATCGTGGCGCTCGCCATCCTGCTCCTCGGCGAGGGGTCGCCTGCCGATATCGGCGCCTCCTTCCGGGGTATCTCCATCCCGCTCCTCTCGCTGATGGTCATCGCGGTGCTGATGGACGGCCCCGTCGGGGAGGAGCCCGGATGGCGGGGATTCGCCCTCCCCCGCCTCCAGTTCTCGTACAGCCCGCTGGTCGCCTCCCTCATCCTCGCCGTGATCTGGGCGGTCTGGCACGCCCCGCTCCATTTCACCGGCTACTACCCCGAAGCTGCCGGATTCTTCCCGCTGTTTCTGCGGATCGTCTACGAGCTCCCCGTCACCGTCCTGTACACCTGGGTGTACAACCACACCCGGGGAAGCCTGCTCCTCGCCACGCTCCTGCACGCCTCAAACGACGTCACCGGGGTGTTCATCCCGGTCTCCGCCCAGGTCTTCTACGCAAACCCCTTCTTCCTGACGCTGCTGGCCGTGCTCTTCGTGGTGGCGGCGGTGATCGTCATCCGGGACCGGATGTGGGAGAGGACCAACGACCCGGCCATCACCGCACCGGGGCCCGGGGCGGTCGCCTGACCGGGGGAGTGGGGGGAGCCCCCGAATCCTTATCATCGCTCCTCCCGATAACCAGGCATGAACGCCGTGCTCCTCCCCTTCCGGAGGCACGGGTGCTGGTGGCTCCCCCGATGGCAAGACGACGTGCTCGCCCTCGTCCGCCGGGGATGCTTTGAGGAGGCGGAGATGCGGTTCGTGCAGTCGTATCTTTGGCCCGGCATGATCTTCTGGGATATCGGGGCCTGTTTCGGGCTGTACACCATCCCCGCCGCCCGGATCGTCGGCGACACCGGCGAGGTGGTGGCGGTGGAGCCCGATCCCCGGAATCTCCGGGCGCTCCGGTGGCACTGCCGGGCCAACCGGGTCCGGCCCGCCGTCATCCCGGCGGCCGCCGCCGAAAGAGCGGGCCGGGCCCCGTTCTTCTCCTGCAGGCTCGGGGCCTACAGCAGTCTCACCGGCGAGGACGTGCCCGCACCGGTGACCCCCACCACCGTGGCGACGGTCACCCTCGACTCGCTCCTCCGGGACCATGAACCGCCGGATCTCCTCAAGATCGATGTGGAGGGGGGCGAGGGCGGGGTGCTCGCCGGTGCCGGGGCGGTCATCGCCTCCCGTCCGGTGATCCTGGTGGAGGTCTCCGATATCCGGGCCCGGCCCTTCGGCCATACCGGACGGGATCTCTGCCGGTGGCTGGAGCGGCGGGGATATGCGATGCACTCCCTGACCGCGGAGGGGCGCCCCGTGCGCCACCAGGTCCGTGGCCGGTACCACTGCACGAACCTCCTCGCCCTCCCCGACGGACAGGAGCTATAAATACGGGACCGCCCCCACTCCGACATGATGGACGTCTGCGGGGTGACCCGGGCCGGCCGCCGGCCGCGAAACGAGGACGCCTGGTGGGGCAGGTCGCTTGCCGACGGCCGGGCGGTCGCGGTCGCCGACGGGGTGGGCGGCCATGCGGCCGGCGACGTGGCCTCCGCACTGGCGGTGGAGACCGTCTCGGAGCAGATCGGGGAGGAGTACCGGCCGGGGATGGCCGCGGCGGAAGTGGCAGGCCTCCTGGAGCGAGCCTTTGGCGCCGCACACCACACGATTCTTTGCGAGGCCACCGGTCCCGCCAGCGGGATGGCCGCCACCCTCACCGCGGCGATCGTCCGCGAGAGGGAGTGCATCGCCGCCAACTGCGGCGATTCCCGGCTGACGGTGGTCCGGGAGGAAGCGATCGTCGCCGCCACCCGGGACCACTCCTATGTCCGCCACCTGGTGGACGAGGGTCGCCTCTCCCCGGAGGCCGCCCGCTCCCACCCGCTTCGCCACATCATCACCCACGCGCTCGGAGGCGAATTCGCGGTGGACCGGTATGAGATCCCCCTCCGTCCAGGCGACGTGGTCCTGCTCACCACCGATGGTGTCCACGACGCCCTCCCCGGTGAGCAGATCACCGATCTGGTGGCCACCGGCTCCTGCACAGAGCGGGTGGAGCGGCTCGCAAAGGCGGCGCTCCGGGTCTCCGACGACAACGTGACCGCGGCGATCGTGCTCGGGTGACTCACGGGAGCGCTTCGGTGTAGATGCCCGACCCCACGAACCAGTCGTCGTCCACCGGGGCGACGTAGCACAGTTTCATCCCGGCGGCACCGGTCTCCGGGTTCAGGTACTGTACATAGACGGACCCCCCGCCGCGTTCTGCGGTGTCGATCTCCCACCGGAGGATCTCCACACCGTATGTATCCGTAAAGTCCAGCCGGTTGGTGCCGATCAGTTCGAGCTGGAGGGGGAGGGCGAGCGTGGTCCCGTCCATGTCGTAGGCGAAGATGTACCGGTCGTGGTCGGTGAACGCGCCGTCCGGGTCATTGAACTCCGCCAGGGCTGCCTCCCTGCCGTGCTCCCGGGCATACCCGGCGGCCTCCTGCACATACTGTGTCAGCTCGCGGTACCGGCCATCGGTCGCCTCCCCGGGGGAGGGTGCGGGCAATGGGGGGCTCGTCTGCACGGATACCCGCTCCGTGCGGGTGACCACCACCCGCCATTCAGCACCGTCGATTCCCGCGGTCCTCCAGACCGCCGCCCTGGTGACGGTTTTGTCCCAGTTTTCGTCCCAGAACGTGTACAGCCCGGCACCCGCGGGTTCGGCGACGATCCGCCCGAATATCTCCTGCAGGGCGGGATCGTCGTAGGCAGGATCGGTGAACAGATTCCTGCCGATCTCCTCTGCGGTCGTGTCGTAGATGACCGTCCCGTCCGTCTGGGCCACCCACACGTCATAGCCCGTTCCAATGACCATGAGCCTAATCTGGCGTTCGATGAAGGCCTCCGGGGTGTAGGTGATGTCCGTGTACCCGAGGTACTCACCGGATGGAGAGAATATGGGATAACTCTGGGAGATCCCGGCAAATCCCTCGGCCATCATGAAGACGTCGCTCACGATGGGCGCCTGCAGGGTGTGTGCGGTCTGCACCTGCAGCTGCCAGCCCAGGTCCTCCCCCACGATCCCGGCGTAGTTCGCGGGAACGGCGGTGAGGACGACCCCCTCGGGCGAGATCACCAGCGATGATATCGCCCAGGGATGCTGCCGCAGGGTGTGGCCAGCACCTGTCCCGCTTCGGGGCCGGTGAGACCGGTCGTCGCCAGGGCACGGGCGTTCTCGCCGATATCGGCCCGGAGACCCTCGAGTCCCGCATCGATGGAGGCGGCGAGGGTGTCGGCCATCGTCTCCATTTCGGTCTCCCCGCCCGTGCACCCGGCGACGAGGGCAAGGGCGGCGAGGAGCGTGATGAGGACGAGGGGATGTTTTTCCATGACGGAATGTATTCCCTGATACGAGATGAGCGTTTGCCGACGGTCTTCATGGGAACTGCCCGGCACCGGACCGTCTCTCAGTCCGGCAAGGCACGGTGCTCATCGTCATCGGCGAATCTCCCTCCCCGTCGCCGGGCCACTCCCGACCCACCACCGGTGACCGACCCGTACCTCGCGTTCTGGTTGTGCTCCGAGGTCTCCCCGCCGCCCGGACGTGGCCGGCGGGTGCGGGGGCCCAACCCCTCCACCCCAATGTATATGAAGAAGTTGTTGAGTATAAAGTAGTATACTTATGCCTCAACAAATTTTCGTCGACCGGGAGCGGGAACTGGAGTTCTTCAGGGACCGGTACCGGTCCCGGAGACCAGAATGCCTGATCCTCTACGGGAGGCGCCGGGTGGGAAAGACGGCGCTCCTCGCCCGATTCCTGGAAGAAGTGCCGGGTTTCTATTTTCTGGCCACCGAGGAGGGGGCCGGTAGCAACATCCGGGATTTCTCCCATTATGCGGGAGAATACCTGGATGACCCCGACTTCGAGCGAACCACCTACCCGGACTGGCCGGCCGTCTTCAGGGCACTGGTCCGCCACCGGAACTTCCCGTCACCCGGGGGAGGCACGGTGGTCATCGTCATCGACGAATTCCCCTACCTCATCGCCCGGGATCGGGCCACCCCCTCGATCTTCCAGAAGGTCTGGGACACGGTCATCGGAGATGAGCAGGTGATGCTGATCCTCTCGGGTTCATCGGTGAGCACTGTGGAGACGGATGTACTCGGCTACAGAAGCCCGCTCTACGGCAGACGGACCGGGCAGTGGCAGCTCGAGCCCATCCCCTATCCCCATCTCCGGGAGTTCCTCCCCTATGACGAGGAAGACCTGGTGATCACCTGGTGTGTGCTCGGGGGGATCCCCGCCTACCTCCGGGCGTTCCGGCCCGATCTCTCCGTGTGGGAGAACATCGAGGAGCAGATGCTCAGCAAGGGTGCGTACCTGTATTCGGAGGCAGAGTTCCTGATGCAGTATGAATTCCGGGAGGCGGGAAATTACATGGCGATTCTTCGCGCCCTCGTGGCCGGGTATACCTCCCTCTCCGCGGTCTGCCAGAAGACCGGGCTCGACAAGGGCATGGTCTCCAAGTACCTCGCGGTCCTCTCCCGCATGCACCTGGTCAGGGACGAGGTGCCGGTGACGGCACATGCAGGCTACCGGAGGAGGCACTACCGGCTGACCGACCCGTACCTCGCGTTCTGGTTCCGCTTCGTGTATCCCCACCGCGCGGAGACCGAGACCGGGCAGAGCAGCGAGGTGCTCTCCCTCGTCCGGGAGGAGATCGCGTCCTATTGCGGACGGATCTTTGAGCTCCTCTGCGAAGACCTGGTACGCTCGGGGATCCTCTTCTCCGGGTCCCCTCCCCCACGGCTGGGGCGGTGGTGGCACCGGGAGGCGGAGATCGATCTCGTCGGGCTCGACGAGGAGGCGAAGACGGCCCTCTTCTGCGAGTGTAAATGGTCCGACCTCACCACCCGCGAGGCCCGGGCCGTCCTCGTGGCGCTGCAGGAGAAGGCGGCTCAGGTCAGGTGGCGAAATGGAGAACGGAATGAGCGGTTTGCCCTGGTCGCAAAGCAGATCCAGGGCAAGGACGTCCTGACCCGGGAAGGCTATCTGGTCCGTGACCTGGAGGATATCGCCGAATCATCCAGGCGATTCCTGGCGAGACGCGGGGGGTGACGAGGAGACCTGTGCCAGGAGACCGGCCCAAGAGAGGGTCTCCCGGCACCAGGAGGACAGAGACGACGATGTGGCAAACTGCCGGGTCGTCGGCGTCCGGTACCGGCCGATACGAGCGCCGATGCCAGACCGGGACGAATCCAGCGAGAATGAACAGATCCAGAAAACGGAATCTCGCGTGACGTGCACACACCGACGGTGTTTAAAAAATGGTTTCGGCGGGCGGCCCTCACTCCCTGCTCATCAGGTAGTCGTAGGCCTCCAGGGCCGCCTTCGCCCCCTCGCCGGCGGCGATGACCACCTGCTTGCCGTGGATGTCGGTGACGTCGCCGGCGGCAAACACCCCCGGCACCTCGGTC
Source organism: Methanomicrobiales archaeon (assembly GCA_049974905.1). GTDB lineage: Archaea > Halobacteriota > Methanomicrobia > Methanomicrobiales > Methanoculleaceae > JBNGCZ01. The sequence continues at coordinate 62,516 of JBNGCZ010000006.1, forward strand.
TGGCAGTTGCGGTCCACCGGGATCTCGCCCTTTTCAGTGAGGGGGACGAGTGCCTGGACGCAGGCGGAGTTCGGGACCTGGCCGATCTCGATGAAGACCCCCTCCACGGGGAGGGGGGTCTCCTCCCCGGTGTCACGGTCCCGGACGACCACCCCGTCCACCGCCTCCTCCCCGGTGATGCGGGCCACCTCCGCGTTCAGGTGGGTGGTGATCCCCTCTGCCTGTTCATACTTCTGCCGGTACACCTCGTCGGCCTTGACCGTGCTCCTCACGATGAGGTCCACCGAGGAGGCGATCCGGTTCATCTCGAGCGCCGTGGTCAGGGCGGAGTTGCCGCCGCCCACCACCGCCACCCGCTTGTCCCGGTACAGGGGGGCATCGCAGGTGGCGCAGACCGAGACCCCCCGCCCCCAGAGCCGCTCCTCGTCCTCGAGGCCCAGGCGGCGTGAGGTCCGGCCGGTGGCCACGATCACGCTTCGGGCATGGTACTCCAGTCCCGACGCGCTGGTGGCGATGAAACGGCCGTCGTCGGCGACCACCGCCTCCACCCGGTCCAGTTCAAGCCGGATGCCCTCCTTTCGGGCCTGCTCCTCGAACTTCTGCATCAGGTCGTCCCCCGAGACCATCCGGAACCCCATGTAATTCTCAATGACCCAGCTCTCCTGGGCCTGGCCTCCGATATCTTCGGTCACGATCACCGCATCGAGCAGTTTCCGGGCACAGTACACCCCGGCGGTGAGGCCGGCGGGCCCGCCGCCCAGGATCAGCACATCATACACCGTCGAGGGGGCAACCTGTTCGGCTCCGAAGACCTCACGGAGCCTCGGTGCATCGAATCCCACGATCACCGCGTCGCCGGAGACGGTGACCGGGACCCCCCGCTGGCCGGTGAGCTCGATCATCTCCCGGGCCCCATCCCGATCGGAACCCACATCGACCTCCTCGTAGGAGATGCCGAGCCGGTCGAGGAACGCCTTCGTCATCCGGCAGTACGGACAGCCGCTGGTGGAGAAGACCCGCACCTTCTGCATACCTTTCAATCGAGCGGGAGACCTACTTAAACGTGTCGCGGGAAAAAAGGATTATTCAGAGGACTTCCCGGTACATCCGGGCCGGCACCCCGCAGATGGGGCAGGGTTCGGGGGCCTCGTCCAGGACCACGTTGCCGCAGACCGGGCAGAACAGGACCTTCTCCGCCTCCAGGTCGGCACTCTGGGAGACCGCCTGGAGCGCCCGTGCGTACAGGCCGGCGTGGACCTGCTCCGCCTTCATCGCATAGGTGAATATCTGGGCTGCATCGGACCGCTGCTCACTGTTGGCCTCCGCCACGAAGCCGGGGTACATCTCCTTGTACTCGTAGGTCTCCCCGGAGACCGATGCCTCCAGGTTCTCCTTGGTGCTCCCCACATCGTCGAGGACGAAGAGTAGGCGCTTGGCGTGGACCGCCTCGGCCTCGGCCGCGGCACGGAAGAGCTTCGCCACGTTGGAAAATCCTTCGGCGTCCGCCTTCTCGGCAAAGGTGGTGTACTTCCGGTTGGCCTGAGATTCGCCTGCATATGCCTCTTTAGCATTCTCTGTCGTTGCCATGACTCAGATTCCCACTCCTGCGGATTTAAATCTTGGGGTCATTCGCCGCCGCCCGCCCGCCGGCAGAGGGCGGCGCCCTTCTCATAAGCCGCCTGCATCACCTCCGGCCGGGTGGTGATGTCCTGGATCCGGTCCATGTCGTTTCGGAGGACCTCGTCGTGGTAGGGGCAGTCGATGATCTCCCCAAAGGCCTCCATGGTCAGTTTGGCACCGTCGAAGTCGTAGGGGATATCCATCCCCCCGATGGAGATAAACAGCATCCGCCGCCGTTTGCGGGACTCCCCGGAGATGAACGATTCGTTCCGGTAGTACTTGGCCATGTAGTACACCTGAAACCGGTCCAGAAACGATTTGAGCGGCCCCGGGATACCCATGGTCATGATGGGAGCGGCCACGATGAGCCCGTCCATCTGTCGGAACTTCTCGTACATTTCGATCATATCATCCTGTATTCGGCAGGTGTCGTGGTCCATGCAGTAGAATATCTCCCGGCAGCCCCGGTACTCGAGTTCGTAGATATTGATGGTCTCCACCGTGCAGCCCGCATCCTCCGCTCCCCGGACGGCTTCCCTGAGCAGGGTGGCGGTGTTTCCGGCAGGGCGGGGGCTTCCGAGCACGGCGATGATATTCGGTGCCATACGGGACGATTGGGCGGCGGATCTATTAATGTGATCTGCCCCGTTATGGTTTCCTCCAACCACCGGTCGGTCGGGAGAATGGAGGTCTCCAATCACCGCAATCGATAAATACTCCCCATCCCAATTCACCGTGAGGTGAATCTCATGGCTGACGAACCAAAAAAAGCCAAGGCGGGGACCAAACCGGGACCCGGCAAGTATGTCTGCATCGACTGCGGCCGCGAACTGCACATCAGCGAGGCCGAACAGGACCTGGTCAAGTGCCCCTCCTGTGCCTGCGAGACCTACAACTGCTTCCCCATCCACCATATCCGGCCGGACGTGAAGACCGAGGAGGATGCCCGGCATCCCCCGAAACGCTGAGGTGGAATTGATGGTGAACGTATCTGCGGAAGGACAGGTCTACGAATGCGAGATCTGTGGAAACGTGGTTGAAGTCAGGGAAGTCGGCGGCGGCGAGCTGGTCTGCTGCGGGGAGCCGATGAAGCTGCGGGGCTGATCGATATGGATGAACAGCTGCGTGACCTCGAGAACAAGATCGGGAAGGTACCGAAGATCTTCCAGGAGCTGAAACAAACGGCTCCCGATATGTACGAAAAGGTCAAGGGCATAGATGAGATGGTCTGGGCCGAGGGAGCCCTCTCCAGGAAGACCAAGAAGGTCATCGCCATCGCCATCGCCGGTGCACTGCGGGACGGCCATGCGGTCCGGGCCCAGATGGCGGGGGCCAAGAACCTCGGTTTGACCAAAGAGGAGATCGAAGAGGGGCTCCGCGTCGCCTTCCTCCTCGCCGGAATGCCCGCCTACGTGTATGGCAAGGCGGCACTGGAAGAGATCTTCCCGTAGGCGGAAGTGAAGAGTATGGAGGACTCGCCACCCGGTCTTCCGGTGCTGGGAACGCCCGCACCGGACTTTTCAGCAGAGACCACCCACGGTCCCATGAGCCTTGCGGATCTCCGGGGGACGTGGGTCATTCTCTTCTCCCACCCGGCCGATTTCACCCCGGTCTGCACCACGGAATTCCTGGCATTCACCGAGGCGCACGAGGAATTGAAAAGCCTCAATGTCCAGCTGATCGGGCTCTCCATCGACAGCGTGCACTCCCACCTTGCCTGGGTGCACAGCGTCAAGGAGAAGATGGGGGTGGCCATTCCCTTCCCCATCATCGCGGACCTGGACATGTCGGTGGCCAGGAAATACGGGATGATCCAGGAGGGCCAGAGTTCCACCGCCACGGTGCGGACGGTCTTCTTTATCGATCCCGAGGGGATCATGCGGGCGATGATCTATTACCCGCTCCAGAACGGCCGGTACATCCCGGAGATCATCCGGCTGGTCCGGGCCCTGCAGACCACCGACACCCACGGGGTGGCCACGCCCGCGAACTGGCAGCCCGGCGAGAAGGTGGTGGTCCCGGCGCCGAAGACGTCCGAAGGGATCGAAAAGCGCCTGCAGGAGGGGTACGAGTGCAAGGACTGGTACCTCTGCTTCACGGACCTCTGACCCACACTTTTTTCCTCCGCCCCGCCACTGCTGGGTATGAAAACGATCCTGCTGGCCATCGTGCTGGTTTGCGCAACTTTTCTGGCCATGCCGGCCGCCGCACTGACCATCACCAACATGGTGGGCCACGTGGACCCGTCGGTGATGGGCACGGACACGCCCGCGGGGATCATGGATGAGATCCGGGGGGACGTGGTGATCATCCGGGGATCGGAGGTGATCGACGCCCGGGTGAGGATGGAGGTCCGCTGGTCCGACATCGTCTGGGCCCGGGGCGAGGAGAGCCTGGCCGGGGTGTATGTCACCGAGCTCGACCACGTCTTCCGCGAGCAGGGGCCGAGCGGGTTCATCGACATGACCGGCACCCTGACCCCGGGGAACCTGCCTGCGGTGGCGGAAGAGACACCCGCCGCGACCGGGGCCTGGACGATCGGGTATCTGCAGGGCCGGGGATTCGTGCAGCGGGGCACCAAAGTGCTGCCCGCCACCCAGGGCATGGTGCTCCAGCCGGGCGACTCCGTCTCCGCCGGGGAGGGGTCGCAGGTGACGGTCGTCTCCCCGGACGGCGAGCTCGTGAAGGTCACCGAACGGACCCGGTTCGTGATCCCCGAACAGGAAGCACCGGCAGGCCCCCTGCAGGCGGTGGTGGACGGAATCACCGGGGTCTTCGATTCGATCTGGAACGGTCTCAACAACCTGATCAGAGGCGAGTCGTTCGAGATCAAGACGCCGGCCGCCGGGACCGGCTCCCGCGGCTGATCCTTTCGGGATCACAACCCATTTCTCCCTCCACGCCCATCTGGTTGTCATGCCCATCGATGTCCTGGCATTCGCCGGGAGCCCCCGGCGCCACGGCAACTCCGAGACCCTCCTCGACTGGGTCCTCGACGCCATGGGATCGCACGATGATGTCACCGTCGAAAAAGTCCCCCTCACCGAGGCCGATGTCAACTTCTGCAGGGGCTGCAACGCCTGCGAGCGGCTGAACCACTGCGTCCAGCGGGACGGCATGGACTACCTCCACGACCGGATCATCGAGGCAGACGCGATCATCCTCGCCGCCCCCATCTACTGCATGGGTATCTGCGCCCAGGCGAAGGCGCTCATCGACCGGGCCCAGGTCTTCCGGTCCCGGAAGTACGTGCTCGGCCTGCCGGTGGTCCCCCCCGAGCGGAAGGGAAAACGGCTCGCCGCGTTCCTCTCCACCGCGGGCCAGGACTGGGAGCACGTCTTCGACGGCGCCATCCCGTCGGTGAAGTGCTTCTTCCATGTGATCGATATCTTCGACCGCGACATCCGCTACCTGCTGGTCAGGGATGTGGACGAGAAGGGCGCCATCGAACAGAGGCCCGACACCCGCGAGGATGCGGCACGCCTGGCAGAGGAGATGGTGGATGACCTGCGCCGGCGGCTCGGAGGTGGTGCCTGATGGACATCCGGGTGCTCGGCATCTCGGGAAGCCCTCACCGGCACGGGAACACCGAGACGCTGCTTGATTCCTTCCTGGAGGGCACGAAAGACGCGGGGGCGACGTTTGAGAAGGTGGTCATCTCCCGGCTGGACTATGCCCCCTGCAAGGGGTGCAACGCCTGCCACAGGACCGGGAAATGTGTGGTGAACGACGACTTCATCCCCCTCTTCGACCGCATCCTGGAGGTGGATGTCCTCGCGCTCGCCTCCCCCATCTACTCCATGGGGATCACCGCCGAGCTCAAGGCGCTCATCGACCGGGCACAGTTCCTGTGGGCCCAGAAGTTCCTGCTCAAGACCCGGTATTACACCCACGAGCAGATGGAGCGGCACAAGGGCGTGTTCATCTCCACCGCCGGCCAGCCCTGGGAGAACGTCTTCGATACCGCGTTCCCCATGGTCACCTCGTTTTTCAATGTCGTGGGGTTCGAGTACTACGACAACGTGGTGGTCCAGGACCTCGACGCCCACGGGGGCATCCGGGGCCACCCCACCGCCCTCGACGACGCCCGGGCGAAGGGAGAGGAAGTGGTCCGGGAGGCCGCCCGCCTGCAGGAGGGCGGATAGGCTCAGAACGCGAGCGCCCAGTACACCGCGGCAAACGACGCGGCGATGAGCACCGCGAATATGGCCGGGTTCCAGGCGAGGATCTTCCGGCCGTCGAGCACGCTCACCGGGAGCATGTTGAAGGCGGCGATCATCGCGTTGACCGTGAACCCGAATGTCCCAAGCTGCCCCACAATCCCGCCAGTGAACGTCATCAGCACAAAGAACGGGACACAGAGCACCAGGTTGGTGACCGGCCCGGCGGCGGAGATGACTCCCTCCTCCCGCCGGGTGAGGCCCGCCCCGTAGATGACCGTGGCCCCGGGTGCGGCGAAGACCACCCCCACCAGGGCAGCAAGCAGCACCGCGGCCAGGAGCATCAGCGAGTCCTTGTGGAACTCCGCCCAGTACCCAAACCGCATGGCGGTGAACTTGTGGGCGAGCTCGTGGAGGATGAACCCGAGCCCCACGGTGGCAAGCGCGATCCCGAAGAAGAGGAGGAACAGGACAGGCTCGACCGGCCATCCCCGGTTGTGGACGGCCATGATGGCGAAGGCAAGCGCCACCGCCAGCCACCCGATGGCCAGGTCGCGCCATTCCCGTTTCGGAATCAACCGCAGCATTCCCCTGTATATTGACCGGCCGCCCACATCACTGTTGCCCTCCCCGGGAGCTGAAAGGACCGCCGGTCACGATACTCCGGGCCGGGTTCCGGCGTGGTGGAAGGCGGCGGCCGAGAGCTTAAGTACCCCCGGTCCGATACAGGGATCCATGACACTCACCGAGGAGCGGGGCCTGATCGAGGAGATCGACGACCGGATCATCGACTCCATCAGGGAGCGGCAGCATATCGCCGCCCGTATCGCCCGGTACAAGCACAACCAGGGGATTCCCGTGGAGGACCCGGAGCGGCGCCGGGAGGTGCTGGACCGGGCCTTCGATCGAGCGGTGGAGGCGAATATCGATCCCGTGGCGGTCCGGGAGATCTTCTCCATCCTGGTCTCCATGAGCGAAGACCGGCAGCGGGAGTGCCTGGGCGGCGGGAACCTGCCCTAGGGGCTGATCATCGTCCCCACGCCCTCGTCGGTGAACAGCTCCAGCAGCAGGGTGTGGCCCCGGTTCCCGTTGATGATGTGGGCGGAGGCCACTCCTTCCCGGAGGGCCCGGATGCACCCCTGCACCTTGGGTATCATCCCCCCGGCGATCACCCCCTCGCCGATCATCGTCGCCGCCTCGTCGCTGGTGATCCGGTGGTAGAGGCGGGTGCGGTCCGGGTCCATCACCCCGTCCACGTCGGTGAGGGTGACCAGCTTGGAGGCCCGGAGCGCCACCGCGAGCTCGGCGGCGGAGGTGTCGGCGTTGACGTTCAGGCTCATCCCCTGCCGATCCATGCCGATGGGAGCGATGACCGGGATGTACCGCTCGTCCAGCAGGGCGGTGAGGATGGCCGGGTTGATCTCCACGATCTCGCCCACGTGTCCGAGATCCACCTCTTCCTCGCGGCCCTCCACCAGCACCCGCTGGAGATCCATCTTTCGGGCGATGATCAGGTTGCCGTCGTTTCCGGAGAGGCCCACCCCGAGCGCCCCTTCGCTCGCGATCAGGGAGACGATGTTGTCGTTGATCTTTCCAACCAGCACCATCTGGGCGATCTCCAGGGTCTCCAGGTCGGTGATCCGCAGGCCCCCCACGAACCGGGGCTCCTTGCCCATCGCCTTCATCTTCCGGGTGATCTCCGGGCCCCCGCCATGGACCAGCACCACCCGCATCCCCACGTAGTGGAGGAGGACCGCGTCCCGGATGGCGGTCTGCAGGATCGGCGAGTCCACCATGGCCGCCCCCCCGAGCTTGATCACGATGGTCTGTCCATGGAACTTCTGGATATAGGGGAGCGCCTCCATCAGCACATCTTCACGCTTCATGTCGTATACATCCCATTAATCTCCACGTAGGCCTCGGTCAGGTCGCAGCCCCAGGCCGTGGCGGTGCCCCCGCCCGCGTCGAGATCGATCTCGAAGACCACCCGCTCGCCGGCCATGGCCGATTTTGCCCGGGCCCGGTCAGAGACCGCCTCCCCGGAGCGGACCAGCGGTTCCCGGCGGGTCCCGTCCCCGCACCAGAGCGAGAGCCGATGGGGGTCGAAGTCCACCCCCGCGTATCCGGCGGCGGCGATCACCCGGCCCCAGTTGGGATCGGTGCCGTACACCGCGGTCTTCACCAGGGAGGAGGCGACCACACTCCGGGCCACCTGTGCGGCGGCCTCCTCATCGGGCGCCCCCGTGACGGTGACCTCGATCAGCCGGGTGGCCCCCTCCCCGTCACGGGCGATCTGGACGGCGAGCGACCGGCAGACCTGCTCGAGGGCGGTGTCGAAGGCGCTCTGGTTCACCCGCCCCGCCTCCCCGGTGGCCGTGGCCAGGACCGCGTCATTGGTGCTCTGGTCCCCGTCCACCACCACCCGGTTGAAGGTCCGGCGCACCGCCCGCCGCAGGGAGTCCCGGAGAGCGGATGCGGGAATCTCCGCGTCGGTATAGATGAACCCGAGCATGGTGGCCATGGAGGGGGCGATCATCCCGCTCCCCTTGGCGATCCCCGCCACACGGGCTCCGCCCGCCTCGGCAAGCGCGTGTTTGTCGACCGTATCGGTGGTCATGATCGCCCGGGCCGCCGCTTCCTCGCCGGCGGTGGTGCGGGCCACCCGGGGGGCGACCTCCCGGCACTGGGCGGCGATCCGCGACAGATCGAGCCGGGTGCCGATCACCCCCGTGCTGGCCACCCCGCACTCCTCCGGGGCCGTGCCAAGCGCCTCTGCGGCAGTCGCCGCCATCCGGCGGGCGTCCTCGAGCCCCGCCGCCCCGGTGAAGGCGTTCGCGCAGCCGCTGTTGACCACCATCGCCGAGAGGGTGCCCCGGCGGACCCGCTCCCGCATCAGGGTGACGGGTGCCGCCTGCACCACGTTGGTGGTGAACACGCCGGCGGCGGTCCCGGTGGCCCGGATCAGGGCCAGGCCGTATTTGCCGTCCCGGGCGCCGCCTGCCTCCACGCCCTCCACCGCACAGATACTCTTCACTCCGATGCACCCTCCTCTCCGGAGGCGGAGAGACCGAAGACCAGGTCCTCCCGGGTGACGATGCCGGTCAGGGACCCGTCCCGGACGACGGGGAGGCGGGCCACCCCCTCGCGGAGCATCACGCTCGCGGCCTGCTCGATCTCCCAGTCCTCCTCCGCGGTGATCACCGGCTGGCTCATCACCCGTCGCACCGGCAGATCGCCGATGTTGGTCAGGGCGTGCTGGGTCCGCTCCCAGTTGAGCCACTCCCGGATGGGCACCTCGATCACCTCCAGCGGTGAGGGGAGCCAGAGATCGTCGGTGAGTTCCCCGGTCTTGAGGAGGGCGAGGATGTCGGACTCGGTGACCATCCCCACCACGATGCCGCCGTCCATCACCGGCAATCCGCCGATGCGGTGGGTGCGCAATGTGCTCGATGCCTCCCGGACCGTCGCGTCGGCCGCGATGGTCACCGGGTTTTTGGTCATGACGTCGTGTACTTTCATATGTCACCTCAGGGGAGGAGGGCGGGCGCGAGGAGACCGTCGGTCTCCGGGCGACCGCACATCAGGTTCATGTTCTGGATCGCCTGGCCGCTGGCCCCTTTGACCAGGTTGTCGATGGCGGAGACCGCCACCACCCGGTTCCCGTCGCACTCCACCCGGATGTCGCAGTAGTTGCTCCCCCGGACCGCGGCGAGGGAGGGGTCCTGGAGGCGGATGAACGGCTCGTCGCGGTAGAAGTCCCGGTACCGGGCCTCCACCTCCTCCTTTGAGAGGGGTTCATCGATCAGGATGTGGGCGGTGGTGAGGATCCCCCGGTTGACCGGCAGGAGGTGGGGGGTGAAGTAGCAGGTGCCGGTGGAGCCGAGCCGTGCCAGCTCCTGGCGCATCTCGGCGGCGTGGCGGTGCGTGGTCCATTTATACGCGATGAAGTTGTCGGCGACGTTCGGGAAGTGAGTGGTCCCCGACGGCGTGTTGCCCGCCCCGGTCACCCCGGTCTTGGCGTCGTAGACCACCGTCCTGGCCACGTCCGCGAGGGGGGCGGCGGCGAGCGTCGCGCCGGTGGGGAAACAGCCCGGATTGGCCACGAACGCCGCCCCGCGCACCTCGTCCCGGTGGAGCTCGGTCAGGCCGTAGGGGGCCGGGAACCACCGGACATGGTTCACCCCGTAGATCTCTTCGTAGATCTCCCGGGGCAGACGGTAGTCCGCGGAGAGGTCCACGATCCGGATACCCCGATCCACCAGGCCCCCGGCCACGTGCATGGCGGCGGTGTGGGGAACCGCCAAAAAGACCATCTCCGCATCGATATCGTCGGGGTCCGGGTTGGTGAAGTCGAGATCCACCCGGCCTGCCAGGTGGGGATGGACCCGGGCCACCGGAGTCCCGGCGAACCGCCGCGATGTTGCGCAGGTCACCTCGGCCTCGGGGTGGCCGAGGAGGAGGCGGAGGAGCTCCCCGCCCGTGTACCCAGACCCCCCCAGTATTGCGATCTGCATATCACACACTATCTCGGTGCTCTGATTTATGTCTGTTTGAGGGGAGGTCGGCGAGTCTGCCGCCGAGCGCGATGATCTCCTCGCGGCCCTCGAGCCCGTCCACCAGATCCCGGGGGAGGATCTCCGGCCCGCCGGCGGCCCCCAGGCACGCCCCGCAGATACACCCGATGGTGTCGGAGTTTCCGCCGATATGGGCGGCGAGGGCGAGGACGGTGTAGGGATCGCGGTACCGGGAGAGCAGGAAGAGGGCGAGGGGGAGGGTCTGGGTGACGGTCACGTCGTTTCCGATGAGGGGCAGGGCGTCCTCGAGCGCCATTCCCTCCCGCTCCAGCCGGAGCGCGGTCGAAAGCCGCACCCCCAGCGCCTCGTCCTCTGCCGCTGCCCGCGTGGCGGCGGTCTCGATGGGGCGGGGTTCGTCCTGCAGGAGGGCGCGGATGACCCGGGCGACGGTGAGGCCGGCCACCCGGGCGGTGGGGTGGTCGTGGGTCACCCCCACGCACTCCTCCACCCGTCTCTCCATCTCGTCGTCTGCACAGGCGAGGGCAAAGGGGATCACCGGCGGGATGCACCCGGCGGTCTCCGAGCAAATCGCCACCCCCTCCGGCCCCCGGGTGAGGACCCGGTCGCAGGCGGCCTGGACGGCTCCGTCCGGGAACCGCAACTCGTCGCGGTCATACAGGGCGGCCAGGTGTGTGGCATACCGGTCGGCGGTCCAGGAGCGATCGGCGAGCAGGCGGGCGGAGATAAGCATCATCTGGGTGTCGTCGGTGTACTGGCCGGCGAGGAGGACGTGGTTGGGGTGGCCGCGCCAGGCCCGGTGGTATGCCGCCTCGAGGTGGGAGACCCGGGCGGGGCCCGTCTCTCCGGGCATGCCGAGGGCGTCTCCCACCGCCGCCCCGAGCAGGCTTCCGGTGATCCGCGAGGATGTCATCATGGTATATTCCGGGGGCCGGAATTTAAGCGCTTCTGATATCTCGCTGGCAGGAGGACAACATGATATCTCGTACTGTAGTGCAGGCACCACACGCTTCGATTGACTTTATGCCTCAGTCTGAGCGAGAAATAAACGTCCAATTGTTTGTATGAATATGTTGGGTTGTAGCCCACAATTGCGTTTTCCGCCCTGCAATTTCCGTTTGCACATTGCTTTAGGCAAGATCCTGAATGATACGTTTGGCCGAACTGATTGATACGTTGACGCAATTTGGTAAATCACTTATTCTCATGAGGGGTTCGTCATAATCACAGTCTTTCCGCCACAGGTGAAGGCGACTCAGATCTCGTGAGATATTAGAAAGACCGTTTTCTTTGAACAGTTCTCTCAATTTTTTATGGTCTGTGCCATCGTCATTCGGCACGTATTCCATAGAAGATTTTGCATAATTCAGGGCGTGACGGTAAGCACCATAATACGCTCGACTCACAGAAGAGCGATAGGCAGCTTCCTGCAGTGTTTGATTGTTTTCGCCCTCGATCTTGAGGTGTTCGGCAATCTCAACGAACTGCGACCAAGAAAAAATCATGGTGAACTGGATGGAAATTTGAAGTCAGTAGTCAGCAGAATCCAGCCTGACTGATCTGTGAGAGCAGGCACATATTCGCCACATACGGCGTCCAATCTCTCGATGATTTTAGGATCATTGCGATTAACTCCTCTCCCCCTCACATATTTGCTCCCGACTGGCCACTTTCTTTCACCGCTGAGCCGTTTTCTTCCTGAACCCCTGCATTTAGAGGTTTATTTTGGATTTTTTCGAGAGCTACCGCTCAGCAGGTCGTCGTTGGAGGGTGAGGAGTTGCCTGAAGTTGAAATTCATACAGGAGAAGACATTTTTGACCCGCACTCTGGCAACCGTCGTGACCATGAGATGGCCTGTATGTAACACCCGCTTGATCACGGCAAACGGCCGTTCCACCAGTGATCGTGTTCTGCTGATGGCCTTGTTCCTCCGGTTCTCCTTGATCGAGAGTGGGTGCCCGCGAGTCGCCCGGTGCATGGTCTTGTCCATGGACGCCTTCGGTTTCACCCCGAAGTAGC
>JBNGCZ010000007.1:0-74009 GCA_049974905.1 Methanomicrobiales archaeon
GCCTCAGCCCGGATTTGAACCGGGGACAACCAGATCTTCAGTCTGGCGCTCTCCCGAACTGAGCTACTGAGGCAGAAGGCATACATCATTGTCCTTCTGAATTAATAAATCAGTGGGTTTTTCGCCCTCCCTCCTCTTTTTATGGATCGCCTCCCCATCACTGAAGGATGACAGGCACACGCCCGCCCGCGGGTGACGGGGAAGGGAGGCTCGCCCGGGGGATCGCCGAGCGGAAAGGCGGGGTGGTCCACCTCACCCACAACGATCTGGACGCGGTGGGAGCGGACGCCATCCACCGGCTCGCCTACGGGGAGGTGTTCACCATCTATTCGTCGGTGGGTCGGTTCGTGCGGAACCTGGAGGCGGTGGCGTCCGTTCCGGGGCGGGGGGATCTCCTCTCCATCTCCGATCTGGGAGCACAGGGGGATGCGGTGGACGCCCTCCTCCGCGCAAAGGAGAACGGGTGGCGGATCGAGTGGCGGGACCACCACCGGTGGCGGGACGCGGACCTGACCACCGCGGCGGCCATCGCCGACTGCCTGCGGGTGGACACCGACACCTGCGCCTGCGGGATCGTGGCCCGCGATCTCCTGCCCGAAAACGTTCAGGCGGCAGAGATCGCCCGGGTGGTCTGCGACTACGACCTGTGGCGCCGTGAGGACCCCCGGTCGGCGATCCTCGGCCGGGTAGCGGGCGACCGGGAGCACCGGGAGGCGGTCCGGGACGCGCTCATCTCCGGCGCGATCATCGACGACCGCATCCGGGAGGCGAACGCATGGATCGAGGCGGAGATGGAGCAGGCCATCGAGAGGAGCATCCGGCACGCCACCCTCAGGACCGGCCGGTACCGGATCATCTTCGCCCCCCTGTACGGGTACCCGAGCGAGACCGCCGCCGCCATGCGGGAGCGCTTGGGCTCCGATATCGAGGTGCTGGTCAGCCCGAAGGGCCGGTTCTCCATCCGGTCCGCACCCCCAATCAGCCACCTCATCGCACGGGAATTCAGCGGCGGCGGCCACCCGAACGCCGCAGGCGGCCGGTTTCCGTTCGGCCTTTCCGATCGGTTCCTTTTCTGGCTCACCAAAAAAAGCCGGTTCTTCTCCGAGCTCGGGCGGGTCGCCGACGCTACAGAGTGACAACCGCGTCCTCGACCAGGGCCGTCCAGTATTCCTCGCAGTCCGCGGTGCAAAAGCCCCCCGCGGCGATCATCCCGGGATCGAAGTCGACCACCGCCCGCTGGAGATCGGCTGATGCGGCATCCAGGATGGTGAGAGTGCGGATATCGAACTCGTCCGCCCACATCAGCGCATCCGACAGGTGATCGGGGGAGATCACCAGCTCGTCCTGGAACTCGAGGAGCGCGGTGACCGTCTCCGGGTCCGGGTCATGGGAAAAGAAGCGGGCACGGGGGCGGGCGAGCTCCTCCAGTTCGGTCTCGTCCGGCCGGGTGCAGTGGAGGACATGCCCCCCCACCCCGGCATCCCGCATCTCCCGCATCATCCGGCGGTACACGTCGCAGAGTGCCGCAGTACACTCCCCCGGATCCTCGAAGTACCGGTCGCCCACCCCGAGGAGCGACGGTGCCGGGAGGGCGACCCAGCATCCCTTCCGCAAAGCGACGGCATCCCGGGCGTCCATGACGATATCGACCGGCCGGAGGGCGGGTTCTTCGGCCAGAACCCCATCGACCAGGCCGATGATCGCCGATTCCACCCGGTCCCCGTAGAAGAGACCCCCCGCACAGGGGCGATCAACCCCCGCCTGGAATCGCAGGGACTCATCGAGCAGGTATGATATCAGATCGCCCTCCCGACCCCGCCGCTTCTCGATCCACCCCACAAGATCGGGTGCATCGGGAAGAGGGGGGTTTGTACCGAATGAACGGACCGGTATCCGCCGCTGTCGGGCCATGGATGTACCCTATTTTATATCAGCATCGTCAAAAATCATAGGGATGAGCGATACACCACTCCTGGTGACCTGCGGGTTGCCCTACACCAACGGACCGTGTCACATCGGACATCTGCGGACCTATATTCCCGCCGACTGTTATGTCCGGTTCATGCGCCGATCCGGCGAGGAAGTGGTGTTTGTCTGCGGGTCCGACAACCACGGGACCCCCATCGTCATCAGTGCCGAGCAGGAGGGCGTCTCCCCCCGGGACCTGAGCGAGCGCTACCATGCCCACTTCGACGCGACCTTCCGGCGGGTGGGGGTGCGGTTCGACCATTTCGGGATGACCGACGATCCCACCAACCATGCCCGGACCCGGCATATCGTGGAGAGACTCATCGACCGGGGCTACGTGTATGCCGAAATCGTCAGCCAGAGCTACTGCCCCCGGTGCGAGCGGTTCCTCCCGGACCGGTACGTGGAGGGGATCTGCCCCCACTGCGGCGAGCGTGCCCGGGGCGATGAGTGCGACCAGGGGTGCGGACAGCACCTGGAGCCCGGCGAGATCCGGGAACCGGTCTGCAGGGTCTGCGGCAGCCGGGCGGAGTTCCGGGAGCAGGAACATTTCTTCTTCCGGTTGAGTGACTTCCAGGAGTTCCTGCTGGCGTACCTCCCCGGACTCGGCGGGACCGCCAATGCCCGGAACTACGCGCTGGGCTGGGTCCGGGAGGATCTCCATGACTGGTGCATCACCCGGACGCTGGACTGGGGGGTCCCCTTCCCGGGGAGGGACGACCTGGTGGTCTATGTCTGGGTGGACGCCCCCATCGGGTACATCTCCTTCACCGAGGAGCTCACCTCCGAATGGACCCGGTACTGGTGCGGGGACTCCCGGATCATCCACTTCATCGGGGGCGACATCATCTACCACCACTGCATCTTCTGGCCGGCGCTCCTCAGGGGGGCGGGATATGGAGTTCCCGATTCCGTGGTGGCCAGCGGCATGGTGAAGGTCGAGGATCGCAAGTTCAGCAAATCGCGGGGATACGTGGTCTGGGCCAACGACGACTACCTGGACCAGGGGCTTCCCGCGGACTATCTCCGCTACTATCTGCTCTCGTACACAAACCACACCAAGGAGCTCAACTTCTCCTGGCAGGTCTTTGCAGACCGGGTGAACAACGAACTGGTGGGAACGCTGGGCAACTTCCTGTACCGGTGCATGCACTTCACCCATTCCCGGTGGGGGAGCATTCCGGTGGGCGAGATCTCCCCGGAGATCAGCTCCGCCATCGATGCCTGCATCACGGACGCGGACCGCCACATGCGGGAGTTTGAATTCAAGGGTGCCATCGAGGCGATCATGGCCCTGGCATCATTTGGCAACACCTACATCCAGAACCAGGCCCCCTGGGCGGTGATCAAGGATGATCCTGAGAGCGCCGCCCTCATCCTGAAAAACTGCCTGCAGCTGGCACGCGCGCTCGCCCTGATCATCGAACCGGTGATGCCCGATGCCGCACAGCGGATCTGGGAGGGACTGGGGTATGAGGACCGGGTCAGCGATCACTCCATCTCCGAGGCGCGGGAGACCATCGGTACCCGACCCATCCCCCGCCCGGCGCCGCTCTTTGAAAAGATAGACGAGGAGACTCTCGCCCGGCTGGAAGAACGGCTGGCCGAACGAGTACAGGAGGCACGATCAATGAGTGAGGCGAAAACCACCACCATCAGCATCGATGAATTCGCCCGGCTGGACCTGCGGACAGGACGGGTGCTGGAAGCAGAACCGATACCGAAATCCGACCGGCTCCTCCGGCTGATCGTCGATATCGGGGACGAGAAGCGACAGATAGTTGCAGGGATCGCCCCGTTCCATGCCCCGGACGAACTCGTCGGAGAAGACGTGGTGATCGCGGCCAACCTCGAGCCCGCCACCATATTCGGCGTGGAGAGCAGGGGGATGCTGCTTGCCGCCGGAGATCAGGCGAGCCTGCTGGTTCCAAAAAAAATGGTCGAACCGGGAACCAGAATAAAGTGAAGATCAGGATGCGTTGACGGCAGGATTGAGAACCTGCTCCACCGCCTTTTGCAGCTCGTCAAGAGAGATGGGTTTGTGCAGGATTCCTTCGACCTTTGATCCGTAGCGCTCGGTCTCCTCGGGCCAGACATATTTCGCAGTAAACAGCAGTATGGGGATCTTCCGGAAGGAATCATCCGCCTTGAGTATGTCCAGGAGCTGCCACCCGTCCACCGGTGCCATCATCACGTCCAGGATGATCAGGTCCACCGATTGCGTGCGCAGGACATCCAGCGCCTCGGGACCGCTCTGAACCATCAGGGGTTCCATCCCGATCTTGCGAAGCAACAGCTCCATGATCTCCAGAGTGGGCACATCGTCATCGATGACCAGTATCTTATGTGTCATTCATTCCTCCTTCGGTAAATGTACGGTGAACGTACTGCCCTCTCCAACACAGCTGGTGACCGTGATGGTTCCCCCGTGGTGCGCCACATATTCCCGCGCCACCGGGAGAGAGAGGCCCATTCGTCCGCATTCTCGGTTCGTTCGGTTTCCATCGGCCAGATGGTAGGCATCGAAGATGGATCTCAGCTGGTCGGCATCGATCCCGTTCCCGTTGTCGGAGACCATCAGATAGTGCGTGTCACCTGTCTGACGGTACGCGATCTTCACGTGGCGCGGTTCCCGGTTGTATCTCACTGCATTGGAGATGAGACTGTTCACCACATAATGCATGCGCTCGGGATCCGCGCTGATCATCGTGTCTCTGGGGACGAACACGGTGATCTCGGCCATCCGGTTGTATCCACCTTCGGTGAGAACGGTGCTGATCAGTTCGTTGAGTGAAAATTCCTCCCTGTGCATCGAAGCACACTCGGTGGATGCCAGGGAAAATTCGAGCATTCGATCGATAATCTGTTGTTCGATTTGCAGGTAGGTGATGCAGTGTTCCAGATACTGGACGCCTTCCTCTGAGATCCCCTGCCCCGCGGCGTCGTCCCGCAGGATGCAGAGATACCCGAGGATCGGCTGCAGGGGGGTGCGGAGCTCGTGGGCAAAGGTGGTGATGTACCCCTTCCAGCGTTCCTGCATCTCTTCGTGGCTGAACGTTTCGGTCTTCTTTGAACCGACATTCAGGTCACGGCCGGTGGTGATGATGCCGGAGACCGATCCGCGTGCATCATAGACCGGAGACAGAGAGAGAGAGAGAAGCGTCTCTGCTTCTCCCGCTGAGAACATCAGGTCGTATCGAACTGACCCTCCCGTCTCCCGTACCTGCTGGACGCTCTTTTCGTGGTACTCAGATGTCCCGGGCGGCAGGATCGTATCCATGCCTTTTCCGATCATCGATGCGGGATCAAAACCGAATTCCGCCGCCCGATCCCACTGGAAGTAGAGGAGGGATCCCTCCAAATCCTGCATGGCGACCAGGTTAAAGGGGGCTCCCGTGTCCACTGGCTGCCGGCGTCCATCGTCGTGCACTTCCGCCCGCCGGGACGGGAGCGTGCAGGACTCCACCGTGAAGGTCACCAGGCCGGTCCGGACATTGCGCTGCGATGTGAGGGTTATCTTCTTCTCCGAACCCCCGCGTGACCGGAGAGTCACTTCATCGGTGACGCCGTCCGGCGTATCCTCGGCAAGCCGGTGGAAGAGATCGCGTTCGGCAGGATCGACCCACAGGCCCTGCTCGGGGAGTCCCTCGAGATCGGATGCGACATATCCGAGCATCTGCGCGAAGCGACGGCTGCAGGTGATGATCTTCCCGGATGCCGGATCATAAGTCATGTGCGCGCCCTGGAACGGCCGGGATCCCGACACCGTCTGCATGTACGAGGGAACCGCCTGCCGGTTGATGGCGGTCATGGCGCCGAGCACCCAGAAGAACGTGCCCACATACAGGGCAGAGAGGAAGGGATCGATGAGGTACCCCCAGAGCGTGAATGTGGCTAGAATCGCGAGAAATGCCGTTGCCAGCATGACCGTGAAGGTGAACAGGCGGCGGGGGAACCAGAGGGCAACCAGGATGATGGGAATGTAATAGAGGTAGATGTACAGGAACCCGGAATGGCCGAGATCCAGGTAGGTGACCAGGAACGAGACGACCACCAGCGATGCGATCACTACGATCTTGGTGGAGACGCCTTCCTCCCGGCCCCATGTCCAGCCCCCCGCCCATGATGTGTCGGTCATCGCACCTCAGGAAATAGATTGTGCTAACAGTATTTATAGATATTGATTTTCTTAAATGGCTTATTCAGGTATTTTTTTTAATATTGGTGGTAATTATTCGGTTCATATGCGAATCGGCCGGTGATGTGGTGATGTGTACGCCCCGGTCTGCCCGCCGGATCTGCGGGAACCCCGGATGCGAAAAAAGTTATGCGATCCGCCCCGACGGGGAGTATGCGTCCGTTCGTCATCGTCAACATGGCCATGAGCGCGGATGGAAAGATCTCCACCCACGAACGGAGACAGGTGCGCATCTCCGGTATCGAGGATTTCAGGAGAGTTGACCGCCTGAAGGCGGAGAGTGACGCCGTCATGGTCGGAGTGGGGACCGTCCTCGCAGATAATCCCTCCCTGACCGTCAAATCTCCGGATCACCGGAAGAAGCGAGTGGATGCGGGTCTCCCCGAGAACCCGGTGCGCGTGATCATCGACAGTGAGGGCCGAACACCTCCCGACGCGGATATTCTCCAGAAAGGAGAGGGGGCACGGATTATCGCGGTATCCGAGAGAGCCCCCCCGGCGGCACGGGAAGCACTCTCCCGGTGGGGTTCGGTCATCACCGCCGGTACTGACCGGGTAGATATCGAATTCCTCCTCGCCCGCCTCCATGAACGGGGAATCCGGCGCCTCATGGTGGAGGGGGGTGGGACACTGGTCTGGTCCCTCGTCCGGGCGGGAGCGGTGGACGAACTCTCCATCTTCGTCGGCGACATGATCATCGGCGGCAGTGCGGCCCCCACACCGGTGGATGGAGACGGGTATGTGAGTGAAGACGATTTTCCACGCCTCCGGCTGCTGGAGGCGACACCCATGGGCGAGGGCATCCTTCTCCGGTGGGCGATGGAGAGGTGATCCCTCTCTGTTCACTGGTGGGACTTGAATGTCAGCACTTTGTCGTAGATTGTGTACGAATTGCCGGTGGTGAGGGAGACAGTCACCTCAACCCGGTCGCTCCCCCGGGTACCCTCTATGGTCACACTGCTGTCGAGGTTGTTTTCCAGATGTTCGGTTATCACCTGGCCATCAGAGCGGGTGACTCTGACCAGCACATCGGTGACCCGGGATTGTCCGGCACCGCCGGCGAAGGTGGCGGTGATGGTCGGCTGGATCGGGTCCCGGCTGATGGTCACTTCAACCTCGCTTCCGGGGGGCATGGTCTGGGTGGGCCCCGGGGAGAGATCCGCGGTCGCAGTCACGGTGGGTGCCGGGGTCTGCGCAGTGGGAGTCGGGGCGGGGCTCTCCTCGGGCGTGCCTGCACATCCGGCGATGGCCGCCATAACGGCGATCAGGATGATCGCTGCCGCAATACCTCGATATCGCATGAAAGGGGAATTTGGGATACCGGTATATAAGGATCTCCCTCGGGGGGAGGCGGACCGGAGACAACTATTATATGTATCGGTAAGATCTTTCCTTCTTGATTCCAGCGGAACAACCGAAATAAATCGATATCGTTATCAGGCTCAGAAGGACACCTCTTTCACCCCACGGAGATATCCGAGGTGCATCATGAATCTTCGACAACCAAATGCAAACGAGGCGATCGCCACCAGCAACCGATCGCGGAATGTCGTTCCCATGTCCGGCATCTGTTCCCGGTGCGTGGACGGATGCAAGGGATCATGTGAGATCTGGCTCTCCAGCTTCCGGGGCCGGGAAGTCCTCTATCCCGGGCCTTTCGGTGAGATCACCGCGGGTGCCGACAAGAACTACCCCATCGACTACTCCCACCTCAATATCCAGGGATATGCCGTCGGAGCAGAAGGCGGTCCCGAAGGCGTGGAGATGGGACCGGACACCGCAGTCTTCGACATGGCGGACACCGGGACGGAGTACGGCTGGGATCTCAAGGTCCCCATGCGCCTGCCCATCTTCACCGGCGCGCTCGGTTCCACCGAGATCGCCCGGGCGAACTGGGAACATTTCGCCATCGGGGCGGCCATCTCCGGGATCACCCTGGTCTGTGGCGAGAATGTCTGCGGCGTGGACCCGAACCTGAAACTGGATCGCGACAAGAAGGTGGTTGAATCACCCGAGATGGACCGCCGCATCGAGATATACCGGAAGTTCCACGAGGGATACGGGGAGATACTGGTCCAGCTGAATGTGGAAGATACGCGCCTCGGGACCGCCGAATATGTCGCGAGCAAGCACGACCTCCACACCATCGAGCTGAAGTGGGGGCAGGGCGCCAAGTGCATCGGCGGGGAGATCAAGGTGCACAACCTCTCCCGTGCAACGGAACTCAAGAACCGCGGCTACATCGTCCTCCCCGATCCGACCCAGACCCACATCCAGAAGGCATTTGAGGACGGTGCCTTCACGGAATTCGAGCGCCACTCACGTCTGGGATTCGTCTCCCGGGAAGGATTCCTGGAAGAGGTCGACCGGCTCCGGGACATCGGGTTCAAGCGGGTCACCCTGAAGACGGGCGCCTACTCCGCCCGGGAACTGGCCATGGCGATCCGGTTCAGCGCGGAGGCAAAGATCGATCTGCTGACCATCGACGGTGCCCCGGGCGGAACCGGCATGAGCCCCTGGCCGATGATGAACGAGTGGGGCATCCCCACCTTCTACCTCCAGTGCCTGGCCTACCAGTTCTGCGAGATGCTCGACAAGAAGGGCATGCAGGTACCGGATATCGCCATGGCCGGCGGATTCTCGGACGAGGCCAACGTGTACAAGGCGCTCGCCATGGGATCGCCGTATGTCAAGGCGGTCTGCATGGGCCGTGGCCTGATGATCCCGGGAATGGTCGGGAAGAACATCCAGAAATGGCTTGAAGATGGTGATCTCCCCAGAAACGTGGCCAAGTACGGGACCAGCGCCGAAGAGATCTTCGTCCACTTCGAGGAGCTGAAAGATCGATACGGCAAGCGTTTCGACGAGATCCCCTACGGGGCGATGGGCATCTACTCCTACGCCCAGAAGTTCAGGACCGGACTCCAGCAGATCATGGCCGGCAGCCGCAACTTCAACCTCTCCTGCCTCTCCCGGGACGACGTGATGGCGCTCACCCCTGAGGCATCGGAGGTCTCCGGGATCCCCTACGTCATGGACGCCTACCGGGACGAAGCCGAATCGATCCTGCTCGATGGTCTGTGAGGGGCACTCCCCCGCACCATTTTTTAAAAAATCGTCAGTCCGGAAATACCGGAACCATCACCGGAACCAGACCCCGACATCCTTCATCCGGTTGTAGCGGGCGATATTGAGCAACAGCGGCGTGACCGCCTCCACCAGGGACGACGCCTCCAGGGGGCCGGCATCATACGCCCGCAGGCAGGAGACGGTCTCCACCAGGCGCATCACCTCCGCCTTCGCGTCGTCGTCGTCGCTGCAGACAGCCACGGAATATTCCAGCACCTCGTCGAGCTGCTTCCAGCGGTTGGCGGCCACGTTGTTGAAGGCGGTGACCACGCGGGCGCTCTCCGGGAGGAGCCGGGCGATATGGAGTGCCGCTGATCCTTCCTCCGGTGGATCGTAGATGAAGTGCCCCGGCTTCCGGATCGGATTGACCGGGGAGACCACGATCTTCTCCTCCATGCCCGAGAGCGATTCCAGGGTGGAATCGACGAACCGGAAGGGGACCGAGATGATCACGATATCCGCCTCGTCCACGGCCTCTTGGTTCGTCGCTCCCCGGCAGGTGCCGGACAAACCACGCCCCCGGAGGCTGGCCAGGGTGGAATCGCTCATGGCGCATGCCTTTTCTTCATTCCGCGAACCGATGATGACGGGGTATATCTCCGAGAAGCGAAGCGCCATTCCCTCGCCGATCTCCCCGGTGCCGCCTACGATGCCGATCTTCACGCCATGTTCACCTTCCAGAATGCACAGTCGGGTCTCCTCTCCCGCGGGGAGGGAGGCCGATTCACACCCAGATGTGTGCGGGGGGTGTTATTAAACAGGAGGATTTCCTATCAGGACACATGAAACTCACCTGGGAGGCCCGGCTGGGCCTCGGACTCATCACCGCATCGGTGATCATCTACCTGATCAAACTGCAGGTGCTCGCAAACCCGGAGGTGACCATCAACTACATATTCAATTCGCTCGGTTTTCTGCCGATCAACGTCCTGATCGTCACCCTGATCATCAACCAGCTCCTGGCCATGAGATCGAAGCGCGAAAAACTCGAAAAACTGAACATGGTCATCGGCACCTTCTTTTCGGAGGTGGGCACGGGTCTTCTGGCCACCCTCTCCGACCATGACCCGGACCTGGACGAGGTCCGGGGCGACCTCATCATCCGGGGTGACTGGACCGACGACGAATTCGACGCGCTGAAAAGGGAGATGTCGGCCTTCAATTTCTCCGTTTCGATGCCGCCTGCCGAACTGGAGTCTCTTCGGGGCTGGCTCGTCGAACACCGGTCGTTTCTGATACGGTTGCTCGAAAACCCGGTTCTCCTGGAGCACGAGTCGTTCACCGATCTGCTCCGGGCGGTCTTCCATCTCACCGAGGAACTGGACCGGCGCCCCGCCATCGACAGCCTGCCGGACTCCGACCTCGAACACCTGACAGGCGACATCACCCGGGTGTATGAGCGGCTCACCCTGGAATGGCTCAACTACATGCAGTATCTCCGGCGCACCTTCCCCTACCTCTTCTCCCTGGCGATGCGGACCAATCCGTTCGACGAGCAGGCGTCCGTGGTGGTCGGCTGACCACCCCCGGCGAACCTTTATCTGAACACACCCTGATTCACGCATACTGGAGGAGAGGTATGCAGGACTGGTCGGTATGTATCGGCGGACAGGCAGGGGAGGGGATCAACCGCGCAGGCGAGCTGGTCGCCCGCCTCTTCACCCGCATGGGATGGTGGGCGTACATGTACTACGACTATCCGTCGCTCATCCGGGGCGGCCACAATTTCGCCCTGGTCCGGGCGGCGGATCGACCGGTGGGCACCCATCGGACCCGTGCGGACTACCTGATCGCCCTGAACCAGGACACACTCACACAGCACGAGCACCGGATCGGGCCAGAGTCCGTGGTCATCTTGGATGCCGGCCGGGTGGACGCAGACGGCATCGGGATCCCGGTGGAGGAGATCCTCGCCGGGGAGAACGCCCCCGCGGTCACCGCAAACACCTGCCTCCTGGGGGCGTTCTGCCGGGCGGCGGGGATCCCCGACGAGGTCCGGGACGAGGTCATCTCCCGCCACCTGCCCCACCCGGAGGTCAACCGGCAGGTGGCCCGCCGGGGATCAGAGGCGAGTGAGTGGGGGGGTCCCGGTTCCCCGGAAAACGGCGCTCTCCCTCCCGGTGATCAGCGAGGCGCAGGCGATCGGCCTGGGACTGGTCCGGGGAGGGCTGGATCTGTACATCGCCTACCCCATGACCCCCTCCTCCGGGGTGCTCCACTACCTCGCCGACGAGGCGGAACGGTTGAATGTCCGGGTGATCCACCCCGAAAACGAGATCGCGGTGATGCTGATGGCGCTCGGGGCGGCCTGCGCCGGACGACGGACCGCGGTGGGAACATCCGGAGGCGGCTTCTCCCTGATGTCCGAGGGGCTCTCGTTTGCCGGGCAGGCGGAGATCCCCGCGGCCATCGTCCTCGCCCAGCGGCCGGGACCGAGCACCGGCATCCCCACCTATACCTCACAGGCAGACCTCCTCTTCGCCCTCTCCGCGGGGCAGGGGGAGTTTTCCCGTCTGGTGGTGGCACCCGCGAACCCGGCGGAGGCATACCGGTGGTCCGCGATCGGCCTCTCCCTGGCCTGGTCCTGCCAGATCCCCGCGATCATCCTGGTTGACAAAACCCTCACCGAGGGGCTGTACACCGCCGATCTCTTTCGTGCAGGCGAGATACATGACCATCCAGTCCCGTCACCGGGGGGCGGGCCCTATGCCCAGTACTCTCTCACCGGAAACGGGATCTCCCCGCTTGCCACCGTGCCCACCCCGGATGCGGTGATCAAGGTCAACAGCTACACCCACGACGAAGACGGGATCTCCACCGAAGACCCGGGGATGGCCGCCAGGATGGCAGAAAAGCGGGTGGACAAGAAAAGAACACTTGAAGAGAGACTCTCGGTGTATCCGCAGGTGCAGATCGACGGTGATGCGAACGCGTCCCGGGGGGTGGTCTGCTTCGGCTCCACCGCCGGCGCCTGTGGGGAGGCGGCCGAAAGACTGGGTCTCCGGTGCGTGCGGCCGGTGGTGATCGCGCCGTTTCCCACAGACGAGTTCTCCCGGGCGATCGCGGGGCTCGAGCAGGTCATCGTGGTGGAGCAGAACGCCACCGGCCAGCTCGGCACGCTCCTTGCCGGGGTCGGGATGGGGGCGGATGCGGCCGTGCTCCAGGATACCGGGAGACCGTGGGCGATCGATGACCTGGAGGAGCGTCTCCGGGAGGTGATCGCATCATGAAACGAGCGGACCTGATCACTGCTGCCCAGAACACCTGGTGCCCCGGGTGCGGCAACTTCGTCATCGAGCACGCCCTCAAAGACGTTATCGGGGGGCTGATCGAGGCGGGAACCCCCGCGGAGGAGATCGTGCTGGTCACCGGTATCGGCTGCCACGCCAAGATGGCGGATTACCTGCATGTCAACAGTGTCTATGCCATTCACGGACGCGTCCTGCCCGTGGCCACCGGGCTCAAGATCGCCCGTCCCGACCTGACCGTGATCGGGTGTGCCGGGGATGGGGACACGTATGCAGAGGGGATCTCCCACCTGGTCTTCGCCGCCAAGAGGAATATGGACATCACCCTGGTGGTCCATGACAACCGGGTCTTCGGCCTCACCACCGGCCAGTACACCCCCACATCCCCCCGGGGGTTTCGGGGGCGCTCCACGCCGGGCGGGTCGGTGGAGCCGCCCATCAATCCCGTCGGGGTGGTGCGTGCCGCAGGCGGCACCTTCATCGCCCGGGGCTATACCCGAAGACGCGATCACCTCCGGTCCGTCCTGCACGAGGCGGTTCGGCACCACGGGTTCTCGTTCGTGGAGGTGCTCCAGATCTGCGCCACCTTCTTCGACATGACCGGGGTGTACGACCGACTGGTCTTTGAGGTCTCCGGGCATGATCCGGAGGACCCCCGGCAGGCGGATGAGATGATCCGGGAATGGGACTACCGGTCGGATGACGCGCCCATCCCCCTCGGGGTCCTGTACCGGTGCCGCCGGGAGACATTCGATGATGCGAGGGGTCTGCATGCCGGCGGCGGAGGTGACCGGGAGGACGCCATCGCCCGGGCGCTGGACGCCCTCATCTGACGGCGGCAGATTGAAGTCCTCCGCCCCCCATCTCCACCATATCCCACGGGTGTGAGTGAGATGATCCATGAGAAACTGCACCAGATGCTGAACGCACAGATAAACTGGGAACTGTATTCCGCCTACCTCTATCTCTCAATGGCGGCATACGCTGATTCCATCGGATTGAAAGGATTTGCCAACTGGTTCCGGATCCAGGAGCAGGAAGAACGGTTCCATGCACTGAAGTTCTTCGACTACCTGGAATCCCGGGGGTTGAAGGTGACCCTGCTTGCCATCGACCAGCCCCCCGCCGAATGGGAGTCGCCGGTGGCGCTCTTCGAGGAGACTGCCGCCCACGAGGAGAAGGTCACCGGTCTCATCAACGACCTGATGGCCGAGGCGATCGAAGAGCGGGACTATGCCACCATCAGCTTCCTCCAGTGGTACGTCGATGAACAGGTCGAGGAAGAGGAGAACGCCCGTGATATCCTGGAGAAGATCCGGGTCGCCTCCGCCGAGGCGGGATCCCCCGCCCTGTACATGCTGGACCGGGAACTCGCCCAGCGTGTCTACACGCCCCCGGCAGGCGGGGCCGGGGACTGAACCGGATGGGACGGCACGGAGATCTCTTTAATTTTTTCTTCGTTTGAGGGTTTTTATCCACCCGACAGGAGATCTGCTGCCAAAAATAATCTCTGTTCTGTAATTGACGCAGGAATGCCCGGTAAATGACCGAAAAATCGCGGTAATTCTGTTTTAATTGATACTTTTATCTGATGATATGTCGATGTAGTACCGAACTCCGGGGCAGACGTTTCCGGTCATTCTGAGGTGCCAATACATGACAGGTTTTCTTGTTCCAAGAGCGGTCTTCTTCACCAGAGGCGTGGGGAGGCATCGCGAGCGGCTCACCTCCTTTGAGATGGCGTTGCGCACGGCAGGCATTCACTGCCACAACCTGGTCACTGTCAGCTCGATCCTTCCCCCGAATTGCCGCATCGTTCCCCGGAGCGAAGGACTCTCCCGCCTCCATCCCGGCGGCGTGGTCTTCACGGTCATGTCGCGGACCGCCGCGAACGAGACCCACCGGCGGATCTCCTCGTCCATCGGGGTGGCCATCCCCGAGCACATGGACCGGGAGTGGGGGTACTTTGCCGAACACCACTCCTACGGCCAGAGCCGCGAAGCGGCAGGCGAATACGCCGAACAGCTGGCCTCTGACATGTACAGGAGCATCACCGAGAACGTCCCGCACCGGACCCTGAACGTCACCGAGACCGCGGTGGTGGACGAGGAAGGACAGTGGACCACGGTGATCGCCGCGGCCGTGTTCCTGATGGAGTGAGCAGGCGATGTCGCCCGGAATGCAGACCCCCCACACCACCTGCCCCTCCTGCCGGGAGGAGATCTATCTCGAGGAGCTGGTGGGTGGGCGCTGCCCGCTGTGCGGCTGGTCGCTCGAGGACGACGAATGCCGGGATGAGTTCCAGGGCGACACCGCCCCGGTCGCCTGGAATTACTGCATCCTGCGACAGTTTTCTGCCCTCGGGGTCTCACCCGCCGATCTGCTGGATCTCGCCCTCCGGCTGGAGGAGGCGGCCGAGGGTGACCTGGATGGTGACCGCACGTATACACTCTCTGTCCGCATGACCGCCCGGGACCGGGTCCGGCCCAAAAAGTGTGACCGCTGCGGTCGCATCTTTATCGCCGGGGGTGAGAAGAGGGCGACGGGCTCATTCCGATCGCCGGATATCGCCACCAGCTACCGCTGCCCCGGCTGTACCGGCGATCAGTAGCTCCGCCCGACCAGCGCCGGACGGCCGGCGGCACCGCAGACCACGCAGGGGCCGGGCCGGGGATCGACTGCATCTGACCGGAGCTCGGTCCCGAGCACGCCCGCATCCGTCTCTTTCTCGATCACCCCGGCACAGGACTCTCCCCCGCACCAGGAGACGATCGCACATCCATCTTCGACTGCCGCCGCCGCCTCCTGCAGAGTGGCTGCCGGAGCGATCCGCTCGCTCATCCGCCGGGCCGCCCGGTCCCGCACCTCGCCGGTGAAGGACTCAAGGATCGCGGGAACCTTTTCGGCACACTCCTCCCGGGAGAGGGTGGTCTTCGTCCCATACCGGGTCACCGCCACCACCACACCCTGGTCGATGTCCCGGGGGCCGATCTCCACCCGGAGCGGGACACCCCGCATCTCCCAGTGATAGTACTTCGCGCCGGGGCGCAGGTCCCGCTCATCGACCGTCGTCCGGAGACCCGTCGCCTCCAGTTCGTCACGGAGTTTGTGCGCTGC
Source organism: Methanomicrobiales archaeon (assembly GCA_049974905.1). GTDB lineage: Archaea > Halobacteriota > Methanomicrobia > Methanomicrobiales > Methanoculleaceae > JBNGCZ01. The sequence goes on from JBNGCZ010000007.1 coordinate 15,661, forward strand.
CTCCTTCACCTCATCGCTCCGGGCGCCCACGATGATGGGCACCACCACCACCTGCACGGGCGCGATGGCGGGGGGCAGGACCAGTCCACGATCATCCCCGTGGACCCCGATCACCGCGGCCAGGCAGCGCTCCGATATCCCGTAGCAGGTCTGGTGAGCATACCGCTGCTCGCCGGTCGGGTCTTCATAGGTGATCTCGAAGGTGCGGGAGAAGTGATCCGCCAGGTGGTGGACCGTGCCGATCTGGAGGGCCCGTCCCTCGGGCATCAGGGTATCGGCAGCGAGCGTGTAGTCCGCACCGGGGAACTTGTCCCAGTCCGGCCGCCGCGAAAACACCAGCGGGATGCAGAGCTGATCATAGAACCGCTGGTACCGTTCCACGGCCACCTCCACCTGGTCCCGCGCCTCCTCCCAGGTGGCATGGACGGTGTGGGCCTCCTTGAAGGACGTGATCTCCCGAAGCCGGATGAGGGGGCGGGTGTGTTTGGTCTCGTACCGGAATGAATTGACCACCTGGTATATGCGGATGGGCAGATCGGCGTGAGAACGGACCCAGAGCGCATACATCGGGTAGATGGCGGTCTCGCTCGTGGGCCGAAGGGCGAGCGGCACCTCCAGGGGATCCCGGCCACCGTGGGTGACCCAGTACACCTCGTCCTCGAATCCCCGGATGTGCTCGGCTTCCTTCATGAACTCATGTTCGGGGATGAGCAGGGGAAAGAGCGCCTCCTGGTGATCGGGATTGAGGAGATCCCGGAGGATCTGGTAGGTCCGTGTCCGTATGGCAAATCCAAACGGATACCAGACATAGAGCCCCTTGACCGGGTAGCGGACATCCATGATCTCCGCTCGCCAGAGGATCTCGTGATACCATTCACTGAAATTCTCCCGGGACGGGAGGCCGTCGTCACCCATGAAAAAGCGCACCTCAGAAGATTACATGTACGAGTGCAGGAGTAATAAATGCCTCTACACACGCGGCGACGGCCAGAAGCGGGACCACCACACGGATGAACACGAGGCCGAGGCGCCGTGCACGCGGGGCAGCGCCCGAGCCCTCACGCCACTCCCGAAGCAGCGCCTCGCCGAGGAGGAGGCCGAGCCCCCCGGCCAGGAGGAACGCCGGTATCTCGAAGACCCCATGGGGTGCGATGGAGGCAAGCACATACCAGACGCTCTTCTGCTGGAGCACCACCCCCACCACCGTGCCGGTGACCACGCCGTTCACCCCCAGGATGAAGATGGTGACGAACCCCAGCGCCGCACCCCCGAAGAAGAGGAGGAGCGATGTCTGCAGGTTGTTCAGGAATATCTTGACCGACAGGGTGGCGGGATTGTCGTCCTGGAGCACGGAAAAGACCTGGTCCCGGGCGGTGGAGACGACAATCGACCCGCTCTCCGGATACACAAACGCGAGCCCGAGGCCCAGGGCGAAGGTGACCGCGAATATCACCCCGGCCACCAGCACGGGAGCAGCGATACGCGTCTCAGACATAGATCATCATCCGGACCATGTCGCGCACGCCCGGTGCCAGGCCGACCACGATCATGGCGAGCACGATCAGGTGCCAGAGGTCCAGCCCCTCCTCGTCCCTGGCGTACTGGAGGATCCCCACCGCAGGGACCAGCACCACCACCTTGAGGAGGAACATGGAAAACGCGGTCCCGGTGGCCTCGATGAGGGCGGCCCCCACCACGTGCTGCTCGACGTAGGTGAGTTCATGGAGATCGATACCCACGCTGGTGGCGGCGGCATCGAGCATGTGGCCGAAGATCAGGGCCAGGTACAGGGGATTGGCCACGAACTTCCATTTCAGGAGGAACCGGAGGCCGCCGGCAAGCCAGACCGTGGCCCCGGTGGCCACGGCCAGAATGAGGAAGGGCACCAGCGGGTCCACCCGGGTGTACAGGAGACCGTGAGCGACCAGGACGATGAATACCGCGGTGCAGGAGATGACCCCTGCCCCTGCATACACCCGGCTGCAGTGCTCCACCAGGCCCGCAGACTCGCACCGGCGGCTGGTATAGAGCCACGCCACCGTATAGGCGAAGAGGAGAAAGAAGATGAGCGGGGTGATCAGGAGGTAATGGGGCCAGCCGGGGACGATATCCGCATCCTCCACCACCCGGAGCAGACCGCCGAGGACCACATACGGGAGGGTGGCGAGGATCAGCTCCTGGTCGATGGCAATCCCGCTTCTCTTCAACCACCGGTACACCAGAAAGACGGCGAGGATGAGGACCAGCGCATAGGTGAGGGTATCGACCACCGTGTAGGGGTACCCATACAGGATGGGATCGATGTAATATTTGTATATGAATCCCTCAATCATTACTGATCCTGATGAGGGCTGATCGTATAAAATTACTCAGGAAACGCGATTTTGACAAATCCAAATGGATGCAGCTCCCCCGAGACGTGGTCATCGGCCACCAGGTCATCGCTGAGCTTCCCGGAGTCTGCAGGGACCTCGGGATCGGGGGGGCGGTGCTGGTCATCACCGGGCCCACCACCCGGTCCCTGGCCGGCGACCAGGTCATGTCTCTTTTGGACGGGGCAAAGCATTCGACGTCCCGGTTCATCGCCGCCGCCCTCACCCCCGCCACCATACATGATGCGGAAAAAGCGGCTGGCGACGCCAGCCTCCTCATCGGGGTGGGCGGGGGACGGGTCATCGACACCGCCAAGATCGTCTCCTACAACCTGGATCTGCCCTTCGTCAGCATACCCACCGCCGCCTCACACGACGGGATCGCCTCCGCCCGTGCCTCGGTGCAGACCGAGGAGGGGAGCCTCTCGGTGGAGGCACACCCCCCGCTCGCCATCATCGCCGACACGGCGGTGATCGCCACCGCCCCCCACCGGCTCCTCGCCTCGGGATGCGCCGATATCATCTCCAACCGCACCGCGGTGCTGGACTGGGAACTCTCCCACCGGCTCCGGGGTGAGCCGATCAGCGAATATGCCGCCGCCCTCTCCCGGATGACATCCGAGATCCTCTTCTCCAACGCCGACCTGGTGCGGGCGCATACCGAGGAGAGTGCCTGGCTGGTGACCAAGGCGCTGGTCTCCTCCGGTGTGGCGATGAGCATCGCCGGATCGTCGCGGCCCGCAAGCGGCGGTGAGCACAAGTTCGCCCATGCCCTGGAACGGCTCGCCCCGGGAAAGGGGCTGCACGGCGAGCTCTGCGGTATCGGGGCAATCATCACCATGTATCTCCATGGCGGGGACTGGGAGGGGGTCCGGGACCTCCTCCGGTTCATCGGGGCCCCCACCACCCCCCGGGAGATCGGTATCGATGACGGGATCGCAGTGCAGGCACTCATGGAGGCACACACCATCCGGCCGGAACGCTTTACCATACTGGACATGGGGCTGACCAGGGAATCGGCCGATGACCTGATCGCCATGCTCTACCGGGGAGGGGGATGATGGCGAAGGACCGGCGCCGGGTCACCCTGATCGGCAGCCTGCTCGCCCGGCAGGATCTGGAGTTCATCTACGAGGGTGAGCCCGACGAATGCCGGGGCTGCAAGGTGAAGAAGGCCTGCCACAACCTGGAGCCGGGGAGAAAGTACCGGGTGATCGATGTCCGGGGCACGGGGGGGCACGACTGCCGCCTGCACGCGGGGGAGGCGGTCGCCGTCGAAGTGGAGGAGGCCCCCACCATCGCCCTCATCAGCGCCGAACTCGCCATCCCCAATTCATGGATCACCTACCAGTTCGTCTGCCATGAAGGCGACTGCCGGGGGTACGAACTCTGCCACCCGGAGGGCATCATCGAGGGTGAAAAATACGAGGTCGGAGAGGTGCTCGGAAACAACCCGGGCATCTGCCTCAGGAACCGGTCTCTGAAGCTCGTGGAGCTCCGGCCCCTGTGAGGGGTCACTCCCCCGCCGTCCAGAGCCGGATACCGGTCTCGATGATCCGGTCGTGCTGATCAAGTCCGGCGAGCCAGTCCGGAGGAATGGCGCGGATGCCGTACCGGGCCCCGGCGAGGGCACCCACCACCGCGCCGAGGGTGTCGGCGTCTCCCCCCTGGTTGATCGCGGTCACCACCGCATCGGAAAACGAGCGCGTGGTGAGCAGGATCCGGGCCGCCGAATGGGCAGTCTCCAGCGCGTCCAGGGACGGCCGGAGAGGGAGGCCCGTTGATGAGGCGAGGACGGTGGCGATCTTTGGATCCCGGACCGCCCTGCAGGCCCTGTGGTAAGCCGTGTTGCCGTCTTCGCCGCGGCAGAGCCCGGAGACCATCCGGTTGATAAACGCTGAACATTCCCCGGCCGCCGGGTCGTGATGGGTGAGCGCCGAGCAGGCCAGGCTCACCGGGCGGATCCGCGCAGGTCCATAGAAGATGCCGAGGGGAGCGCCACGCATCACGCTCCCGTTCGACCGGCTCGATCCCCGCTCGCGGTGGGCCGCAGCCGCCGCAGATACCGGATCCCACCCCCAGGCGACCCGATCGAGGACCGCCCGCGAGGTGGGCCCAAAGAATTCGGGATGCCGGCGGTACCCGCGCAGGAGCCGCCGGAGGAGATCACAGGGATCGAAACCGCGGCAATACACCAGCGATTCGGCCACTGCACACGCCTGGAGGGTGTCATCGGTGAACTGGCCAGGTCTGGTGCCATGGATCCCGCCGCCCGTCATTTTCCGCACCCGGACAGGTGGCGGTGGCAGGCCTTCCAGGGGTGCACCCATGGCATCCCCCACCGCCAGCCCCACCATCGCCCCCACAGCGGCGAATGCGTCTGTTATAAAAACCACCAATAAATTATATCACGCCCCCTACTGTAGTAATTTTTGAGCGCAGGTGATACTCGATGCAGAAGGAGGAATTGTTGCATTTACACATGTTGATGGTACATCTCAAGAAATACTCTGAGATGATGACCGGTATGGACATTCCAACTGACAAATACAACTCCATGCATATTTCTCCGGTGCATATACACAAGAATAAGGTCACTCATAAACGGGCCATTTTAACGTTGACGGACGAAATGGTATCGCATATGAGAACGCACCGAAATATCATGCTTTCCTGTTCACCCAAGACAAAATTCAAAGAGATTGCAGCCGAACATTAATATCAAATGGATGATGGACTCATATGCCGGGAGATCCTTTCCCGCATCTCTTCTCAGCCCGAAAACGGCGCCCGCCTCCAGCAAATAAAGATTGAGGTCTGCCGCCGGCACGGGGCATCCACCATCCCCAAAAACTCGGAGATACTCGCCGCGGCGGACCCCGATGAACGGCACCGGTTCGAGAGTATCCTCCGGCTGAAACCCTCCCGCACCATCTCCGGCGTCGCCCCGGTGGCGATCATGACCTCGCCCGCCCCCTGTCCGCACGGCAGATGCCTGCCCTGCCCCGGAGGACCGGACCATCCCTTCGCCTCCCCCCAGAGTTATACCGGCGAGGAGCCCGCCGCCCTCCGGGCCCGGCAGCACGGGTATGACCCGGCAGACCAGGTCCATGGCCGGCTCCGGCAGTACCGGGAGATCGGCCACCCGGTGGACAAGGTGGACCTGATCGTGATGGGGGGAACCATGACCGCCCGCCCCCAAGCATACCAGGCAGGGTTCGTGGGTGCCGCGGTCGCGGCGATGAACCGGTACCCCGGGCCACCGGCACCCAAGACAGGCGACCTGGAGGAGATTTTTTCTGAAAACGAGAGTGCTGCCGTCCGCTGCATCGGCATCACCTTCGAGACCCGCCCGGACTGGTGCCGGCGCACCCATATCGAAACCATGCGAACGCTCGGGGTCACGAAAGTGGAGCTCGGGATCCAGCACCTGGACGATGCGATCCTCGCCTTCAACCGCCGCGGATGCACGGTGGATGACGGGGTCACGGCGAACCGGCTGCTCCGCGATGCCGGCCTGAAGGTGGGCTTCCATGTCATGCCGAACCTGCCCGGCGCCACCCCGGATGACGACCGGCGGATGTTTGTGGATCTCTTCGGCGACGAGCGATTCCGCCCCGACTTCCTGAAGATCTATCCCACCCTGGTCACCGAAGGGACCGAGATCGAGGACCTGTGGCGGACCGGCGAATACACCCCTTATCCCGAGGAGGAGCTCGTCGACCTGATCGCCGGGGCCAAGTCGAACCTGCCCGGGTATGTGCGGCTCCAGCGGGTCCAGCGGGACATCCCCGCCCGCTGTATCGTGGCGGGCTCCCGGCACAGCAACTTCCGGCAGCTGGCCCGCCGCCGACTCGAGGAGAGGGGTGGCGAATGCCGGTGCATCCGGTGCTGTGAGGCGGGACGGCACCCGCCCGGGGGGGTGCCGGAGATCACCGTCCATCACTACCGGTGCGCCGGCGGTGACGAGATCTTCATCCGGGCAGGGACGGACCGGTCCCTGATCGGATTCGCCCGCCTGCGGATCCCCGACGAACCCTTCGAAGCCGCCCTGGAGAGTACGGCGATGCTGCGGGAACTCCATGTCTATGGCGCCATGGTCCGGCTGGGCGAGAAAGCGGGTCCCGGAGAATGGCAGCATACCGCCCATGGCGAGAGGCTGCTTGCCGCGGCCGAGGCCCATGCCACCGATCAGGGGTGCCGGGGGATCGCGGTGATGAGCGGAATCGGTGTGCGACCGTACTACCGGGAGCGGGGTTATACCCGCACCGGCCCCTACATGTGCAAGGATCTCCGATGAGACCCGCCACCCGCGAATTTCTCAGGCAGCGGTTTGTGGACTACTACGCCCGTGCCCATCTCGTACCCCCGCCGGCACTCCCGGAGCGGGAGTGGGGGATGGTCCCCTTCAGCGAACCGGGCGAGGTGCGCATGCGCCGCCACATGAGTTTCGCCGATCGCGGCCAGCTCGAGCAGTACATCCGGGGGGTGGCCCCGGCCCATGTCTACTACTCCACCGCCTACTACTCCGCCCCGGGGGCACCCACCATGCAGGAGAAGAACTGGATCGGCGCTGATCTCATCTTCGATCTGGATGCCGACCACCTGATGCGGGGGGAGTTCCACCTGATGCTGGATAGGGTCCGGGAGGAGACCGGAAAACTGCTGGACATGCTGACCGAAGAACTCGGGTTTTCCCCGGGAGATATGACCCTCGCCTTCTCGGGAGGCCGGGGATACCATATCCATATCCGGGATCTCTCCGTGCGGCAGTGGGGCAGCCGCGAGCGCCGGGAGATCATCGATTACGTCTGTGGAACAGGGCTCGATCCCGCCATCCTGCTCCGGGAGGACCGTCTCGATTCCGGCTGGGCCCGGAGATATCTTTGCGCCTGCCGGCGGTACCTGGCCGGGATCGTCTCCGGGGATCGCAAGGTGGTGATGGAGCGCCTCACCGGTGTGGAGGGAATCGGACTGCGGAGGGCGGAACAGTTCGTGGAGAACGCGGGCGCACTCATCACCGACATCGATGCCCGACGGCCTCTCCCGGTGGCCCGGAACAGGACCTTCGACCTTTTGCGCCAGCACGATCCCGTCTTCGGCGAGCTGGTCAGGGAACAGGCGGCCCTCGCCGATGAACCGGTGACCACGGACACAAAACGGCTCATCCGCATGCCCACCTCCCTCCATGGGGGAACCGGTTTCCGGGTCACCCCACTGGAGACGGGAGAGCTGATGGACTTCGATCCCCTGGTCGATGCGGTGGTCTTCGGGGAGCGGGACATAAAGGTTGATGCCCCCCGCCCGCTCACACTCAGGATGCTGGAGAACGAATATCGTGTGCCGAAAGGAGTCGGAACCGTCCCCGAAGCGGTCGCCGTCTTCCTCTGCGCACGGGGCCTGGCAGAGATCGCGGGAGGTGGATCGGGTGCTTCGTGACGAACTGCGGATGGTGGTCATCAACGAGCATGACAGCGCACGGCTGAGCGAGCTCCCCGCCGATATCTTCGCCCGGACCGCCCGCGCCCTGGACGAGATGGACAGGGATATCACCCGGTCCGAGGCCGGGGAGGGGCGGGAACATCTGATCTCCGTCGTCGAGGAGATGCAGAATATCAAGGAGAGCCTGCACGACATCATGCGGACCCGCGACTGGAAGATCATCCAGCTGGCCATGGTGCGGGCGGAGGGGAATCATCCGGAGAAAGATGAGATGCGCCGCATGACCCCCGCGGAGCGGCGCATGTTCGACGAGATGGTCGGTGCCATTCAGCGGTGCCGGGACGAACTGACACGAGTCCCGGGTGAAGGAGAGCAGGCCGAAGGCGGGGAGGTGACGGCCGGGGACTATGGGAACTATGCCGGAGAGGAGGAGACAGAACAGGCGGATGTACCGCGCCCGGTGCTCGTCCGCATCCTGGAGGATATCGAGCCATTCATGGGCATGGACGGCCGGGTGTACACGCTCCGGCAGGAAGACATTGTCTCGCTGCCTGAAGAGAACGCCGGAGTCCTCTGCGAACACCGCATAGCCTTAAGTATGAGGCTCAGCAAATAATATTGGTATTCGAGTTCAGCGATGAGGAGCCGTAATCAATGAAAATGCCAGTCAAATTCAACACCTACTGCCCCTTCTGTCGGACCCACGAGGTGCACGAGGTTCAGCGGGTCAAGAAAGGGAAGACCACCGGACTTCACTGGATCGACAGACAGAAGGCCCGCAGGGGAATGGTCGGCAACATGGGCAAATTTTCCAAGGTCCCGGGAGGCGACAAACCGACCAAGCGGATCAATGTCCGGTACCGATGTACCAAATGCGGACGGGCCCATCTCCGGAAGGGGTTCCGGGCGGGTAAATTCGAACTGACGGAGTGATTGTAATGGTCCGAATGCATCGAGACAACAGGAGCGTATTCTATCGGGTCAAGTGCCCCGACTGTGAGAACGAACAGCTGGTCTTCCAGAGAGCCTCCACCCGGGTGGACTGCATCGTCTGCGGGCATGTGCTCGCCGAACCGCGCGGCGGGAATGCAGTGATCAAGGCCGAAATACTGGAATCTCTCGAGTGATCTCTCCCATGGCTGACAGGGAATGGCCGGAAGAAGGTGAACTCGTCGTCTGCACGGTCGAGAACGTCAAGGACTTCGCCGCCTTCGTCACCCTCGATGAATACGCCGACAAGGTGGGTCTGATCCATATATCCGAGGTCGCCAAGGGCTGGATCAAGTACATTCGCGATTTCGTCCGCGAGGGGCAGAAGGTCGTCTGCAAGGTGCTCAATGTCAACCCGGAGCGGGGACATATCGACCTCTCCCTCAAGGATGTTAACGAACACCAGCGGCGCGAGAAGATCCAGGAATGGAAGAACGAGCAGAAGGCGAAGAAATGGGTCGGTTTTGCCGCTGAATCCGCCGGTTCCATCCCAGTGGAGATAGAACGAAAATTTTACAACGAATACGGCCTTCTCTACCCGGCATTTGAGGATATTGCCATCCGTGGACGTACCGCCCTCGAACAGTTTGAATTCAATACGGCGATCGAGGACGCGCTGCTCACCGTCGCCCACGAAAATGTGAAGATCCCCCGGGTGACGGTCACCGGGTACCTGGTCCTCTCCTCCCCCCGCCCGGACGGGGTCAACATCATACGCCGGGCACTCCGGAGTGCCCAGCCATCGGTCGATGAGGTGGACATCGAGATCCACTATATCGGCGCCCCCAAATACCGGATCAAGGTCACCGCCCCGGACTACAAGACCGCGGAGAAGGCCATCGAAAAGGCATCCACAGCCGCTGTCGGTGTGATGGAACGGGCGGAAGGATCGGGCGAATTCATCCGGAAGCAGAAGTGATGGCGATGGGCGGCAGGATCAGGCGCTGCCCGCATGACCGGACGTACACGCTCGGGGATGTCTGCCCGGTCTGCGGCCGCGCCACGCGGACGGCCCATCCTGCCCGGTTTTCACCGGTGGATCGATTCAGCAGGCACCGACGGGAGGTGCGATCATGGACGAGATAGAAGTACATTTTTTCACCGAGGAACCGATCAGGGCGGATATCCTCATCGAGGGACTCCCCGGCATCGGGCAGGTGGGCAAACTGGTGGCGGAACATGCCATATCACAGCTCGACGCCCGTCTGGTGGCCGAAATCTACTCCCACCATTTTCCTCCGCAGGTGGTCATCAACCCGGAGGGCGTCACCCGTCTGGCGAACAATCAGATCTACCAGGTGACGATCGGCGGAAAGGAATATCTGTTCCTGGTCGGCGATTTCCAGAGCACTTCCGCCGAGGGGCATTACGCCCTCGCCAGCTGTTACCTCGACCTCGCCCGCGAGGCCGGCGTCTCGCGGATCTATACGCTCGGCGGATACGGTGTCGGACACCTGGTTGACCGGCCGCGGGTGCTCTCTGCCGTCACCATCCCGGATCTCCGCTCCGAGGTGGAGAGAGCGGGCGGCCAGTTCTTCGGCGAAGACGAATCCGGCGGCGGGATCGTCGGCGCTTCCGGCCTCCTCCTCGGGATGGGGGCCCTGGTGGGGATGGAGGGGATCTGCCTGATGGGCGAGACGTCCGGGTACCTGGTCGATCCCAAGAGCGCCCACTGTCTCCTCGAAGTGCTCTCCACCCTGACCGGCATCGAGATCGATCCGACCACCCTCCAGGAGCGGGCCCGGGAGATGGAGCGGATGATCGCCCGCGTCCAGGAGGCAGAGCATGCCGCCCACGACGAGGAACTGAGCTACATCGGCTGAGATGCACATCAACGCCGATCTCCACATCCATTCCCCGCATTCCATCGCCACCTCGGCCGCGATGACCCCGGAGCGGATCATCGCCGCCTGTATCACCAAGGGGCTCGGCGCAGTGGGAACCGGCGACGCCCTCCACCCCGGATGGCGGGATGCCTGGAGAGCGGAGGTCGACGACGCTGAATCCGCAGTGGTCATCGTGCCCTCCGCGGAGGTGGAGGATCGGGACCGCATCCACCACCTCATCCTCATGGAGTCGATGGAGGCATTCGCGGATCTCGGCGACCGTCTCGTCCGGTGGTGCACCTCGCTCGGTGACCGGGGGCGCCCCCACCTCTCCTGTGCCGGGGAGGAGATCGCCCGGGCGGTCCATGATCACGGCGGGCTGATCGGTCCCGCCCATGCGTTCACTCCCTGGACCTCTCTGTACCGGAACCACGACCACCTGGCCGACTGCTACGGAACCGAAAGGCCCGATTTTCTTGAGCTCGGCCTGAGCGCAGACAGCTCGTTTGGCGCGTCGATATCCGACCTCGACGGCATTCCGTTTCTCAGCAATTCCGATGCCCACGGACCGGCAACCCATCGTCTGGGCCGGGAATTCACCCGGCTGGAGGTCTCCCGCCCCGACGCAGAGTCGGTTCTCGAAGCGGTTCGGAGGGGAGCGATTCTCCAGAACGCCGGTCTCTTCCCGGAACTGGGAAAATACTACTCCACCGCCTGCAGTCGCTGTTTTCGGCAGTGTTCGCTGGAAGAGGCCGGGAGGCTGGCCGGGAGATGTCCCCATGACGGCGGGCGGATCAAGAAGGGGGTCCGGGACCGCGCCCGGGAACTCGCCGACCGGGCGCCTGCCCCCCGGCCCCCGTACCACCACCTGATCCCGCTCGGGGAGATCATCCAGGCCATCGAGGGCATGTCGTCGCCGGAGACCCGCACATGCGCCCGGCGATACCGAACGCTCGTCACCGCGCTCGGCCCCGAGATCGACATTTTGCTCGACCTGCCGGTGGAGACAATCCTGGAGGCGGACCCGGTCGTGGGAGAGGCGATCACCGCAATCAGGGCGGGAGACGTCCCCATCAGGCCCGGAGGCGGTGGCCGGTACGGCACGGTGGAGATCACCGGCGCCGGTGGCGGGCGGCAGCGGCGATGATGCTGTTTGCCAGCTCGTCGGTGAAACAGGCATGGGTGTACCCCGCGACCACCGCATGCTCGGTGAGGCCGTCCCGCCCCCCGTCGATCCCCGTCCCCCGGCGGCAGCAAACCGAGAACCGGGCATCGGGATCGCAGTCCACCCGGGAGTAGTGGAACTCGTGGCCCCGGAAGGCCATGCCCGCCGGAAAAAGGGGGGTGGAGGCGACCGTCTCTGCCCGGACATAGCCGAGGGCCTCGAACCGGTCCATCTGCTCCCCTCGGGCGGGGAGGATGCCCGCCATGGCATATTCCCCCTCCGGCGTGGCGATGCTTCGGGCCAGGTACACGAGGCCGCCGCACTCCCCGAATACAGGGAGACCATCGTCCGCCGCCCGGGCAAGATCCGTCCGGCACCGGTTCCCGGAGAGGGCGCGGGCGTGGAGCTCCGGGTATCCCCCACCCAGGTACACCGCATCCACCTCAGGGAGGGCATCGGTCATCGGGCTGAAGAAGACCAGCTCGGCGCCCCGTCGCCGGAGCCGGTCCAGGTTCTCCTGGTAGTAGAAACAGAAGGCGGGATCCCGGGCCACCCCGATCCGAACCGAGGGAGAAATCGCCTCACTGGCCGCGACCGGCCCATCCAGGGGTGGAGCGGAACCGGCGATCTCCAGGATGCGGTCCAGATCACCGTGTTTTGAGACCAGCTCCCCGAATCGGCCCATCCCACTCGTCTCGTGGGCCATTTCCAAGCCCAGGTGCCGGCTCTTCACACTCTGGTCCCGGTCCCACGGAATCCAGCCCGCCGCCGGAACCGGCAGGGCGCCCTCGATCATCGCCCGGTGCCGGAAACTCCCCACCCGGTTGATCACCACGGCGGCCACCCGGATCCGGGGATCGAAATCCACGAACCCCCGGACCATCGCTCCCGCACTCCGGGAGGCACCCCGGGCATCCACCACCAGGAGCACCGGTGATTCGAGGATGCGGGCGACATGGGCAGAACTCGAACAGTTGGTCCCCTCGCAGCCGTCAAAAAGGCCCATCACCCCCTCGATGATCGCCACATCCGCCCCCCGGCAGGCATCGGCGAAGATCCGCCGCACCTCCCCCTCGCCCATCATGTAGGGATCCAGGTTCCGGGAGGGACGGGTGCAGATGGCGGTGTGGTGGCCGGGATCGATGAAGTCCGGCCCCACCTTGAAGGGCTGCACCCGGAGCCCCCGGGCGGTGAGGGCGGCCATCAGTCCGCAGGCGACTGTGGTCTTGCCGCACCCGCTGTGCGTGCCGCCCACCAGAATCCGGGGAATGCCCGCGGGTGTCATCTCTCCCTCATGGGCCGCGGGAAGCGAAAAATCCGTCTGGTTTCTCTCATGGTCGGTGCGGCTCGATCTGCTCCACCGTAATGGGGATGCCCTGCTCATCGCGGTAGGACCGGATACGGCGCAGGGTGTGCTCGACCATGCCCCCGGCGGTGAGGATGAGGGGAGTCTCCCCGGCGAGCGCCAGGAGGATGCAGCGGTCGATCACCCCGTGGGTGATATCCGGCTCGGTGCGATGGCAGCAGAGGTGGCGTTTCGCCTTCGATCCCATCGCACCGATGCTGGTGATGCCGTATGCGGCGGTGATTCGTGCGATCCCGTCATCGGTGAGCCCTTCCGCATCGCAGAGAAAGACCGTCCCCTGCCGGCGGGACGCATCCCCTCCCAGCTGCTGCTCCAGCTGATCCAGGAGCGGGAGTATTCCGACAGGAGCGGTGCCCGCCGGGACGATACCCCGCCGGACCAGCTGCCGGTGCAGATCGATGACGGTCGGGGGCTTCAGGTGGGCCGTGGCGAGCAGGTCCCCGTCTCCCAGGACGACGGCGGGGGATCCGGTGGTGAGCACCTCCCCGTTGTGCATGATGACGATCTCGTCGGCCCAGCGGTAGGCGAGCTCCACGTCATGGGTGGAGAGGATGATCGTCCTCCCCTCCTGGTTGAGCTCGTCAAGGAGGTCCATGATCTCCCCGGCACCCGCGGGATCGAGGGAGGCGGTGGGCTCGTCGAAGACCAGCACCTCCGGGTCCATGGCGAGCACGCCGGCGATCGCCACCCGTTTCTTCTCCCCGCCGGAGAGGTGGTGGGGCGGGCGTTTTTCATACCCGGTGAGCCCGACGTCGAAGAGGGCCCGCTCCACCACCGCATCGAGTTCTTCTCCCCCGACTCCGAGGTTCAGCGGGCCAAACGCCACATCCTGGTACACCGTGGGTGCAAACACCTGCATATCGGCGTTCTGGAAGACCAGCCCCACGGTCTGGCGCACCCCCCGCAGGTCACGCGCACCGTAGCCGATGGGTGCTCCATTCAGGAGCACCGCGCCCCGATCGGGCCGGAGCATCCCGTTCAGCATCAAAAGAAGGGTCGTCTTTCCGGCACCATTGGGCCCCACCAGGGCAATCTTCGACCCCCGCCGGAACCCGAGGGTGACCCCCCGGAGCGCCTCGGGCATGGAGGGGTAGGCGAACCACAGGTCGCGGACTTCGAGCACGGCATCCCCCTCTCCATCCTGCATGTCCATCTCACCCTCCGGGAAGGATCGCCAGGGCAGAGCACAGGGAGAGAAACGCCCCCACCGCACCGACGGCCCGCAGTGGTGCCCGGCCCCGCTCCTCCATCACCGGGAGCAGTCCGTCATAGCAGCGGGCATCCATGGCCCGCACCAGATCCTCCCCCTTCTCCACGCTGCGCAAAAAGAGCATCGCCGAGAGCATCGAAAAAGAGGTGACCGAGGTCTTGAAGGTGGCGTAGCCGTGGCGCAGCACCTGTGCATTACGGATGGCGATCGCCTCACCCACGAGAATGAAGATGAACCGGTAGATGAGCATGGAGAGGTCGATGAACTCCTGCGGGAGGTGGAGCCTGCGCATCACCCCGAAGAGCTGCACCGACGGGGTGGTGAGGGCGATGAAGAAGAGCGCACTCATGCCCCCGAAGGTGCGGGCCATCAGCAGGAGCGAAAGCCCAAGGCTTCCCGTGGTCACGGTGAGAGGGAAGCCGACGAGGGTTACCCCCCAGAGCACCCCCCCACCGCCGGTGAAGAGCAGGATCACGATGCAGCTGGTAACCGCGAAGGTGAGGGGGATGGCCAGGAGGCGGAGGTAGATCGCAGCCGGGATGCGGGCACAGAACAGGATCGCCCATCCGAGGGCGAGGGCGATGGCCAGGGGAGCATACGGGGTGGGCGACATCGCCCCGATGAAGATACAGCCTCCGCCAAGGAGGAGCTTGAGACGGCAATCCAGCTCGCGAAGGGCGTTTGTCTGGGCATACTCATCGAGGATGTTTTCCATAAAAGAGGGGTGGCCGGTCAGCCCGCTGTGCCCCGGGCCCGATAGTACCCGAAGAAGTAGCCGATGACGAGCGCGCCGATCGCGGCCTGCAGGCTGAAGAAGAGCGACTCGATCTCGCCGCTCGGAGGCTCCCAGAGGGGGCTCGCCCATGGCTCGTAGCCGCCTGCCTCGATGATCTCGGCGGCGGAGCCATCGGCACCGCCCCAGGCCTCTTCACCTTCTGCGAGATTCGCCTGGATCCCGGCATTCACCACCAGGAAGAGGGCGGTGAAGATGACGATGCCCACCGCCACCACCAGTTCAAGGGAGTACTTCATGCAAAAGTCCCCCGTATCCGGTCAACCGCGCCCTTCGAGAGGACGTCCAGTCTCACCAGGAGATCCGGGCGCACGGCGATGATGTACTTGAACACCAGGGCGATGACCAGTCCCTCGATTATGGCGAGCGGTACCTGGGTCACGGCGAATATGGCGCCGAACGCAGCAAGCGAGGCCATCACGCCGCCAGCTTCCGCGGGGAATGCAAGCGCGAGCTGGATGGAGGTCACCACGTAGGTGAACAGGTCGGCGAGTGCCGCGGCCAGGAAGACGGTCACGAAGGTGTTGACCCCCGCCGCCTTCCCCGCCCGGTACACTCCCCAGGCGACGAGGGGGCCGGCGATCCCCATGGAGAAGATGTTTGCACCGAGCGTGGTGAGGCCGCCGTGGGCCAGGAAGAGGGCCTGGTAGATGAGCACGATCAGTGCCAGCACCGAGGTGATGAACGGGCCGAAGAGGATCGCTCCAAGCCCCGTCCCGGTGGGGTGCGAGCAGCTCCCGGTCACGGAGGGGAGCTTCAGAGACGACAACACGAAGACGAATGCACCCGCAACCGCGAGAAGCGGGAGTGATTCGCGGTTTTCCCGGACCAGCCGCCGCACCTGGTAGAGCCCGAACAGGACGAATGGGGCCGCAAGCAGGAACCAGATCTGCCACCACGGGCTGGGCAGAAATCCTTCCATGATATGCATGATCATAGAATTTGTTATAAAACAAATAAGTTTTACTAATTGTCATCGGGGGACCCGTCCGGCGATGACCACATAGAGATCTCCGCGGGGGATGGGTGGATCCGCCGGCGTCCCCCGCGCGATCCGCTCATCATCATAGCCCAGGCGTTCACAGACCACCAGCCGGCAGTCCCCGATGTCGGTGAGTGCACCGGCGAGATCCGGGATGGAGAATGCGGGATCGGCCAGGACCGCGGCCACCCTCCCGTCCCGGCAGACGGCCGCCGCCTCCTCGATCGCCCGCCCATGGTCGCCACCGTGGGCGCTCACCGCCCAAAGATCGGTCCAGGGGATCCGGAGCCGGGCGGCGGCGAGCTGGAGCGAGGAGATCCCAGGGATGACACGCCCCGGCAGAAACCCGAGACCGGCACAGAGCGGGTCACCGGTGGAGAGGACCACCGCATCGTCGGGGATATCGCGGAGGCGACGATAATCGGTGATCTCGACCACGGTGCATGCCGGGGGGATGGCATCCCGCGCCAGCGCGATCGCCCGTGCGGATCCATATACCAGATGCGCTCCGGCGATGACCTCGGCCGCCTCGGCGGTGAGCAGCCCCGGCCCGGCGCCCACTCCCACGATGATCATCCGCACCCCCCGATGACCTCCCCGTCACGGGTGATGATGGTCACTTCCATCCCGGGATTCCTCCTGCAGAAGGAGCGGAGCACCGGCAGGGCGACCGTCTCCCAGAGAGGGGAATGCGAGAGATCCTCGACCGTGGAATACCCGGTCCCCTCCAGGATGCGGGGATCGATCCACCGGAGAATCAGGCCGGGGAGGCCGAATAGAAGGACGGGGCGGGGCGCCCGGTCGAGTGCCTCCCCGATCCGCCCCCCGACCAGGATCACCTCCCGGTCGGGGAACCGCAGGCGCGCATGCCTGAGCCCGATCCGGCCGGTGGTGAGGACCGGGTCCCGGGCGGCCTCCACCCGCTCCATCACTGACGCGGCCAGGTGGTCATCCCACGGCTCCACCAGACCGGTGGTGCCCAGGATGGAGAGCCCTCCCTCCACCCCTACCCGGCGGTTGAGGGTGCGGGCGGCCCGCGTGTCACCATCCGGGATGCTGAGCTCGATCAGTGCTCCGCCCGCCCCGCCGAGTGCCTCCTCCACGGCACTGCGAATGATCGCCCGGGCTCCGTCACTGATGGCCGGATCACCTTTCCGGTGGCGGGAGGTGGTCCGGACATGGCGGCCGATCCCGGCTCCCGCATGGAGATGGATATCCGTCGAAGGAAGGAGGGTGGCCCGGGCCACGATGGCGATATCCGCGGTGGCATCGTCGGGATAGTCTCCCGGGTACTTCCGGGCCGATGCCCGGCCGTCACCCGCGGTCACCGGGATGGTGGCCGCCACGCCGCAGGGAAGCGTCAGGGTGACGGAATCCACCGGCCGCCCGGTTCGAAGCGAGAGCACCGCCGCCTTCGCCGCGGCGGCAGCGGTCGTCCCGGTAGTGTATCCCCGTCGAAGCACCGTTCCGTCCGCGGTCAGCACGGCATGGCCGCTTTGGACCGCCTCCAGGAGCTCCGGGTCGCGGCAGGAGGCAACCCACGCGTCCGGATACCGGAACTCAGTCACCGGGTCCCGCATGCCGCTCCCCGGCGATCATGGTGATCAGTTCGTTCACCGCGGCCACCGCCACCGGCGTGCCTCCCCGGGTCCCTGCGGTGGAGATGGAGGGGACGGCGACGGTGCGGAGGAGATCCTTGGACTCGGCCGCGTTGACGAACCCGACGGGGGTCCCCACCACCAGTGCGGGGGTGGCGCCGCGGTGGATCAGATCGCAGACCGTGATGAGGGCGGAGGGTGCATTGCCGATCACCACCACCGCCCCGGTGAGACGGTCGGCGAGGGACTGGAACCCGGCGGCGGTGCGGGTGATCCCGTCGCGCCGGGCGATATCCGCCCCATGGTCGAGGGCACAGACGATCTCGCACGTATGTCCTTTTTTGAGGATGCCGGTCTGCACCATGCGGATGTCGGTGATGACGGGCGCCCCGCTCCGGATGGCGGCACATCCGGCAGGGACCGGGGCGTGGCAGAACCGCAACAGGTCGGCCATGGCCAGGTCCCCGACCGCCACCGCGCACCGCTGACGGATCCGGTCCTCCGGTCCGGCATCTCCGATATACCGGCGGGCGATCTGCCGGCTCATCCGGGCGATCTCCTGCGCCTGGACGGTTTCGGCCCCGATTTCAATACTCGTACTTCCGGTGGTACCCGCGGGGGGTAATGATTCCTCTGACATGGTCTCCTCCTCTCCACAGTCGTGACTCCCGTCCACCGATGATGACGATGGTGTGCATATCCACCTGCTCCTCGATTTCCATCACCCGGTCGAGGGTGGTCACCCGGACCGTCCCCCCGTCACGCTCCGCATCCCGGACCACCCCCACCGGCGTATCGGGAGGGAGGTGGCGGCGGGCGATGGCCACCGCACGGGCGAAGTTGCCGGGACGGCCCCGGCTCCTGGGGTTGTACAGGGCCACCGGGACGCCCATCCGGAAGGCGAGATCCAGTCGCCGGGCGATCTCCTCCCAGGGGACCAGGAGATCGGAGAGGCTGGCGATGACGCAGTCCCCCGAGAGGGGTGATCCCAGGAGGGCGGCTGCCGAGAACGCGGACGTCACCCCAGGGACCACCTCCAGCTCCACGTCCAGCCGGTGGCGGTCGATGAACTCCACCGCGATGCTCGCCATGCCGTATATCCCGGCATCGCCCCCGCTGACCATGCTGACCACGTGATCGGCGGCCAGGCGCACCGCTTCGCGGGTCCGGTCCACCTCCTCCCCCATCCGGCTCCGGATCACCGTCCGGTCCCCGATGAAGGAAGCGATCTGGTCCAGGTAGAGCGCATTTCCGATGATGTGGGACGATTCGGCAAGAGCATGCCTGGCGCGATCGGTCAGCAGGTCCGCGGCACCGGGCCCGATACTCACGATGTACAGCTTGTTACAGGTATCAGCGGGCAATGGCAATGGTAACACGTCCATGAACTTCTTTGGGCAGGACCAGCTCCCGGTTTCGGGAGAGGGCAATGGCGGCGGGTTCGGCCACCCCGGGGAGATCGATGAGATCCGCCCGGGAAGGGGAGGGGCCGGGGCGAAGAGCGCTGTCGGGCAGGTACACGAGGACACCGCCGAGAGAGGCTGCGGCCCGGGGGAGCCCCGGCTCGTCCCGTTTCCGATCGGTGGTCGCGTAGACCAGCACTGATTCCGGGAGAATATCCGCCGTCTCCAGAACGCGACCGATCACATCCCGGATCTCCTCCGCGGGGACCCCGCGCCGGCACCCCAGACCAACCACATACTCCCCGTCGCGGACCAGGATGGAGACTCCCGGGGGGATGAGCGCAATGCCCGGTGCCTGGACGGCATAGACGCAAACCTCCCCGTCCAGAGCGGCGGCGTTCACCGGTCGGGTCGATTCGCGGTTGAGGACGGTACACCCTTCGTGGGCGGCGACTCGCTCCGCCGAGGGTCGCCCGAACGCCTCGGTGGCGGTGGTGATGACTGGAACGATCCCGAGATCGGCGAGACGGCGGGCGAGATCGTTTGCCCCATGGTGGCCGCCGATGAGGGGAACTGCGAAACGCCGGTCCGGCCCGACCACCACCACCGCCGGATCGTGCCACTTGTCGGTGAGCAGGGGAGCGATGGACCGGACCGCTACCCCGGTGGCCATGACCAGCACGATCCGGCTGTACGTCCCGAAGAGAGCGGCCACGATGCCGGGCTCCCATGCCACCAGGTCCGCGCCCAGGCCGGAAGCGATCTCCTCTGCCGTCTCCCGGAACCGGGGGAGGGCACAGACCACCGTGGTCATGAATAGAGGTGCGAGTGCCGGTATCCAGCCCGGGCGGGATCCACCACCCCGCCGATGATGATCAGTGCCGTCCGCTCGATACCCGCCTCCCGGGCCTTCGCCGCCACGTCGGCGACAGTCCCGGTCACCACCCGCTGATCGTCCCAGCTCGCATGATAGACCACCGCCGCGGGGGTCTCCGGCGGGCATTCCACGCGGGAGAGAATATCTTCCATCTGGTCCGTTCCCAGGAAGACGGCGAGCGTCTGCTGGTGACGGGAGAGTTCGGGGATGAGATCCCGATCGAGCGTCTCGCCGGCCGGCCGGGTGAGGATCAGGCTCTCGGAGACGCCCTTCAGGGTGAGCTGGGTGGTGAGCGCGGCCGCCGCTGCAAAGATGGAGGAGACGCCGGGCACGATTTCGGCGTGCACCCCGCGATCCACGAGGGCGTCCATCTGCTCCACAATGGCACCGTACAGTGAAGGATCGCCGGAATGGAGGCGGACCACCCGGAGACCTGAACGGGCACGCTCCGCCATCAGGTCGGCGAGCTCCTCCAGATTCCTGCCGTGGCTGTCGATCTTCTCGGGTGCCGGGCACGAGGCCACCAGGACGGGATGGACCAGCGAGCCCGCATACACGAGCACATCCGCCCCGTCCAGGAGTTCCCGGCCCCGCACCGTGATCAGCCGGGGATCACCCGGCCCTGCGCCCACAATATGTATCGTCTCCATTCTCTCTCCTCGCATACATGATACTGAAATAATCGGACTCATCGGGGAGATCCGGCTCCCGGCAGACCCGCTCGTCCGCCATCCCCATCCGCTCCACCAGCACGCACCCATGATACCCCTCATCCGCCAGGCGGGAGGCGATCTCCCTCGGCCGGCGCACCTTCATGCGGATGGCGGTGGTTACCGGCGAGCCGTCAGTGACCAGCACCCCGCCCGAAACCGGGAAATCAGCCACCGAGGCCCCCGCGGTGATGGCGCTGATCCCGGGGACCGTCCTCCACTCGACACCGGGGTGGTCGCGATCGATCACCCGGCACAACCGGGAGAAGGTGGAGTAGAAATTCGGATCTCCGATGATACCGAAGACCGCGCATCCCCGCCGGGCGATCGGTGCGATACGGGCGGCGTTCTCCCGGAGGCACCGGTCGATGGCCCCCTCGTCACCGGTCATGGGAAACTCGAGGACCACGGCATCCGGCCGGTAGGGCGCAACCAGGCTCCGGGCCAGCGTGCCGGGGACAAACACCGCGTCCGCCTCCCCGAGCAGTCGGATCGCCCGGAGGGTCAGGAGCTCGGGATCGCCGGGCCCGAGTCCAACAGCAACGAGCATTTAGCCGACCCTCCCGACCACGATGGTCACCGGGTTCTGGGGGCGAAAGATGGTCCGGCCCGCGAGGGGGGTCGCCCGGGAGACCTGGAGGTGGACCGCCTCCCGGAAGATTCCCAGGCGGGTCATCTCGGCCACCGCCAGTGCGGCGGTCTCCAGGAGGACCGCATTCACCACCACCGCCCCGGTCATCTGGCGGGTGAGCTGCTCGAGGACTGCGGGAAGATCCCGGCTCCCTCCCACAAACGCTCCATCGAGGGATTCCAGATCTGCAAGCACGTCCACCGCTTCTCCCTCGATCACCGAGATATTCTCCGCGCCCGCGTCTGCGGCCGCGGCCCGGGTGCGGGCGGCGGCATCGGCGCGGCGATCGATGGCATGGACCCACCCGGCAGTCCGGGCCATGGCCACCGACACCCGGCCGCTCCCGCACCCGATATCCGCAACCACGTCACCCTCAGAAAGGGCCATTTTGAGGAGGACAACGGCACATATCTCCGCGGAAGTCTGTCCACCGTACATCGCCAACCCGGCCATTCATCAACCCCACTTGTTCTATAATTGGTTCTCCTGATTTGTCGTTGCGCAAGCATAAAACACCTGTGGATGGAAGCCGCATCCCCCACCAACCGCATAACAAAGGTTATGGAAGACCGCGGAGAACATATCTCGATGCTCATCATTCACCGGGATATCTGTGGATATTGTGGTGCGTGTGTCTCGATCTGTCCCGAGGATGCGCTGGAACTGATCGATACCTACCTGACGGCAGGGGACAGCTGTCGCAACTGCGGATTGTGCGCCCGGATATGCCCCGTCGGCGCACTGGAGGTGACCGATGAAGGACCGGTATGACCTGCTGGTCATCGGCGGCGGCCCCGGAGGGGCATTTGCAGCAAAAACCGCCGCGGAGGCGGGGCTTTCTGTCTGCATCATCGAAAAACGCCCCGCCATCGGGACACCGGTGCGCTGTGCCGAGGGAATCGGAAAGGGCCTTTTGAAGGAGTTCATCGACCCCGACGACCGGTGGATCGCAGCCGACATCCGGAAAGCGTCCATCATATCCCCTGACGGAACCCGGGTGAACCTCTCCGAGAAGATCGCCGGGTCGGAGGTCGGATACGTCCTGGACCGGAAGGTCTTCGACCGTGAACTGGTCTGGCAGGCGGCAGAGGCGGGCGCGGATGTCTCGGTCAAGACCCGCGCGATCGAGCCCATCCTGGAGGACGGGATGGTCCGGGGGGCGGTCCTCTCCCGGTGCGGAACCCGGTACCCGGTTCATGCCGACGTGACCATCGCCGCCGACGGCGTGGAGGCCCAGTTCGCCCGGCGGTGCGGGATCGACACCTTCGTCCCCATCCGGGAGATGATGAGCTGTGCGCAGTATCTGATGACGGACATCGACATTGATCCGACCTCCACCGACTTCTTCCTCGGAAACGAGGTGGCACCCGAAGGGTACCTGTGGATCTTCCCCAAGGGCGAGCGCACCGCGAACGTGGGGATCGGGATCTCGGGACGGAAGAGCGGCGACGGGCACCGGGCCAGGGACTACCTGGACCGCTTCGTTGCCGAGCGATTCCCGGAGGGGAAAACCATTGAATTCATCGTCGGGGGCGTCCCGGTCTGCCCGCCGCTCCCCTGCACGGTCGCAGGCGGTCTCGCCGTGGTGGGTGACGCCGCCCGGGTGGTGGATCCCCTCACCGGCGGCGGCATCTACAACGCGATGTATACCGGGCGGCTCGCCGCCGAGGTCGCCTCCGACTGCATCTCCCGGGGAGACTGCAGCGCCGACGCGCTGATGGCCTATGACCGCGGGTGGCGGGAGTCACATCTCTGGGAGGTACTGGACCGGAATTATCAGGTAAAAGAGTTCTTCATCGAGCTCAGTGACCGGCAGCTCAATGCGCTCGCCCAGTCGATCGCGGCCGTGGATCTCGATGAGTTCAGCGTCCTGTCGCTGGTGAAGGAACTGATCCGTCGCAACCCCGCGATGCTTGCTAAACTGAAAGCGCTCAGAAAATCAATCAGCTGATCTTAGGCGCTTTCAGCTTTTTTTTCAGGGATTCTATCGTCTTCTTCTCCGATTCCTCACGGGTGAATACCCAGATGGTGTCGTCCTCCAGGATGCGCACCGACCCGCTCGGGATGATCAGTTTTCCGCTGCCCCGGCGGATGGCGATGAAGACGAAGTCCTTGACATCCATCTCCTTGATGCGGTGATTGATGAACGGGGCACCCCTCTCCACCGGTATCTGGAAGATGGTCCCCCCCGGGATCTTGGCCAGCTGGTGCATGCTCGGGTTCTGGGCCCAGAAATACAGGCGGCTCGCCACCAGTTCGTCGGGGTTCTCGCTGATCACCACCCCCACCTCGTCGAAGAGATCCGAATGCTCCGGCTGATTGACGATGGAGACCACGTTGGGAACATTGAACCTTTTTGCCAGCCAGCAGGTCATCAGGTTGACCGCGTCATCGCTGGTGGTGGCCACCAGCGCATCCGCCCGTTCAATCCCGGCATCCTCGAGCACAGCCTTGTTGGTGGCGTTTCCGGTGAGAGCAAGGACATCATGGTGCTCCAGCACATCGGCGCATCGCGACTCGTTCTGGTCGATGACCACCACGTTCTCCCCCTTGCGCGAGCTGAAGCCGACCAGGTTTCGACCGATCCCCCCAAGGCCGATGACGATGATATACATCCATTGTCAATCCGGCGTTCGGATTGAAATAATGTACGGAATGACCATGGACACAACAGGGCCTGCGGGAGTCGACGAGGCGGGGAAGGGAGCGGTCTTTGGACCCATGGTCATCGCCGCCGTCGGGTGCGCCGATCGCGATCTCCTTGACCGGATCGGCGTCCGGGATTCCAAGTCCCTCACCCCGCGTGCCCGGGAACGGATCGCGCCCCTGTTGCTGGAGAAGACCGAATCAGCGGTGGTCATCCTGGATGCGGCGGAGATCGATCGCCAGCGGCACTGGTGGACCATGAACATCTGCGTGGCCCGGGGACATGCCGCCGCCATTCGCCTGATCGGCGCCCGGGAGGCGATCGCCGATGCGTGCGATGTGAATGCCGCCCGGTATGCCGGGATCCTCCACGATCTTCTGGACGGGGAGTGCCGGATCCAGGCCGAGCACCATGCCGACCGCCATCACCCGGTGGTGGCCGCCGCCGGGATCCTCGCGAAAGTGGTCCGTGACGCCGCCATACGCGATCTGGCCCAGGTGCACGGTCGGATCGGGAGCGGGTACCCCTCGGACACGTCGACCATCCGGTACCTGGAGGAGTACATGGAGGTCCACCGGGCGCCGCCCCCCTTCGCCCGGTCCAGCTGGGCGACCGTGCGTCGCATCGCCGGGTCCCTCGCCCCGTCCACCGATGAGGGAGAGTCCCCCTGCGGCGCACTTTTATCTCCATCTCCTGCCCACCTTTTCAGATGAACTGGATACTGGCGGCGGCGGTTCTGGTGGCCATCTACCTCGCCGCCGCCAGGTACATCCATTCCCGTGGTATCTGGGGCGACCGCATCACGTTCTACGGTCCGATCATGGCGATACGGACCACTCGGGTTGATCTCCTCGATCGGTTCCAGAGGTTCTCGCGTTTCTTCCGGATATACGGGACGATCGGCATCGGAGTGGTGGTGCTCGTCTCCGTCCTCATCACCGTGATGCTCCTCGTCTCGGTGGGTGCCACCCTGATCATGCAGCCCGAACCGACCGGGATCTACGAGCCCCGAAACATCCTCCTCATCCCGGGCATCAACCAGTTCATTCCCTCCACCGCCGCCGTCTGGCTGGCCTTCGTCCTGACCATCGCCATCCATGAGTTCGGCCACGGCATCCTCTGCCGGGTGGAGGGGTTCCGGGTGAAGGCGATGGGGGTTCTCCTGGCGGTCATCCCCATCGGGTTCTTCGTGGAACCGGATGAAGACGAGGTGGAGGCGGCCCGCACCCTCCCGAAGATCCGCATGTACGGGGCCGGGATCACCAACAATATCGTGGCGGGGGGAGTCTGCCTGGTTGTGCTCCTGCTCCTTCTGGGGATGGCGATCCCGCTTCCCGTGCCGTTCATCGCCGGGGTCTATGATGGATCGCCCGCTGCCCGGGCGAACGTCCCCCCGGATTCACTCATTCTCGAGATAAACGGGATCCCGGTGGATACCCGCGACGAGGTGACTGCCATCATGAGCACCACCTCCCCGGGTGATCGGGTCTCCCTCCTCCTGAAGACAGACAGCGAGACCCAATCGGCAACGGTCACGCTCGGGCACTGGCCGGAGAGTTTCACCGATCACCCGGATGCGGGCTTCATGGGGATCTACTATTATGACGCCCCCATGGTCAGGGAGACATTCGGGCGGCTGGCCACCCCCCTCGGGCTCCTCCAGCTCCTCATCCTCCCCTTCGATACCTCCGTCAGTGGTCAGCTCCTGGGGGTGATCGCGTTCGATTCCGATGCCCTGGTGGCCTGGGCAGAACCGTTCGCCGGGTACTGGGAGCTCGTCCATCTCTTCTTCTGGTGCGGGTGGATCAGCACCAACGTGGGGATCTTCAATGCGCTCCCCATGGTCCCGCTCGACGGCGGGCTGATCCTCCGCGAGGGGGCCACCCGGCTCCTCGACCGGGCGGGGCTCGCCCGGTACGCGCCACACGTGGTGGGGTCCATCAGCTGGATCGTGCTATTCATGCTGATATCCCTGATCGCGCTCCCCTATCTGCTCCGTTTCTGACACGGGCAGGGGTCCGGAGGAGTGCCCGGTACCCCCGCATTAAGGTGATTTCCTTGCCCGATCCACCATATAATTATATAGCAGGAAGCACGGAATGATTCACATGCCCGAAACCTTTATCGAATCGGTTAAAGGGTTCCTCCTCCAGCCCGTGGAGACTTTCCAGTCACATCGCGAGGCGACGCTGGGGGAGGCACTGAAGTATTACATCATCCTGATCGTCATCTTTGCGGTACTGAGCGCACTTCTCGCCCTTGCCGGAATCACCGGCATGGCGGGGATGATGGGAATGGGACTGGGTGCAGGGGCCGCCGGTGTGACGGCCTTCGTGATGGTCCTCATCGGAGCGATCGTCGGCGGGATCATCGGCATCCTCATCGGCGGGGTGCTGCTGCACATCTTCGTGTACATCGTGGGCGGACGCAAGGGCATTGGCCAGACCATCAAGGCACTCGCCTATGCAGAGACTCCCGCGCTTCTGCTGGGATGGATCCCCGTAATCAACATCATCGGGGGGATCTGGGCCTTCGTGCTCACCATCCTCGGCATCCGGGAGCTCCACGAGATCTCCACCTCCCGGGCCATCATCGCGGTCATCCTGCCGCTGATCATCGTCTTCGTTCTGGTCACGCTCTTTGCCGCCTACCTCCTGGTGGGCGCCATGAGCACCGTCCCGGTGACGACGATGCCCTGAAACCCACCACCACTTTTCTCGCGGCAGGCGGAATGCTTATATTTTCCGCGAGGATGTCTTCTGTATGACCCGGACATTCACCGGCAGGGCCAAAGGCTTCCTCCTTGACCCGGTCCAGACCTTCACCGCGGCCCGGGAAGACAGTCTCGGATCCGCCTTCTCCTACTATGTCATCCTGTTGATCATCTTCGCCGTGCTGAACGCCGTGGTACTCTTCGGCCTGATGCGGGTGGCCGGGCAGCAGACGATCTCGGGACTGATACCGGTGGTCCCCGGGGCGGCTCTCCTCTGGATGGTGGGTGGCGCCATCCTCCTCGGGATCGGGGGGGCGATCATCGCCGGCGCCGTCCTGCACATCTTCGTGTACATCGTCGGGGGTCGCATGGGAATCGGAGAGACCCTCAAGGCGCTGATGTATTCCGCCACCCCGGCGCTGGTGCTGGGATGGATACCCGTGATCAACGTCATTGCAGGCATCTGGGGGATCATCCTGCTCATCGTCGGGCTGCGGGAGCTCCACCAGTTCTCCACCTCCCGGGCGGTGCTCTCGCTGGTCATCCCCCTGGTCCTGGCCGTGATCCTCACCATGGTGGTGGCGGGTTACCTCTCCCTGGCCACCGCCGGCGGATTCCCCCGGTAACCCGGTTATTCCCGGAGCAGCGCCACCCGGTATCCCTTCTCCATCCCGGCATGACGGGCGATGGGCTGGCACTTCACCGACATCAGGTGGGCGACCGGAGGCAGATCCGGATATTCGGTCAGTGACTCGTAGTTCGCCATCCCCTTGGCGACGATCAGGGACGCCCGCTCCATCTCGCCGGTCAGTGCAGGAGGGGAGTACGCCGGGTTCCAGCCCAGCTCGGCCACGTCGCCAGAGGCGGTGGTCAGCCGGTCCGCCACCCGGTCGATACCGGCATACACCGCATCGTCCCACGTCGCATCGTTGAGGATGGGGGCCCCGCGGACGGCGACGGTCACGCGGGCGCCCTGTGCGACCAGGGTATCGATGAGGAGACGATCGAAGATGATCTCCCCGCAATTGTCCGTCAGGAACACCACCCGGCGGGCGAGCGCCTCCATACGGTCGGTATGGTCCACGTCCAGGCCCTTCTCGAATTCCTGTTCAAAGAAGGAGACGAAATCGCGGGTGACCTCGTGGCCCTTCACCCCGTAGTCCATGGTGTTTGCGATCACCGCCGCCAGCACCCGGTCGTGGAACGACTGCATCCGGTCCCGGACAAGACCACAGAGCTCCCTCGCATCCCGGTTGTTCTGCTGTTTGAGCCGCCGGTAGGGGTCCGGATCATCGAGCATCTCCATGGCCAGCCGGTGGAGGCGACTCGCGATGACCGGGGCCGCACTGTGATCGTCCCGGATACGGTCGAGGAGCGTTGCACAGGCCTCGACCACGCGGTCGATCAGGGCCTGGTCGTCAGTTGAGCACCGGCATTCGAACTCCACCCGGGAGAGGAGGCACCCGATGCATTCATCGGTCAGGAACATGCGAAAACTACCCTCCTATTGACCAGATGTGCATAAAAAAGACGCGAATGGGGCCACCGCGATTCGAACGCGAGTCAGAAGACCCCCAGTCTCCTAGGATGCCAGGCTACCCTATGGCCCCTGTCTGTACACTGTATGGAGCGAGGATACTTAATGCTCCCCCCGGAGGGCCGGGTTCGGGGGGATCTCGTCTCCACCCCTGATCTCATGGACATGATGGATGATCCCCCGCACCTCCGCTCCCCCGGAATCAACGCGTTCGGATAGCGAAGAGGCTGTTTTCGAGAGAGAGCTGACTCGCGCGAGCATGATGGCCGTCAGCCCCAGGCAGAGAAATATGGCCACACCGAAGACAACAAGCAGGATTCCTTCACCGTTCATACGCATCCGGGAGCTGGCCCTCCCGCTGGTTGGTGAAGAACTTGTTTTTTTGTAATATATAAGTATCGTATATCCGATACTCGATCGTATCCGGTTTTGTCTTTTTATAATGGATATTTACCGGTAGTATTCTGAAATACGCCTGGGAATCGCCCGGTCCCTGAATCGGTCCACCTGGTGCCAATATATGAGGTATTTATATAGCCCGGCACAGATAGGATAAGGTTGAGAGGCATTCTGGAATGAAGGAGCATACCACGCTGAAGGATCGAATTCGCCTCTATACAGATGAGATCGGGAATATCGATGGGGTGATCTCCTGCGTGATCGGATCCCAGGACGGGATTGCGATCGGTCACAACCTCCCCGATGCGATGGCGGCGCCGTCATTCAGCGCCATGAGCGCCACCATGCTCGCATCCGCGGAGGCCGCCACCTCGGTGGTCCACCTCGACTCTCCCCACATGGTCACCGTGGAGACCGGTGATCACTGCATTCTCATCCAGAGCGCCGGGGCGCACGCACTCATCGCCGCCATCATCGACACCACCAAAGACACACAGGAGGTTACCCGACAGCTGGCTGCCATTGCGGACAGAATGGGGGATGAATTATAATGTACACCATTCTGGTGGTGGACGACTCCCCGATGATCGTGGACGTCTTCGTCACCATGCTGGAGCGAGGCGGATACACACCCCTGATCGCGTACAGCGGTGAGGAGGGGGTGGAGGTGCTCCAGGAGCAGAAGCCGGATCTGATCCTCCTGGACATCATGATGGAGCCGATGGACGGGTGGGAGACACTGGAGCTGATCAAGTCCGATCCCGAGACCCGGGACATCCCGGTGATGATGCTCACTGCCAAGCCCCTGACCCCCGAGGAAGCGCAGGAGTACGGGATATACATCGAGGATTATATCCTCAAACCCACCACGCACCACCAGCTGTACGGCGCCATCGAGGACGTTCTCCATCGCCGCACCCGGATCAAAGAGAACGTGGAGAAAGCGAAGGCAGCGGGCATTCCTGAGGCGACCATCGATGAATATCGCCGGCTCTCCAAGAGCGTGGAGGTGAACGCCAAGCTCCTCCGCATACTGGAAAAGACCTACCGTGTCGGCAATGCAAAGGCCCACGTGGGAGAGAATATCAGCCGGGCCATCGCCAATATGAAAAAATCCATCGAACTCCAGAAACAGCGGCTCGACCAGATCAAACAGCAGATCCCCGGGGCGGCGGAAGAGGAGCGGGAGCGCGGGGAGAAGCCGGACGAGGAAGGCGCCGGGTAGCGCCCTACATCGGCCGCTGCTCCTTCCTCAGGTACACCAGCGCGGCGGCAAGGACCACGATCGCCGCCAGAGTGACCGCGATATCCCAGGGATTCTGGATCTCCACCCCGAACATCAGCAGCCGCCGGACCATGGCGGTGATGCCCGCGAGCAGGATCGGCTGGATGCGGAATTCGCTCGTCCGGAAGTAGATGATCATCGTCTCCAGGAGCTCGACGATGATGATGGTGAGCAGCAGGGAGTGGAGGATTGCCATGATCGAGAGCGCCCGGTCCGGGGCGGTCAGCGCGACGCCCATCAGGGCGATCGCGTCCATCAGCGACAGGGCGGCCACCACGCAGAGCGCGACCGCCACACCGAGATAGATTGCATATGTGACGAAGTCCATTACGGTGACGATACGCTGCAGGAACGGATGGGAGAGCGGCATCTGTCACAGCCTCAACAGGTATGGTGGCGATGCAGAAGAGAAAAAGGGATCCATTCACGGCCACCGTGCATTGAAAGACTTATCAGGTTGTATGACCCACAGCTGTGGACCCATGCCCGGGATACCATTAAGTAGTTCACTCGCGTTGTACTACTGCTGGTTGGGGAGAGCTGTGGGGCCTATAGCTCAGTTCGGAAGAGCGCCTGGCTTTTAACCAGGTGGTCGGGGGTTCAAATCCCCTTGGGCCCGTTGCCCATGGGCACACTTTGGGTTTTAATCGGTGAGGCATCTGATAGAGGGCTGTTTTACGGTGAGGGCATAAATGAACACCACTTTTGAAGTACTGGAACACGTGATGGTTCCCAACCATCAGGTGATGAGCGAGAGCGAGGTGGAGGATCTGTTTGCTGAATACCAGATATCCTATGAACACCTCCCCAAGATCTACCACGACGACCCGGCCGTGCAGGCGGTTGCCGCCGAGATCGGGGCCGTGATCCGGATCACCCGGCACAGCCAGACGGCAGGAATCGCGGAATACTATCGTCTCGTGGTGAAAAGGCCGAAGAAGTAATTCACGGCAGGGGCTGATAATTCTGATAGATCATAGTGTACTGTCTCGATCGTACTTTTCCCGGGAACATGTGGCGCGCCATCAGCTCGATTCATACAACCATTTTCTCAGGACGAACCTGCAGAACGTGGTCAATGAGCAGCGGGTCATCGAGACCGATATCGAGAGTCGCGGCAAGAGTAATGAACCGGTATGGGTGGAACTCGGGAAGGTGGAGGTGAAAAAACCCATCGTCCGGGAAGCGGATGGGTCGCAGTCGGATCTCTTTCCGTCCGAGGCCCGTCTCCGGAACCTGACCTACGCCGCACCCATCCAGCTGGAGATGACACTGGTCCAGGGGGGCGAGAGATCCGAACCGGTGATCACCACCATCGGCCAGCTGCCGGTGATGGTGGGGTCGCTGGCCTGCAACCTCCATGGGCTCTCCGACGAGGAGCGCATGACCCATGGTGAAGACCCGCTGGACCCCGGCGGCTATTTCATCGTCAACGGGACCGAGCGGGTCCTGATGACGCTCGAGGACCTGGCCAGCAACAAGATCATGACCGAGTTCACGGAACGCTACAACGAGCGGATCTACGTGGCCAAGGTCTTCTCCCAGTTCCGGGGGTACCGGGCACTGGTGGTGGTGGAACGGACCCGGAAAAATCTCCTGGAGGTCTCTTTCCCGTCGGTTGCCGGCCACCTCAAGTTCGTTGACCTGATACGGGCGCTGGGGCTGGAATCGGATATGGATGTGGTCAACGCCGTCTCCACCGACCATGACGTGCTGACCTTCATGATGCAGAACCTGGAGGAGTCGGAGTGCTCGTCGGTGGACGATGGGATCATGTACGTGGGACGGAAACTCGCTCCCAATCAGACCCGTGACTACCAGCGGAAGCGTGCCGAGTTCGTGCTGGACAACTATCTCCTCCCCCACCTCAACGAACTCATGCCTGCGAAGATGAAGGAGGATGACGAAGGGTACCGCCAGAAACTCGATGAAGTCCGGCTGGCAAAGGCCCACTTCCTCGGGCGGATGGCGGAGGCGTGCTTTGACCTGGTCCTGGAGAAACGCCGGATAGACGACAAGGACCACTACTCGAACAAGCGGCTGAAGCTCGCCGGGGACCTGATGGAGGATCTCTTCCGGATCTCCCTCAACCGGCTGACCCGGGACATCAAGTACCAGCTGGAGCGCGCCAGCATGCGCCATCGCGATCTCTCCATCGGGACCGCGGTTCGCGCCGATGTGCTGACCGAGCGTCTCCTCCACCCGCTGGCCACCGGCAACTGGGTCGGCGGGCGGACCGGGGTATCCCAGCTGCTGGACCGCATCGACCACATGGCGGTCCTCTCTCACCTGCGACGGGTCATCTCCCCACTCTCCCGCTCGCAGCCGCACTTCGAAGCGCGTGACCTGCACCCCACCCAGTGGGGCCGGATCTGCCCGAGCGAGACCCCCGAGGGTCCGAACTGTGGACTGGTCAAGAACTTCGCCCAGCTGGTGGAGATCAGCACCGGGGTGGAGGACGAGAACGCGGTGATCGCCGCCCTGTACCAGAACGGGGTGGAGCCGCTCCGGAGAGAAGGTGCGGGAGAGGAGGGTGTGGCCCTATGAGAAAGGCACGTGTGTTCGTGGATGGCGCCCTCATCGGCCTCACCGAGGATTCCCGGGGCGTGGTGAAGCGGTTCAGGGAGATGCGCCGGAAGGGAGAGATCTCCACCGAGGTGAACATCTCCCTCAAGGACCACAACAACGACGTGGTCATCCACACCGACCGGGGGCGGGCGCGCCGCCCACTCATCGTCCTGAAGGACGGGCGCCCCCTGATCACCGACGAGGACATCGATCGCCTCCGGCGCCACGAGGTGGATTTCAGCCAGCTGGTCCGGAACGGTGCAATCGAGTTCGTGGACGCCGAAGAGGAGGAGGATCTCTACATCGCCATCAACGAGGCGGACGTGACCCCCGAGCACACCCATCTGGAGATCGATCCCGCCCTGATCCTGGGCATCGGGGCGGCGCATGTCCCCTTCCCGGAGCACAACGCAAGTCCGCGGGTCACCATGGGTGCGGGGATGGTCAAGCAGGCGCTCGGGTTCGGCCAGGCGAACATGAAACTGCGGCCGGACACCCGGGGCCACATGCTCCACTATGTCCAGCGACCGCTCATCCACACACAGACCTCCGATGTGATCGGGTCCGACGAGCGCCCCGCGGGCCAGAACTTCGTGGTGGCCATCCTCTCCTACGAGGGGTACAACATCGAGGACGCGCTCATCATCAACAAGGCGGCCATCGAACGGGGCCTCGGACGATCGCATTTCTTCCGGACCTACGAGGGCGAGGAGCGCCGGTACCCTGGCGGCCAGGTCGACCGGATCGAGATCCCGGAAGAAGAGGTAACCGGCGCACACGGGGCCGAGTACTACCAGAACCTGGATTCCGACGGGGTGATCAACCCCGAGACCGTGGTCCGGGAAAAGGACGTCCTCATCGGGAAGACATCGCCCCCGCGATTCCTGGAAGAACCCACCGGCGAGCTGATCGCGGTGGAGAAGCGTCGCGACACCTCGGTGACCATGCGGAGCAATGAACGGGGCATCGTGGACACGGTGATCGTCACCGAGGGAGAGAACTCCTCCCGGCTGGTCAAGGTCCGCACCCGGGACCTCCGTATCCCGGAAGTGGGAGACAAGTTCGCCTCGCGGCACGGCCAGAAGGGCGTCATCGGGCTCATCCAGCCACAGGAGAACATGCCCTTCAACGAGTCGGGGGTGTCTCCCGACCTGATCATCAACCCCCATGCCATCCCCAGCCGGATGACCATCGGCCACATGCTGGAGATGCTTGGCGGCAAGGTCGGGGCCATGGAAGGGCGCCGGATCAACGGGACGGCCTTCTCCGGCGAAAAAGAGGCGGACATGCGACATTCCCTGAAGGAATTAGGATTTTCACACAACGGCCGCGAGGTGATGTACGATGGCATCACCGGACGGCGCTACGTCGCGGACATCTATATGGGAATCATCTACTACCAGAAGCTCTACCACATGGTCTCCTCCAAGATGCATGCCCGGTCCCGCGGGCCGGTCCAGGTGCTCACCCGCCAGCCCACCGAGGGGCGTGCCCGGGAAGGGGGCCTGCGGTTCGGTGAGATGGAACGGGATGTGATGATCGGGCACGGCGCGGCGATGGCGCTCAAAGAGCGGCTGCTGGACGAATCGGACAAGGTGACCCAGTACGTCTGCGCCCAGTGCGGCATGGTGGCGATGCTCGACCGGAAACGGAAGATCACTCGCTGCCTTGCCTGCGGGAGCGAGACCGATATCTACCCGGTGGAGATGAGCTACGCCTTCAAGCTCCTCCTCGACGAGATGAAGAGCATGGGCATTGCGCCCCGGATGCGCCTGCAGGATATGGTTTGAGGAGCGTGTAAAAGAATGACAAGTCCAAAACGAGTCGGTACAATAGAATTCGGTCTCCTCTCGCCCCGGGAAATCCGCAAGATGAGCGTCCGGAAGATTATCTGGGCGGATACCTATGACGACGACGGGTTCCCCTACCCGCAGGGGCTGATGGACCTCCACCTGGGGGTCATCGACCCAGGGCTTCGTTGCAAGACCTGCGATCAGAAGGCGACCAGCTGTCCGGGCCACTTCGGTCACATCGAACTGGCCAAACCGGTCATCCATGTGGGGTATACCCGGCTGATCCGGAAACTGCTCCGTGTCAGCTGCCGGAGCTGCAGCCGCCTGCTCCTCTCCCCCGAGGAAGTGGAGAAGATCCTGGGAACCGAGGGCAATCTCGCCCACGAGCTCGTCTCCGAGAAGGATGTCAAAAAGGAGCGGATCTGCCCCCACTGCGGCGAGCAGCAGCGCAAGATCAACTTTGAAAAGCCATCCACATTCTCCGAGGGATGGGTGGAGGAGGGCCGCAAGCAGGAGCACCGGCTGACCCCGGCGGATGTCCGTGCCCGCCTGGAGCGTATCCCCGACGATGATCTCCGGCTGCTCGGGATCAATCCGGATGTGGCCCGTCCCGAGTGGACCGTCCTCACCGTCCTTCCGGTTCCCCCGGTGACCATGCGCCCATCCATCATCCTGGAGAACGGTCAGCGGTCCGAGGACGATCTCACCCACAAGCTGGTGGACATCATCCGGATCAATCAGCGGTTCCGGGAGAACCAGGACGCGGGCGCTCCGCAGCTGATCATCGAGGACCTCTGGGAACTGCTCCAGTACCACGTCACCACCTACCTGGACAACGAGGTGGCCGGATGCCCGCCCGCCCGTCACCGGAGCGGTCGGCCCCTGAAGACACTCTCGCAGCGGCTGAAAGGAAAGGAGGGGCGGTTCCGCGGGTCGCTCTCCGGGAAGCGGGTCAACTTCTCGGCCCGGACGGTTATCTCCCCGAACCCGAACCTCTCCATCGGGGAGGTGGGCATCCCGCTGGATATCGCCAACGAGATGACGGTCCCGGTGAAGGTGACCGCGACGAACCTCGAGAGTGTCCGCCAGTTCGTGCTGAACGGGCCGGGACGATCGGAGATCGGCGATCCCCCGGGGGCAAACTACGCCATCCGGCCCGACAACCGGCGGGTGCGGCTCTCCGACGCGGAACCGACCCGGAACCTGGAGACGATCGCAGAGATGCTCGAGCCCGGCTGGATGGTGGATCGCCAGCTGCGAAACGGGGATATCGTGCTCTTCAACCGGCAGCCCTCGCTGCACCGGATGAGCATCATGGCCCACCGGGTGGTGATCATGGACGGCAAGACCTTCCGCCTCAACCCGGCGGTCTGTCCGCCCTACAACGCGGACTTCGACGGGGACGAGATGAACCTCCATGTCCTCCAGACCGAGGAGTCCCGCGCCGAGGCAGAGATCCTGATCAGCGTCCAGGAGAACATCCTCTCCCCCCGGACCGGCGGTCCCATCATCGGCGGGATCCACGACCACATATCGGGAGCGTTCCTGCTGACCCACGGCATCCGCTGGTTCTCCAAGGGCGAATTCCTTTCGCTATTCAACAACCAGGAGGTCGATCTCCCCGAGCCCGGGAGAATCGAAGACGGCGAGCCGCAATGGAGCAACAAGCAGGCGGTCTCCATGATCCTTCCCGGGACCCTGAACATGGTCTTCCAGGCAAGCTCCTGCCAGCACTGCGAGACCTGCAAAAAGGACGCGTGCGAACGGGATGCATATGTCCATATCAGGGACGGCGAGCTCCTCTCCGGGACCATCGACAAGAAGGCGATCGGAGCGTTCGAGGGGGCCATCCTCCACCGCATCATCCGACAGAACGGCATGAAGCGGGCGGCCCAGTTCATCGACGACGTCACCCGTCTGGCCATCCGTGGCATCATGATCGACGGGTTTTCCTTCGGTATCGATGACGAAGACCTCTCCAAGACGGAGTACGGGCAGATCCAGGAAGGGCTGGAGAACGCCGCCCGGGACGTGGAGCGCCGTATCCGTATATACCAGGAGGGGCAGCTCGAGCCCATGCCCGGCCGAACGCTGGAGGAGACCCTCGAGATGCAGATCATGCAGGTGCTCGGCAAGGCCCGTGACCGGACCGGCGACATCGCCGGGCGCCACCTGGGGCTCTCCAACAGCGCCGTGGTGATGGCCGTCTCCGGGGCCCGGGGGTCGATGCTGAACCTCACCCAGATGGCCGGATGCCTGGGCCAGCAGTCGGTCCGTGGTGAGCGGATCGTCCGTGGATACGAAAACCGGACCCTTCCCCACTTCCGCAAGGGAGACCGGGGGGCGGCGGCCCACGGGTTCATCACCAACAGCTACAAGAGCGGACTCTCCCCCACCGAGTTCTTCTTCCATGCCATCGGAGGCCGGGAAGGGCTGGTGGACACCGCGGTGCGGACCTCGCAGAGCGGCTACCTCCAGCGCCGGATGATCAACGCCCTGCAGGACCTGAAGGTCGCCTACGACCGGACGGTCCGGACCACGGGCGGCCGGATCATCCAGTTCCGGTACGGCGAGGACGGGACCGACCCGGCCCGCTCCAGCTTCGGGGACCCGGTGGATGTCAAGGGCATCATCGAGAACGAACTGAAAGAGGAGGTGGCAGGATAAATGGATGAATCGATGCGTGAACGGATCAGGACGGCCGATCTGCCGCCCAAGACCAGGCAGGACCTGGAACGCTACCTCGGCGACCGGGAGATCTCCGAAGAGTTCTTCGAGCGGATTTTCGGGCGGGTCCTCGACGAATATGAGAAGACCCGCGTGGAGGCCTGCGAGGCAGTGGGCGTCATCGCCGCCCAGTCCATCGGGGAGCCCGGCACCCAGATGACCATGCGGACGTTCCACTATGCCGGTGTGGCGGAGATCAACGTGACCCTGGGGCTCCCCCGCCTGATCGAGATCATGGACGCCCGGCGGGAGCCGAGCACTCCCACCATGGCCGTCTTCCTCCGGGAGGGCTGGAACGCCAACCGTGATCTGGCCCGGGAGGTGAGCTGGCAGATCGAAGCGGCTCCACTCCGTGAATTCGGAGACATCATCACCGACATGGAGAACATGCAGGTGGTGGTCAATCTCAACCGGGCGGTCTGCGACCGGCGCAAGATCACCATCTCCGAGATCATGGAGAAGGCACCCGCCAAGATCAGGGAACGGCGTCATTACCGCGATTTCGAACACGAGTCCTTCGAAGAAGAGGCGAAGATGGAGTTCTATCCCAAGGACCGGGAGAGCTACCAGAACCTCTTCCAGCTCGCCGAACATGTCCGCAATGTGATCGTCCAGGGGATCGACGATATCGAGCGTGTGGTGGTCCGAAAAGAGAGCGGAGAGTATATTCTTTATACTGAGGGCTCAAATCTTAGGGATGTATTCGGTGTCCCCGGCGTCGATACCTCCAGGACCAGGAGCAACAACATCAGCGAAACGGCAGAGGTTCTGGGGATCGAAGCGGCCAGGAACTCGATCATTGCAGAAGCACTCAGCACGCTCAACGAACAGGGTATATCCGTCGATGTCCGCCACATCATGCTGGTCGCCGATATGATGTGCATGGAGGGCGAGGTCAAGCAGATCGGCCGTCACGGCATCGCCGGAGAGAAGGAGAGTGTCCTCTCCCGGGCGGCGTTCGAAGTCACCGTCAACCACCTGCTTGATGCCGCAGTGGTCAACGAGTTCGATGAACTCAACGGCGTCACCGAAAACGTCATCGTGGGCCAGCCCATCCTGCTCGGGACGGGTGATGTGAAGCTCATCGCACGGTCCACGCATTAGGAGCATGAAAAATGGATTTCAACACATCATTGAGACGGGCGATAAAGACCGGCACAGTCACGCTCGGTCAGAACACAACCACCGAGAGCATCCGTGACGGACGGGCGCATCTCGTGGTCATGGCACGGAATTGCCCGGACGAATTCAAGACTTTTATTGAGTCCCAGGAGACCGTTCCGGTCCATACCTTCGAGGGTACGGGCGTCCAGCTCGGAAAGGCGTGCGGCAAGCCGTTCGTGGTCAGTGCGCTCTCCATCGAAGATGCGGGCGAATCCGACATCCTCAACATCCAGAGAGCATAACCATGGCCGAAGTACGTCTGACAGAGGAGTGCATGCATCTCATCTCACAGTTCGAGAGCATCACCGGTGCCGGAAGCAGGGACTGTATCGTGGATCCCCGGAATGACCGCCTGATCTTCGTCATCAATCCCGGCGAGATGGGACTGGCCATCGGCAAGGGCGGAAGCAGTGTCAAGCGAGCCTCGGAAGCGATGGGTATGCGCGTCGAGGTCGTGGAGTACTCCGATAACGCCGAGCAGTTCATCCGCAACTGTTTCCTGCCCGCCCGTGTGACCGGGATCACCTTCGCCACCGATGAAAATGACGAGCGGGTGGCGATCGTGGAGGTCGAAGAGTCCGACCGCGGCCTCGCCATCGGGAAAGAGGGAAAGAATATCTTCAAGGCAAAGCGCCTCTCCCAGCGCCAGCACGGGATCGCCGATATCCAGCTGGGCAATGACGACGACGGGACCGGCGCCACATCCACGGCGGAAGAATAACCGCTCCGCCACACCCTTTTTTTATATCGCGCTTTTTGAACCCCGGAGCGCACGCCAGATGGCGAGAAGACCGAAGCACCCGGTGAGCATCATGTCCCCGAACGGTGCCGCCTGGTAGGCGTCAGGGAGCAGTCGGCGGCGGTTGGGGCCGGTCACCACCAGGGGCACGTCCGGGAGCGGGTGGTTGACCGCGGCACCGTGACCACCATCGTCAAAGACCGCGTCTGATGAGATATCTCCCTCCATCAGCCGATCAAGCCATTCGTGGAGCCTGCCGGTATCCAAAAGGCCGGTGTGGTGCTCGAAGACCCCGCATATCTCGGACCCCCGGATGGTGAAGGCAAGTGTGTGGCCGTTTCCGGCATTGACCAGGCAGACCCCCGTCTCTGCAAGATCCCGGACGCGGGAGTCGCAGAGCGTGCCCATCACTGCAGCGGGGCCGGTGTCCACCACCAGGGCGTTGGAACAGGTCCTGCGGACCGCGGCCATCCGGGTCATCTCCGGTGGTGGCGGGTCACGGACCGATGAGGTCAGGGCCCAGTCCCCCTCCTCCAGCCATCGCTCCAGGAGCCGGAACCGGTGTCGGCGATTCGAGGCCTTCGGGGCGTATCCATGATCCTGGACCGCCACGGCCACCTGGCCGGGGACGGGGACGCCGAACCGCTGGAGAGCGGCGGTGATTTCGGTCATCATCAGGTCCCCGGTGTGGATGCGGACCGCGTCCCCGGGGAGATCGGTGGTGATGGTAACCCCCATCTCCTCCACCTCCCCAATATCGTCCCGGAGGGTGAGGGCAGCGTCCGGGGTGGCATGGACCGCGAGGCCGTGAGCGAGGTGCCGCCTCACCGCCCGGGTGATAGGGCCGCCCCCCATGCAGACCCCGGTGAGGGCGATTGGCTGCCCCCGGCCACGGGCGCGATCGATCTCGGCGGCGCGGACCCTGGTGGGGGAGGGGAGGACCAGGCGGGTGCTGTTCTCCACGGGGATCCCGGGCGTGTACAGGAGGATATCCTGTGTGCCCATCCCCACGTCGATGGCCAGGATGGGATCGGCCCCGGCGGGCGACACCGGGTCACCCACCCCGGACGGGCGCGGAGGCATCCATCACGGTCTGGAGTTCCTTCATCCGCCCCCATCCCGGCCGGTACTCCTGGAACTGGTTCAGGCTCACGGTCAGGTCTCGGGTGAAGGCGAAGTACCCGATCTGCGTGTTCCTGCAGAGGTTCATCGCCATGTCCATCAGCCCGCGGGGGTCGGGCCGGGCCTCCCCAAGCCAGATATGGAAGATGTTGCCCCCGTCCACGATGGGGAAGAAGATGTGCTCCACTTCCATCCGGGTGGTCAGGGGCACATCGGCACCCGGCGCGACATGGGTCCCGTTCGTGTAGTAGACGGGCAGATCGAGGGTCTCCTCGATCCGTTCGAGGGCGACGGGAAGATCGCCCTTGATGACGCCGCGAGCCATCTCCGTGAACTGCTCGTCCAGCAGGTCGGCGACCGCGAATCGCTGTCCGGTTGTCTCTGCGGGAGTCCGGGCGAGCGCGATGGTCATCCCGTGGCGCTCAGAGAGTTCACGGGCATACAGCTCGAGCTCGGTCATCGCCCGCACGGCGAGGACTAACGCCTCCCGTGATTCGTGGAGTTCCGACCCGGTAAAGTGCTGGACCATCTCGTTCACCCCCACCACCCCGATGGTGTACACCAGACCCTCGAGATCGACGGCGATCGACCCCCGCTCCCCGGTATTCGGGTCCCGGGGACGCTGCATGGCAAAGGGCATCCGGCCGTTGACCCGGATGTGATCCATCCACCGCCGCTTGATCCGGAAGATTTCCACCGCGACATCCATCAGCGCCTTCAGTTCGGAGAACAGCCGCGTCTCATCGCCCTCGGCACGGTACGCGGCCCGGGGGCAGTTGATGGAGGTGACCATCCAGGAGCCCATGCTGAAGTGCTTCCCGTCCTGGAACAGGAGTTTCTCTTCAAACTCGCTATCGTTCTCCATGGTCTTGGAGAACTGGTAGGCACAGCACTGGTAGCAGGAGATCCCCTCCCCGGCACCACGATAGGGGGGGATCTGGTTGTCATAGTAGGGGGTCCCGTACTTGGAGGCGAGCTCGAAGGTCATCAGGTAGAGGTCCCGGTAGGTGGGCAGATCGGGGTGTGCCTCGTTGAACGACTCGTCCTCCTCCATGAACTGGGGCTCGACGCTGATCTCGGGCTTGGGGAAGTTGAAGGGCTTGCCCCAGTGGTCGCCCTCGAGCATCACCTCCATCAGCGCCCTGAAGAGGAGGCGCACCTCCCGCTCGAATTCGCCGTAGGTGCGCAGGGGTGCCTGGGTGCCGTCGTGGACCAGCCCCCGGTACACGCAGGGTTTGTCCTTCCAGATCTTGGGGACACCAGGCGAGAGCTGCACCGAGGAGAAGACCACCTGTCCGCCGCGGGCGACCATCATCTGGGTCATCTCATACACGAACATCTGCATCAGCTGGCGGAACTCATCGTAGGAGAGCCCCTCGAAGTAGGGAGCGAGGAAGGTGAGGAAGTTGTAGTACCCCTGCCCCCCGGCGAAGTTGGTCTGGGCGCTCCCCAGCGCCTTGACCGCGTGGAGGACCGCCACCTCCGCCCGCATCGCGGGGCCCGCCACCGATGCTTTGGTACCGGTGCCGTCGGGCATCAGCCCGTAATAGAAGAAGTAGCGGAGATCCCAGTCCTGGCAGTTATGCACGAGGAGTCCGTCCGATGCATAGAAGGTATGGCTCTCCTCGGAGCCGTCGCCCTCAAGGAAGAGATCGTAGACAAACTCCCCGGACGGCTCCGCCGGTTCGATCGATCTCACCGTCTCGGGGATGGCGCGCGGTCCGATCCCCCGGACATCCGAGAGGAAGGCGTCGATGTGATCCTGCCGCTCGTCGAGGAATGAGGCGTAGCGCGCGAATGCCTCGATGTTCCTGCGGCCGTTGAGCTGGACGCGGTAGAGCGTGCGACGCCCGGGATCGTCGCCGTAGAGTTCGACGATCTGGGGCTGCATGCCAAGCGAGGTCAGGAGCAGGGCGAGCTCCTGGCGGAGCGCCTCCGAGGCCGTCGTGTAGTTCACGATACAGTCCGACTTCTCCCGGCGGTAGTATGCGGACCCGTCACCGGTGAAGAGACCGGAGAGGAACTCGTGCAACAGGAGGTCGTCGAGGTGGTAGACGACCCAGGGCAGGCGCTTCTGCGGGCTCCCCTCCGGTATCCCAAAGACGTGGCGAAAGATGAGGAAGGCGACCGTCCCGCCGAAGGAGACCTGCTGTCCCCGATCTCGCTCGTCGGTAACGCCATAGATGGTGGTCGTGGCGGGGACGGCGGCGGTGGTGGTGGCAGAGGAGTGTAAGGCGACCTGTGCCGATGCCTGGACGGCCGCCATCTGCCGGGTGCCGGTGATCACCAGGTTGTACTGGCCGGCCGCCGGCGAGACGCTGTAATTTCCCTTCGCCACGAAGAGGCCGAGCAGCCGGACGAGCTCCGGGGTGAGCGGGAGGGTGGCGGGCAGGTCATGCTCGCTTCCCACCGCTCCCACGGTGAGCCCGGGATCGTCGGGTACCCCATATGCCTCGCGGAACGCCTGGAAGAGCGCGACCGGCATGATGCCGCGCCGGTACCACTGTTTCTGGTGCTCGACCCCGAGGGTGCGCGAGATCTCGGCAAACGATCGTGCCTGGCCCCGCCGCACCACGCCGGCGAAGCACTCACCGGCGCCGCGGACATACACGGTGTCGAGGAGCTCTGGAGGCACCGCCGCGGAGAGTTCCCGGATGAGATCGATCTCCCGGATCGCCTCCCCCCGGACGGTATCGGAGGCGGTGATGGAGTAGAGAGTATCGCCGGTGCGGATCTCATCTGCCCGGCGGATGACCATCCGCCCGCCCGACTGCACGGGGATGCGGTGCTCGCCGGTGACGGTGAGCGATCGGCCCCGCCCGGTCCTGATCCGGAGGATCTCCCCCGGTTCCGCCCGTCGCCGGGTCACCCTGGCAACGCGCCTCCAGCCTGTCGGCGTCAGTGCAGCGAGGTCGTCGGGGTACAGGCTCTCCCCGGAGAACGTGAGGTCGGCGGGGCGGATGTTTCGTATACGACCGCCGTCTCTCACCGGGATGACCGTGCTCCCGTCGATGCAAAACGGCCTGGTCCCGAAGTATTCCAGGTCGTGGATGTGGAGATCGCCCATCAGGTGGCGATCGGCGAGGTCGGGAGGGAGCTGGAGGAGGTACTGCTCCTTGCTGATCTTGTCCGCCTTCTTCTTGTGGGAGGTCTCCGCGTTCTCCTGGAGATTCGCGTTGTCGTGCGCCTCGAACCCCTCCCCCACGTCGATCTGGTGGGAGTCGTACACCGGGGTGCCCACCCGGGTGCAGACATTCCGAAACGAGATGTGGCCCCGCTGGAGGAGCTCCATGTTGACGATCTCCCGGATGAGCGGCCCGGAGAGGGACTTGAGGCCGAGCCGCTGGATCTTCTTCTCCACGATCCGGGATATCTCACGGGCGGTCTCTTCATCGGCCGGTTCATGGCCATAGAACGTCTCCACCAGCCGGGTCTCCTCCACGATCTGTCGGACGATCCGTTCGCGGTCCCAGTCCAGGAGGTATCCCCGGGAGGTCCGCACCCGGGGGAGGACGGGGACAAAATCACCGAAGAGAGTGGTCTGTTTTCCCTTGCGCGGCACGGTTCACCTCGAAACGCGTCCGGTCCCCCCCGGCACCCCGGTCTCGATCGCCCCGGTGACCGCATCCTCGCGGAGTTCTCCGTCGGCGAATAGGTCCGCGTTGGTGAGAAACGTCGAACCCACCTGGAGGACCGGGGCCTCCTGCACGAAGACCCCGTTGATGCGCAGATCGGTCAGGGCCTCGGCCGAATTCATGTCCCGCTCCATAAACGTCACCTCCCGGCTCTTCAGGAATTCCTTCAGTACCTCACAGTTCGGACAAAATTCCAGCGTATAGACCAAAACATCGTATTGTTCTGCTATCGTGACACCCCCTGATCATCGGTACTTCGTTTTGAGGTATCGAGAAATAACCCATTCGGAATACCGGAGCACCGGGGGAGGGATCAGCATTAGTAAAGGTATGCGCACATAGTGTACCTGACCATGGTGCGAGCCTTCATCGCCATCGAGCTCTCGGACGAGGTGAGGGAGAATATACGCCGGGCTCAGCAGGTGCTCCTCCAGAGCGACGCCCGGATCACGCCCGTGGACCCGCGACAGGCCCATATTACGCTGAAGTTCCTCGGAGAGGTCTCTGAAGAGACGCTCGAGGAGGTCATCGCAGACCTGAGGGGGATCACCCATGCACCGTTCACGGCCACTGCCGGGCACGTGGTGGCCCGCCCTCCCCGCCAGCCACGGGTCATCTGGGCAGAGATCGAGGATCTGGGCCAGTCTCGGGACCTCAACCGGCGGGTCGAGGAGACCCTGGAACCGCTCGGGATCAGGCGGGACCGACGGTCGTTCTCCCCTCACGCCACCATCGCCCGGGTGCGCCGTTTCGATCCCTCCCTGCGGGCCCGGCTCAACGAGCTCGCCGGGATGACGTGCGGGGACTTTGAAGTGGACGGGTTCGTCCTCAAGAAGAGCACGCTCACCCCGGACGGCCCGATATACGAGGACCTCGCGGAGGTCGCCTTCGGATGAGAAGTGCACTGGAAGAGGACGTCCTTCTCCGCATCAGACCCACCGAGGAGGAGTACGCCTACCTCCACGAGATGGGGGACCGGATCATCGGGGCCGTGGAGGATATCGGCGGAATCCGGGCAATGATGGT
The DNA here is from genome assembly GCA_049974905.1 of Methanomicrobiales archaeon. GTDB lineage: Archaea > Halobacteriota > Methanomicrobia > Methanomicrobiales > Methanoculleaceae > JBNGCZ01. The sequence continues at coordinate 60,381 of JBNGCZ010000007.1, forward strand.
GGGATCCTCCGCACGCCATACCTTCGTCCGCGGGGACCGGGATCTCGACATCTTCATGTTCTTTCCTCCCGACACCTCCCGCGAGGATCTCGAGGAGCGGGGGCTTGCCATCAGCCGCGCGGTGGCGGAGTCGTTCGGGGCCCCCTGGCGGGAGAAGTTCGCAGAGCACCCCTACCTGAACTTCACCATCGACAGTCTGGATATCGACCTGGTCCCCTGCTATGAGGTCTCCCGGCCGGACCATATCCAGAGCGCGGTGGACCGCACCCCCTTCCATACCCGGTATGTGGCGGGCCACATCGGTGACCTGGTAGACGAGGTCCTCCTCTTCAAACAGTTCACCAAGGCGGGGGGAATATACGGCTCCGATCATGCCACCGAGGGGCTGTCCGGCTACCTCTGCGAGTTGCTGGTCCTCCATTACCGGGGATTTCGCCCCCTCCTGGAGGCGGCCTCGGACTGGCGCCCGGGGGAGGTCATCGATATCGAGGGGCACCGCACCCGGGAGTTTGCCGAGCCGCTGGTGGTGGTGGACCCGGTGGATCCGGAGAGGAACGTCGCCTCCGCACTCTCCCTGGACCGGATGTGCGAACTGATCGAACTCTCCCGCGGGTACCTCGAAGAGCCCGCAGAGGCCTTCTTCTTCCCGCCACCGCCCCGCCGTCTCTCCCGGGCGAGTTTCGCAGACCTGCTCGCCCGGCGGGGCACCGCCCTCTATGCCCTGTCATTCCGCACACCGCCGTTCACCGAGGATACGGTGGTCCCCCAGCTCCGCAAATCGGGGTCATCCGTCGCCGATCTCCTCACGCGATCCGGGTTTTTGGTACTCCACTGGGATTGCGCCATGGGGGGCGAGATGAGCATGCTCATTTTCGAACTCCTCACCTGCGAGATCGCCCGCATCCGGGAGCACGTGGGCCCCCCCGTCTGGAACGGGATCAATGCCCGCCGGTTTGCCCGGAAATACGACCGGGACCCGGGATCGGTCGGGCCGTTCATCCGGGACGGCCGGTACGTGGTGGAGCTCCTCCGCCGGTTCCAGAATCCCCGCGACCTCCTCCGGTCTCCCGCGGTCGCTCGCGTGGGGCATGGCAGGCATATCCGGGAGTCCCTGGAGAGGGGCTGGAATCTCTGCGAGGGAGAGGAGTGCTGGGATCCGCTGTTCGCCGGGTTTCTTTCCGATTTTCTTGAGAGAGAGTCCCCGCTGACCCGGATCCGGAAGCGGTAGGGTGGACCATGACATTTGTTCATTCTGAACGGAAGGTATTCGAGATCCTGCGCATCCTGAAGGAACAGCAGGAACCGATCGGGGCAAAGCGCCTCTCAGAACTGATGGCCGACCGGGGATTCGTGCTCAGTGACCGGGCGGTGCAGTACTACCTGAGCTACCTCGACGAGATCGGGTTCACCCGCAAGGTCGGCAACCGGGGCCGGATCCTGACCGAAAAGGGGCGGACGGAGACAGAATCCGCACTGGTGGAGACCCGCATCGGGTACATTATATCCCGGCTCGAACGGCTCGCCTTCCGGACCACCTTCGATCCCCAAACCGGCACCGGCGACGTGGCCTACAACCTCTCCCTGGTCCCCACCGACCAGGCGGACGAGGTGGCGGCCATCTTCGAACAGGTTGCCCGCGCCGGGTTCGGGTTCTTCTCCGCGTATTCCACCATCACTCTCGACCCGCGGATCCATCCCGGGACGACCGGGTTCATCACGGTCTGCAGCATCACCATGGACGGGGTGCTCCAGCGCCGGGGGATCCCCGTCAGGATGGTGTATGGAGGACGCCTGGGGGTGACCGGCGGGCATCCGGGCGAATTCCAGGACCTCATCGGATACCACGGGACCACCGCCGACCCCCTGGAGCTCCTCATCGATGCCGGACTCACCAGCGTGAACGACGCGGTGTCCGGGAAAAGCGGAGTGGTGCTTGCCAATGTCCGGGAGGTACCGTACCCGGCACGCGATCGGGTGGAGGAGACCGCCGCCCGGATGCGGGACGCGGGGTTCCGGTTTCCGGTCACCATGGGTACCGGGGTGATGAATCTGCCCGGTGACCCGCACCGCCTCTCGGTGGTCTCCTACAGCGGTATGAACCTGATCGCCGCGGCTGCGGAGAAGGGATTCGTCCTGGAAAACGAGATCGGTGCCGGCACCATCCCCTTCGACCGGTTCCGGTCGGTCAGTACTCCGTGACCCGTCCGAGCCGGTCGATCTCCGCGGTCCCCTTCATGGCGTGGATCGCCACCGGTATCCCCGCCTCCCGGAGCGCTCCCAGCATGTTTGTCCCGCTCACCATGGCCACGGCCATGTACTCCGGGGTCACCGGGACGGAGAGGAGGGGGGAGTTGGGGTTGCCCACGTCCAGCACCCCGGTGAACCCGTCGGCGGCCAGGTCATCGAGAACGGCACCGATGACAGGTTCTGCCTCCATGTGGCATTCCCTGAGGTTTGCGAGGATGGTTCCGTCCCCCTTCTGGAGCACGCCCCCAATGGCGGGCGATCCCGGGGAGATGAGCAGCTGGGTGGGATCGATGGTGGTGGCGTCGTACCTGATGAACGAGGTGAACCGGAGGGGGACGCGATCGCGAACCTCCACGAGCCCGCCCCCCAGCGGGTTGAGCGGCACCCCGCGGCGAAGGAGGAGCGCGTCCATGGTGATGGAGCAGACCGTGCAGATGCCCACCCGGCCGGCCGGGATCGTATACCCATCGATCTCCTCTCCGGGAGAAAAGAGCCGGAGCCGGTCGCTCACCCAGAGACCGGCCGCGAAGGTATCTCGCAGGATGGGGAGGGCCGCTTCCACATCCGTCTCCCGGATGAGCGAGAGGTTGTAGATGATCCGGCCCGTCCCCTCCAGGGGGCGGTAGGTGACCTGGAGCGCGTAGTCCTCGATGCGGTGGGTGATGAACCGAAGAGGGAATGCCATGACCATCGATGGAAGGAAGTGTCTTTCAGTACCTGGTGAAGGATCACTATAAAACCGGCCTATCCTCCCCGGCTCTGTGACTGCTCCATCTTCCGTCGGGCCAGTCGCTCCACCGCCGGGAGATCCACCGCATCGGAGACCTCCAGGGTCCCGCCGGCACATGCACGGCCCCAGATACCCTCTCCCCCGGGAGTGCGCAGGACGATCGTGGTCCAGCCATCGGGGCTTCCCGCCGAACACGCCGAGATATCGGCGTTCCGTGCGGAAAAATCGGTGCAGATCCGGCATCCGGGCCGCACGCTCGCTTCCAGCTCGGTGAGCGGGATCCTCAGGGTCCCGCCGGACAGGGTGGTCACCTGCAGTCCACCCCGCACGGCGAGGCGGGAGACATCCCAGGGTTCGATCCCGCACATATCAGTCCTCTCCCCGCGCCATGGCCGGGGGTGTCTCCACATACATGGAAATCACAATCTATTAATAGTTCCTGCCTACATGTTCCATCCAACACTCCATACATATACATTGCGCTCACAGGGCGATCGCCTATATATATAATACGGGAGGTAGAAGTTTTCTTCCAGTTATGACAGAAGATGTCGTATCCAGACTCCTGGAGCGGATGGATGAAGACAATGTTTCATTCGTGCGGCTTCAGTTTACCGACCTCCAGGGGCATGCAAAAAACGTGGCGATTCCTGTCGGGCAGGCAGAAAAAGCGCTCACCGAGGGCATCAGTTTTGATGGATCCTCCATCGAGGGGTTCGTGCGGATCGAGGAGTCCGATATGACGCTTCGTCCCGACCCCAATACCTACACCACCCTCCCCTGGCGGAAGGATCACGCTGCCGTGGCCCGCTTCATCTGCGATGTACATACCGCCAACGGGGAGCCCTTCCGGGGAGACCCGCGGTATATCCTCAGGGCCCAGCTGGAGAGGGCGGCAGAGATGGGCTATGTCTTCAACACCGGCCCCGAATGCGAATTCTTCCTCTTCAAGATGCTCGACGGGCGGCCGTCCACCCTCTTCCAGGATTACGGCGGGTACTTCGATCTGGCGCCCACCGATCTCGCCGAGGATGTCCGGCGGGACATTGTCCTCGCCCTCTCCGAGATGGGGTTCGAGGTGGAGGCATCCCACCACGAGGTCGCCGAGAGCCAGCACGAGATCGACTTCAAGTACAGCGACGCCCTGACCACGGCGGATAATGTCATCACCTTCAAGTTCGCCACCAAGACACTCGCCCTCATGCAGAACCTGCATGCGACGTTCATGCCCAAACCCATCTTCGGGATCAACGGAAGCGGCATGCACGTCAATGCATCGCTGTTCACGGGCGCGGACAATGCATTCTACGATCCCGGCGCGCCGCTGCAGCTCTCCCCGGTGGCGATGTACTTCATCGGCGGGCTCCTCGCCCACGCAAAGGCGATCACCCGGATCGCAAACCCGACCATCAACTCATACAAGCGCCTGGTCCCCGGGTACGAGGCCCCGGTGTACATCAGCTGGAGCGCGAGCAACCGTTCCGCCCTGGTACGGGTCCCGTCGCCCCGGGGGAAGAGCACCCGTCTGGAGCTCCGGAGCCCGGACCCGAGCTGCAATCCCTATCTCGCCTTTGCGGCGATGCTCGCCGCCGGTCTCGACGGTATCGAGAAGAAGATCGATCCTCCGGCGAGCACCGACCGGAATATCTTCGAGATGTCCGAGAAGGAGCGTATCGAACACGGTATCGATACCCTCCCCGGCAGCCTGATCGAGGCCAACCAGGCGCTGCTCGCAGACGAGGTGATCTGCAGAGCACTCGGGGACCATGTCATCGACAACCTCGACCGGATTGCACGGGCCGAATGGGACGGATACCGCACCGCCGTCCATCCCTGGGAGATCGACCAGTACCTGTATACCTACTGAATCCCGCCCTCCTTTTTTTCGCGATTTTTTTCATGGGTGATTCCCGGGAACGCCTCCAACAATTAATATACATAGAAACAAACTTCCTTCCTACAACGGATAAAAGGCCCGCTATTGGCGGACACAGATGACATGACAGATGCCAATTGACAGTGGAGATACAGCATGGATCCTCGCATCCACCGCGCTGGTGATGCTGATGATCCCGGGTGTGGGACCCTTCTACGGCGGTCTCGTCAGGAAGAAGAATTTGATATCGGTGATTGCGCTTGCATTCATTGTACTCGCCGTGGTCAGCCACCAGTGGGTGCTCGTGGGATATTCCCTCGCCTTTGGCGGTGACATGGGCGGACTCATCGGAGGGCTGGAGTTCCTCGAGCTCTCCGGAATGGGCCCTGGCGGAGACGGGATCCCCGCTCTCCTCTTCGTGGCCTTCCAGCTGGTCTTTGCCGCCCTGACCCTCGCGATCATGACCTCCGGCTTTGCCGAACGGGTGAAGATCAGCGAGTTCATCATCTTCGCCCTTCTGTGGACCACGCTCGTGTACGACCCCCTGGCCCACTGGGCGTGGGGCGGGGGATGGGCCGCCCAGCTCGGCGCACTCGACTTCGCCGGAGGGACCATGGTCCATATCTCATCCGGGTTCGGAGCGCTCGCCGCGGCGCTGGTCATCGGGAAACGGATCGGGTTCGACGATGGATTCATCGAGCCGCACAACATCCCCCTGACCCTGGTGGGGGCCGGGCTCCTCTGGTTCGGGTGGTTCGGGTTCAATGCGGGGAGCGCGCTTGCCGCTGACGGCCTGGCGGCAAACGCCCTGCTGGTGACCAACACCGCGGCGGCGGCCGGAGCCACCGCCTGGCTCTGTGCGAGCTCGGTCCACGGCAAGCCCAACTCGGTCGGGATCGTGAGCGGGGCGGTGGCGGGTCTCGTGGGCATCACCCCGGCCGCCGGGTACGTGGACGCGATGGGCGCCATCGCCATCGGTGCCGTCGCCGGGCTGCTCTGTTACGGGGCGCTCCTGTTCAGACTGAAGAAAAAGCTCGACGAAAGCCTGTATACCTGGGCCATCCATGGCGTCGGCGGGTTCTGGGGGGCGCTGGCCACCGGGATATTCGCCACCGCCGCCATCGGAGGATTGGACGGGCTCATCCATGGAAACGCGATGCAGTTCGGCATCCAGTGTGTGGACGCCGTCATCGCCGCCGGGTTTGCATTCGCGGCAACCGGCGCACTCGCCCTGCTGGTGGATCGAACCATCGGCCTGCGGGTGACCGAGACCGAGGAGTATGTGGGGCTGGACATCAGCCAGCACGGCGAGAGAATACCCTGAGGTGATGGAACATGAAGATGATAACGGCAATCATACGCCCCGAACGGTTCGAACGGGTCAGAGCGGCCCTGGAGGCGGCAGGGTTCCCGGCCATGACCGTCACCGACGTCCGGGGCCGCGGCGAACAGCAGGGCATCACCCTCCAGTACCGGGCGGGCGATATCCGGGTCGATTTTATCCCCAAGCTGAAGATCGAGATCGTGGTGACGGATGAGCAGGCGGACGCAATCGTCCCCATCATCATCGAACACGCTTCCACCGGCCGGATAGGAGACGGCAAGATCTTCATCTCCCCGGTGGAACGGGCCATCCGCATCCGGACGGCAGAAGAGTATCTGTAGAGGGGAGATCCCCCCTTCCCCTGCGGCCTATTTTCCTTCCACCTGGGAGACGAGCGATTGCATCACCGCATCGATCGCCTCCCAGCTCGGGTCGGAATCTGACGAGCGCCGGATCAGGAACGGTCGCCCCTCGTCAGCAGCCTTTCGCATCTCCGGGTCCAGGGGGATGCGTCCCAGGAAGGGCACATTGAGCTCCTCTGCGGACGACTCCCCGCCGCCGGTCCCGAAGAGATCGATGGACTCGCCGCAGTGGGGGCAGACCAGGCCGCTCATGTTCTCCACGATCCCGATGACCGGGAGGCCCAGCTGTTCAACGAACTTGACCGCCTTGGACGAATCGAGAATGGCCACATCCTGCGGGGTGGTGACCACCACCGCTCCATCGATGTTGGGGGCGATCTGCATGACAGTCAGCGCCTCATCACCGGTTCCCGGGGGAAGATCGACCACCAGGTAATCGAGATCGCCCCAGCTGACATCCTCCAGGAACTGACGGATGGCGGTCATCTTCATGGGGCCCCGCCAGATGACCGGGGTGCTCTTCTCGGGGAGGAGGAACGCCATGGAGACCACCGCCAGGTTCCCGGTGATCCGTACCGGCTCGATGGTCTTTCCGTCACGGGACTGGAGCCGCTGTTCATCGATGCCGAGCATCTTGGGGATGTCCGGGCCATGGATGTCCAGATCCACGAGACCGGTCTGGTACCCGTGGCTCGAGAGGGCGTATGCCAGGTTGGTGGCCACCGTGCTCTTGCCCACGCCGCCCTTGCCGCTCAGGACCAGGATGACATGTTTGACGCTGATCTTCGCTTTCTCGGGCATCGTCTGCTGCCCCTGCGCCTTCTGTGGATCGTCACAGGTATCGGAGACCGCACAGGAACTGCAGTCTCCCGTGCACTGGCCTCCGGGTGTCGCTTGATCGTCTGCCATGAATATGCTCCTCTGAGTGGGGATCGCTCCCCTCAATCTGCCAGTACCTTGGGGCCGGGAAACAGTTTAAACTAGTGTTGGTTGCAACAGGAAATCCGGGTCGCGATGGGAGGAAAGCGCGATTCACACCTCTGCGAGCGGATCCGGGCCCGCATCCGGCACACTGTCGATGGATGGCGCATACGGCTTGATGTCCAGGACCGGCGTCCCGTCCAGCGCATCCAGCCACCGGACCTCGAGTGTCTGCTCCCGGCGGGCCACGAGCTCCACTACCGCGAATCCTATGGGGTTGGGCCGATGGGGCGAACGGGTGGAGAAGACGCCGCGGCGGTGCGCCTCCCCCGGCGGCGTCGCCCACAGGAGGGATCGATCCGCCCGGTCCAGCCAGTAGAGGACGATCAGGTGGCTGTTCTGTTCTACCCCGGTGAGGGCCTCGGCATACTCCCCGGATATCTCGATGGTGCTGGTTGTCTCCGAGAGACGGCCCTGTCGTGGCGCGTCTCCCGGGACGGCATAGGGTGAGTGGATCGTGCCCACCGGACGGAGATCGCGGCTCATCGCCCGCCTCCCCTGACGAGATGATCGTCCAGCGTACGATTGCAGAGACGGTCGGCCCGGGTGATCCAGGGATGGTCCCGGGGGACAGCCGTGTAGGTGACCCGGGAATACTGGGCCTCAATCGCCTTCACCTGCCGGTACAGTGAGGCGAGGTGCTCCTTTCTCACCCGGTATTCCCCCCGCAGCTGTTTGACCACCAGTTCGCTGTCCGATATGACCGCCAGCGTTTCCACGGGCAGGGCCTGTGTGTCCCGGAGCGCATTGAGAACCGCATGGTATTCGGCCACGTTGTTGGTCGCGGTGCCCAGAAATTCCGACCGTGATCCCGTCTCCTCGCCGGCCCGGACCGCAACATAGGCCCAGGCGGCAGGCCCGGGGTTCCCACGGGCCGCTCCATCGGTATACAGCTCCATGTCTGCTCGGTCAGTGCCCATGTATACCGGGTGTGCGGTCCCCGCTGATAACTGTCACACCCGGCCAGGCCCCCATAAGGTTTATGGCTCTCCTCTGCACCATCGGGCATACGTCGAGGATGTGGTGGTGTCGATGAAAAAACTCAGGGTAACCCTGTCGGTGTTCGAACTCCCGTGGAACTACACCTGTGACGGGGAGGATATCTCCCCCGAGATCGAGGTCGACGGAGTGGATGCACCCACCATGGCGCTGATCATGATGGACCCCGATGCCCCCGGCGGCGGGCGGTTCTGCCACTGGGTGATGTGGAACATGGAGCCGGTCTCCATCATCCCCGAAGACATCCCCGGGGAACCGGAGGTGTCCTTCCCCATCAGAGCCGTGCAGGGAACCAACAGTTTCGGCCGGATCGGCTACAACGGCCCCTGTCCGCCGAAGGGGGAGGCACACCGGTACCAGTTCAAGGTCTACACGCTGGACCGGCCCCTCGACCTGCCCGCGGGAGCATCCCTCGAAGAACTCGAGCGGGCCATGGAGGGACATGTCGTCGGGTACGGTGATACCCATATCAGGTACGGCCGCTGACCATACAGGGGATGAGCGGGAGCTTCGGCGTCGCCGGGATGTTCGCCCTCGCCTTCGCGGTGGGACTGACCGGAGCCCTGGTTCCCGGACCGACCCTGGTGGCCACGGTCCAGGCGGCCGTCCACCGGGGGTGGTCCGCGGGGCCGCTGGTGATCTCCGGGCACATGCTGGTGGAGGCGCTGATCTGCCTGGCGGTGATCGCCGGAGCGAGCGCTGTCGCCAGGAACTGGACGGGGCTGATCGCGGTCGCCGGAGGGAGTGCGCTGATCATCTTCGGCGGGCTGACCGTGCACCAGAGCCGCCATACCACCCTGTCCCTTGAGGGGGAGGGGTGGGGCGGAAATGCTGCAGCCGCCGGAGTGATCACCAGTGCCGCCAATCCGTACTTCTGGATCTGGTGGCTGTCGGTGGGAAGTGCCCTCCTCCTCACCGGCCTCCAGGAGGGCCTGGTGGTGGCCATTGCGTTTGTGGCCGGGCACTGGTCGGCGGACCTCGGGTGGTACACCCTCATATCCGGGGGCATTGATCGCGGCCGCCGCATCGTCACCCCTGCACTGTACCGCCGGATCCTCCTCGCCTGCGGGATCTTCCTGATCGGATTCGGAATCTGGTTCCTCGTCTCTGCAGGAGAGATACTCGTTCAGTGAGGGATGGTGATCTGGTAGCCGGCATTCCGCAGATCACCCAGGAGGCGATCGGACTCCTCACGGCATCGCGACTCCACCTCCATGTGGATGCGCACCGCCCGGGTGGGAAGATCGGGGTCGCTCCGGGACTGGTCCAGTCGGAGGATGGTTCCTCCCGCCGACTCCACGTCGTGCATCAACCCGGTGAGGGCACCGGGACGGTCGTCCAGCCAGACCTGGAAGCGGATCAGCCGGCCCCGTCTGAAGAGTGCCTTCCGGATGACCCGGTAGAGGAGGGTCGCATCGATATTCCCGCCACTGATCACCACTGCCACCCGTGATCCCGGCGGCACCTCTATCACACCGGAGAGGAGCGCCGCCAGCCCGACAGCACCGGCACCCTCGGCAAGGACTTTCTTTCTTTCCAGGAGATGGAGGACTGCGTCGGTGATGGCATCCTCGCCCACCAGGGCCACCCCATCCACGTGGTCGCGGATGATCCGGAAGGGGTGGTCCCCGACCCTGCGCACCCGTATCCCGTCGGCCAGGGTCCGGTGGGCGGGGATCGATACCGGGTGCCCGGCGGCGAGCGCCTCCACCGCCGAGGGGCAGGCTGCCGCCTGGACCCCCACGATCCGGGTGCCTTCCCCGGAGAGGGCGGCCGCGATCCCGGCGATGAGGCCCCCGCCCCCCACCGGGACCACCACGAGATCCGGATCAGGCAGATCCTCGACGATCTCCAGGCCCACCGTCCCCTGGCCAGCGATGATCTCCGGGTGGTCGTAGGGATGGACCAGGAGCATCCCCTCCTTCTCCAGGGTCTTCGCCTTCTCGACCGCCTCCTCCAGCGACGAGCCGGTCAGCCTGACCCGGGCGCCGTATCCCGCGGTCGCCTGCTGTTTGCCGGGAGAGGCCCACATCGGCATCACCACGGTGGCGGGAACCCCTGCAGCCCGGGCGGCGATCGCCACCCCCTGGGCATGGTTGCCGGCGGATGCCGCCACCACCCCCTCCGGCCCGATCTGCATCCTCCGGGCCAGGACAAAGTTCATCGCCCCCCTGACCTTGAATGAACCGCCCCGCTGGAGTGTCTCCAGTTTCAGGTAGACCTCGGCGCCGGTCATCTCGCTGAAGGTGGGCGAATAGACCAGGGGGGTGCGGATCACCCGCCCGCTGATCCGGGCGGCCGCATCCCGGACATCCCTGCCGGTCACCATACAGCAGTCCTCTCCCCGGGCACGGTTATGCCTTCCGCAATCGTCAGGGGGGCCGGCACCGGGGCACAATCTTTTTGTATTTACAGTGTTAACATCAGGGCATGGCACGAGTTAACAGCGTGAACACCATCCCTCCCTCGGCGATGACGGTCCTTCGCCTCCTCGACGAGGGAGGATCCATGACTCACAAGGATCTGGTCGGCCGGTGTTCTCTCGCTCCCCGGACCATCCGGTATGCCCTCAAGGCCCTCAAGGATGAGGGGCTCATCCAGGAGAAGTTCAACTTCCAGGATGCCCGACAGGTGCTGTACGAGAAGAAGGCCCTCCCCTACAGCGAAGAGCAGGAGATGGTGTCGGTCTATGATGCAACCCACGTGTGACCTGAGCATCTGCGAATCGGTGGCCCGCCGCCACATCCCCCGCGTCCGGGCGGAACTGGTGCGCTGCCTGATCGACCGGCACGGTTTCAGCCAGAGCGGGGTGGCCACTGCCATGGGGATCAGCAGAGCGGCGGTCTCCCAGTACATGAACAACAAACGGGGTCACACCGATATCCCGCTCCCTCCCGATGTGGAGGACGTTGTTCATGCATGGGCGGAGAGAATCGTACTGGGAATGGCCCGAACCTCCATCTGCGAGATCTGCAACTGCGTCGTCCATAACGCCGACGGGTGACGGGTACACCCTTTTTTTATCGAAATCGTCAATCTGCCCCGCGTCCCGGAAAGTCCCAGAGCCGGGCAAAGACCGTGTGATATGCCTGGATGATGTGCCGGTTGGTGGTGCAAAACACTCCCGGCCGATCCTTCAACACCATGGTGGCGGCCATCCCCTCCGTGAGGATGAAGGTCGCCTCGCAGTCGAACTCGGGCGGGGTGAAACGAATGGCCACCAGGTCCGAATACCGGCGGGGTATCTCCGATCCCCGGGCGTCATGGTTGTAGATCAGGCGGATGTCCAGGTCCTCGTGGAGCCCGTGCTCCGCTCCGCGGCGCAGGAGGTGTGGAAAGAAGGAATATGTGTGGTCCGCCGCCTCCCCCGTCCCCCCGATGACATAGAGATGATCGCTCTCTCCCCCCACCAGGGCCGCCAGCAGTTCCTCGTAGAAGACTTTCAACCCCTCGCTCCCCTCGAACACCCGGAGCGTGTCGTCCCCGGCGGTTTTATGGTACCGCTCGCGGAGCTGGCCCGCCGCCTCCGCCACCCTCCGACGGGTGTGGTCCATGATGTCGATGATCCGGTCGGGGCTGACCGCCTGGTACACCCGATTTTTCGGCCGCTGGTAGTGGGTGACCAGACCCCGCTCCATCAGACGGGCGAGGGTGTCGTACACATATGGCCGATAGAGGCCGGATTTTTTGGCGATTTCCCGTGCACTCATCGAACCGTGGGAGACAAGGACGGCATAGATCCGGATCTCGGCATCGTTCATGCCGATCTCGCGGAGGGCCGAAAGATCCATGATCTGCATGGACATCTCCGGCAGTTAATGGTGTCGTAGAACTGACGACAAATATTCTTCTGCTCGTCCGGCACAGATATGGATGATGTTTGGACCTGTCGGAATCCCGTTCAATCTATTTCTATTCCTCCTGCTCGGCCTCATCGCCACCATCTTCTGGATCTGGATGCTGGTGGACTGCGTGACCAGGGAGCCGGACACGGGGAGCACCCGCCTCATCTGGGTGATCATCATCATCTTCACCAGTGTGCTCGGTGCCCTCCTCTATTGCATCATCCGCCGGCCCGAGCGGATACGGGAAGAGTCTGTCAGCATGAAAGCGACAGGAGGTAACTGATGGCGCACCCTCTCCCCCTTATTGCCGCTCTTCTCTGCGCCGTCGCCATCTGCACGGGTGCCGGATGCCTCGCATTCCAGTATATCGCTCCCGGGGATGGCGGCCCCGCAGAGCAGGTGATCCACCCGGAGTTCTACGGCGAGGGCATCGGAACAGACGACTACCTGCAGTACCGCCTGGTCCCAAAGACCAGCGAGACGGCCACCTACCTGTTGACCTACGAGATCACCAGAAACGGGACCACGGTCACCTCCCGCACCGGCGAGCGGTTCACGGGGATTTCCCGGGAACACCCCATCACCCTCGGGGTCCCCCGGACACCCGGCGACCGGATCGTCTTCCATGTCACGGTGTATGCCACGGACGGGGTGGAAGTATATACGGCCACCATGGCCGGTGAAGCCGGGGCGTCCACCCCCCATCCCACCCTGTCGTGACGGGAGCCCCATCTTCCTTGCGCGCTGTACCGGTCATGGGCCCGAGATCGGGGGCATTTTCGGGCGTTTGTGCAAAATACCCCGAGAATATATCCCTTCCCCCAATTTTCAACAGAAATCGGCCTCCATTCAGACGGATACCGCCGAAACGCTCACCCGGCCAGGGATATCGGGCCATTGACCGTTCTTTCTGCAGGTATTTCCCATAGACTCCCCTGACACCCTGCCACCCGGCCATGTATTCGCCGATCCCTTATTAACGGAGATACTCCCGGAAATTTCCTGATCAGCAGGTGGAAGAGGAGAGATCAATGAGTTCCCACACCCCACCCATGCCGATTTCCACAAAAAAACCATTTCACCGCTTTTATTGAAATTCAGCGCATTCTCTGATGGTTTCCCTCTTCGGGGCCAGAGCAATCATTATATACCTAAGCGGGCATTCACTCCCTGCAGATGCCGGGAAGACGCCATTTCCGGCACTATGCGCAGCCCTTTCACAATACTGGGCCAAAGGATGTGACAATATGAACCAACGTTTAGTG
>JBNGCZ010000008.1:0-2835 GCA_049974905.1 Methanomicrobiales archaeon
GTCACCTCGATCTTGATCCGTGCGGGGTTGCCCGAATCGTCTGCCCACAGGGGGCCGACGTTCGATTCGACGGCGAAGTCGATCTTGTTGTCCTTGGTGATGGAGTCGCCCGCGATGGACGAGGTGTGGTCGCTTGCCAGGACCGCGTCCAGGGTCAGCGTGGGCACCTCGATGATGACATACGCACCAAGGTAGGTGGACCCGCTGTACGCGTAGTACACACCGGTCACTCCGTCAGCGAGCGAGGGCAGCACATCGAAGCGGGCCGCGTTGGTGACGGGGATCTGCTTGACGAGTGCCTTGGTCCGGTCGTCGTCGGTGAACTTGCGCAGTGACGTGACCGCACCGATGGGGGTCAGGTCGAGGTCGTGCTCGTTCACGAAGACGGTGGTCCCGCTCGTGGAGATGGTCCGGCTCGCACCACTCGGTGTGACGGTGGTGGTCGGTGTGGGACCGGTCGACACGGTGAGGGTGGTCGTACCACCGACGGTGCCGGTCACCTTGTCGCCGTCAGTCCAGGTGCCGGCGACGGTGTAGGTACCCTCGGCGGCGGAGGACGGGACACTGATCTGGTAGGACATGGCGCTTCCGCCCAGACGGGTGAACCGGTACTGGTTGCTTCCGAGGTCGGCCGTGCCGTCGGCATCCGAAGAGCCGGCGACATAGCTGAGACCGGTCGGGACAGTCTCTGTGACGCCCCAGCCGGGACTGGTTACGAAGTCTGAGCTTGGTGTCAGCGTAACCGTCACCGTCGAGCCTGGCGTCACGGTTGTTTGATCAAGGGACCTGGTCACGGATCCGGCAGCCGCCGCGGGTGCGACGATGAGTGCCGCCAGGATCACGAGAACCAGGGCGCTTATACCCCAATACTTTACTTTCATATGTTTCTACCTCTTTTCTTTCTGTTTCTACTTTGTTGCATGCACCTTTTCAATAAATTGTTGGTGGAAGGGAGTGGGCATGGAGCCCCTCCTCATTCATCCAAACAGGTATGCATTCACCACCGTGACCGCATCGGTCTTGGAGAGCTTGTCGTTGAACAGGTAGTCGTTGACCGCGTCAACGGCTTTTGCCTTGGTCACGGTCCCTGTGCTTGGATCCTTGTATGCGTCGGTGATGTCGGTGTACACATTGAGCGTCGCTGTTCCGGTGACTCCTTCCTGGGTCACGGAGATGGTGGCGGTGCCCGCACCGGCGCCGGTCGCAGTGCCGCTCCCGGCGCTGCCGGTGACCGTCGCGATGCTGGCATCGTCACTCGACCAGGTGGCCGTGGTGAGCTCGACCGGTTCTGAGCCGGAGTAGCCCATCGCGGTCATCGCCTTCTCCTCGCCGACCTGCATGTTCCAGGTGGACGGGGTGACGGTGATCGAGTCGATGGTCGGGGTCGGGCCCGCGCCGCCGACGGTGACCGTGGCGGTGTCGGTGAAGGTGCTGCCGCCCTGGGTCACGGTCGCCGTGACCGTGGCGGTGCCGTTCTCGTTGGCAACGAACAGACCCTCGCTGTTGATGGTGCCGACCGCCGCGGGGTCAACCGACCAGCTCGGAGTGACCGTCACCACGTTGCCCTCGGTGTCATAGCCGGTGCAGGTGAATGACTGCGTCCCTCCGATCTCCAGTGAGGCGGTCTCCGGGGTCACGGCGATGTGATCCAGTGCACCGCTCACGGTGAACGTGGGGATGTCATGGTTGGTGATTGTGCCACCAGCAGCAGGCCAGGTGTTCCGGTCGACGATGAGCACGTTGTACGACCCGGTGTCGAGGGTGGTCGGGACGGTGAACACGGTCCCGGTCGGAATCGCACCGCGGGTACCGGTCGCCGTGAACTGACCCACGTACGAGTCTGTGCCGGTGCTGGACTGGTTCAGGAAGATGTAGTACTGCGTGTTCTTCTTGAATCCGTTCCCGGTGACGGTGACCTGTTCTCCCGGTGCACCGGATGTCTTGGACAGGTCCACATTGTCATAGACCAGCAGGTTCACGGCGCCGTAATCCTTGCTCCCGACAAAGGTCAGCGGACCGTTCATGCCGGGGGTGAGGTCCGAGTTGTTGAGGTAGGGCACACTCCAGCTTCTCGTGACGGACCCGCTCGCATCGGCGGTCAGGTTGTAGGTGACACCGTTCCAGTCGGTCATGGTGACGACATCGTTTGCAACCAGGTTCGAGCCCGTGATGGTGATACTGTCGCCGATCTGCGGGTTCAGGGGTGCTGCCTGGAAGTAGGTCGCGCCGGTGAAGTTCTGGTTCGGATAGGCGGAGCCTTCGGGCTCCTCGCCCCAGAGCATGTTTCCGTAGAGGACACTGGACGTCTGGTCCGCGTAGGTCGCGATATCGATGAGGTGCTTGCCGTTGGACGATGTCGGAATGGTGAATGTCGCCGTTCCGTCATCCGGAATCTCACCGTTCGATGCCGCATAGAAGTCGCCGATCAGCTCGCCGCCGTATTCTGCCGGGTTCCACAGGATCGCATACCGCGTTCCGCTGACGAACCCGTCTCCGCGGAGTTCGTAGCTGTCGCCGGCATACACTGCAGTATCACCGGGGATGTAATCGGTGACCTCCGGAACGATGGTGAACGTGGCGGTGGCGGTCTTGTCCTCTGTTGTGTTGGTCGCGGTGATGGTGTAGGTCCCGCCCGACTTGGTGGGCACGGTGAACTGCTGTGCTCCGGTTGTCTGCATGCTGGAGTTCAGCGTGGTCCCGTCCATGGTGACCGCGGCCCGAGCGGCGTCACCGAAGTTTGCCAAGGTGATGCTCACACCGTCGCCGACGTTCGCGCTGGTCTTGTTCAGGGTGATGGTCGGGTCGGCTGTGGTTGCGGGTATGGTGAATGTAGCC
>JBNGCZ010000008.1:2935-39565 GCA_049974905.1 Methanomicrobiales archaeon
CTTGTTCAGGGTGATGGTCGGGTCGGCTGTGGTTGCGGGTATGGTGAATGTAGCCTGGTCGCGGAGGACTGTGCCACTGAATCCGGCCGGTGGACTGTCCACAGAAAGGTTGGAGAATGCGTAGACAGTGTATGTCCCTGCAGTCTTCGACGGTACGGTGAAGTTCACCGCAAAGGCGCCACGGGAATCGACAGTAACGTCATTGCCTGTTGCAAGGTCAACTACAATCCCCGCACCCTGATCGGAGACGTCGAGTCTCGTGGAACTGAATTGAAGCGTGACGTTTTCGCGAATACCGGTCCCGTTGATGTCGGTATCAAATCCGTACCCGTAGACATAGACTGTGTCACCCGCGGAGCCTGTAGTCGTGCTCAGCGAGATGCCGGCGTTGTCAGTGGTATTGTCGTACGGCTTGGACGAGATCGCGGTGAACTCACTTCCGCCGATGTTCACCGTCGCCGGTCCCATGGGCACGGCCGAGCTGAGGTTGACCGGGTAGAACGTCGTGTTGGTCCTGGTGCCGGATCCGGCCACCGTCTCCTTCGCATGCACGGTCGATGTTCCACCGACGGTGATGCTGTTTGCCGAGATCACTTTCCCGGTGGAGAAGTTGGCGACGCGGAACGCAAGCGGGTAGAGCTCACCGTACTTGCTGCCGTCGAACGAGTTGATGTTCGGCAGCGTGGTGGAATTGATAAGATTAAAGTCAACGCCACCAGCTGCTGCATCATCCGGCGTCGAGTTCAGCCACATGTACGGCCCGCCGGTCGCACCCGAATAGGTGAACGTGTCCGAGCAGGTGTAGGTGACAGGCAGACTGGTGCTCCCGTTCTTGTAAATTTCCACCGTCAGCGTGTAAGCAGTGCCGTCAACCCAGCTGCCCCCCACATCACTCGGCGTGGTGACATTGCCCCAGTTGCCGTCAAGGGCGTTCCAGTCAGCCATCGTCGGATGGAGTGGACTGTCCAGTTCCCTTCCGATGCCAAAGCTGATAGCGGAAATCTCATCGTTCCGCCGCAGGTTGGTGATGTTGATCTGGATCGGTGTGTTGTCACCTCCGCTGGTGGTGTTGATGCTGACCACCGGGTCGTTCACATCGAAGACCACTCCGTCCGGACCGCCCGAATACGGGGTCGCAGCGCCGATCTGGTTGCCGTCGGCATCCTTCACGGTGACATCAACCGTCTGGTTCATGTCGTACCAGTTCTCTGGCGCGATGGTGTCGAATTTCAGCTTCCAGAAGCCCTGCGCATCCGCGATGGCGTAGTACTTACCACTCGCCGGGTTCATGGTTGCGTTGATACTCGGATAGGTGATGTTTTCCCACGCTTTGTTCGTGGTACTCCAGATTCGTTCCACCTGATCCGTACCAAACCAGACACTGACATTCTCGGTGGCGTTGAACCCGGTACCCGTGATGGTCACCGTATCTCCGACATCGCCCGACGTGGGCGATATGGAGATGGACGGTGCCGCGGATACCGAGCCCACCAGCACGAGTAGTGCCAGCAGAAGTCCGGCAGTGGCAACGATGGTACGATTCGTACTCATACTATGTTACCTCCATAATTACTCATCTCTCGATTCTTTGTGTACTTCATTTCGTCGAACGCTCATGTGGAATGTTCATCCGTTTGTGCATCACCGATCACCGACAAATGTCGAAAACCAGTTCTGCGTTGGTTATATTCCGTTTCGACGGAATATGACCAGATATTAGAAGAGCCCTTAATATATCCTTTGTGGTCGACCCCCGGATTGGCCCGTGCATCGGGAAGTACCGGGCAGATCGGGGAGCGGAATGCGGTTATTTTGGACCGGATCGGGATCGGCCCTCCCGTCAACGGGCGGCTGCCGGGCAATCGCGCATCGAAACGGCCCCAGATCCGGTGATATATCGCCGGTTGGGGGCCGGTGTGCGGGCGATCCGGATGTGATACCACGGGATCACCACGGGCGGATATCAATCTTAATGATCACTCCCCGCCCAGGGATATGGTATGCGGATCCTGCAGGCCCCCTCCCTCGGGCGGGCCCACGAGCTGGTGGTCAGACAGATCCTGGAGAAGGGTCGGGTGCTGGAGACCGAGGACGGGGAGGCGACGGTGGAGACCGACGGGATCGCCCTGGTGATCGCCAGCCCCTTCACCGAACCGATGGTGAGCCCGCGATCGCGACTCCAGCGGAGGTTCATGGAGGCCTATGCCCGGGACCTGCTGGAGGGGACCGGGGCGGAGTTTGAGTATGATTACCACACCCGCCTCTTCTCGTGGGGGGAGGGGTGTGCGCCCGCCTCCGGGGGACCGCCGTTCTCCATCGACCAGGTCGACTACATCGTCGAAAAGCTCCGGGAGTCACCGGTCTCCCGCCGGGCACTGGCGGTGACCTGGATCCCCCCCGTGGACGAGGCGCTCGACGACTGCCCCTGCCTCCAGCTGGTCCAGTGCCTGGTCCGCGACGGGGCGGTCCACATGCGGGTGGTCTTCCGGAGCAACGACATGCTCACCGCGGCGGGGGCGAACATGTTCGCGCTCGCCCACCTCCAGGCGCACATCGCCGACCGGCTCAAACTCCCCTGCGGGTCATACACCCATGTCTCGCTCGTCCCCCACATCTACCACCTCCGGGACGCCGACGACATCGTCTCCTTCTGCGAGCAGGGCACGGCGATCCGGCCGATCCCCGAGGTGTGCAGGAGCTGCGGGAAGTGCGAGCGGAGCCGGAACTGACCCCGGGGTCATGGCGGGGACATCCGTCAATTTGATAGCATCCGGCGGCAAAGAGAATGGGAGCAAAGACTTCGGCAGAGGTCTTTTTCACCGAAGCCCGGTAGTGTAGCGGTCAATCATGGGAGACTCTGGATCTTCCGACAGCAGTTCGAATCTGCTCCGGGCTATCATCTCTTTTGGAGTGGTGACATGATACGGGATGTTTCGGGGAGCAACAGGAAACGACCGTATCGTATCGGTGCCGGCTGCCTCTCCACCGATCATGCGACCGTCCGGGCGCTTGACCGGCTTGGCCGCGAGGGGGTGCTCGACCACATCCAGGTCCTGCTCGTCCCCGGGGAGCGGGATGACCTGGAGAGGGGCCTGTCGCTCCTGGACGGGATCGAGACCCCCATCGTCATCCACGCACCCCACCATGCGTGGGGCGTGAACCCCTGCGATCCACAGGCCTGTATCGATGAACCACTCTCCCGGATGGAGGAGCACATCGCGTATGCGATGGAGGCGACCTTCGAGGCGGCGGACCGCACCGGAGCCCCGGTCATCGTCCTCCATCCGGGCCGGTTCGAAGCGGGAAAGAGAGACGATTCAGTGGACACCCTCCGGGAGTTCCTGTCCACCTGGAGGGATCCCCGGCTCGTCCTCGAGAACCTCCCCTCCGTGTACGGCGAGCTGCGGTTCCTCGGGGACACCGCCGGGGAACTGGCATCACTGGCCCCGCCGGGGACCACGGGAGGGGTCTGCCTGGACTTCGCACACCTCCACTGCACCGCGAATCATCTCGGTATCCCCTATACAGACGCGGTGGCCGCCTTCGATACCGACACCATCCGCCTCTTCCACCTCTCCGCCAGCGAACCGGGATCGGTCACCGACCGCCACCTCCTCCTCGACGACCCTCAGGAAGGGATGGACTGGGAGACGATCATGGCATGCATCGCCCGCACCCCGGGCGTGGAGGTCACCCTCGAGTTCAAGGGTGTCGACCCCTCCGTCTACCCCCGGCAGGTGGCGGTCTTCGATGAGCGGTACCGGCGCCGGGGAAACCGGGGATGACCCCGGTCACGCCAGGAACGCGGCGATGACCCCGCTCAAAAAGACACCGTCGAACGTCCCCGCCCCGCCGATGCTCGCCATGGGGGCGCCCAGGTCCGCGATCCGCCCCAGGTTGAGAATATCCGCGCCGATGAGCGTGCCGAGCGTCCCCGCGGTGTAGGCGATGACCACGCCTGGCCATCCACCCCCGAAGGGGGCGGCGAGCACGAGGGCACAGACCAGGGCGACGAGCGGGGGGATGAAGAAGGGGATGGCGATTCCCAGGCCCGGAACCGGGCGGGCGACCCGGTGGGTGACCGCGGCGACGACCCCGATCCCCGCCAGCGCGGCGACGAGGATCCCGATACCTCCGGTGAGAGTGACGGAACGGACCAGGAGGTAAAGCGAGATGACCACGGGGATCACCGCACCTCCCAGGTTGACCGCAAGCACGGTGGTGGGCGAGGTGACCGGGATCCGGTACACCCGGCCGAAGAAGGGATCGACCCGGGTCTCGAGGCGGACCGGCCCCCCCTCGATCCTCTTCACCGGGATGTTGACGAAACTGCCCGCCAGCGTGAGGAGGAGGATGAGCATCGCCTCCCGCCAGGTGAACCCGAGACTGAGAAACGCCCCGCCCACCACGCTCAGGAAGAGGAGGGGCAGGACAAAGACGAGCACGACCAGCAGGAGGAGAAGCATCAGGACGGAGAACGGGTTAAAGAGGATGCGGGTCATGGGAGGCGGGCGATGACGGCGGCATGGTCGCGGTGGTAGGGCTCCAGCCAGCAGGTCTGCTCCACCCGGTAGGTCCCGGAGATCGCCGACACCGTCTCGTCGAGCACCTCTGCAGGCGTCTTTCTCAGGTCCACGCTCCGGGTCTTGAGCATCAGCACGAGTGCTCCCCCCTCCCGGAGGAAGACTGCGTTTCGTGCGGCGATGGCCGCCTGGTCGGGGTGGGCCACGTCCTGGTAGATGAGATCCACCGCCTCCATCACCGGGGCAAAGGTGTCGGGCCGGGTGGCGTCCGCCAGGATGGGCACCACGTTCGGTCGGCGGTTCGCCACGGCGAGGAGATCCTGCATCGGCCGGGGGGCGATCTCCACGGCATAGACCACCTCCACGTAGTCGGCCACGTGGGAGACGGTGGTCCCGTTGGCCGCCCCGAGGTACAGCACCCGCAGGGAGTCGGCGAGCTCCACCTCACCGCCGAGGTGGAGGAGGGCGGCGAACTTCGACCGCCGGGGATCCCAGACCCGGTACCCCTGGAAGATCCGCTCGCCGTACACCCCGCCCTCGCCGGGGGAGACCAGCACACCGTCGATCCAGATCATCCCGCCATCACCGCGTCGATCCGTGCCTGCGCCTCCTCGATGAACGCGGGGTCGGGCGCCCCCCGGAACCGGTCCAGGCGGGCGGCGATGGAGAGCTTCGCCGCCAGCACCCGGGCCACCCGTCCCCGGACCTCGCGGGGGGCGTTGTGCACCCGCCGGTGCTGGAAGATGATCCCGTGCTTGGGCGGAGGCGTCCCCGATCGCATGTGAGAGAAGAGCGCACCCCCGGCGCCGAGCACCTGGATGGTGCTCCCCGGCATCCGGGCGAGCTGGTCGAGGCCGCCTGCGGCAGAGAGCAGCCGGGCGGCGACCAGCCCCCCCACGAGCGCGCTCGCATTGGGCAGCACCACCGCGGCCTCCGCCGAGATCTCCCGGGAGAGGGCGGAGCGGATCTTTTTGAGGCGGTCCACCTCCCGGACCACCGACTGCATGGTCCCGGTGCCCTCCTTTTTTATGAGAGATCGCACCCGGTCCGCATTCATCGAGCGGTACTTGCGGGTGAAGGTGGGCCGGACGGTGCGGAACCAGTCGGTGGCCCGCTCGGTCAGCAGGTTGACCACCCCGTCGATCTCATCGAGCATGCGGACCATCTGGAGGAGCGCCTGCTCCCGGCCGCCGAGCAGCTCCGCGATACCCTCTTCGGCATGGAGCATGCAGACCTCCTCGAGCAGCCGGAGGTAGTCCTCCCGGTCTTCGATCATGCCGCAGTCCCGGGCCTCCTCCCACCGGAGGGGGCGGTAGGTCCGTATGTCTGTCCCCAGGTCCCGGAACCGGCGGGCGAGCTAGCCCGGCCCCCCGCCGGCCGGGGTGCACCCGGTCTGATCGCAGTCTCCAAACCAGTAGTGCTGCATCTCTCCTGTGAGCTGGTCGTCTGCACTATTAACATTCCCCGATTGGTCGAGGTCACCAGACCACGAGACCCCAGGCATGGAGGATGACGGGGAGCATGATCGCCCCCATGCAGAAGATCCGGCGGACATCCACGAGCGGCGGCACCAGCCCGGTGACGGTGGCGAGGACCAGGATCACCAGACCGAACGGCCCGGCGATGAGCGCGGTGAAAAAGACGATCACCCCGATGACCGCCAGGTTCACCCGCCGGAGCCGGATATGGGCCAGCCGGTGACCGGCCCGGGAGAGCGAGACGGTCAGGAGGTAGGCACAGAGCGCGGCCATCGTGCCCGACAGGAGGAGGAGGGTGACCGGCGGAAGGTCCTGGAGGCTGAGCGCCGCCATCACCCCGTTCCGGGTGCGGGAGAGGGCATACAGGGCGGCGAGGCCCAGGAAGGCGTTGGCGGTGTTCGCCGCCCCGGTGGCCACCAGGAAGCTGCGGCCCCGGTCTCCCCGCGACATACCGGCGAGCAGCGTGTTTGCCGTGGCGTTGGAGAGGCCGGGGAGCCACCCCACCAGTGCCCCCGCCGCGCTCCCCAGCACCGTGCTTCGAAGCAGGCTCTGGCCATCGAGTTCGATCATCGAGCCCGCCTGGTCGGGGAAGGCTCCCTCGCTGGTGCGGAGGAGGACCGGGATCCCGAAGAGCCCGGAGAGGAGCGGGAGCAGGAGGGCGCCGTCGGAGATGGTGTGCCAGCCCAGGAACCCATACCAGAAGGTGAACAGTCCCAGGAGGCCGGAGACACCGAAGATCGCCGCCGCCCACCGGGGCGACTCCGCGGTCACGATGAGCACCCCCGCCACCCCGACGAGCAGGACCCCGATCCCCCAGTCCACCGCGGGCTGGACGAGAGGGAGGGCGAGGAGGAAGACCGCAAAGAGCGGCACGGTCACCACCACCGCCCCGGCACTCCCGAGCGCGGAGATCCGCACCGCCTCCTCACCCTTCCCCGCGAGGCAGAGGGCGTGGGCCGGGAGGACGGAGAGGGCGGTGTCCGGGTCAGGAACCCCCAGGAACGTGCTCGGGATGGTGTCCAGGAAGGTGTGCGCCACCAGCGCGGCAAAGAGCGAGGAGGCGACCGCGTCTGTACCGAGCATGCCCAGGAGCACCGGCTGGACAGAGAGGAGCAGCCCGGCCATGGTATTGGCATGGATGCCCGGCACCAGTCCACTGATGGAGCCGAGGAGGAGGCCGAGCCCCGTTCCGACGACAACGCCCACAAGCACAAGTCCGGGTATGGGATGCGGCCCTGCATAAACCACGCGGAATGCTCATGAGGCGCGGAGCCGACATAACCGGTGATTATGAGAATCGCCATCACCCGGGTGCCCGGGAAGGGGGCAGAGGATACGGAGACCTGCCGGGAGTTCGGCCATTCCTGTGTCCATGTCTCCCCGCTCGATGCCGGGATCGACCGGCCGGTGGTGGATGCGTTCGTCGCGGCCGCAAACGACGGGGAGTTCGACTGCATCTTCTTCACCAGCGCCCTCCCCGCCCGTCTGATCGCCCCCCGGCTCGAACGGCCCCCCCGCCTCGTCGCCATCGGCCCCGCCACCGCCGCCGCCCTCGAGGAGCAGGGGCTCTCCTGCGAGACCCTCCCCTCATACTACTCGCGGGAATTTGCCGACACGCTGGGGGGCTGGCTCGCCGGGAAGACGGTGGGGATCCCCCGGGCGGCCGTCCCGAACCCGGATCTCCTCCAAAGCATCCGGGAGGTGGGGGGGATCCCGCGGGAGTTTCGGGTGTACACCCTCACCCCCACCCGCGACCCCCTGCCGCTCGGGGACTGCGACGCGATCCTCTTCACCAGCGCCCTCTCCTTCCGGGAAGCGGTGTGGGACCGGCGACCGGGCATCATGGCCATGGCCATCGGTGAGATCACCGCCGCCGCCATGCGGGAGGAGGGAATCGACCCGGTGGTTATCGGAGACGGCACCATCCGGGGGAGCCTCCGGGCCCTGGAGCGGCGGGTCCCATGACGGAAGCGGACCTGGTCCCGGAACCGGCACTGCTGGTGGTGGACAAGCCCCGGGGGCCGAGCAGCCACCAGGTGGCCCGGTGGGTGAGCGAGATGCTGGGGGTCAAGGCCGGCCATGCGGGGACCCTGGACCCGGGCGTCTCCGGGGTGCTGGTGGTGATGCTCGGCCGGGCGGTCAAGCTCGCACCGCTGCTCCAGCGCCACGACAAGGAGTATATCTGCCTGATGCGGCTGCGAAAAGACGCCCCCGAGGAGCGGGTCCGGGAGGTCGCCCGCGGCTTTGTGGGCCGGATCTACCAGCGACCGCCCCGGGTGAGCGCGGTGAAGCGATCACTGCGCATCCGGCGCATCCATGCCATCGATATCCTGGAAGTCACCGGGCGTGACGTTCTCTTTCGGGTGGAATGCGAATCCGGAACCTACATCCGGACGCTCTGCCACCACCTGGGACTGGCCATGGGAACCGGTGCGCAGATGGATGAGCTCCGCCGCACCCGCTCGGCGGTCTTCGCCGAGGAATCTGCCCGGACACTCCACGAGGTGCTGGACGCGGCGGAGGCGGCCCGTGAGGGGTATGACGCCCCGCTCCGGGAGATGCTAATCTCGCCCGCGATGGCGGTTGCGGATCTTCCCGCGATCACCGTCCGGGATACCGCGGTGGACGCCGTCTGCCGGGGGGCGGCACTCGCCGGGGTGGGCGTCCTCTCCCAGGACCCGTATGCACGGAGAGACCGGGTGGCCATCCTCGACCGGGAGGGGAGACTGGTGGCGGTGGGCGAGGCGCTGGTGAAATCGGCGGTGGTGCCCCCGGGCCAGCCCGGACTCTGTGCGGCACCACGGGCGGTGCTCATGGAACCGGGGACCCATCCACGGGGCTGGACCGGCAGCGGACCGCGATCCGGAAGATAGTTTTAATGGTTCCTGGTTCTAAGATTACAGGGCGCTTTTCGTGCTGAGGTAGTCTAGCGGTAAGGCGCGGGCCTGGAGAGCCCGTGGGGCGTCCTGCCCCTCGGGAGTTCAATTCTCCCCCTCAGCGTTTCTCCTGATTGTGTTCCCCTATTTCAAAAAAGAGAGTTTGCAGCTGCCCGACGACCTCCTTGAGCAGCCGGTCGAATGACCCGCTCAGGGTATCGACGGCCTCTTCGTATGCATCGAACTCCGCCGCAGTGGGAATTTACAGGGTGGTGCTCGATCTCCCTGTCCGCCGTTTTTCACGTATGCGTCCGGGAAAATGACACTATTTATGAACTGAATGAAAAAAAGGAACCCGGATTTTCACGGGTTACCGGGCCGGGCCCGGGAGCTGGAAGAGGCCGGAGGGCATATCCACCCCGGTGGTCTTCGCCTTCCAGATGTGGACCACCTTGAGGGTGAACATCAGAGTGGTGAACCCGATCATCAGGGCAAACGTCTGCACCGCGACGCCCAGGATCAGCAGGTAGCGATCCGGCTGCAGGAGGGCCCACAGCCCGAGTCCGGTCATCAGGCAGTAGACCACCGCAACCGACCGGAGCGTGGGGGCGGGCCGGATGAACGCCGGTCCGTTTCCCGACACAATATTCAGGGACTCCTCCATCTTCCGTGCATAGTGCTCTGCCACACCTGACAGCAGAAAAATTGCTCCACAAAGCGGAATACTGACAATCAGCACGATTCCGGCGATAACCATCAATGCATCCATGTAATCGGGGCCTCCGTGACGCGTGTCGAACCGGTGGAGCTGGGCGAATTGCACGCTCCGCTCCCGGAAGCCTGGTGACGGAGGAGCTCAATGGTCCACCGTGGTGGTGTCAACGGATCCGGCAGAGCACGATGCCCGGCGGGATGGAGAGCAGGGAGCGGTGATTCCTGTGCAATGGAGCAATCGGTTGGTCAGCCGATTGGACCGTGGTTCAGGGAACGCTGGGATGGTATTGAGCTCGTGGGTCTCTCATTCACTCAGGTATGTATGGCGACACAGGATATTCACCCACACACATATAAATAGATTCCGGAATGGTGTGGAGGGCTTCCGCGGCGGGGAAAACGACCAGAATCTATTTGGCACTTGACAGCTCTGTACGGATCTTTTCTGATGTTTTCCGGTTTCCGATTTACATCTACGACTCGCTAATAGAAGATTTAATGTAACAGAGAGTGTAACAAAAGACGGGGTTCGGTCAGCTCTCACTCAGGTATGTATGGCACCCTGTCCTGAGAGTGGCCAGCCCCACTGGTTTTCAATCGTTTTTCTGACACTCGCGACCGATGATCGCGCCACGCTCCGTCCAGAAAGAGCACCGCAGACCCTGGACAGATCCCCCGGATATTCAGGTGAAAAAAGAGGGGCTTGCCTCCGGAACAGGGATGACATGCACCGGAAAAAATGGATGGAGGGTACTGTTCAATTCCGCTATCGGCGGGACCAGGCGTCACGCCCCTTCTCGAAGGCCGCGATATTGATGTCGATCGTCTTTTGGGGCACGTTCGCCCGCACACCGGCACGGATCGATTCGGCGTTCAGGGGCATGAAATGGGACGCAAGCCCGAGCATGACCACGTTCTGGGTGAGCGCACTCCCCGCCTCCCGTGCACGCGCCTCCGCATCGATGAGGACGAGATCCAGGTCACCGATCCCGTCGAGGAGACGGTCCCGATCCGGGATCTCCAGCTCCTGGACAAAGACCGAGGTGGGCACCAGCACGCGGTCGTTCTGGATGACGGTGCCGCCCGGGGGGAGGTAGTGGCGGTACCGGAGCGTCTCCAGCAGATCGAAGGAGATCATCAGATCGGCACCGCCCGGAGGGATCAGCGGGCCGAACCGGCCGTCGATGCGCACATGGCTCTCCACCGATCCGCCGCGCTGGGCCATCCCGTGGGTCTCCGCCGCCCGGACCTCACGCCCCTCCTCGAGGCACGCCCTGCCGATGACGTTGGAGGCCAGGATCACCCCCTGCCCGCCGACCCCGACGACCAGGACATCGACGCTTCCGGTCATTTCGGTCCCTCCCGGTTGATGGCCCCGGCGGGACAGAGCTGGGCACAGACCCCGCACCCGCTGCAGAGATCGTTGATACGCGCTCCGTCCGGGCCAAACTCAATCGCCGGACATCCGAACTTCACGCAGACCCGGCACGAGGTACAACGCTCGGGGTCCACCTGGAACGCACCCCGGCGGATCCCCGCTCTCCGGGCGGTGATCACGCAGGGCTGGGTGGCGATGAGCACCCGGACCCCGGACCTCCCCTTCGCTTTATTGAGCGCATCGAGGGTGGCGGGATAGTCGTATGGATCCACCGTCTGCACATACTGCACCCCGCAGGCGCGGCAGAGGGCATCGAGGGAGACCGGGGGCGTCTCCACCCCGCAGGCATCGGTCCCGGTGACCGGGTTGGGCTGGTGTCCGGTCATGGCGGTGATCCGGTTGTCGAGGATGACCACGGTGATCTCCGCACCGGTGTACACTGCATTCA
This sequence comes from Methanomicrobiales archaeon, assembly GCA_049974905.1. Classification (GTDB taxonomy): domain Archaea; phylum Halobacteriota; class Methanomicrobia; order Methanomicrobiales; family Methanoculleaceae; genus JBNGCZ01. The sequence continues at coordinate 14,353 of JBNGCZ010000008.1, forward strand.
GCAATCCCGGTATCCCGGTGTGCAGGAAGGTGGAGTCCCCGATGGTGCAGATGATATCCCGCTCCTCTCCGGCATGATACATGCCGCTTGCCACCGTGATGGAGGCCCCCATACAGATGGTGGTGTCCACCGCCCCGAGCTGGAGACCGAGGGTGTAGCAGCCGATGTCGCTTGGGTACACCGCGTCGCGGTACACCTTCCGGATCGCGTGGAACATCGCCCGGTGCATGCACCCGGCGCACATGATGGGGGGCCGCGCCGGGACATCGGTCGCGGGTTCTGGGGAGGAGATGGTGCGGGCGGGGACGATCCCCACCGCTTCCATCGCCCGGGCAACCGGCGGGAGGGAGAGTTCACCGGTGGCGGGGACCACCCCGTCCATCTTCCCGGAGACGGCAGTATCTCCGGCCACCTGCCGGACCAGCTCCTCGATGACCGGGTGGCCCTCCTCCACCACCAGCACCTGCCGGTGCCGGGAGACGAAGTCCCCGAGCCATTCCCCGTCGACGGGGTAGGCCCCGATGGTCGCGGTGGAGACGTTTTCGGGGACCAGCTCGCCGGTATACGAGGCGGCCACCCCCCCGGCGATGACCGCCGTATCGCCCCGGACGGTGGCCCGGTTGTACCCCGCCTCCACCAGACGGCGGCTGATCCGGGGCTGTTTTTCGAGCAAAGCCGCGTGGAGCGGGCGGGTATTGGCGGGGATCACCACGTACTGGCGCGGGTTTCGTTCAAACGATCCGGTGCGGTGTTCCGCCGAGGGCTCGGCCACCCGGACACTGCTCTTGGAATGGCAGATGCGGGTCGTCGGACGGAAGAGCACCGGGAGCCCGAACTCCTCGGAGAGGGCAAAGGCGTCACGGACCATATCGTGTGCCTCCTGCACGCTCGAGGGATCCAGGCACGGAAGTCGGGCGAATCTCGCATAGCACCGGCTGTCCTGCTCGTTCTGGGAGCTGTGGGCAAAGGGATCGTCGGCGACGAGGACGACCATGCCGCCGGTCACCCCCGTATACGCGCTGGTCATCAGCGGATCGGCGGCCACGTTGAGACCGACGTGCTTCATGGTGCAGAGCGCCCGGACACCGCACCATGCCGCGGCCAGAGCGTTTTCAAACGCCACTTTCTCGTTCACCGACCATTCGATGGTGCAGGAGCGTTCCTTCCGGGTGCGGAGCCAGTCGATCACTTCGGATGACGGAGTACCGGGATAACCGGCGGCAAAATCGATCTCACCCTCCAGACAGCCCTGTGCGATCGCCACATTGCCGAGGAGATACTGCGTGTCCATGTTTCCCGTCCCCATTCTGCCGTCATGCATTTTTAAGATACTGGTCTTCGCGCGAAAGAACAAAGCAGCGGTCATAATCTATAAGAAGAGGAGCACCCAACACTAGAGAGTACTTCACAGGGGCCCGTAGCATAGCAGGTGGTGCACCCGGCTGATAACCGGGAGGTCGTGCGTTCGAATCGCATCGGGCCCACTTCCTTTTCTGGAATGATTCCACATGACATGATTGATATCGGAAAAGACGGGAGTGAAACCAGCCCCTTTTGGTCCCACTCTCGCAGCTCGTCCAAGGATATCCGCCACAAGGGATAAAAACCCCATAGTCTCCTGACGGCCAGGGGAGCGGGCCATACAGGTCCTCCCATAAATCGTATCCTGCATCGTTTAATACACTCCGGCATCAACCAGTGAGCATGAAGTCTGCCCTGACTGTCGTCATCATCGTGGTTCTCGCCGCCGGTGTCGCACTGGCACTCGTCGATCCCTTCTATGCGATGATGGCCGTGGTGATCGCCGCCGCGCTCGTGATGGGCGCACTGATCATGAAAACGAGCGCCTCTCTCACCGATCTGGAATGCACCCTCAGTGACGATGCAAAATCCGTGATCGTGTCCAACGAGGGAAATGCCCCGGTTCGGGACATCCATGTCGCCCTGGTTCCCCTGGACATCGAATTCGACATTGCCTCGCTCGAGCCCGGGGAGGAATACACCTATCAGCTCGCATCGATGCTCGCGCAGGGAAAAGCCGCGATCACCTATACCATTCCAAACGGCGCAAAAATGTCGAAGAATTTCCACCTCGCCGGTGGTCAGGACACCGAACAGGATCTGCTCAAACCAGCCTTCCCCCTGTTCGGCTGGAAGTGAGGGTAATCAGGAGCCGATGTAGTCGAGGGTGATTCGGAGGGCGTTGACGAGCTCCTCCTCATTCTCCAGGTAGTCTTTCAACGCCCTATACAGCATCACCATCAGTTCGTATCCATATATCTCGAACGCTTCATCGCATTCGAGGGGCTGACGGTATGAATCGATGATGAAACCGTTCGAGCTGTACATCACCTCGAACAGGCGTCCATCCTCAGAAAGGGCACATATCTGGTGGTCGACCGTCCTGGTGACATCATCGGGGCGGTATGCAAGCGGTTCGGTCGTTCCCAGGACGACCATCTTCTCCGGGTAGTAGGTGGGATCAAAGATCGTGCCGTCGGGCTCCTGCTTTCCCTTCTCCAGCATTGTCAGACCGATCCGGGGGATCAGCTGCGCCGCGTCCCGGACCATCCTGCACAGCAGGGCCACCTCTTTCTCTCTGATCTCGCCGGTCAGCTCCTGCTGTTCTTCCTCGACGGTCTCCATCCGCTCTATCAGCGCGTCAAATCCCTTCTCGATGTCGCTCACGTGATCCGCTCCAACCACAGGGTATCGCCCCGGCCCCAGAAAAAGGTACCTTCCCTCTTTTCCGGTGGCCACCGTTGCATGGCAAATGCTATCTCTCACGGCACCCATCTCCAGTTGGTGTGAACCGAGTGCCTGCCACCGGGAACCGATGGGCGGTGATCGCCTGTGCGGTGCTGATCGCCTGCACGGGATGTGTCGACGATATCGGCAGTCCGGGTGCCGGCGACCGGATCCCCGTGGCGGTGAGCATTCTCCCCCAGAAGGAATGGGTGGAGGCGGTGGGGGGAGACCGGGTCTGCGTGACGGTGATGATCCCGCCCGGTGCGAACCCGGCGACATATGATCCCACCACGAAGACGGTCGCCGCCCTCTCCCGCGCGGAGATCTACTTCGCGGTGGGATCGCCGCTCCCCTTCGAAGTCCGGTATCTTCCCGGTTTCCGGGCGGCCCAGCCGGATATGATGGTGATCAACACCTCGGCGGAGATCGGGATCCGGGATACCGATCCCCATGTCTGGCTTTCGCCTGCGAATGCCGCATCCATGGTGAATGCAACCGCCGACGGACTCGCGTCCGTCGATCCGGATCACGCGGGGGAATACCACCGGAATGCAGCAGAATACCTGGCCCGTCTCCGACACACCAGCCGGTCCGTGGAAGACCTGCTCTCCGGGTGCGAACGGCGCACCTTCCTGGTCTACCACCCGGCGTGGAGGTATTTCGCAGACGAGTTCGGGCTCCGGCAGATGGCAATCGAAGATGAGGGAAAAGCGCCCGGCGCAGGGGAACTCGCCGGCATCATCGCCACCGCACGGGAGATGGGCATACGGACGGTCTTTGTCGAACCCCAGTTCTCACGGCGGACGGCAGAGACGATCGCCCACCAGCTGGGAGGCCGGGTGGTGACCATCGATCCCCTGCCCGAAGAGTACTGCTCCGGGCTCCTGGAGACGGCCGGAAAGATACGGGAGGAGTGTGAACATGAGTGACCCGCTGGTGACCGTCGAGGATCTCTGGTTCTCTTTCGGGAGCCGCCCCGTGCTGGAGAACGTCTCCCTCACCATCGATCGGCATGACTTCATGGCGATCATCGGCCCCAACGGCGGCGGGAAGACCACCCTTCTGAAACTGATCCTGGGACTGTACACCCCCGATGCAGGCAGGGTCCGGGTCCTCGGAGAGGACCCCGGGACTTCCCGCCACCGGATCGGGTATGTCCCCCAGTACCGGACGTTCGATTTCGATTTCCCGGTCCGGGTCGCCGATGTGGTGGCCACCGGGCGACTGGGGGAGAAGGGGGGACCCCTGACCCGGTTTACCCGGCAGGACCGGGAGGTGGTGGACCGGGCGCTCGAGACCATGGAGATCACCGGGCTTGCCGATCGCCGCATCGGGTCTCTCTCCGGCGGAGAACAGCAGCGGGCGATCATCGCCCGTGCACTTGCAATGGAACCCTCCCTCCTCCTCCTGGATGAGCCCACCAACCACATCGATGTCTCGGCCCAGACCCGGTTCTACGAGATCCTCCACGACCTGCACCAGGAGATGGCGGTGGTCATGGTCACCCATGACATCAGTGCGGTCTCCGTCCATGTCGACCGGATCGCCTGCCTCAACCGGCGCCTCTTTGTCCACGACTCCGGGGAGCTGACCGACCAGGTCATCGCCGAGATCTACCACTGCCCGGTGGAGATGATCGCCCACGGCGTCCCCCACCGGGTGCTCCGGGAGCACGGGGAGATGGAGGAGAGATGACCGGGCTCCTTTCGTTCGTCTTCTTCCAGCATGCGGTCATTGCCGGACTGCTGGCCAGCGTGGCCTGCGGGGTGATCGGGACCTACGTGGTGCTCAGGAAGATCGCCACCCTGAGCGGCGGCATATCCCATTCCGCGTTCGGAGGGATCGGCCTGGGGTACTGGGCGGGGATCGATCCCCTGATCGGTGCACTGGTGGTGGCGGTGGGCTCCGCCCTCTCGGTGGAGGCGCTCAAAAGACGGGGAGTGGCGGCCGAGGACACGGTCATCGCGGTGATGTGGGCGGCAGGGATGGCGGCGGGCATCCTCTTTGTCTCCCTCACCCCCGGGTATGCCCCGGATCTCCTCACCTACCTCTTTGGAAACATCCTGCTGGTGCCCGGTATGGATCTCTGGCTGATGGCGGCCCTGGATGCGGTCATCGTGCTGCTGGCCGCCCTCTTCTACCACCAGATACTGGCCGTCTCCTTCGATGAAGAGTTCGCCGCCATCACCGGCGTCCGGACCACCGCCATCGACACACTGCTCCTGGTGCTCACCGGGCTGTCGGTGGTCATGCTCATCCGGGTGGTAGGTGTGATCCTGGTCATCGCCCTGCTCACCATCCCCGCCGCCATCGCCGCCCGCTACCTCTCCCGCGTCTGGCAGATCATGGCGGCGGCCACCATCATCGGCATCCTGTGCACGATGGGCGGGATCGGGCTGTCGGTGGCGACCGGAGCACCGTCGGGAGCGTCCATCATCCTGCTTGCCACCGGACTCTTCACCGTCCACGCCCTCTGGTCCTGGCGCTCACGTGCCCGGTAACCGATCGGCGAGGAGGTAGAACCGGCGGTGGCCCGTGATGCGGGCATGGCCGGTGGTCCCCGGCGAGAGAGATTCGGGGATCACCAGGTGGTCGTAGGTGGCGGTCCGGGCGGTGACGGTCCCGGGGCGCTTCGACTCGGTGGCCACGAAGGGAACCACCTCCCCGATCCGGCGGGTTGAGGCCCGGTCGGATATCTCTGCGGCGAGGCGGTGGAGGACGCGGGAGCGCTCCTTGACGACCCCACCCGGCAGGAGAGGCCGCTTTGCCGCGTCGGTTCCCGGCCGGGGGGAGAACCGGGTTACATTCACCTTGGTGGGGCGGACCCGGCGGAGGAGATCCACGGTGGCCATGAAATCCCCTTCTGTCTCACCGGGAAACCCGACCAGGATATCGGTGGAGATCCGCATATCCGGGTACCGCTCCCGGAACGCCTCGATGATGGCAATGAACTGATCCCGGGTGTACCCGCGCCCCATCAGCTCCAGCACGTGGTCCGATCCGGACTGGACCGGGAGGTGGACGAACCGGAAGAGCGGGTCGGTCCAGGATTCCACCAGGTCGTCGAGGATGGGGAGCACGGTCGCCGGGTTCATCATCCCGGCCCGGAGCCGGAAATCGCCGGGGATCTCCCGGAGCCGGGCGAGGAGATCGGGGAGAGTCTCCCCCCGATCGAGGCCCCATGCGGAGAGATCCTGGGCAGTCAGCTGGATCTCCGCCGCTCCGTTAGAGGCGCACCATTCCACCCCGCGGGACACGACATCTGCAGGCATGCTCGCCAGCGGGCCCCGGGCACGCCGGGTAATGCAGTAGGTGCACCGGCCACGGCATCCGCGGGCCGCCTGGACCACTCCGATACCGCCGCGGAGGATGGCGCCCGGGGTCCCGGCGTGTGAGCGGACCGTATCGGGATGGATGACCCGAACCCCGGGGCAGTCCCGGATCCGATCGGGCTGGGCGAGGGGCATGCAGCCGGTGACCAGCACCTCCCGATCGGAGACCCGGGAGAGATGGGCCATGACCCGGTTCTCGGTCCGCTGCACCACCGTGCAGGTGGCGATGATCACCACGTCCGCCTCGTCCTCGGAGACCAGCCGGCACCCCTGCCGGCGGCAGATCTCGCGGATAGCCTCGGCATCGGCGTGGTTGTAGGTGCACCCGTAGGATGCGACATGGACCTTCCGGTTCCAGAGGAGATCGAGGGAGGCCTCCGGTTCCGGGAGCGCGGATGACGGTTTCACGTGTGGATCACTGTTGCCGGGATGAGGAGAAAAAACAGTGAGGCGGCGATCCCCGGCCCCGGCATCCCGGAGGTCTCATCTCCGTGAGTCCCGCCGACCACCGTATCGCCGGCGACCGCAAGATAAGATCCTCTCCGGCCGGTGTCCCGTTACCCGAACAGGTAGCTGTTCACCACCAGGATCGCCTCATCTCTGGAGATGATCCCCTCGAACAGGTAATCGTTCACCGCCTGCACGGCGCCCTCCTTCTCCACCTCGCCGGTGGTCGGATCCCGGTAATCGTCGATAATCGAGGGATCCGGTGTCGGAGTCACGGTGACGGTCGGTTCGGGTTCCGGGGACTCCACCTGTGTCTTGAAGAACAGCAGGTAGTCTTCCTCCCCGAAGACCGCCACCGTGGGATCGGCATTCGGCCCCGGGTACTGAAGGATATTATCTGCAATGTGGGTGAGGTTGCCGCCGGCGTACTCAGCCACGCTGACACCGCCCGCCCCGGCATAGTAGGTAAGGTATCGATCACCGATCCGGTGCGTGGAGGAGATGCTTCCCGCATCCCAGCTGAAAGATTCATCCACCGTGAAGGGACCGGTGGCGGATGATGCGGTCGCTCTGGTCAGGCCACCGGTGTTCAGCAGGAGTACCCATTCCCCGGCGTCGGCGTCTGAGAAGAGGTCCGGGTCGAACACCTCCCCGGTGTAGATGACCGCCTCCTCGGTGAAATTGACACCGTCGGTGGAGGTCGCCGTCACGATCTTGTTGGTCTCGTTTCCCGGGTTCAGGTTGCCAAGATAGGTCAGGCGGATCCGTCCGTCATCGATGATCGGGTTTGGATCGACCGGATACGGGCTGTTTGAGCCCGATATTGTCACATCATGGACATTCCAGGTCGTCCCGCGATCCTCACTGATACCAACACTCAGCACCTCGTTTGGCCATCCGGTGGCGTTGACGAAGTAGAGATAGAGTGTGCCGTCGAAGACAACCGCACCGGGCACCGAGGCATGATCGAAGATCAGACGATCATCCACCGTCCATTCGAGCCCGTTGGAAGATGTGGCAGAATAGATCTGGTGGTAATAGGGCGTGCCCCCGGGGGGATCTGCCGCCTGCACCACACGAAAGTCGCCGCCCGCAGACCCCGGGAAAAAGGGAGAAGTGAATCCATCGATACAGAAGGTGGCTCCCAGCGTGGATCCGATGGCCGTCGCCACGATACAGAGCACCGCCAGTGAGGTGACGGCACTCTCGCCTTCGGTAGACATCTGTCTGTCACCGGAGGTTGGTTGGACACGGCCCCATATAGAGGTTATCCCACCGAAACGGAAATGCAGCCGACAATTTTGCCGACAAGAAGCTATTTGAACCATGCCCGAACAACCTGATAACATCCATGGCGCCGGGGGCCGATGAGCACGATCGCGTGCTCCTTGAAGTACCGGGGGTGACGGTACGGGGTGTACGGTACACCGCGAGGCTCACCCACCGACGCCTGATACTCATCAATTCTGCGGGGGGCACCCACTCCATCGATCGGAGCAGGATCGTCGATGGTGCCCGCCGCACGCAGGAGACGGGAGACCCGGCCATTACCCTCTCGGTCCGGGGGACCGGCGGCCAGGTCCGGAAGATGTCCATATCGTTCCCCACACCGGCCGGTTGGTCACCGCGAACTGCGGAACGCGACCGGTTGCTTGCCGCACTGGGCCCGTTCAAATCGACCACCCCCTCCCGGACCCGCCCGTCCCCCTCCCCGCCGGTTCCCCCGCGGCCGCAGTCACCGGCGGGCGCTCCCCGGTACTGCCGTCTGTGCGGGTCACCGATTCTGCCCCATGCGGTGTTCTGCCACCACTGCGGAGGTTCCCGGGACGGAGGCGCCCCCGGGTCACCCCGCCAGGTCCCTTCACGTCCGGCTCCACCGGCAACGCCGGCGTCCCCGTCATTTTCCCTGAAAATGCCCGCCCTCCCCACGAGGAACTGGTCGTCGTCCAGCCGGGCGTTTGCCGGGCTGATGACGGTGATCGCCGTGGTGGTCGCACTGATGATCGTCCCCTCCGGTATCCCCATGGCGGAAGATCTTCTTTCAGGAGGGGGCAAAGAGACCGCGGCATCGGTCACCACCTCCCAGGCCGCCGCCCCGGCCCCGACACCGCCCCCCACTCCGCCGCCGACCCCCACGCCCACACCGGCACCCACTCCCACACCGCTCGAAAGGGAGCTCACCTCGTGCCTCGAATCATATACCGCCGAATTCAACCGCGGCAACTCGGATGGGGTGTGGAATGCACTCTCCGCGTCGGTCCATCATGACGAATACCGGGACCACATCAACAACACGGTCTATGCATTCACCGAGATGGGCCATGCATTCCACGGGTTCGATGTGAATTCGGTCCAGGACTTCAAGGGCGATATCGAACTGCAGGTCACCCTCCGGCTGGAGACCGCATCGGGACGGGTGGCCGTCCCCCGGGACGTGAATTTCGTTCAGGAAGAAGGGGTGTGGAAGCTCGACGAATTCCTGGTGCCCGAGGCCTGATCTTCTTCTGCATCCCCCGCCAGGACCGCCCGGATAACGAACAGCACTTCATCCTCCATCTCCTCCCGGGCGACGATCTCCGTCTGGAGACCGGCGTTCTCCATGAGAGTGCGGACCGCGTCCGGGCCCGTCAGTGACGAGACGAGGAGCAGCACCCGCCCCCCCGGTGCGAGCGCCCCCGCGACCATCCGCGAGAACCGGGAGATCACCTCCCGCCCGTCCTCGCCGCCGTCAAGCGCGTACTCCAGCCAGTCATCGATCCGCTCGTCGGGGCCCGTGGGGAGGTACGGGGGGTTGAAGACCACCAGGTCGAAGACGGGCAGAAGACCCGCACAGAGATCGGTGCGCACCACCGCCACCCCGCGGGACCGGGTGAGCCGGAGGGCGTGGGGATTGATGTCCGTGGCCACCACCCGGTCGACCGGGGCGAGCCCGGCGGCCACCTCCCCGCTTCCGCACCCCACCTCGAGCACCCGGTCATCCGCCCGGACCTCGTTTCGGGCAGTCTTCAGCAGGAGCCAGGTGTCCTCGCGGGGCGGGTAGACCCGCTCATCGGATCGATGCATCAACGAGGGCATTGGCAATCCGGGCGAATTCATCGAGGGAGAGCTCCTCGGCTCGCGAACGGAGGACCTCGTCGGGCAGCTCGTCCAGCACCCCTCCGACCCGTTCCTCGTCGAACGTCTCCGGTTCGCTTCTGAGCGCCTTCCTGACCATCTTGCGCCGGTGAGAGAAGAGCACCCGGACCAGGTCCGCGTACACGCGGTGGTCCCGTATGGGGTGAGGGGGGTCCCGCGGGGTGATGCGCACCACCCAGGACCGGACCTTCGGCCGGGGGGTGAAGGCTGAGGGACCCACTTCCATGAGCGGTTTGACCCGGGCATACGTCTGGACCATCACAGAGAGCCGGCCGCAGCCCGGTGTCCCCACCGGTGCCGCCATCCGCCGGGCGAACTCCTTCTGGAACATCAGCACCGCCACCTCGAATCCCTCCCGGAGGAGACGGAAGACGATACGGGAGGAGGCGGAGTAGGGGAGGTTGGAGACCACGAGGGTACATTCGGGGAGCGGGTCGCGGATCGCGTCCCCCTGGACGACCTCGAACCGGCCCTCATCGATCTCGGTCGCAAACCGGACGCGGAGATCCTCGACCAGCCCGGGATCCAGCTCCACCGCCGAGACGAACGCTCCCCGTTCGAGGAGTTCGCGGGTCAGCGCCCCCGTACCGGGTCCGATCTCCAGGACCCGTCGTCCCCCGACCTCCACGAACCCGGCGATCCGGGATGCGATACGCGGGTTGGTGAGGAAGTGCTGATCCTTCGGGGCGCTCATTTGGTGGTGAACAGATGATACTTGACATCCGGATTCTGCAGTTCCTCCAGGATCCGGTTGATGATCATCCGCTCGGGATGGGGCATCGCCTTGATACGCTGTCTGATATCCTCGAAACTCTCGAAAGGAGCCTTCTCCCGCTGCTCGATCAGCTCCCACATCAGTTTCTTGCCCACACCGGGAAGCAGGGTGAGCATGTGCAGCTTGGAAGTCAGCGGGACCGCCCGGTTGAAGAAATCCACGAACCGGTCTTCGTGCTCCATCACCGTCTGTTCGACGACGTAGGGCAGCTCCACCTGTGAAGTGTGGGTCAGTTCAGAATAGGATATGCGCCGTTTGACCCGCTCTATGGTATCGCGTTCGCCCTCGCCGATGTACACCGTCTCATACAGGGGGATATCCTCGACCTTGGGCACCAGCTCCAGCAGCTTGAACTGGTCCACCCCCACCGCCTGGACGATGGGCTCGCGCTTGAACACGGGCCGGGGGTCGTCGGCATGGCCCCGGGGAAGAAAGTCGAGTACGACCGCGTAATTTTCCTTCTTCTCGGTCTTCATCGGCATCCCTCAGCAATGAGAACGCACCATATCGAGTATCTGGTCGAGCTCCTCTCCGGTCAGGGTGAACCGTTCCTTGGCGTAGATGGCCCGCAGCTCGTCGCGGGTCTGCGGCACGAGGTTGACGATCCGGAAGGCGATATCTTCCTTCATCTTCTCCAGGGCGATGAGTTCCTCGACGAGCGCCCGGGATTCCTCGGCGGAGATTCTGGAGAGGTGATTGGCATGTTCGATGCTTTTTCGGAGTTCATAGGACATCTCGCTCTCCCTGGCGAGCCTGTCGGCTTCCACCCTGAGCAGCTCTCCCCGGAGTTCGGGGAGCGTGATCCGCTCTTCCCGGACAAGCGCTTTTACCTTCATGCCTCACCTCTGCTGGTGGTTTACACCTTTTGTGCTTTTAGATGTTGTGATCTGGCGATGATCGTCTTGGTGGCGTTCCCGTCGGGGACCGAGAGGACCCAGGCGCGTCCGCGCCGCCCGATGACGGTGCCGGTTCGCCCGTGGTACCGCCGTGGCGGCATGCCCTTGTGGACACTGGGTTCCACCACGATGTGCACCCGTGATCCGATCTCGAATTTCTGGATCACCGTGGTGACGGGAGGGATACCTCGACGTCGCAACGGTTTCTTGAACTTGTACCGGGTCTTCTTTCGAGGACCATTGTGATGTGCCATGTAGATGTACTCCTGTGATATTCGGTTATCCGGGGGTCTGGTCTGCCGGAGAATCTCCGACCTCCAGGACATCGAGTCGGGCAACCCGGGCTGTGCAGCCAACCAGTTCGGCAAGGGACGGTCGTGTACGGCCATCGTCCCCCGAGACCAGTTCCTTGATGTACAGTCCGGCATCGCCGACGATATCCAGGAGGTACCCGTCCGCCTCCTCACCTGAGAGGGTGGCATCGATGACCCGGCGCCTCCTGACCAGATCGGCTCTCCGGTGGGCGACCCGCACCGGCGTGCGCTGGTTGATACAGGCCCCTTTAAGCTGATCCAGTGCGTGCTGGAGGGCGGTTTCGGGCACTGTGCCGTCAAACTCGACCAGGATCCTGTATTTTTTATGCGCTTTGTCTGATTTAAGGGTTTCCACCTCCTTTCTGGTGGTCCACCCCTCGAGGGTGACCGCGACCCGGCCTTCGGCACCGGCAGTGATCTCCTCCTCCAGACAGGAGAGGTCTCTCTCCCGGATCCGGGGGGCCACCACCTCCAGCACAAACGGTCGCCCGGATCCAAGCATCCGGGCATCGATATCCTCCCGCCCGGCGGCATGGAGGATCGCGTCCTTTGCACCCATGGCGGGGACCACCGCCCGGCCGATCAGCTCCTCGACCGAGTCGGCGTACTGCTTCCCGGTATACCCGCACATCTCGCAGCCCTCACCGCGGCACGCCCGGCAGTACCACCGGGTCTGGGGGATCCCGCGCTCGTACTTGCAGTACCGGCCCCGGATGTACACCGAGCGGATCTCCACCTCCACCCGGTCTCCGGGGATGTCCAGCACCGCCACCACGTCGGGGGCGCCCGGATCGAACCCGGCCCCCGTGCGGGCGGCCACCCGTTTGCCGACCTCCCGGTTCATCTCCGCCTTCAGCGGTTCGGGGTCGGTGAGGGCGAGATCCGACCACACCATCTCCTCGCTCTCGGCGAGGAGGGGAGGGACCCGGGTTCCGATCAGGAAGGTGCGAAACTCGATTCCGGCAAGCGCCGCCACCACCCGATCCGCCCAGTCGCCGATCTCCCTGAACAGATCCCCGCAGATCCAGCAGGTCTCCTCGCAGGGCGAATAGGGAGTGTTGGTGATCAGGTGGTGGGTCGTCCGGAGGGCGCGGCCCCGTTCATCGTTGGAGAGCCCGAAGGATCGCTTCCCAAAGAACCGTCCCAGGCAGTGGTCACAGACCGGGCCGGTGGCGAGGATCTCCCCCACCTGTTCCATCAGCTCCATCCCGCCTCCCGTCGATCCCGTTCGTTGTGGACAAGGGTGATGGCGTGATCGCCATGCAGTGAGAGCGGTCCCACCGAGAACCGGGGGAGGCCGGTGAGCAGCGATTCCTCCGGGGCGGTGAAATCGAGGTGGTCGGAGAGGATCCAGCCGTCCGGGAGGGCGGAGGCCTCCCGGATGTCCGGCCCCCCTTCATCGAGCACTCCCCACGATCCTTCCTCGAGCAGGCGATCGAGCCCCCCCTGCCGCACATACACGCCGGGGGTGGATTCCAGGAATTCCCGGCCGCACCGGATACCGCACGCCTTTTTGATCAGCGCCGCGGTGCTCCGCTCGTCCGGGTTCAGGGAACGGACCTCCGCCCCCCGGAAAAGCACCGTCCTGACCGGGCCGGGCTCCCCGCAGAGGACGAGCGAGCACTCGGAATCCCGCCGGATACCATGGGAGAGAAAGAGAGCGGAGGTGACGGCGCGGCAGAGAACGTCCATACGGCCGGCCGAACCGGGAAGGTCGTTCAGCGGGAACGTGCCGGTGGGTGTGGCCCGGTGGCCGATGACGATGAAACGCGTCATCCCGCTACATCCCGCCAAACTTTTTCATCATGCGTTGCATGTTGTACTTCCCGCCCCCGCGAAACGCCTTCAGGGCGCGCTTCATGGTCCGGTGGTACCGGATCAGCTCCCGCACCTCGTCGGGTGTACCCCCCGCTCCCCGGGCAATCCGCTGGATCCTTGAGCTCCCGATGACCGACGGATCGTCCAGCTCCCGGTCGGTCATGGAATCCATGACCACCTTGAACCGCTCCATCTTGGTGGCGGTCACGTCATAGGCATCGTCCGGCAGAGACATCCCCCCCGTGGGGAGCATGCTCATGATCTGCTTGAGCGGGCCCATCCGGTTGATCGCCTCCATCTGGGAGTACATGTCCCGGAGCGTGAACTTGCCCTTCATCAGGGCATTGACATCCACGTCCTCCCCGGCGACCGCTTCCTCCGCCCGTTCCACCAGCGACCGGAGGTCCCCCATCCCGAGCAGGCGGGAGATGAACCCGTCCGGATCGAAGCGTTCCAGATCCTCGACCGTCTCCCCGCTGCCCACGAAGACGATCCCGCTGTGAGTCTCCGATACCGCGGAGAGGGCCCCCCCACCCCTGGCGGTCCCGTCCATCTTGGTGATGATGACCCCGTCGATGGAGATCGCCTCGTTGAACCGGCGCGCCTGGTCGCTCGCCTGCTGCCCGAGCGCCGCATCGATCACCAGCCACCGGTGGTCGGCACGGCTGATATCGTTGAGCCGGATGATCTCATCGATGAGATCCTCCTCCAGCGCATGGCGCCCCTGCGTATCGATGATGACCACATCGAGGTTCTGCTGGCGGTCGAGACCGCGGCGTACGATCCCGTCCGCATCATCGACGCCGGGTTCTCCGTAACAGGGAACATCGATGCGGGCACAGAGCGTGGCCAGCTGCTCGTATGCACCGGGACGGAAGGTGTCCGCACAGATCACGCCGGGACGAAGCCCCTTGCGCTTGAACCAGCGGGCGAGTTTCGCGGTGATGGTGGTCTTTCCGCTCCCCTGCAGACCGGCGAGCAGGATGGTCTGGGAGGCGAGCGCCACATCGGCGGACGACCCCATCAGGGCGACCAGTTCCTGGTACACGATCCGGAGCACGTGCTCCCGGGCGCTCATCCCCTTCGGGGGCTCCTCCTCCAGGGCGCGCCGCTTGATGGTCTGGGAGAGCGTCATCACCAGCCGGACATTGACATCGGCCTGGATGAGGGCGCGCTGCAGGTCCCGGACCAGCTCCTCGACCGCCACCCGGTCCACGACCGTCCTGCCGGCGAGTTTTTTGAGCGCGTCCTTGAGAGAGGTGCCCAGCGTGTCGAGCATCAGGATTCGCCCCCGAGCACGGCATCAGCCACCAGTGAGGGGGTGAAGGGGACGATATCGTCGTATCCCTGCCCCGTCCCCAGGAAGATGAGCGGTTTCTTGATCGTATGGGCGATGGAGATGGCGGCACCACCACGGGGATCCATGTCCGCCTTGGTGAGAATCACCCCGTCGGTTCCCACCGCCCGCTCGAACTCGTCCGCCCGCACCACTGCGTCGTTTCCGGCCACCGCTTCATCCACGTACAGGATCAGGTCCGGCTTCATCACCCGCCGGATCTTCTCGAGCTGGTTCATCAGGTTCCTGCGGTTGTGGAACCGGCCGGCCGTGTCCGCAAGGACAGCATCGATACCGTGAGCACGCGCATACTCCACGGTGTCGAAGAGGACCGCGGATGGATCCGCCCCCTCCTGGTGCTGGACCACCCGGATCCCCAGGCGATCGGCATGGGTGGCGAGCTGCTGGAGTGCGCCGGCACGGTAGGTATCCCCGGCCCCGATGACCACGGAAAAGCCGGAATCGACCAGGTATTTTGCGACTTTTGCCACCGTGGTCGTCTTTCCGGTCCCGTTCACCCCGGTGAAGAGGATACGGACGGGGCGCTCATGATCCCGGATGTAGGCGGGCAGGTCGAAGGGATCGCCGAGCACCGAGGTGAGCGCCCGCTGCATGGCCGTCTGGACGATTCCATCCGGCGATTCGGTGATCCGGCGGGTGGTCCCCACCAGCTCGTCCCGCAGGTGTTCGATGATCTCCTCGGCGACCGGCAGGGCCACATCATTCTCCAGCAGGATCATCTCCAGTTCAAAAAGAGGTTCTTCCAGGTCCTTTTCGGAGATGATCAGGCCGCGTTCCGAGACCAGCACCCGCATCCGATCCCCGAGACCGGTCTTTTGCTTCTTTCCCTCTGCGGGATGGGGCGGTGCCTCGGCCGCCGGTTCCGGAGCTTCCTCGGCCTCCATCGCGTCGCTGACCCGGGACCCGAGCGATCTCCGGACATTTTTTATGCGGTCGCGGAGGCTCTCGAACATGGGGCGCTACTCCGTGTTCCGTCCCGAAGCAGGGGATCCCTGCGGCTGGCCGGAATACGCCGATTCCAGGCGCCGCCGGATCTCCTCCATCTGGGCCTGCAGCGAGCCGATGGACTCGGCGAGTTTCTTCTCGAGGGATTCGAGCTCGGTGATGCGCCCCGTGAGAAAATCAACCGCATCGGGGTTGCTGCGGGTGACGACCACATCCGAGCCGATATTCACCAGCACCGTCTCCGGGTCGGGAATCCGGGCCCGGAGACTGGCGCCGCCTCCCAGTGGCAGGAGGACCGTTTCATCCGGCTGTTCGCGGACCGTCTCCAGGGCGTCGATCGCCGCCCGGCTCTCCATCTTCCGCTCCACCACCAGGTTCAGCTGCTGCCGCAGGTAGTCCAGGTTCTGCTGGTACTCGTTGTAGTACATCTGGAGTTCCTGCAGCTCACGCTGATCAGCCACGACTACTCCTCCTGATGGATCTGCACGGCATCCACGGTTATCTGGTAGCGTTTCAATCGATGCTTGCTTCCAAAGAGGGTATACACCCGCTCGATCGCCTGCTGTTCATTGGGTGCGGTGAGCACCTTGGTGTACGGGCACCACTCACCGCCGATCCGGAAGGTCCCTGTGACCTCAAATGCCTGGTTCTCCATGTGTTCACTCCTCAAATCCGAATACTTCTTCGATGCGCCCCATCTCAAAACCGCTCGTGAACAGGCCGGCGAGATACCCGCGACGGTTGGCGACCACCCCGGTTCCCACCAGCGTGGTCCCCATATTGACCGTCCCGAGTCCGATGGGGAGATCGCAGACCCCCTCGAGGACGGCGATCTCCCGGGCGGACGCACGGGGATGGACCAGGACCCCGACACTGGTGGCGCATCCGGCCATTCCCACCGTCTTCACGCCGCCAAGCGTCAACCGGACCACCGGGACACTCAGAAACGACCCGATGTCCTCGGCAACGCTGAGGGGCAGGTCAGGGTGCACGGCAGCGAAGAGATCGTTTGCCAGGATCAGGTTTCCGGCGGCGGTCATCCCGCCGTGGAGGGGGAACACCTCGCGATGGTCCTCGAGCACCGCGATCTCATCGGGCGTGGCGAGGCCGCTCACCACCAGGCCGTTCTGGTTGCCAGCCACCAGCGATCCCACGATCGAGCTCTGCTGGATGGACAGTTCCACCACCTCCACCCCGAGCTCGGTGTGCAGGGCATCGATGTACTCCTCCGGGGTGCCGGGAGGGGTGATCGCGATATCGTCAAATACCCGCGAAAAAACGCCGATGTGCGGATCTCCTGCAAACCCGATCGACGAACTCATCTCATTCTCCGGCCAGCTCCGCCTGTACCTGTCCGTCCTCGAACTTCATGGCACGGACCCGGATCTTTCGGGGCGGTTTCTCGCTGCCGCGTCCCCAGATGTATTCATTGATGCTCTGATCGAGCTTGACCTCGTCGCTCTTCATGTGCCGGATAAGATACGTCCGGATATCCCTGATGGCGCGCTTCCCGCGCTTCCATCGGGGAGCCCGCTTCACATCCCGAAGCGGGATCACGAAGAGTGTCTCTTCCAGTGTCTCGACCATCGACTCACACCTTCAATGAATTCCTGCGCCAGTGACGGCGCCGGGGGTGGGAGAGTACGCTCCGATTGGTACGGAGGGTCACCCATGCAGGTACCCGCCGATTCTGTTCACAGGCTTTGGCCAGCCGTATTTTTCTTCCCTTGCTCACTTTGCTCATGATGTTTCACCACCGCGATCGATCTCCCCGGGAAACTGACCTCCGTGCGAGGCCCCCTCCTCCGGGATGGAGCATATCGTCTTGTGCCATCCCCGATTGAGGGGCACGAGAGAGGCGTATCCGTTCATCGGCGGGTGATCGAGAAATCCCGCTTTGCTGGTGTCAGCTGCTTGAGGATCTCCTTCAGCTGGGCGTCGGTAATCTTCTCCCGAATCCGTCCGCTCTGGGCGAGCATCACCAGTTGCTGTTCGACTCCCTGTGCAAATTCCGGGCGGGTGAGTTTGATGGTATTGAGGCGTTCTCTCGCCTGTGGTTCGAGGATCTGCTTGAGGATCATCTGGATCTGAGCTTCCATCTGCTGCTGGCGCTCATACTCTGCTTCCTGACCCTGCTGCCCCTGCGCCTCACGCTGGAGCTGTTCCATTTTCCTCCGCCGGATCTCTGCGAGTTCGTCGTCTCCCATCAATTCACCCCTCACTCATCCATCCCGCTTGCGGGAACGCTCTCCTGTGCCTGCATCTTCAGGCCATGGGCCGACCGGTCCAGGAACGCCCGGCCCGCCGCGGTCACCCGCCGGCCGTCCGGCCGCTGCTCCACGAAGCCCGCCGTTTCGAGCTGCTGGAGGATGACCCTGATGATGGATCCACTCCCCTTTCGGAACTGGTATCGCCGGGATCCACGGTCCTTCTTTCCACCGTAAAATGTCCTCATGCGCTGCACACCCACCGGCCCGTCGATGTATACCCGGCGGAGAATCGCTGCCGCCCGGATATACCACCATTCGGGATCTTCCGGCGGCATCTGCTTGTGCACGCCGGTCTTTGCGAATGCGGCCCAGTCAGGGGGGTGTACCGCTTCCACGGATTTCAATTCATCCGCGACCTGCCTGATGAAGATGTCGGCAGGAATGTCATATACCGTTGTCATCGATGAACCTCTTGTCAATCACCAGAGTAGTCTTTACATATATGCAGGGGATGATATTATATATTTCTGGCTTCTTCCCCCGCTCGTCCCCGTGGACGGACGAGAACCATGGTCCGCCCCCGGACCTCCACCAGCTCGGCACCGACCCGGTCCGCTATCCGGCCGGGATCCACCCGGGCGGACCGGAGCCACCGGACCTTGATCGCCGTCCGCTGCTCGAGCTGCCGCTCCATCTCCTCCATGATCGCGTCGGTGCATCCCTGCTTGCCGATCCAGACCGAGGGTTTGAGGTCCTGGTGGCGCGTGCTACGGACGATGGGTGTTCACCACCGGTATCCGGGTCTGGTGCCCGCAGTGCAGGCAGGTGACGACCACCCGACCCCGGTGGATGCGCACCCGGGCGTCCCTGCCGGGGACGAGATAGGCATGGCACCGGCGACAGAACCGGCGTTTGTCACGTGCCGGGATCCGGACCCGGTGGCGCATGGCGATCCTCCGGGCCCGCTCCACATACCGGCGGGCGAGATCCGGCCGGGCCGGTGCCCGGGCTCCCGCCTCCTCCATGAGCCGGTCGATCCGTTCGCGGGCGATCTTCTTCACCTCCGATCGCTTTGGTCGCTGTGCCATGAGTTCCTGCCCCCCCTGTCACCTGATGTGGACCCGCCGCCCCTCGATCTGCAACCGGCCCTCGCAGAAGAGCCGGACCGCCTCGGAGAGGCAGAGATGCTCCTCGGCGAGGATGCGTTCAGCAAGCGAGTCCTCGTCGTCGTCCTCGTACACCGGGACCGCCCGCTGGAGGATGATCGGCCCGCTGTCCATACCGGAATCCACGAAATGGACCGTGCACCCGGAGACCTTCACCCCGTGCTCTATCGCCTGCCGCGGGGCATGGAGCCCGGGGAATGCGGGGAGCAGGGCCGGATGGATGTTGATGATCCGGCCAGCGAATTCGGTCACCGTGCGGGGATCCAGGAGCCTCATGTACCCGGCGAGCACATACAGGTCCGCCCGGCACTCATGCATCACGGCCCGGAGATGTGACTCGTAGGCGTCCCGGTCAGAGAACCGGCCGAAATCGACCACGCTGACCGGGATGCCCGCCCGATTCGCCCGCTCGATCGCGTATGCGTCCGGGTTGTCGGTGATGAGCCGCACACAGGCGGCCGGCACCGTTCCCGAGAGAACCGCATCGATCAGGGCCTGGAAATTCGACCCCCGGCCGGAAGCGAGGACCGCGATGCGGTTCATGACTCCCCCTCCCCGCCCGGGAGGATCACCTTGACCTCGATCATGCTGCGCCCCCGCATCTCCATGACCACCAGCGTGATACCGGAATCCTCGAGGCGGACCACCTCCCCGCGCCGGGGGATATGGCCCAACCGGTCGATGATGAGACCCCCGACGGTCTCGTATGATTCATCCAGCGGGAGATCGATGGAGAGCACCTCGTTGATCCGCCAGACCCAGGTCCGGGCGTCCACCAGGTAGATGCCGGGATCGATCTCGCGGATCTCGGGCTCTTCCTGATCGAACTCGTCCATGATCTCCCCCACCAGCTCCTCCAGCATATCCTCCACCGTGACCACCCCGGCGAAGGCGCCGTATTCATCGAGCACGATCGCCAGGTGAATCTTTCTCGCCCGCAGTTCACGGAGGAGGTCATCGATCTTCTTGCTCTCGGGGACGAAATAGGGATTGTGCATCAGTTTCCTGATGGTCGCATCCTTCGACTGGGAGATGACCGAGGCGAAGAGATCCTTGACGTTGAGCACCCCCACGATGTTGTCGGTGTGCTCATGGTAGACCGGGATCCGTGAAAACCCGGTCTCCTGGAAGATGGTGAGGGCGTTTGAAAGCGAGCTCGTGTCCTCCAGGATGGTCACGTCCACACGGGGAGTCATGATCTCGCGGGCGGTGGTGTCGCTGAACCGGAAGACCGAATAGAGCATCTCCCGTTCCTCTTCGTGGATGGCCCCCTCCTCCTCACCCACATCGATCCATTCCTTGATCTCCTCCTCGGTCACTGCCGGCTTCATGACCTGTTTGCTCGCGAGCAGCCGTTTGACCACATCATACAGCCAGAGGACGGGGAAGAGTATCCGGGTCAGGAGCAGGATGGGGCGTGAGACGAACAGGGCGACCCGCGCGGTGTGCCGGGTAGCGAAGGTCTTTGGACCGATCTCGCCGAAGATCAGCATCAGCAGGACGACCACGCCGGTGGCGATCCCCACCCCGGCGTTGCCGTAGGCCCTGATGGCGATGGCGGTCGCAATGGCCGCAGCGGCGATGTTCACCACGTTGTTTCCGATCAATATGGTGATCAGGACGTGATCGATGTCTTTTTTCAGCGCCTCCAGTGCCCCGGCACCCGGCACCTTCCGCGAGACGAGCCCCCGTGTCTTCGCCCAGGACAGCGAGATAACTGCCACTTCCGAACCTGAGAAGAACCCGGACAGCAGGAGACAGACGACGAATAGAAAAAACTCGATATACAAGAGATCGATGGTCATCGACTCCCTGCCGGCGTCGCCGTCATAACTCTCGCTGTGTTCATAATGGCTCTGTCACAGTATCTTTCGAGGGGGGCGGATATAAAATCAACGGAATGGCAGAGGGTGATCAGCGATCCCACACCGACCGGAGCCACTCCGCCTCCCGCATCAGGAGGATGATCTTCTCCTCGGAGGAGAGCAGTCCGGTGAAGGTGCGGTCCTCGATCTCCAGGGTCAGCGGTCCGGTGTATCCGCTGTCCCGCAACGCCGCCAGCACGGGGGCCACATTCCCATCCCTGCTCGGGGGTATATGGACCATGCCGTGCCCGACTCCGCTCACATGGACGTTGCACAGGCGGTCGACGGCGACGTCCACGTACCGAAGCGCCTCATCGGGTGACCGGGCAAGGGCATGGGCCACGTCCAGGGTGAATCCGAGCCACGGCTCCGCCTCCAGGAGTTCGGCGACTCCTGCGGGGGTGCACAGGAGGGAGTTTTCGCGCTGCTCCATGTTCTCGATGGAGACGGGGACGCCGGTCCGGTCATGCGCCCCCTCCAGCAGGTCCAGGTAGCGTTCGAACCGGTAAAAATCCGCATCGCTCGGCGTTCGCTTCGCGGTCCGGCGCCCCGGGTGGACGGTGACCGCCGGGCTCTCCACCTCCGCCCCGAGGGAGACCGCCTCCAGCGCATATTCCACCGAGGCGATCGCCACCCGGGGGTTGATCGAGCAGGGATTCAGGTCGAGCACCGGGGCATGGATGGTGGGGTGGGAGAGGGTGGGATGGCGGGCGATACACCCGGAAAGCGCCTCCGGGGGGCATCCCCGGAGCCAGAAATCGGGGGTCTCCACCCAGAATTCGATACCGTCGAGCCCCGCTTCTTCCACGTAGGAGAAGATCTCCTCGCAGGGATACTCGTGGAAGAGCATGCTGGAGACGGCGATTGCGACCATGGCAGTATTTACCATCCCCCTCTCCAAATACTGATCGATGGTCCAGGAGAAGGTAGACCCGGCGGGACCGCTGGTGATGCGGGTCTCGGATATCTCCCGCATCATCCGTGACGCCCTCGATGATCCGCGTCTGCAGAACGTCTGGGTCCGGGGGGAGATCTCGGGGTACACACATCACCGCTCGGGGCACCGCTATTTCTCTCTCCTCGAACACCAGGAGGGGCGTTCGGTGGTGGTCCAGTGCGTGATGTTCAGGAATTACGCCCGCCAGCTCGCCTTCACCCCCGAAGACGGTCTGAAAGTGGTGGCCTGGGGCGATGTGCAGGTCTATGAACCGCAGGGGCGATACCAGCTGGTGATCAGGGAGCTCTCCCGCGCCGGTGCCGGTGAACGTCACCTGATGATCGAGGAGTGGAAGCGGATGCTCGAGGCGGAGGGGATCTTTTCTGCGGCCAAAAAGAGACCGCTGCCCCGGTACCCGCGGACGGTGGGGGTGGTCACGTCGGCGAGCGGGGCGGCGCTGCAGGACATCCTGCACGTGATCCGGCGCCGGTACCCGGTCCCGGTGATCCTCTCCCCCACCCCCGTGCAGGGAGACGGGGTGCACGAGGATATCGCCCGGGCGGTGGAGGCGATCGACGGGAGAGTGGACGTGATCATCATCGGGAGAGGAGGAGGGAGCGTGGAGGACCTCTTCTCCTTCAGCCATCCCCGGGTCGTCCGGGCGGTGGCCGCCGCCACTACTCCCATCATCAGCGCCGTCGGCCACGAGGTGGACTGGGCGCTCACCGATTTTGCCGCAGATATCCGGGCGCCGACCCCCTCGGCCGCCGCCGAGCTTGCGGTCCCCGACCAGACTGAGCTTCGTGCCGGGCTGGAGGACTGGCGGTCGCGGATGCTCTCCGCCCTCCGCTCCGCCCTTGAATCCGGGTGGAGGGAGACCGACCAGCTCCAGGCCCGTCTCCAGCCGGCCCGGCTCAGGCGCCTGGTCAATGACCGCATGCAGCAGGCGGTGGACCTGAACGACCGGATGGCCCGTGCGGCTCACACGAAGGTCGGACAGGAGGTGCTCCGGCTGCGCGAGCGGGCTGCCTCCCTCGAGTCGCACAATCCGTACCGCCCCCTGAGAGAGGGGTACTGCATGGCGAAACGGGACGGGAGCGTGATCACCTCAGCGCAGGAGATCGCTCTCGGGGACCGACTGGACATTCACCTGCACGACGGCACCTGCCGGGTGGAGGTGCTGGAGGTGGAGCATGGACGAGAGTTATGAGTCACTGATCGAAGAACTGAGAAAGATAGTCGCCCTCCTGGAAGAGGGAAACGCCGGGCTTGAAGAGAGTATCCGGCTGTACGAACGGGGCACCGAGATCGTGAAACGATGTGAGCGCCGTCTCGAGGAGGCGGAACTCCGGATCACCGAACTCTCCCGGGAGTGACGGCACAGAGTTCCACGTCCATCCGGTCACCCTCCCGGAGAGCGGCGATGAGCGGGCGCGGCAGGGTGCGGGCGGTATGGTCGGCCCGGATCGCCACCGTCCTCCCGCAGACGTATCCGCTCCGTCTCCAGACGAGGTCCGTGGGATGGTCCAGAGTCATCTGCGAGCTCCCCCGGCCATGGATCTCGATGACCAGGTCCCCCACGTGCAGCCGGGTCACCAGGACCGCATGATCATTGCAGAGCACCCGGCGGAACCGGTCGGAGAGGTCCGCCGCCCCCCGATCCGCCGCCACCCCGATGATGCAGTCTCCACCAGCGGTGAGGTGTGCATCCCGGGTCACCTCGAACGTGCTCCGGTGGGTGCCGGTGACCGCGGGATGACCCCGGCACCTGATCCATTCAGACGCCTCCATCTTTATACCGGTATGGAGCTCACGCCAGATGACAGTATATGGAACTGATCTGTCCCACCTGCAACGAAAGGACTCCCCATGACGTGCTCCGGGAGACCGACGACGTGCTGGTCCGCTGCACGGTCTGCGGTGATGTCTACCGCGTACCGAAAAAACACACCCCCACCTTCCAGGAGGTGCCCATCGTGGTCAGCCACCACGAAGAATCCGTGATGTGCGTCACCGAACTCGGATCCGACGAGTGCTGCCGGGTGGGCGAGATGGTGGTCGCCTTCTGCCACGGGGAGCCGGTGGCCGTGGAGATCACCGGCATCGAGACGGATACGAAGCGGGTGGAGAGCGCATGCACGCCCGACATCCGGACCCTCTGGTCCAGGGGGGTGGAACAGGTGGTGGTGCGTGTATCGATACACGAGGGGGCGCGGACGCGTCCCGTCCACGAGGTCCGGGACGGGGAGGATATGATCGCGGTGGGAGAGACCCGGTATTTCGGGGGTCTCCGTGCACGGGTGACCCGCATAAAACTTCGCGACGGGGCGCTCATGAAAAAAGAGGGCTGGTCGGCACCAGCCAGAAAGATCAAACGGGTCTTTGCCGACCGCGTCTAGGCCCCGGCCGCCCGGTTGATGGCATCCTCCAGGTCTTCCTGGTGCACCACCCCCTCGAAGCGCTCCTGGACGATCCCGTTCGATATCACCAGGATGGTGGGCGTGACCCGGAGATTGTACGTCCGGATATAATCGGGCTCCTCAGTGACGTCGATCTCATCGATCTCGATTTCGAGCGCCTCGGATACCTCCCTGTTGATCGGGCGCTGCTCCTCGCACCCCATACATCCCTTCTGGGAGAAACACATGACCCTGACCGCCATGGTCATAGGTGAGGACCGAGGAGCTTAAAAAGAATGTGGTGTGGTCAGCCACCCATTTCCCGGAGAGTCACCTCGACGGAGCCGTATCCGTACTGCAGGATCAGGGAATCGTTCCCCTTTTCGGTCACTCTGGCCACCCGGAGCGGATAGGTCACCTCCTCGGTGCCGTCCGGGTTCAGAGTCGGCTGGGCGGCCATGCCCACCGGTATCCGGTCCCCGGTCCTGACCGATGAGAAATTATACCCCGTCATCCCCTCGAACTCTTCCGAACTCATGTTGATGGCGAGTGCATTGCCCCCGTACCGCAGCGGGATGGTCCCGGTGGTCCCCGGCGCCTGGCCGATCATCGACTGGCTGATCGCATTCAGTTCATAGCCCAGAAGCCCGAATGTGTACGATCCCTGGCCCTGTTGGGTGACGATGGGGACCGCGGTGATGTTTCCCTCGGAGAAGGCGACCCCCACGGGCATCTCGAGGGCGCGGGTCAAAAAGACCGTCTGGTTGTTCTGCGCCGCCTGCATGTACACGTCCTCTTCGGTGGTGATGATCGGCCGGTTTCCCGAGTCATAGATCGTGTAGCCGAACACGGCCATATTTCCGATCTCC
>JBNGCZ010000008.1:39665-61005 GCA_049974905.1 Methanomicrobiales archaeon
CCGGTTTCCCGAGTCATAGATCGTGTAGCCGAACACGGCCATATTTCCGATCTCCGCCGTCTGGGGACTGGTGAAGAGCGGATACATATAGGACCCCACCATGGCCACCGCAAAGATGATGGCGAGGCCGACAAAGGCAAACTTGTACCACCCCGGCCGGTCATCCTTTTTCCTGGACTTCCCGCGTGGTTCCCGGGCTCGCGTCATAGGGTATTACGGTTGACGCTCCATTCCTAAAAGATGTACCTCATCGGGGCCGGGGTGGCCATGAGCGCAACATTAATATGTCCATATACCTAACCAAAGGTAAGCCACGCACCGCGTGGCATGTTTACAGCACGAGGTGAATATCATGGCCTGGCGCAGAAGACAACCCTGGATAGGATTTGAGGATATGATCGCGGAGATGGAGAACATGCTCACCAGCTTCATGGCCGGTGTGGAGAGCAGTGAACTGCTCCCGGCACCGGGGATGAGGCGGCGGTTCATCCCGGCGCTGCGGGGTGATTTCCGCGTGGACGTCCGCGAACACGAGGACGAGGTGATGGTGGTCGCGGATATGCCCGGCGTGGAACGCGACGACATCTCCATCCGGCTGCTCGAGCCCAGTCTCCTGGAGATCTCCAGCGAACGGACGGGCGGCACCGAGGAAGAGGCAGAAGGTTATGTCATGCGGGAGCGCATGTACGGCACCCTCTCCCGCTCGGTGGCGCTCCCCGCGGACGTCTCGGAGGAGGGCGCATCGGCGTCCTTCAAAAACGGCGTCCTGGAGGTGCGGTTGAAGAAGATCCCCTCCAAGCGCGGTAAAGAGATTCCCATCCAGTAACCTCTTTTTTCCCGGCACCGAACATTTGAATAGGAGAATCGGCGACATTAACGGGCCAATGGAAAAGAAGCGTGTCCGCGATTACATGACCTACGATGTCGTCAGCATCGACGTCCATGGGACCGTCAAGGACGTGATGGACGTCATTCGGACGACCAACCACGACGGTTTTCCGGTGGTGGACGGCACCCGGGTGATGGGGTATATCTCCGCCCGGGATCTGCTCTTCGTCCACCCCACGACCCCGGTGGGAAAGATCATGTCCCGACACCTGATCGTGGCCGATCCCGACATGAGCATCAACGACGCGGCGCGGGTGATATTCCGCTCCGGCATCCAGAAGCTCCCGGTGGTGGACAAGGAGAACAACCTCATCGGCATCATCTCCAATGCCGATGTCATCCGGTCACAGATCGAGCATGTCTCCCCGGAGAAGGTCTTCAAGTTCATGGACACGCTGAAAAAGCTCTACAACGTGGAGCCGGCCCTCACCCGGGGGACGGTCTCCACCGATTCGCTGATGCCCACCCAGTCAAAGATCTACGAGGACGAGCTGGAAGGGAGGATGTATGAGATCCGAAAAGGGCTCGCCGAACCGCTGATCGTGGTGAAGCGGCCGGGAAAGCACATCCTGGTGGACGGACACCACCGGGCCATCGCCGCAAAACGCCTGGGCATCACCCGGCTCGACGCCTACATCATCGAGATCCCCCGCGATATCGAACTGGGAATGGAGCGGACCGCCCGATCCATCAACCTCTCCACCCTCGATGATATCCAGGTGCTGGACTATGCGCGCCACCCCCTGATGGCGCTCACCCACCGGCTCGTCCGGCACGGCTAGGAGCCTTCCCAGCGGATATCGTACTTTTCATTCAGGACGTGCTCCTTGACCACCGTGTTCTCGTCGATGGAGCACTCCGGCCAGATCCGGGTTCCCGAATGGACCACCACCCCGTTTTTGAGCCGGACCCGGGGACCGATGACGGTATCGTTCTCCACGCTGCACCCGTCGCCGATGAGGGTGTCGTTGTCGATGATGCTCCCGGATATGGTGGTGTTTCGCCCCACCACCACCCCGTTGTAGATGGATGACGAGAAGATCTGCGTGTTCTGGCGGATCACGCAGCCATCGCCGATGCTGGTGTAGGGCCCGATGAGCACATCCTCCTCGATGACCGTATTGGCGCCGATGGAGACAGGACCCACCAGCCGCGAATGGGTGCCGAGCGAGAGGGACCCCCCGAGGCTGACCGGACCGCTGATGCGGCCGCTTTTGACGTGCAGGTCCCCGTGTACGCTGGTATACGAGATCTCCTGGAGTTTCCACTTCTCCGCTTCCCGAAGCGATCGGGGGCTTCCCACATCGGTCCAGTGTCCCCGGGCAAGCCAGCCGCGGAGAAGGTGGCCTTCGTTCATCAACCGGGGGAAGACATCCCGGGCAAAATCATATTTCTCCCCCGCCGGGATGTGGTCGAAGATCTCCGGATCACAGATATACATCCCGGTGCTGGCGAGATTGGAGAATATCTCACCGGGTGCCGGTTTTTCCTTCCACCGGAGAATCCGGTTGTTGACATCGATCTGGGCGATCCCGTACTCTTCCGGGTCATCGATGCTGATGAACCCGATGGTGGTGATGGACCCGTCGCGGAGATGGTCGCGGTACATTTCCAGGAGGTTGATATCCGCCACATGATCACCCCCCACGACCAAAAACGGCATATCCTCCAGATAGTGCTGTGCGTTTTTGACACTTCCCGCGGTTCCGAGCTTCGTCTCCTCCCGCACATAGGTGATGGTTGCCCCAAAGAGAGACCCGTCCCCCAGCGCCTCCTCGATCTCATCTCCCATGTATCCGAGCGTGATCACCATGTCGCAGAACCCCTGGTTGGAGAGGTGGGAGACCAGGTGGACGATCGATGGCGTATTCACGATGGGGATGCAGGGTTTGGGGCGCTCGAAGGTGAGTGGACGCAGTCGCGTTCCCTCCCCCCCGCACATGATGCACACCTTCATAGAAAGAAGGTAGTCCCACGACGGGATGAAAACACTTGCGGCCGCCCCGGCACCGGTGTCGCGAAAGGTACTCAAACCCCCAGAAAGATACCAGTACGCGCACATGGCCGAGTTTATATGCACCCGGTGCGGGAAGTGCTGCATGCGGATGGGGGACCACGTGACCGTCGTGGCCCGCATGGGACCGCACCGCTATGCATGCACCCATGGTCTTGGGAACCACTCGTTCTATGCCACCGTGGAACAGCCGTTCCGCGACCGGGCACCGAATGCGGAGAGCATGGAGCGGGGGTGGTGTCCGTTCCTGGTGGAGGATGATGACGGGTGCTACCACTGCGCGATCCATGCCTCCCGCCCGCCGGTCTGCCAGATGTTCCAGTGCTGCCGGATGCGGATCTATGACCGGGACGGACAGGAAGCGGGGGTGGTCAAAGGGCGGCGGAGCCTGAGCACACGACGATCCGATCTCCAGCAGATCTGGGATGCGGAGGTGGAGCCGATCACCACGGGAGACGACCGGGAATGGGCGGAGCAGGTCGGATCCGTCCTCGCCCGCCATGGATTCTTTGTGGAGGTGTACGAGTGACCCGGGAGATCCAGGTCAGTGACGGGACGGTCGCCTGCACCGACGGACGGAGACTGCCCGTGGACCGGTGCAGGTTCTGTGTTCATTCCGTCCGGTTCCGGGTGGGAGGTGCATGGATCCCCTCGCCCGCCCGGGCCTTCTGCACATTCTCGAAATCCACCAACGAGGTCGATCTCAGCCGGGTGGAGGCGGTGGCGTGCGATGACCGGCGGGGGGAGGGGTTCTTGAGCATGATGAATGTCATCTCGTAACCCGGCCCACGGTCGTCCTGCCGGGCGGTGGCCGGGACTGCTCCCCGGTGGCGAGCCGGACCACCGCATCCATGTCGGCATGCTTTTGGTACAGCGCGGAAAGCCCGGCATAGTCTCCCGACAGTGAGAGATCCTCTTCGATCGATACCGGGGGTGGGGTGAGCCCTTTTTTCCCGAAGAGATAGGAGAAAAGCGAAGAGAGCATGGATCGATTGTGGAAGAGACCGTGCATGTAGGTCCCCACCACCAGGCCGTCCGGGCTCACCGCCCCATCCCCGGCAAACGCCTCTTCGCATCCCCCCCTCCTGCTCTGGCCCATGTGGATCTCGTACCCGCAGACCTCCCCCATGCCATCGAGGAGGGGGGGGATCGGCCGGGCCTGGCGGACCACCTGCACGGTGGTCTTCTGGAACCCGGTGAAGGAGGTGTCGCAATCGAGGATGCCGAGGCCCTCATAGGACCCCGCAGCCGATTCCGTCCCCTCATCAAGGAGCCTTTTTCCAAGCATCTGGTACCCTCCGCAGATGCCGATGATCGGCACCCCCCGGGCACGAGCACGCCGGATCTCCTCATCCCCACCGCTCTCTTTGAGGTGCGTGAGATCCGCCACCGTGTTCTTGGTGCCGGGCAGGATGACGCAGTCGTACCCCGAGAGCGACCCCCCGCAGGGAACATAGTCCACCGGGACGTACCGCTCCAGGACCTCGAAATCGGTGAAGTTGGAGATCCGGGGGAACCGGACCACCGCGATCCGGACGGGACCCTCCCGGACCCGCTTGTCACCGAGCGAAAGCGAATCCTCGCTTGGAAGTGCGAGAACCGAGAACGGGATGACCCCGAGCACCGGGATCCCGCAGAGATCCTCGATCATCCGGACCCCGTCGGAAAAGAGGGCGGGATCACCCCGGAACTTGGTGATGATCACCCCCGCAACCAGGGGACGGATATCATCTGGAAGGAGCTGGCAGGTCCCGTAGACCTGGGCGAAGACCCCGCCCCGCTCGATATCGGCCACCAGGATGACGGGCAGGCGGAGCTCCCGGGCCAGCCGGATGTTGGCGATGTCCCGGTCATACAGGTTCAGCTCGGCCGCACCGCCCGCTCCTTCCACGATGATGGTGCCGTATACCGATTCCAGCCGCCGGTAGGCGGCGAGCGCCTCGGCAAGGAGGGTATCGGACTCCCGGTAGTACTCGGCGATGTGCACATCCCGGAAGGGACGACCCAGGAGCATGATCTGGGAGGACTGGTCTCCCTTCGGCTTGATCAGCACCGGGTTCATATCGGCGGAGGGCTCCACCCGGCAGGCGGCCGCCTGCACCGCCTGGGCGATCCCGATCTCCGCACCATCGGCGGTCACATAGGAGTTCAGGCTCATGTTCTGTGATTTGAACGGCGCCACCGGAATCCCCCTGTCGGCCAGAACACGGCAGATGGCCGCGACAGTCAGGCTTTTCCCGACGTGAGAAGCGGTCCCAAGCACCATCAGGGACATTGCTGGTACCGTGTGCACGATATTTAAATAAAAGTGCGGCGGAACCATCACCCATCACATGCACCTCTCCGAGACCGCCCGCCAGCTGCTGAAAGAGAGGTACCTCCTGCCGGGAGAGGCGCCCGAGGATCTCTTCAACCGGGTCGCCTGCCATGTGGGAGGTGAGGAGGCCCGCACGTTCCTCTCCATCCTCAGGGACCTCTCGTTTCTGCCCAATTCCCCCACCCTGATGAATGCCGGAACATCCGTCGGGCAACTCTCCGCCTGTTTTGTCCTGCCGGTGGGGGACTCCATGGAGAGCATCTTTTCTGCACTGTCACGGATGGCGGTCATCCACAAGACCGGGGGCGGGACCGGGTTCTCGTTCAGCGATCTCCGGCCGAGGGGTGACGGTGTGGGGGAGACCGGCGGTTGTGCGAGCGGCCCGGTCTCCTTCATCCGGGTCTTCAACGAGGCCACTGCCGCCATCAGGCAGGGGGGGCGCCGCCGGGGTGCGAACATGGCGGTGCTCTCCGTCTTCCACCCGGACATCCGGGAATTCATCACCGCCAAGCAGATGGGAGGGCTGGACAACTTCAACCTCTCCGTGGCCATGGATGGCTCCTTCTTCCGCCAGCGCAGACGGCACGACCCCGTCCCCCTCGTCAACCCCCGGGACGGGTCGGTCTGGCGGACCGATGACCCCGACGAGATCTGGCGCCTGATCGGGGAGGCGGTCTGGACCAGCGGCGACCCCGGGATGCTCTTTCTGGACGAGATCAACCGGACCAACACCGTCCCGGGTCTGGGCCGAATCACCGCCACCAATCCCTGCGGGGAGGTCCCCCTCCTCCCCCATGAGAGCTGCAACCTGGGGAGCATCAACCTGGGGAGATGTGTCCGCCGCGGCGAACTGGATGAGGAACACCTCCGCAGCGTGGTCCGTCTCGCCGTCGACTTCCTGGACCGGGTGATCGATGTCAACCGGTATCCCTTTCCCGAGATCGCCGACGCGTCCCGGCGGACACGGAAGATCGGGCTCGGGGTGATGGGGCTCGCCGAAGCCCTGCTCCGCATGCGGATCCCCTACGGATCAAACGAGGGGCTCCGGTGGGCGGAAGGGGTCATGGAGCTGATCCAGCACGAGGCCCGCCAGCAGTCGCACGAACTGGGGGAGTGGCGGGGTTCGTTTCCCGCCATTGGAGAGAGCATCTTCACCGAAGAGATGCGAAACGCCACCGTCACCAGCATCGCCCCCACCGGATCCCTCCACATCATCGCCGATACCACGAGCGGTATCGAACCCCTCTTCTCCCTCGCCTACCGCCGGTGGATCGGGCCGCGGCAGGTACCGGTGATCCATCCCTTCGTGGAGGAGATCCTGCCCCCCACCGCCGGTGGACGCGATGTGATCGGGCACATCCGGAAGACGGGGAGTGCCCGGGACCTCCCCCTCCCCGATGAGATGAGGGATCTGCTCCTCACCGCCGGGGAGATCCCGCCGGAGCACCATCTCCGGATGCAGGCGGTCATCCAGCGGCATGTGGACAACTCGGTATCCAAGACGGTGAACGTCCCCGCAGAGACGGGGGTGGACGAGATCTGCACGCTCTTCGAGCGGGCGCACGAGCTCGGGTGCAAGGGAGTGACGGTCTACCGGTACGGAAGCAAGAAAGAGCAGGTGCTGTCGCACGGCTGCGATATATGCCGCAATAACGGCCGGTGATGCCAAGAAATATATAACCAGAACTTGAAGATACATGGTAATGAATGGAGGTATGTGTCCCAAATGCGGACTGCCCAAAGAGCTGTGTATATGTGAGGAGGTTGCAAAGGAGCAGCAGCGCATCACGGTAAAGATAAACCGAAGACGATACGGAAAGGAAGTGACCGTGATCGAAGGGCTCGATCCCATTGACATCGACCTCCACGACCTCACCAAATATCTCAAGGGACGACTGGCCTGCGGTGGAACGGTGAAGGGAAACGCCATCGAGCTCCAGGGCAATCACCGTGACCGGGTCAAGGATATCCTGGCCAACAAGGGCTACAATATCGAGCACATCACCTGATGTAACTCTTTTTCCCCCCGCACGCCGTCCGGCGTTTTTATCTGACTATCACAGGGCGATGGTGAAGACCGCCCATGCCGTGACCATCATCATCATGGAGTACTTCAGCCCGGCGACCGCCCGGCCTTCGCCCATCTGGCCGGCGACGATACCGGAAAAGAGCGCCTGCAGCACGGCGGCATGGGTGAAGAGCCGCTTATAGACCGACATATCCACGGATCCCCCCAGCCCCGAGAGAGACTGGCCGGCCCCGGCAAGCGATGATCCCGCCTCGGCCATGGCAGAGAGAAATGATCCTGTCAGGACACCGATCACGAACAGGAAGACCAGGAATGCCACGATGACGATGACCACGTAGATACTCATCCCGGCACGCCGTTCCGCGGCCAGCGATGCAGTGGTATAGGAGTCCCGGGCGGCCGCCTTCAGCACCTCCCCCACGTTTCCCCCGGCGGCGGTGGCCCGGGTGATCAGGTCGACGCTCCTCCGGACGAGGGGGGTTCCCACCCGGTCTCCAAACCGCTCCATCGCATCGTCAAACGAGGCGTTCCATGACATCTCCCGATCCAGGCGCCGGACATGGGGGGAGAGTGCACCATAATCGCCGTCGGAGACGATGTGCACCGCATGGGGAAGGGTCATGCCGGACTCGTACATGCCGGCCAGGTCGCGGAAGAAATTGGGAAGCGCCGCTTCCAGTCGCTGTTTTCTCATGGAATCGATGGTATCGAGGAGAGCGAGCGGGGCGCCGGCCACGAATACGGAGAGGATGACGATATCATCCAGCACCGGTGAGCCCGCCAGCGCAGACCATCCACCGGACTGCACCAGGATGATACACCCGGCTCCCGCCACCGCGAGGGCGAGGGGGATCGAGATATAGAGCACAGCGAGCGGACGGGCCCGGAGGACCTCCCCGGGGGCCCGGATAAAATGCCGGAAACCGGTTCTCTCTCTCCGGGCTCTCTCGATCTGTTCATACATCTCACCGTCGGCGGTGCGGGTATCCGGTTTCCTTCGACGAACTCCCATATCACACCTCCGGAGTCATGGAGCTGATCAGGATCACGAAGATGACGCTCGCCCCGGGGATGAAGAGATAGATCACCACCAGGAGAAAGATGGGCAGCTGGTCGCCGCCGAGCACGGACATGATCGACTGGAGGATGATCAGAAAGAGCGACCCGGCCACCACCGCCGTCACATAGGACTCGGCGATGAGGGCGAGCGTCTCCAGGAATGCGTGCTGCTGCTGCCTGTTTTCGATTGCATACTGGTCCGCTTTCTGCCGGAAATACCGGGTCAGGTTCCCTCCGCTCGCGATGCTGGCCATCGCTCCCTGGAGAAATTCGCGCATCCGGTCGCTCGGCGTGACCGAGGAGACCACCCGCATCGCGTTGATCACGTCCCGGCCGAATATCTCGATCTCCCGGGTGATCAGGGCGGCCTCACCGGCACTCTCCCCGTATATGTCGCTGGCTCCCAGCGAGCGGAAGATGGATGCCGGAGGGATGCCCGCGGCGGACATGGCGGTGATGTAGGTGATGGCATGGGGAAGGGAGGCGTCGATCTGTCGCCTGCGATCCCCCGCCACGATGGCAGGATACATCCAGAACAGTGCACCGGTGATGAGCGCCGCGATGAGAAGACCGGAGATCGCGACGACACCAACGATCAGCCAATCAATGCCCAGAAAAAAGAGGAGGAAACCGGAGATCGCCCCGGCAGCGATCCCGATCACGAGGGCGGTGACCGCGGCGGTGGAGAGATAGACCTCCCAGGGCACCTGTATCCGGGCGGCAAGGAGGCGGGATCGGATCTCTCCACACCTCCCCGCCGAGGCAGAGATCCGTGAGCCGGCCAGGCGAAAACAGAGCCGTTCATACCGGTTCATACCCCTCCTCCCGGATCCGGGCGATGGTCGCCTCGGGGTCCCGGTAGTAGGCGATCAGCACCCGGCTCACGTCCTGGTACTGCCGGATATGATTGATCCGCATCCATTCCAGGACTTCCTGTCGCCGGGTCATCTCCTCCCGCATCCGGTCCTCGCTCCATCCCCGTGCCTCCATGATCCCGTCCAGGAGATAGGATTTGCCGGTGTACCGGATCTCGTCTGCGGACTGATGCCATCGGAAGACCTCGTTGGTGATCAGTTCGTTGGTGCGGGGATCGATATCCACCAGTTCAATGATCTGCTTGCTCCGGCGTATCCGCTGACCGCCGGAGCGGGCCTGCACCTGGATACAGATGAGGTCAAGCGCGCTCAGCATGGACCGGGGAACATTGATGGGCGGGTTTTCGAGGCGGTGGACCGCACTCGACACCGAGTCCGCATGCATCGTCGCGTAGGTGACATGGCCCGTGCTCATCGCCTGGAAGAGGGTTCCCGCCTCCTCTCCGCGCACTTCTCCCACCAGCAGGTACTCGGGACGCTGTCGGAGCGCCGCCCGGAGCAGTTCGTACATCTCGATCGCCCCCTTCCCTTCGGTATCGAACGAGTCCCGGGTGATGCTCGGGATCCAGTTCGGGTGCGGCAGTTTCAGCTCCCGGGTATCCTCCAGGGAGACGACTTTTGCCAGCGGAGGGATGAACAGGGCGAGTGCGTTGAGGGTGGTGGTCTTTCCAGACGCGGTTCCTCCCGCGAATATCGCCGACTTTCCCGACTCCACCGCCAGCCAGAGATAGGCAACGGCGAGCGGTGAGAAGGTCGACCACTCGATCAGGTCGGTGGGGGTGATGGGTTCCTCCCGGAACTTACGGATGGTGAACGTGGACCCGTGGGCGGTGACTTCGCGACCCAGGGTCATCTGGATCCGGGAGCCGTCCTGCAGGGTGGCGTCCAGCATCGGTTCGGCGATGGAGATATACTTCCCCGCCCGCTGGGCGAGCCGGGTGACGAACGAGTCGAGGTCATGGGCGTCGGTATACCGCAGGTTGGTCCGGATGGATTCATAGTTGGTGTGGTACACGAAGAGGCTGGAGTTCACCCCGTCGCAGGAGATGTCCTCGATGTAGGGATCATGCATCACCGCATCGATCAGGCCGTGGCCGAGCCAGTCCTTCTCCAGCTGGTACAGTATCCGCTCCCGGGCGGCCGCCCCCAGCGGGATCCTGAACTCCCTGACGATGCCGTCGGCAGAATCACGGAGGATCCGCCGGGCTTCCGAGGACGTCAGGGCGTTTGCATCGGCATCCAGGACATCGAAGAGACGGGTGGTGATCTCTGACATGAGCGTCTCCTCCCCCGGTGAGAGCACCGGTTCACAGACATGATAGGTATACTCGTGGGTGCCGTGATTGTAGGATATGCGGACGAAGGCATATGGTTCATGGACGGGATATGACTCCACCTCCACCTCGCCGGGGGGCAGCGGGGTGCTCAGATCCACCAGTGGTTCATGGACGGCGGGGTCGTATTCGCGGGGATGGCCCGGCAGATCCACGGGTTCTGCCGGGACCGCCGGTTCCGTCTCGTCCATGATCTCAAAGGTCCGGAGAACAGCCTCGGGATGTGGTATGACGGATTCACGGACGGCGAATCGGCGCTCGGGCGGGATATACTGGAAGACCGAGGAACGGTCGCTGAGCCGGACAGAATCGAGCGGGATATCCCCAATCCGGATCGATTCCGAAAGGTCCTGGAGTTCCGCCGCTGAAATGATGCCCTGGCGCTCGTTTCCGGTCTTCGTCCGGATGCGTGACCGCCGGGTACTCACCCGCCATCCCCCCCGCATCCCGGAGGAGGTGCGCTGCGTGGATGGATCCGAGCTCCCCGCTCACCGCCCGATCGCTGACCCCCCTGCATCTGGTTCACCCCTTTCACCTGTCGATTCTCCATCATCTGGCGAATTTTCCGCAATTTCTGCATCCCTTCTTTTGAAGAAGAGATCGCAGATCGCCAGGCATAAATGTGATGAGAGAGAGGTGTGTATTCATCAATGATAATTCCTCTCCTCATCTCGGCGGCGGCGGTGGGGGTGACCCTCCTGTACGGCTCCGTCCGGGACGTCCGGGAACGGCGGCTGCCGCACCGGACCTGGCGTCCGGCGCTCATCGTCGCTGTTCCGGCCGCGATCCTGGTATACGGGGGGATGCTTTTTGGCGGGGGACCGGACGGGCTCGCGATGTACGCATGGTCCGTCCCGGGGGCAGCGATCGGCGCAACTGCCGTCGATGCATGGCTCTGGCGGCGATCAGATGGAGCATGGCCAGAACGGGATGATCTGTGGGCCTCGTTTTTCCTGTTCGTCGCCGTGGCCGTCCCGGCAGTGGCTGCGCTCTTTTCCCTCCTGTTTCCAGGCGGAGTACAGGCAGGCCTGCTTGCGATGCTCTCCTGCATCTTCGCAGGAATGTTCTATGTCATGGCCCGGATGAACCTCTTCGGGGGGGCGGATGCCTATGCCCTGATCATCATCGCCGCCTGCATCCCCCTCTATCCCCTGGTACCGGCAGGGGGCGTGCCCGTCCACGGGTTCTTCCCCCTCTCTGTGCTCGTCGACGGCATCATATTCGTGCTTCTCGCCCCCCTCGCCCTGCTGGCCATCAACCTGCTCCGGGGCGAACGGGGTCCTCTGGCGGCCATGATGCTCGGCATCCGGGTTCCCGGGGATCACCTCCAGGATGCCCACGGGTTCGTCATGGAGGAGTTTTGGGAGGCGGAGGATGGCGAGCTGCGACGCCGGTTCATCGGCATGGGCGAGGCGATCCGGCGGATGGTGATAAGCAATGACCGCATCTACACCCATGACCTCCGCGACGATCCCGACCGCTACCGCGAGGAGCTGACCGCATACCGCCGGGCAGGACGGGTGTGGATCTCCTATGGCGTCCCGTTCCTGGTCCCGCTCACCGCAGGATTCTTCTCGGCCCTCTTCGTCGGTGACTTTTTCGACATCGCGATCCACATCCTTGTGAGCTGATGACGGTCGATGTGCACTTTGGAGGCGGCCTGATCCCGGTGGTGGTGCAGGATCGCCGATCGATGGATGTCCTGATGGTGGCCTATTCGAACCGGGAGGCACTGGAGCTGACCCAAAGAACCGGGTTCGCCCATTACTACAGCCGGTCCCGGAAGAGGATCTGGAAGAAGGGTGAAGAGAGCGGGAACGTGCAGCGGGTGATCCGCATCATGGTGGACTGCGACGGCGATGCGCTCCTCTTCCAGGTCGAACAGCAGGGTCCCGCCTGCCACACCGGGTACGCCACCTGTTTTTACCGGACGCTCGATGATGAAATCGTCGCGCCCCGACTGGCAAATCCGGAAGATCTATATCCTAATAAAGGAGAGTGATAGGTGTACTATGGGGATTTTTTATGAAATTAGTTCCAGATACAAGTGTCGTCATCGACGGCAGAATAACATCCCTGATACAAGAAGGAGAATATAACGGCGCGACGATAATCATCCCCGAAGCGGTCGTTGCCGAACTCGAGGCCCAGGCAAACCAGGGCCGCGAGATCGGATTTTCAGGGCTGACAGAACTCCAGAACCTCTCCAAGCTCGCTGACGAGGGTGTGATCAACCTCGAATTTACCGGGACGCGACCCACGCTCGATCAGGTGAAGCTCGCCTCGGGCGGGGAGATCGATGCCCTGATACGGGGAGTGGCGCTCGAGCATGAGGCCCGGTTCATCACCAGTGATATCGTCCAGGCCGAGGTGGGACGGGCGAAGGGGCTTGAGGTCGTGTACCTGCGACCCCAGCAGGATGGCCTCTCCCCCCTCGCCATCGACCAGTTCTTCGACGAGCAGACCATCGCGGTCTTCCTCAAGGAACGGGTCCCCCCCATGGCCAAGAAGGGGACGATCCAGAAGATGCACCTGGAGCGCCTGCGGGAATCGCCGATGAGCGAATACGAGCTCCGCACACTGGCCCAGGAGGTCCTGGAACGAGCCAAACGTCACCCCGACGGGTTCATCGAGATCGAGCACCGCGGGGTCACGGTCGCGCAGATCGGATCGCTGCGCATCTTCATCGCCCGCCGCCCCTTCACCGACGGGATGGAGATCACCGCCGTCCGCCCCATCACCGAGGTCTCTCTCGCAGACTACCGGCATTCCGATCAGCTCACCTCCCGCCTCCTCGCCAGGGACCAGGGTGTGATCATCGCCGGGCCACCAGGAGCGGGGAAGACCACGCTGGCACAGAGTATCGCCATCTACCTCTCTGAAAACGACCAGATCGTCAAGACCATGGAGTCTCCCCGCGATCTCCAGGTGCCCGATCACATCACCCAGTACACCTCCGTGGAGGGGAGCATGGAGCGAACCGCGGAGGTGCTCCTCCTGGTCCGGCCCGACTGGGTTGTCTTCGACGAGATGCGCAAAAAAGAGGACTTCGGAGTCTTTGCGGAGATGCGGCTCTCGGGGCTGAGCATGGTCGGGGTCATCCATGCCCAGAGCGGTGAAGCGGCACTCCAGCGCTTCTTCAACCGGGTCGATTTCGGCGTCCTCCCCCAGATCGTGACCACCCTTATCACGGTTCGGGACGGCCAGATCGAGCAGATGGAGGATGTCTCCTTCGCCATCAAGACCCCGGAAAAGATGAGCGGGGAGGGGCATCCCTGCCCGGTCATCCAGATCAAAAACCACCATTCAGGCGAGGTATGCACCGAGATATTCCGGTACCAGGGTGAGACCATCATCCATTCACTGAACACGCCAAAACCGGTGCAGGAATCACCGCAGGTGAAGCGGAAGGAGCGGGTCTCCACCCGGGTCTCTGAAAAGGAGATCGAGCGGGAGATCGGCCGGTACACCGACGGGCCGGTGGAGGTCCGGATGATCAGTGACAACAAGGCGATCGTGTACATCGATGACCGGGATGTCCCGGCGGCGATCGGAAAGGGCGGAAAGAACGTGGCGGGCATCGTCAACAAGCTCGGTATCGGCATCGATATTCGCCCCCGGGCCGAGCTGCCGGCCGAACCCGCCCTCCCCCCTGAGCCGGAGGAGTTCGATCTCGGGCGCGGACTGCTCATCCATATCGAGAAGCGGCAGCTCTCCCTCGTCTCACCCGAGCACCGGGAACAGATCGTGGACGTGTTCGCCGGGCGGGAGTATCTCTTCACCGCCACGGTCGATGAACAGGGAGAGATCCATCTCGCCAAGACCAGCAGTATCGCCCAGGAGCTGCTCCGGCGGTACAATGCAGGTGAATCGATCACCCTCCGGCCGGTGTGAGAGAGGAGAGCACATGCACGAGCCAGAACAGGATGCACAGATGGCGAGCTGGTACGAAGCCGAACCCTCGGCAAAGGAGAAGTTCTACCTGACGGTCGCCTATCCCTACCCGAGCGGAGCGATGCACGTGGGCCACGGGCGAACCTATATCGTCCCCGATGTGGTCGCCCGCTACCACCGGATGAAGGGGCGGGAGGTGCTCTACCCCATGGCGTTCCACGTGACCGGGACGCCGGTCATCGGGATCTCCCGCCGGATCGCCCAGGGGGATCCCCATACCCTCCACCTCTACCATGATCTCTACCGGGTTCCCCACGACGTGCTGGAGGGCTTCACGGATCCGATGGCCATCGTCCGCTACTTCAGCACAGAGTACCGGCGGGTCATGGAGGCCTGCGGCCTCTCCATCGACTGGCGACGGCAGTTCACCACCGTCGACCCCCACTACAGCCGGTTCATCCAGTGGCAGTTCCTCCGCTTGCAGGAGCAGGGATATGTGGCCCGCGGGGCACATCCGGTCAAGTACTGCCTCCAGGACGACAACCCGGTGGGGGACCATGACCTCCTGGAGGGGGATGCCGCGGATATCATCCAGTTCACTCTCGTCCTCTTCACCATGGACGGAGCCCGGATCCCCACCGCCACCCTCCGCCCGGAGACCACCTACGGGGTGACCAACCTCTGGGTCAACCCGGCCATCACGTATGTGCGGGCCCGGGTCGACGGCGAGGAATGGATCGTGAGCCGGGACGCGGCAGAGAAACTCTCCCTGCAGGACCACGAGGTGGAGATCTCCGGCGAGATCGACGGGTCGGCGCTCGTGGACCGGACGGCCGCCCACCCCCTCTGCGGGGAGGTGCCGATCCTCCCCGCCGATTTCGTGGACCCGGACATGGGCTCCGGGATGGTGATGAGCGTTCCCGCCCATGCACCCTTCGACTACGTGGCGCTCCGAGATCTCCAGCGGGCGGGACGGTACACCGAGATCGAACCCATCCCCCTGATCGCGGTGGAGGGTTTTGGAGAGGCGCCCGCCCGGGATGCGGTGGAACGGGCGGGCATCACCGACCAGAACGATCCCGGGGTGGAGACCCTGACCCAGGAGGTCTACAACGCGGAGTTCAGCAGGGGGAAGATGCTCCCCCGGTATGGCGGCACACCGGTTCCCGAGGCACGCAACGAGGTGGCCGAACGAATGCAGCGCGAGTTCGGCTCCATCGTCATGTACGACTTCGACACCCGGCCGGTGACCTGCCGGTGCGGCGGACGGGTCTATGTGCGGATCCTGCATGACCAGTGGTTCCTGCGGTACAGCGACCCCGCGTGGAAGGAGGATGTCCACCGGCAGGTGGAGGATA
The DNA here is from genome assembly GCA_049974905.1 of Methanomicrobiales archaeon. Classification (GTDB taxonomy): domain Archaea; phylum Halobacteriota; class Methanomicrobia; order Methanomicrobiales; family Methanoculleaceae; genus JBNGCZ01. Next base: position 55,434 of record JBNGCZ010000008.1, read on the forward strand.
TGTCCCTCGTGCCCCCGGAGGTCGCGGCGGAGTTCCACCGCACGGTGGACTGGCTGAAGGACTGGGCCTGCACCCGGCGGGTGGGCCTCGGCACCCCGCTTCCCTGGGATCCCGACTGGATCGTGGAGCCGCTCTCGGATTCCACCATCTACATGGCCTACTACACCATCGCCCACCGGATCCGGGAGCTCCCTGTCGACCAGCTGACCCCGGCGGTCTTCGATGCGATCTTTCTGGGCAAACCGGCGCCCGGCACCATCGATCCCCGGGTGATCCAGGAGCTGCAAAGCGAGTTCCTGTACTGGTACCCGTACGATTACCGGTTCTCGGCCAAGGACCTCATCTCCAACCACCTCACCTTCCAGCTCTTCCACCACCGGGCGATCTTTCCCGATACCCTCCAGCCCGACGGCATGGTGGTCTTCGGGATGGGGCTGTTGAACGGGGCGAAGATGTCCTCTTCCAAGGGGAATGTCTACCTCCTGGAGGATGCGGTCAATGAGTTCGGGGCCGACACGGTGCGGATGTTCCTGGTGGGGAGCGCCGAACCCTGGCAGGACTTTGACTGGCGCCACGAACTGGTGTCATCCACGCGACGACAGATCGATCGGTTTTCCAGCGCGATCAGGGAAGCGGCGGGGGCGTCCGGGGAGCATCCCATCGATCCCTGGCTAAAAAGCCGTCTTCAGCGCCGCATTGCCGCGGTCACCGCCGCACTGGACCAGTTCCAGACCCGCCAGGCGCTCCAGGAATCCTACTTCGGAATCGAGCAGGATCTCCGGTGGTACCGTCGTCGCCTGCCCCGCGATGCACGGCCCGGCGACGCGTTTGGTGATCTCTGCGGGACCTGGGTCCGCCTGATGGCGCCCTTCATCCCCTTCACCTGCCAGGCGCTCTGGGAAGAACTCGGCGGTGACGGCCCGATCGCCCGGGCCCCCTGGCCCGAAGTGTCTCCCGCGCTGATCGACCCCCGCCTCGAGCTCGGCGAAGAGCTCCTCATGCGGACGCTCGAGGATATCGAAAGCATCCTCCGGCTCATCCAGATGGAGCCGTCCGTGCTCACCATCATCCTGGCGCCGGAATGGAAACACCAGGTGTTTCGGACGGTGGCGGAGGCGGAGGACCGGGCAGCGGTGCTGAAGACGGTGATGCAGGACCCCGACATGCGGTCCCGCGGCAGGGAGGCGGCCGGAGCGGTCAGGTCGATCACCACCTTCATCCACCGCCTGCCGCCGGCGCTGGTGGACCAGCTGGTGCAGACCGGGATCGACGAGGCCCGCGTCTTCGAGGAGGCCCGGCAATTCCTGGAGCAGGAGTCCGGCATGCGAGTGGTCATCGAGACGGCGGAGACCAGCAGCCACAACAAGGCGAAGACCGCGCTTCCCTTCAAGCCGGCCCTGGTCATCGAGTGATCCCCTGCAGGAGCCATCGGCTGGAACCATATTTCTCGCCAGAGAAGAGAGAATGAGAAAGCAGACGTTCCGGTGTCAGACGCGACTTTCATTCCCAGATGGATACTCCGGAACCCGGGGGATGACGTGGGTGAGCGGTGTCCGGTGAATGTCGAACGTTTTGTTCCGAGGCGGGGCGACACAGGGATTTCTGTGGTGGCCGCTGATCTTCTCTTCATCCAGACTATCGTCGCGACAGGGGGAGAGCCCGGAGAACGGAAAACTCACGTTCCAGTATATTGATACGGATAGCAAACAATCATCGATCACCAGAGATTTCGGTTGCATACTATGGAAAAGTGATGAACCTATGAAAACCCTGAAGATCATCGTTGAAAGGCATCCAGACGGGTATGTCGCCTACCCCCTCGGCATGAAAGGGGTCGTCGTCGCAGAAGGAGACACCTACGAAGAGGTTCTGGCCGAGGTGAAATCCGCTATACGGTTCCATATTGAAACATTTGGAATCGATGCATTCGAGAACAATGATGTCATGGAGACGTTCATTGCCGAGGTCGCCGTCTAGATGAGATTTCCACATGATGCGCCCCAGAGGAAAGTGCTGAAAACATTCGAAGCTCTTGGATTTCACGTCATCAGAACGGGCACCCACATCGCACTCGCCCGCAACAACCCGGACGGCACAATGACGCCGCTCACAATACCGCATCATCCCAACTCAAAGGCTCGACACTGCGGACCATCTGCACACAGGCAGGAATCCCGCGTGAAGAGTTCCTGCGGATATATGAGAAAATATGAAGAGGATATGTACCGGCGGGCGATAGTGGAACAGTGCCCGATGCAACCCAGCGGCACTCTCCATCAACTTTGAGAGTCTCGACCAGGACTTAAAAACGGTCCGTATACCCCGATTTCGTGTCGAACCGATCAATCCGGGATATATTTTCGATAATGCCTCTGCTGATCGAATAACAAAAAATACTGCGAGCCCCTCATACACTGCACGGCCGTGTGCAGACACTCCAGATGAGAGTGGTTGCACGCCCGATCACACCAGGGCCGCAAGGCCCCGGTAATCGATATTGTTGTTGAAGACCGTCAGGTGGGCCTGTTTCCCGTTCTCCACCTCGATGAAGACGATGATCCGGTCCTCGATCAGCACGTACTGGGCCCAGTTGTCATCGATCTTGTCGTGGAACTCCCACGCCGGATACCCCTCCACGGTGGTCCGTTGCCAGGAGAACTCGGGCGTGTCCATGACGAAGAACGTCTCCCAGGCCTCCCTGTACCCCACGTCCATGCCGACGGTGTCCTGGATGATCACCGTCGCAGTGGTCTCCTCCTGCCCGGCCGGGTGGTAGCTCCTCGCCGCCCAGCTCCAGTCCTCTCCGTCAACCGCGGCGGATGCACCGGTGGGCTCTTCTCCCACCCAGCTCGACTCCGGCGGGAGGTAGGTCAGCAGCCCGGTGTAGTGGATCACCTCCGCCGATTCCCCTGCGGGAGACTCCCCGGCCGTCGGTCCCGCGGTGGCGGCGGTCGTCCCGGCCTCCGGAGAAGCCGATTCATCGGATGCACACCCGGATATGAGCACGCATCCCATGCACACGAGGCAGATGCAGACGATTCCTGTCCATTCCTTCATTCTCATCACTCCTGTATGGATGTGGGAATGGACGGCGCACCCATACATAAGCATTCCGGTTTTTCGTTCCCGCTCAGGACTTCTGCATCTTCTTGCTTCGCTCCTTGGTGGTGAAACAGGTGATATCGGAGAGAAACTTGCGGAACCGCCGGTTGGTGTCCAGGATGAGATCGTCGTCCTCGACCGAGAGGTCGGACTCGGTATCCACGAAGACGGTCCGCCCCCGCTCCCCGGGCCAGGCCTCCAGGCGCTTCAGCACACCAAAGGAGAGTGTGTAATGATCTCCCGCAACCGTGGGCTCGACACCGAAGCGTTCACGCATCGAGCCTGCGATCCGTTCCTCCAGGGAAATGCCCGTTTTTTTATCGCATCCGCGTTTCACCGCATATTCCTGCATAATATTTATATTGGGGGTCCACAATGTTAATCCTGATCATGGACGATATCAAAATCACCTCGAAATCACCGTCCGGTGAAAAAGAGACGGTTCTCATCGGCTTTCCCGGGAGTGGCCTGGTGGGAAGCATCGCCCTCCAGTATATCGCCGAGCAGCTGGACTTCAACCTCATCGGAACCATGACCAGCCGGTACTTCCCGCCGGTGGTCCTGATGTCCAACGGGATCGTCAACGTGCCGGTCCGGTTCTATGAAAAGGATGACATGCTCGCCATCGTGGGAGACGTTCCCGTACACCCGATGATCTGTTACGAAGTGGCAAACGGCCTGATAGACTGGATCACCCGGTCCTCCATCAGGGAGATCGTGAGTATCGCGGGGATCATCACCAACCAGCAGGAGAAGCGGGTGTTTGGCGTGGCCACCACCAGCGATGCACTCGAAACGGTCAAGGACGACACCATCGTTCTGCCCATGGGAAGTATTTCGGGGATCCCGGGAAGCATCCTGACCGAATGCAAGATCCGGGAGATACCGGCGATCGGTCTCCTCGGCGAGACGATCAATGCTCCCGATCCCCGGGCGGCCGCCGCCGCCATCGAGGTCCTCAACAGCCTGTACGACCTCGAGGTTCCCCTCGACCCCCTCCTGGAACAGGCCGAAGAGATCGAGGCGGCGATGGAGAAACTCGCCGAACAGGTCCAGGAACAGGGTACCGAACAGATGCCCAAGAAAGAGCACCTTCCAATGTACGGGTGATGATCATGAAATGCGCTGCACTCACAGGAATCTCCCCCTCCATCATATCCGAACTGAGATCAGGGAAAGCACGGACACTCGAGCTGCACAGTGCCCATAATATCTTCACCCTCAGGAACGTGAAACCCGGCGACGCGCTCTTCATCACCTCCATCGACCTGGAGGATGTCGAGCCGGGTGACCGGGGCATACTGGTCGATGTCCTCTCCCTCAATATGATCATGAATCGGACGGAATACATGACTCCGTCCCACTATGAGGAACGGGAGCGGATGTCCGCCCGTGTGCGGGTCCAGTTCGGATACAACACCATGGTGAAGTCCGTGGAGACACGGTCCTGGGGATCCCCCTTCATCGTGGAGGTCATTCGCACCACAAGCTACCATGCCCGCTGAAACAGGGAGAGAAATATAACCGACGGGGCCCAACAGTACGGGGACGAGCGGGGCCTGTGGCTTAGCCAGGATAGAGCGCCGGGCTTCTAACCCGGACGCCGGGGGTTCAAATCCCTCCAGGCCCGTCTCCCCTGTCTTTTATTCTTTTTCAGTCCACCGCCACCGATGCCGACTCGTCGAACGGATTGGTCCGCATCGCAAGCGAGTACAGGTAGGGATACTCTTTCTGCAGATACTCCATGTAATCCAGCCACTGGCGGACCAGGAGTCCATACACCCGGTCGATATCCCCCCGGAGATGCTCGAGATCGGTCTCTGAACAGGCGGTCAGGTCGTCCCGTTTCAGGAGCTCCTCGGTCACGTGGAAGACCGCCCGCAACAGCTCGGTGAACGATTCGTGCTCCAGCAGGACCGGGTTTTCCAGAAGGCGGATCATGAAATCCTCCTTCTCCCCGAGAGACTGGCGCAGCCGCACCAGGTCCATCGATTCGACATCCACAGTGAAGGAGTATTTCTCCAGCCTCCCACGGACCCGGGCGAATTCCCGGGGAGTCCAGCCCTTCTCCGGGATCAGGTCCGACCGGATCTCATCGAGTCTCGGATCATGGTCCGAGAGCCAGGTCAACAGTTCGGTGCCCACCGAGCTGAAGAAGGTCCCGATGACCATATTCAACTTCTCGAGCTTCTGTGATTTCTCCCGGTTCTCCAGCAGACGGTGGATGATCAGTGTGACCAGGAGCACCTCGATGGGAACGAAGGCGATGTCCCCCATCGTATAGATGCCGATGTGGTGGAGATCGTGAAAGATGACGTAGTGTATACCATAGAGAACGATGGACGCCACGATGAGGCCGATGGCAAGCGATATCTCCCAGGATCGATCTTTCATGGACCCCAAATACCTCACCCCTTAGGGAATATATCGAGGTTGAGTTTCGCGGCGATTCCCCGCACCTGTTTCGGCA
>JBNGCZ010000009.1:0-5533 GCA_049974905.1 Methanomicrobiales archaeon
CCCTGACCGCCGTCTTGGTGTTCCGGGTCTGGACAAAGTCTGCCATGGTGGTTCTCCTGCCTGCGGGTGGGGTGCGCCGGATCCGGATCCCGCCTCCCGGGACCGGCGGGGATCCACTCCGGGTGCCCCCCGGTTCCCGCAGGCACTGATCAAATATTACCTTAAGTGATATTAATCTGACTCTAACCCCATTACTTTCCGAATATATTACTGAAAGTAATTCTTATGAGCACCTCCGTCCTGATCTTCACCATGACCTGTCAGTCGCAGTGCCCCCGCGGGGGTGGGGATGATGGATGAGAAGACCACCCGCGAGATGCTCATCGAGGTCTCCCGGGACGTGAAATGGATCTGCCGGACGCTCTCCCGGATGGAGCGCCGCGTGCGGGACCTGGAGACAGGGAGCACCGGTGATCGCCGGGGTCAGGGCCTCTCCGCCGGGGCCGGCGGGGCGGTGGGCGGACTGGTGGCGGTGGTGATGCGGGTGCTCTTCGGGTGGTGAATCCGCCACCCCCGCTCCGGGATCAAAGGGTTTATAACCCTCGCCGCGGCGAGTAATCCTAAACATGTACCGGAACGGATGGCTGCGGGCGCATCTCGGTTCGGTGGGAGTGCTGGGGGTCTTCCTGCTCATCACCGCCCTGACCAGCCTGTACAGCTATCTCCTCTTCCATACCACCGCGGAGCTCTTCAGCATCATCATCGCGGGCGCCATCTTCATCATCGCCTGGAACAGCCGCGAGTACCTGGACAACCAGTACCTGCTCTTTTTGGGCATCGGCTATCTCTTCATCGCGGGCATCGACCTCGTCCACACCCTCGCCTACTCCGGGATGAACATCTTCACCGGGTACGGGGCCAACCTTCCCACCCAGCTGTGGATCGCCGGACGGTCTCTCGAAGCCGCGACCCTCATCGCCGCCCCGCTGATGATCCGGCGCCGCCTGTACGCACGCCTGCTGGGAGTGGTCTATGCAGCGATCTTCGCCCTGCTGATGGCCTCCATCTTCTGGTGGGGGATCTTTCCGGACTGCTACATCGAGGGTGCGGGGCTCACCCCCTTCAAGATCTACGCCGAGTACGTCATCTCCGGTGCGCTGGCTCTCTCCATCCTCTTCCTCTGGCAGCGGCGGGAGGCCTTCGAGCGCGACATCCTCGATCTCGTCATCCTCTCCATCATCGCCACCATCGGCTCCGAAATCGCCTTCACCTTCTACGTGAGCGTGTACGGGTTTTCGAACCTGGTCGGCCACCTCCTGAAGATCATCTCCTTCGCCCTCATCTACTTCGCGCTGGTGGAGAGCGGGATCCGCCGTCCCTACGATCTCATCTTCCGGAACCTGAAGCAGAACGAGGAGGAACTCCGGAGATCCGAGGAGCGGTTCCACGCCATCATCGAGGACCAGACCGAGTTCATCTGCCGGTTTCTGCCCGACGGGACGCATCTCTTCGTCAACGAGGCCTATGCAGCGTATTTCGACATGTCCCCGGAGGAGCTGGTCGGCCGGTCGTTCCGACCGACCATCCATCCCGACGACCGCGAGCGGGTGCGGGCGTTCTTCGCCTCCCTCTCCCCCGACCACCCGGTGGACTCCATCGAGCACCGGATCATCATGCCCGGCGGAGAGGTCCGGTGGCAGTGGTGGAACGACCGGGCCATCTTCGATGACCAGGGGCACCTCATCGAATACCAGTCGGTGGGCCGCGACATCACCGACCGGAAGCAGGCCCGGGAGGCACTCGAAGAGAACCGGAGACAACTCGAGGAGGCGATGGACCTCGCCCACATGGCCCGCTGGGAATTCGATATCGCAAGCGGCATCTTCACCTTCAACGACCGGTTTTACGCCCTGTACGCCACCACCGCCGGGCGGGAGGGGGGCTACCAGATGCCTGCTGAGGTGTACGCCCGGGAGTTCGTCCACCCCGACGACCGCCACGTGGTGGCCGACGAGGTGGAGAAGGCGCGGGAGACCAGGGATCCCCGTTTCATGTCCCGGATCGAGCACCGCATCATCCGCCGTGACGGGGAGGTCCGCTCCATGGTGGTGCGCACCGGGGTCAGCCTGGATGAAGCGGGGCGGCCGGTGAAGACCCACGGCGTGAACCAGGACATCACCGAACGGCGGGAGGCAGAGGAGGAACTGCAGCGGGAGAAGGACCTCTTCGAGAGCACCTTCGAGTCGCTGCGGGACGCGGCGTTCGTGCTCGGGGCGGACCCGGTGGTCATCCGGATGGCGAACGCGGCGGCAGAGAAGATCTTCGGGTACTCCCGCGACGAGATGGTGGGCCGGACCACCGGGTTTCTCCACGTGGACGAGGCGGCGCTCGCCCGGTTCCATGAGCACGTGTATCCATTCCTCGAAAGGGGCGAATCGATCCCCCGGTTCCGGTTCACCATGAAGCGAAAGGACGGCACGGTCTTTCCCACCGAAAACGCCATGACCCCCCTGTATGGCCCGGAGGGAGCACACACCGGCTGGATCAGCCTGGTCCGGGACATCACCCCCGAGGTGGAGGCGGAGAGGCGCGAGGAACAGGCCATGCGGCAGCTCGAAGAGAACATGGAGCAGCTCGCCACCCTCAACGACCAGATCCGAAACCCGCTCGCGGTCATCGTGGGGCTGGTGGATATGGACTGTCCCGGTACCATCGGAGCGGTCATGAAACAGGCGGAGCGGATCAATGATATCATCACCCTGCTCGACGCGGGGTGGGTCCGCTCGGAGAAGACATGGGAGTTTCTGCATCGCCATTATCATCTTGGCGACGAAACACCGGAACTGCAGGGGAAGGATACGGAGGATAGGGAATGACCGACATTCTGCTGGTGGACGACAACCCGGACATCTGCCGGATCTATCACCGCATGCTCTCGAAGATGGGATATGCGGTGGAGACCGTGGAGAGCGGAGCGGAGGCGCTCTCCGGTCTGGCCGAGGACCGGCCCGCACTGGTGCTCCTGGATCTCATGATGGAGCCGATGGACGGGTGGGAGGTGCTTCGCCGGATGCGGGCCGATGACCGGATGCAGGATGTGCCGGTGATCATCCTCACCGGGAAGATGCTCACCCCCGACGATGTGCTGCGCTATGGAGACCAGATCCACGGGTTCGTGATGAAGCCGCTTCGCCGCGCGGACCTGGAGGACGTGGTCAGGGAATTTTTCCTGGAGGCGGAGGATATCGAGGCCCGGACCCGTAATGCCCGGGAGAGAGGGGTCGACGAGGCGACCATCCGGGAATACGTGGCGCTCCGTCACCAGGTGCGGGTGCTCACCGAAATGCGCGGGTGCCTGGACCGGGTGCTGGGAGGCGGTGACCCGGACACAGGTGGGGATCGGCCGGAGCTGGCTGACATCCGGACACGTCTGGATGATGCGAAGGCACGCCTCGGCGAGCTGGAGACGGTCATCGCGGGCTGATGGTGTCGATGGGCATGCTGCCTGCCCGACGCGGCATGTGCCCGTCTGTCCTGTCCCGGAGGGATAGATAACGTATCCAGCAGTACTTTTTTCGGCTCCCGTGCAATTCAGTAATTATATCGTGTGCTGATACCAGCATACTGTGATCCATGTACCGGGTGCTCCATGTCGATCCCGAGGCGACGATCCGGGAGCACTTTCACCGCCATCTCACCCGAACCGGCCTCTTCGCCGTGGACTCGTGTGAAACGGGAGAGGCGGCCCTGACCCATCTCGAACAGGACCGGTACGATGCCGTCGTCTCCGAGATCGAGCTGTCAGAGATGGACGGTCTCGCACTCCTCGCCGGGATCCGGGAGCGTGAATGGCCGATCCCCGTTCTCTTCTACACCGGAGAGGAGGAGCCCCGGACGATCATCGCGGCCCTGAACCGCAGGGCCGCCGCCTTCGTGGCGAAGGAAGGCGATCCCCAGGCGGAGTGCGACCGGCTCGGACGTCTCCTGACCGATGCCATACAGGAGAGGGGCAACCGGCGGCTGGCGGAAGAGTACCGCACCGTGGTGGAGAGCCAGACCGAATTCATCTGCCGGTTTCTGCCCGACGGGACGCATATCTTCGCAAACGACGCCTACTGCCGGTACTTCGGCATGTCCGCGGATGAGATCATCGGATCCCGGTTCATCCCCGGGATCCCCTCCGATGACCGGACGCGAGTGGAGTCCCACCTCGCCTCCCTCACCCCGGACCAGCCGGTCGCCTCCATCCGGCACCGGATCGTCATGCCCGGCGGCGAGGTGCGCTGGCAGCGGTGGAACGATCGGGCGATCTTCGACGACGACGGAACCGTCGTCGAGTACCAGTCGGTGGGCCGGGACATCACCGATGTCATTGAGATGGAGGAGGTGCTCCGCGAAGCGCAGGAGCGGTATGCCGCCGTGGTGGAATTCCTCCCGGATCCGGCTCTCGCAATCGACCGGGAGGGGCGGGTGGTCACCTGGAACCGGGCGATGGAGGATCTGACCGGCGTTTCCGCTGCAGAGATGCTCGGGAAGGGGAATTTTGAATATGCGATCCCCTTCTACGGGGAGCGCCGCCCCATCCTCATCGACCTGGTGCTGCAGCACGACGACGATCTGCTGGAGACCCGGTATGCACATGTACACCGGAATGGGGACTTTCTGGCAGCGGAGACCACACTCCTCCGCATCGGCGGTCAGCAGAAGGTCCTCTGGGGGAAGGCGGCACCGCTCTTCGATAGAGAGGGGGAGAGGGCCGGGGCGATCGAGGTCATCCGGGACATCACCGAGCGGAGATACTACGAGGATCTCTACCGCGGCGTCATGGAGCATTCCGGCACCGCGATGATCGTCTTCGACCGGGACGGGACCCTGCTCGCCGTCAACGGAAAGGCGGAGGAGCTCTCCGGGTACCCCCGGGAGGAGCTGGTCGGTCGAAAGAAATGGATCGAGTTCGTGGACCCCGCCGACCGCGAACGGATGGTCGGGTACCACCGGCTGCGCGAGCAGCACCCGGATCAGGCCCCGGAGGAGTACGAGTTCCGGATGGTCGACCGGGACGGAGAGCGCCACGACATCCTGCTCTCCGTGGGATCGATCCGGGGCTCCGGCCGCTTTGTCGCCTCCCTCATCGATATCACCGGCCGGAAACGGATGGAGGAGGCGCTCCGGCGAAGCGAGGAGCGGTTCCACGGGCTCTTCATCCACATGCCCGCCGGGGTGGCGGTGTACGAGGTGGTGGGAGACGGGGAGGATTTCGTCTTCGCCGACTACAACCCGGCCGCCGAGGCCATCGATTCCATCCCCCGCGAGGAGGTCATCGGACGATCCATCTTCGATGTCTTTCCGGGCGTGGAGGAGTACGGCCTCGTGGATCTCCTCCGGCAGGTGTGGGAGACCGGTGAGCCGGCACAGTTCCCCGCAACCCGGTACCGCGACGAGCGGATCGAGGGGTGGCGCGAAAACTACGTCTTCCGGCTCTCCTCCGGCGAGGTGGTGGCCATCTTCTCGGACGTGACCAGGGAGAAGCAGGCCGAAGAGGCGCTCCGGCGAAGCGAGGCCTCGTTCCGGTCCCTTGCCGAGTCGCTGGACG
>JBNGCZ010000009.1:5633-55827 GCA_049974905.1 Methanomicrobiales archaeon
GAGGCGCTCCGGCGAAGCGAGGCCTCGTTCCGGTCCCTTGCCGAGTCGCTGGACGATGCGGTCATGCGGCTCGACCGGGAGCACCGTCACCTCTATGTCAACCGGGTCATCGAGGCGCAGACCGGCATCCCGGCAGAGGAGTTCATCGGCAAAACACATGCCGAACTCGGGTTTCCCCCCGAGTTCGTGGAGACCTGTGAATCGGCACTGGACCGGGTATTCGCCACCGGCGAGCCCGAGAGGATCGAGTTCAGACTCCCCACCGGGACCTGGATCGAGGCCACCGTCGCCCCGGAATGTGACGACGGGGGAGTGATCTCCACCGCCATCCTGACCGGACGCGACATCACCGAGCGCCGGGCGCGGGAGGAGGCCCTGCGGCGGGCGACCCACAAGTTCTCGCTCCTCTCCCAGATCACCCGCCACGATATCCTGAACACGGTCACCGTGCTCGGCGGGTACCTGGACCTGCTCGCCGGGGAGACCGGCCGGACCGAACAGGGGGACGCGTACCTCGATGCGTGCACCACCGCCCTCGACACCATCGAGGACCAGATCCAGTTCAGCCGGGACTACCAGGAACTGGGCCTTTTCGAGCCCCGGTGGCAGGATCCCGCGCCACTGCTGGAAGGATGCCGTGAGCGGATGATCCCCCCGGAGACGGCCCTGGACGTCTCCATCGACCTCCCCCCGGTGGAGATCTCTGCAGACCCGCTCCTCGAGCGGGTCTTCTGCAACCTCGTCCAGAACACACTGCGCCACGCGGAGGGTGCGACCCGGCTCTCCGTCACCGCGAAAGAGGCGGACGGCGACCTGGTCATCACCTTCACCGACGACGGCCCCGGCATCCCCGATTCACTGAAAGACGCGATATTCAGACCGACCCTCGGCAGCCGCCACGGCCACGGTCTCTTCCTGGTCTCCGAGATCCTGGACCTGACCGGGATCTCCATCGCCGAGCGCGGCACGCCCGGCGAGGGCGCCCGGTTCGAGATCCGGGTGCCTGCGGACCGGTGGCGGGTCCCGGACGGGGAGGAGCAGGCGGATGGCGATCTCCCGGGATCCGGGGAAGGGAGATAGAAATCAGCACCCCCCACCCGGGCACCCGGCAGACGATCTGCCGGGCCGGGCTGAACGGGAGGAACACCGATTTCCTGACGTCATCGGGAAGACTGACGGCATACTCACCGGGACTGCCGGAGGCTGCATCGCCGACGCTTTGTGGGCATGCTCCCGATAAAAACACCTTGAACAGGTATGTCCATTACACTGGATGTGATCCGGAGAAAGCGGTCCAGGATTCTTGCAATAGCCGAGCGGCACGGCGCAACGAACCTGCGGATCTTCGGCTCGGTTGCCCGGGGTGAGGCGGATTCCGGGAGCTACCCCGACCTTCTGGTGGAGATGGAGCCGGGCAGAAGTCTTCTCGATCACATCGCGCTCATCCAGGATCTGGAGGAAAATCTCTGGTGCAGGGTGGACGTGGTGACCGAAAAGGCGCTCCAAGGAGCGGTATCGCACGAGGGTCCTGAGCGAGCTGAAACCCCTGTGAGGGATGGGAACGAGCGGCTCCCCGATATCCTGGGGGCGATCGACGATATAGAGCGGTATGCGGGCCGGGGCCGTGATGCGTTCCTCCAGGAGGAGCTGGTGCAGGTCTGGATGGTCCACCACCTTCAAATCATCGGTGAAGCGGCCGCCCACCTTCCGCCGGAGATGCACAATGCCTGTCCCCACGTTCCCTGGAAACAGATAGTCGGTCTCCGGGATCTCCGGTCGTATGCGTCCCGGGGAATCCTTCAGTGCGGCCCCCTGTCCACCGAGTCCCGGACCATGCTGGACCGCCTCTGGGAAAGGATGATACCTCTGCAGGACCACCGATCTGTACCATGACAGAGGATCCGATGCGCGGACGGATGATGGCAGAGAAAGCGCTTCGCGACGCAATGATGGCGCTGAAAGGGAAGACATTCGAATCGGACGATGAGGCGAACGCTTTCCTGAATGCCGCCCTGATGGGCGGCGCCCCCCCAAAAGAGCCCGAAACCGCACGTGAGGCGGCTGAAGATCTGATGTACACCGCCTGGGAGACCGAGGACCCCGGGCGGCGGGTCTCCATTGCGCTGGAGGCGCTGGAGATCTCCGAGGACTGCGCCGATGCGTGGACGCTTCTCGCCGAAGACGGAAGCAGCGACATCGACGAGGCGATCGTCTTCGCAACGAAGGCGGTGGCCGCCGGGAAGCGTGCGCTCGGCCCCGGGATCTTCGAGGAAGAGGCGGGTAATTTCTGGATGGTTCTCGAGACCCGGCCCTACATGCGGGCGATGATCACCCTCGCCGGATACCTGTGGGGTGCCGGGAGGGTGGGGGAGGCGGTGGAGATCTACCGGGAGATGCTCCGTCTCAACCCCAACGACAACCAGGGGGTGCGGGATATCGTGGCCATGGACTTTGCCGAAGGCGATCAGGACGAATTCTTCGGGGAGGTCCTGGAGATGTACGATGAAGACCCCTTCGCCACCATGGCCTACGGGCGCGCGCTCTGGCTCTTTCGCAGGGATGGCCCCTCACCCGAGGCAGACCATGCCCTGGAGGAGGCCTTCGAAAGAAACCGCCACGTCCCCAACTACCTGCTCGGCCGCCGCACTCTCCCGGCCAAACAATCGGCGTACTATTCTCTCGGGGACACGGATGAGGCGATCATGTATGCAGACCGTGCACAGCAGGGATGGGAGATGAGCGAGGGGGCGCTCGAATGGCTCGCCCGGCAGAAGGGCGGGTCAAAGAAGAAGAAGAAGAAGAAGAAGCGCTGATGACCGGGTGGTGCGGCGGGCAGCAGCGGACTCGCGCCCGTAGATCATCCCGGCCGGGACTGGATGGACCGATACCGCCGGGGTGCCGGCAAAGAATGGCGCTCCCCGGCCGGTTGGCTCTATGGGAGGACTACCCGGCAGGCGACACGCTCCTCCCGTTTCACTGCCTTCGCGTGCGCCACGGGGCGTTGCAGTCACCGAAGGCCGGTTCAGCACGGGCGCCCTCATCTGCGGGTCACCTGTATCGGATCCGGGCCATCGATTAACCGGTGACGCGTGAGATCTCCCGTGACAGGAAGTCCTGGTGTGCGCGCGGTACACGGGATCGATATCTTTTCACCAGAACACCCGGACGAACTTATGGAGAATGTCTGCGGGGGCAGGCAGGTCTGCTCCGACGCGTCGATCGACGCCGCAGAGCAGATTACGATTGTCATTACGACCGCGTTCCGAGGCCGGTTCCGGGGATCTCCAGTTGTTCGCGGCCACGATCTCATGCAGGCGCCCGGGCCCACTCGGGTATGTGGATGATCGCTTTTCACTGGTCGATGACATCGTCCACGAAACTTTCGAGCTGCACCAGGACAGTGGGGTCGATCCCCTTCTCCACGACCAGGAAGAAACCGGATATCTCCATGATGCGGAGCTTGCTGATCACGAAGTGGATGAACTTGATGAGATTCTCCGACGAGATATAGATGAGCATGCTGTTGACCGAGTCGAGGAGAATACAGACCTGATCATCCTCGATTCGCTTGAGCACCTCGGTGACGGCGATGCCTATCTCGGTCAGGTTGGCCGGGTTGCTGACGAAGTAACAGTTGACGGCCCCTGGCGTCTCGCTTCCGATGGCGTACCGGGTCACCGTATCGATGAAGTGCATGTCGTCGGGGCGAAGACCGGCCTTCTCATAGTCCTTCCTCAGGATGCTGTACGGGGTGCTGGTGGTGAGCACGATGATGGTGAAGCCCCTCTCCAATGACTGCCTGATGATCTCCAGGTTCTTCTCCCGGACATGGAGGGGATCGGAGAGGGCCAGGAAGAGTGTATTCTCCCCGGTATCCGGTACAGGGGGCACCATGAATGGTCTATCTCCTGATAAATCCCTTCAGGGCGTCGGGCATCTCTGAAAACGAGAGCGACGCCATCTCGTTCAGTTCCCGGAGATTGGCCACGATCTGGTCGGCACTCTTCTGCTGGACCCGCAGGGCGAGGATGAGATCCTCGTCACTGATCTCATCGGACGCGACCCGCCCGGCGAGGCCAGAGAGGGAGTCCCGGATCAGCTCGACGGGATTCTTCAGCCGCATCGCCGACTCCCCGATGTATGAGAAGATCTCCTCCTGCATCTCCTTCTCCCGGGTCACGTCGATGCCCACCATGATGTAGCCGTCGATCCGCCCCGCTTCATCGACGATCTCCCGGGTATTCCAGGAGATGATCCGTTTATCGCCCCCTTTCGTCCGGATCCCGGTCTGGAAACTCTCGAGTTCCTTCTTCTGCGTGAGGATCTCGTCGATCGTGTCGGTGACCTGCCGGCGGTACCCGGGGTCCGGGTACAGCCGCTTCCAGATCTCGTTGCTCCCCGCAACCTCCTCGGCGGTATACCCGCTGATCTCCTCGGCCGCACGGTTCCAGATACGGATCCGTGCATTCTCGTCCAGAAACGAGATCCAGACATTCGCGTTCATCAGGAGGACCCGGAACTGCCGGTTCAACGAGACCTTGTCGGTGATGTCCCGGCCAAGGACGATGTACCCCGTGGCCTGCCCGCCTGCGTCAGCAATCCCGGCGGTATTCCACGAAATGGTCCGGGTTCCCCCGGATTTCGTCCGGATGGTCGTCTCGAAGTTCTCGAGTTCCTTCTTCTGCGTGAGGATCTCGTCGATCGTGTCGGTGACCTGCCGGCGGTACCCGGGGTCCGGGTACAGCCGCTTCCAGATCTCGTTGCTCCCCGCAACCTCCTCGGCGGTATACCCGCTGATCTCCTCGGCCGCACGGTTCCAGATACGGATCCGTGCATTCTCGTCCAGAAACGAGATCCAGACATTCGCGTTCATCAGGAGAGTCTGGAATAGACCTTCGCGAACAGTCTCGCCCGGGATGTCGGGTGCCATCATTATCCTCTCTTCTCTATCTATTCCCGATTGGGTATCCATTGCTGATAGGTGTATCCCTTCTCAAACGGGCAGTTCGGGAGGATCCCCTCTCCCGGCGGCACGGGGGCCACTCCTCTCGCCCGGGCACCCCCGGTCCGGGTCGGGTGGATGCCCCTTCAGGGTGACCGCCCCGGCCCTCCACCACCGCCGCACTATGGCAACAGACCTGGTGCTCCCTGCAGGTGGATCTCCGGGTGCCGGGAACGCGGAGGCTCGCCCCCGGCAGGGATGACCGGGGGCGCTCCCCCGGGAGGAAACGGTTAAGGCGCATCGCTCCCTGATAATTTCCAATCCGCATCACTCCGGATGCGAACCAGGAGAAGATGGAGTTCTTCCCTCCAGGCTTCCCCTGACGGTCTTCCCCTGCGGGTGGATTGCGTGCGAGGCGCCCGGGGGGTCCTGTCGATACGGATCCGAAGGACGGTGAGGGTTTTTTGAGATGATGAAACGAGCACTACCCCGATGGTGGACGGCGGCGCCAGGCACTCCGGGACGGGGGACCCCGGATCAGCGGGCGCTGATAGGCCGATGAGGCCGCCCGCACCTCCCGTGATCCTCGGCGTCTCCTCCCTTGCAGCGGTCGCCATCACGGTCTGGTGCCTGACCCACGGCATCACCATCGTCTTTCCCCACATCTACTACGTCCCCATCGTCTATGCCGCGTACAGATACCACCACCGCGGGATCGCCGTCTCCCTCGTCCTCGGGGTGATCTACTGGTCCCTGGTCGCCCTCCTCTCCCCGGCGACGCCGGAGATCCTGATTGCAGCGGCTGTCCGGGTGGTCGTGTTTGTGGGGATCGGGGCCATCGTGGCCGTCCTTTCGGTCCGTCTTCACACGGCGCTCACCTCCGAGCGGGAGCACAAGGAGCATATCCAGCGGCTGCAGAAGCATACCCGGGAGATCCTCGACATGGCCCCGGTGGGAATCCTCCGCCTCGACCGTGACCAGCGCACCGTGTACATGAACGGACGCCTGCGCCGCATCCTGGGGGTGCCGGAGGCGGCCACCCCCGTCGGGCTCGGCCAGGTGATCACCGATATCATGGACGGGGAGCCCGCGGTGGCCGATGTCATCGGCCGTCTCCGGGAGGGGGAGGGGGTGGAGATCTCCTTTCCCTACACCTCCCGGTACGGAAAGGAGGTGCATCTGGAGGGGCGGGGGGTGCCGCTCTTCCACCACGGCGAATTCGCCGGTGCCGTCATCGCGGTGGAGGACGTGGCCGAAAAGAGGCGGATGCAGGAGGCGCTCCGGGAGAGCGAGGAGAAGTACCGGACCCTGGTGGAGGCCTCCTCGGACGGGATCTTCATCGTGGGCCAGGACGGCCGGTTCATCTCCTGGAACCCGGCGTTTGCCGACATGTGCAGGTACGGGGAGGAGGATATCGCCCGCATGGAGCTCGCCGACATCCTCACCTCCGCATCCTGCGACATCACCGTTGGGCAGGCCCGGAGCCTGCAGCCCGGGAGTCCCGTCCCCCCTCCCTGCGAGGTGACCATCGTCAGGGGGGACGAAAGCCACCTCCACGCGGAGGTCCATATCGCTGCGGTCCGGCTCGCGTCGGAGGGGGACGCCATCCTCGGGATCATCCGGGACATCAGTCTGCGGGTCGAACAGGAGAAAGAGCTGCGGGTCATGCGGACCGCCATCGGGTCCACCCCCGCGGGCATCGTCCTCGCCGACCTCGACCTGACCATCATCTCCGCCAACGACGCCGCCCTCGGGATGTGGGGGTATGGCGAGGAGAGATCCGTGGTCGGGCGACCGGTCACGGACTTTCTGGCAGCCCCGGAGATCCCCCCGGAGATTGCCGCCTCCCTCCGGGAATCCGGCCACTGGTCCGGGGAGCTCACCGGCCTGCGGGCGGACGGTACCGAGTTCCCGGTCCATACCGTGCTCCATGCGGTCACCGATGCCGACGGCATGCCGCAGGCCTTCATGGCCTTCTTCATCGATATCAGCGAGAAGAAGAAGACGGAACGGGAACTCCGCATCAAGGAGGCCGCCATCGCCTCGTCGCTGGACGCCATCGGGCTTGCCGACCTCGACTTCACCATCTTCTATGTGAACGATGCCATGCTGGAGATATGGGGGGTTGAACACCGGGACGAGGTGATCGGCATCCATATCCCGGACATGGTCCCCTCAGAACGGGAGATGACCCGGGATATCCTGGAGGCGTTGCGCACCACCGGCAGATGGCAGGGGGAGGTGTCCTTCCACCGCCGGGACGGGGCGCGCCTCACCGTGGTCATGTCCACCACGCGGGTCAGGGACCGGGAGGGAACCCCCCTCTGCTACATCGCCTCCTTCCATGACATCACCGCCCTGAAACAGGCCGAAGCGGAGATCCGGGAGGCGAACAAGAAACTGAATCTGCTCACCCAGATCACCCGCCACGACATCCTCAACAGCGTGATGGTCGCCGACGGGTACCTGGATCTCGCCCGCGACGAAGCCGGCGGGGAGACGGCCGACTATCTCGATAAGATGGAGGATGCCATCGCGGAGATCGAGCGCCAGATCGAGTTCACCCGGGACTACCAGGCCATGGGCGAGACGCCGCCCCGGTGGCAGGATCCCGGACCACAGGTGCAGCGGTGCCTGGCGGTCAACCCGGTGCCCAACGGTGTCGGGGTCACCGTGGACCTCCCCCCCGTGGAGATCTTCGCCGACACGATGCTGGAGAAGGTCTTTTGCAACCTCGTTCGAAACGCCGTCCAGCACGCAGAAGGGATGACCCGGCTCTCCATCACCGCGAAAGAGGCGGACGGCGACCTGGTCATCGCGTTCACCGACGACGGACCGGGCATCCCCGCGGATCTCAAAGGTGCCATCTTCAAACCGGCATACAAACGCCGCCACGGCCACGGCCTCTTCCTGGTCTCCGAGATCCTGGACCTGACCGGGATCAGCATCGCCGAGTGCGGGACGCCCGGCGAGGGCGCCCGGTTCGAGATCACCGTCCCCGCGGACGGGTGGCGGCGGCAGAACCGGGAGGACTATACCGGCGGCGATCAAACACCCTGATGAACGGCAGTGTCCCCACTTGACGAGTTCCTGGACCCCCTCCATCGGGGGGTCGGGGAGGTGGTCATCCCCCGGGAGGAGGTCACCGACCCCCTGATGAGCGGGTGGAAGGTCTCCCCCCTCAACCTCCCCACCCCGGGCGTCATCGCCAGCTACCGGAAGGGGCGCTACCATGCCCACGAGACCGGGACCGAGTGGCGGGTGCATCTCGACCGGTACGACCCGGAGGCCCATCCCATCCTCCACCTGATCGACGACGCCCCCCTGATCTTTCTCATCGGCGGTACACTGCACACCCTCCTTGTCGACGCCCGGACCGCCCTGCGACGGACCACCGAGGATGTGCTCGACGAGACGGGCACCGGGTGGAACATGATGGTGGTCATCGGGGCGGTCCTGATGCTGGTGGGAGTGATCATCATCCTCGACCCGGTCACCATCCTCTTCCAGCTCGTCGCCCTCGGTCTCCGGCTGGTCATCGTGGGCCTCGGCCTGTACATCATCGGGGAAGCGGTCCAGATCCGCCCCTTCCGGATCACCCGGTACGGACGGCTGGTCCTCGGCCTTGCGGTCCTCATCCTCGGCCTCGAATCGTTCTTCCTGCCGTTCGAATGGCTGCCCGCGGCGGTGGTGGTCGTGCTCGGGTGCTGGGCGTTTGCAAGCGCCTTCGTCTCACTGCTCCGGTCGTTTCTCGGGCGGCGGGCCGTCCCGGAAGGGCTCTTCAAACGCGTGGCCATCGGGGGCATCTCCCTCCTCTTCGCCATCCTCATCTTCGCCGCCCCGGACGCGATCCTCACCCTCCTCTCCTATGTGCTGGCGGCCATCGCCCTCCTGAGCGGATTGTCCCTCCTGGTCAACGGTCTCTGGCTCCGGAGCCGGGTGAAGGCGGCCGGGCCACCCCCCTCCTGATCCCCATTCACCCGGCAGCCGGTATGCGGAGCACCCGGGTGCACGCCTCCACCACCTCCTCGGGAGGGTAGCGGAGGATGACCCGGCGTCTCCGGCCACGGGAGGCGACGATGGGCAGGTCCACGAGATCGGCAGCCTCGAACGTCTTGAGCCGCTCATGGAAGGTGGTGTACCCGATCTCCTCCCCCATCTCCAGCAGCGCCCGGTGGACTGTGCCCGCGGTCATCTCCACCCCGCCCGAAGCGGCGAGGCGGGCGATCATGTAGAGGAGCGCCCGTTCCCGCTCCCGGAGCCGCCGCACCCGGGACTGGAGGGTGGGGGCGACCACCTGGCGGACGGCGGCCTCCAGGTCCTCCGGGGTCACCTGCCGGCGGGCGTCCAGCTCGGCGATCTCCACCGCCCGGCGGACGAGACCGATCCCGATGCGCATATCCCCGCCCGCCCGGGTCCGCTCCACCACCTCGTCGAGGAGCGCCGGGGGGAGGACATGGGGGTACAGTCCCTGCCGGACGCGGTCCCCGAGGATCCCCCGGATCTCGTCGGCGGTGTAGTGGGGAAAGACCACCTCCGCGGGCTGGAAGATGGAGTGAACCCGGGCGTCCATCTGCTGCTGGAGATCGAGCCCCGGATCGCCCACGATGGCGAACACCGCCACCCGCCGCCCCCGGTAGGTCTCGTGGAACCGGAGCAGGGTGTACAGAACGGTGGAGAGCTCCTGCTCGCAGAGGAGATGGGTGGCATCGTCCAGGCAGACGAGGAGACTGCACTCCCGCTCCGCCATCGCCCGGTCGATCCGGCGCATCACGTCGGAGATGGACGTCCCCGAGGGCGAGGGGGTGTACCCGGAGAACTCCTGGTAGATCCGGGCGAAGACCGCAAACCGGGTCCGGTCGATCTCGCAGTTGATATGCACGGGGAGGAGGGTTTGCGTCTCGGACCGGATCGCCGCGAAGAGATGGTGGATGGTGGAGGTCTTCCCGGTCCCCGGCGGGCCCCGGAGGATGGCGTTGTGGGGCGCATGGCCCTGCATCCCCGGACCGGCCAGATGAGCGAGCTCCCGGATCTGTGCATCGCGGTGATGGATCTGCCCGGGGACGTAGGCGAAGTCGAAGACGTCCCGGTCCACGAAGAGGGTCTGGTCGTAGCGGAGCAGGTCGCTCGTCTTCATGGGTACGCATACGGAGAAGTGGGACCATGAAGGTCGACCCGGCGGGAGGTGAAAGTGAACGGGGGGGAGGGCCTGTGGAGCCGGGCCTGGGAGCGCGTGACAATAAAGAGCCGATCCGATACAGACGGGCGATCGGGGCGACTGTCAGGGGTTGTTTTGTGAGAGGAGGTGGTGCCTGTCCCCCTCACTTTGCCCGGCACGAAAGCTCGCAGATCCGGCAGTGATCGACCGGGGTGGTGGAGGCCCGGTCCTGGTTCATGCGCTCCATGCACCGGCTCCGGCTGTACTCCCCGTCCGGGAACGCATCCATGGGGCAGGCGGAGAGGGAGGGCCGGTCGCATCCCTCGCAGGGGGATTCGAGGTCCGCGATATCCGGTTCTCCCGGTTCCAGATCGGTCCACAGCGCCCGGAACCGGATCCGGGGGCCGTGGCCGGGCACCAGCACCAGGTTGTTCATCCCCATCACCCCGAGCCCCGCGAGGACGGCGGCGTCCTTCAGGTAGATCCCGCCGTCATAGATCTGGTAGGGGATGACCCGCGCCTCCCGGCCGTGCGCATCCGCGAGCCACCGTCCGATGTCGGCGGCCATCCAGCCGAGCATGCGGTCGCCGGGCGTGCCCCGCCCCTCCTCCCAGTAATCGAGCTCCGGCTTCTCCGGGGGGTGGGCCAGGCCGAGCACCAGAAACGACCCATTTTCGGTGGAGAATCCGCCACCCTCCGCCACCGCCGACGGGGAACCGGTGAGCCGTGACGCCGGCACCCACCCGGCCACGTCGGCGCCGAGCGTGCATGCCCGGTCGACCGCCGCCTCCATGATCCCGCGATCGGATGTCATGCGAGAGACCTTGGAGGCGATGGGTGAAAAAAGGAGAGGTATGCAGCAGCGGTCATCACCGCGCCATCCCGCCATGGTGAAGAGAGATGAGAAGTCCAATTGCGGTTCATGCGTCCTCTGACCCGGTAAAGGGCGGGCACGCGCTCGATCGCCGTCCCGGTGCTGTGGAGCGGGACCGGGCCGCTGACCGCGGGTGCGGTCTACGCGGCGGCGAAGCACGACCTGCGGATCGGCTACACGGCGTTCTTCAAACGGCTGCGCAAACTCGGTGTCCTGCGGCTCGTCGAGCTTAACCGGGTGCAGGCCGGCGTCAGGACGAGCGAGATCGTGCTGCGGTATGAGCCGGAGAAGGTGGTGGAGGTGGGAGGGTGAACGCCGATCTGCCGGGTGCCCGTCTGGTGCACGCCCGGGATGATGAAACGTACAATTACAAAAAAGCACCATTTAATACCCTTTCAGACCATCGGATAGTTATATGGAGAATTTTCAGCACATCACCACTTTTATATGGAATGTTGCAGATGATGTCCTTCGCGATGATTTTAAGCGCTCGAAATATCCGGACGTGATCCTGCCGTTCACGGTGGTGCGCCGCATCGACTGCGTGCTTGCGCCGACCAAAGAGAATGTGCTGAAACGCTACACCGAACTAAAAGACGAGCTCCAGAACCTCGACGGAATTTTAAAACACGAGTCAGGCTACGCCTTCTATAACGTCTCGAAGTACGATTTCAAACGGCTCCTCGACGATCCGGAGAATATCCACAAGAACCTGATCGATTACATCAACGGCTTTTCAGAGAATGCCCGGGACATTCTGGACCGGTTCAAGAGTTTGCGGGTCATCTACGATCCGCAGCGAAAATTATGGGTCACAAAAACGCAATGTATGTCCCACAAAAATGTTTGTGGAACATGGGTGACCCACAACGACCGGACCCGGCCGACTTCAGGGCGACGGGGTCGCGGGCTGCGGCGCGGCATCGTCTTCGTTCAGCCGTTTCTCTTCGATGGCACGCCGGATCGATGATTCAGCGTATTTCGGTTTGACGAGATGAAACGACCGGGTTGCCTGGGTAGGTGCTGTGAATGCTTCTCCCATGGAAGCGAGGTCAGAAAAAGACTATTAACGATTTTGTAAGAGGATCGCGTGTGAGAATGCTGAAGGCCAGGGCCGAGATTCGAACCCGGGTCGGGGGATCCACAGTCCCCTAGGATAACCGACTACCCCACCCTGGCAAATTTCCCTTCAATATTTGCAGAATACGCAGATTAAACTAACTGCCCTCCCACACCATTATCCGCGGGGCCACCGCAATCTTTCAATGGTGCGCACACACTGTATATGAACACCTGGATACTCCCGGGTTCCTGCCAAGAACGGTGATCGCCATGCCGCCTGAGACACCCACCATACGCACCCCCATCGTCTGCATCCTCGGCCACGTGGATCATGGAAAGACCACCCTCCTGGACACCATCCGGGGATCCTCGGTGGTGGCCACCGAGGAGGGCGCCATCACCCAGCACATCGGCGCCACGATGGTCCCCATCGAGGCGATCCGCCAGATGGGAGGGAGACTGGACGAGATCGCCTTCGATGTTCCCGGCCTGCTCTTCATCGACACCCCGGGCCACCATGCCTTCACCACCCTCCGTGCGCGGGGCGGGGCGCTCGCCGACCTGGCGGTGGTGGTGATCGATGCAAACGAGGGGTTCCAGCCCCAGACCATCGAAGCGCTCCAGATCCTCCGGTCCTGCCGGACCCCGTTCGTCATCGCCGCCAACAAGATCGATCGCTTCCACGGGTGGCGAATCCAGGAGGGCGCCACGTTCCATGAGGCGATCGGCGCCCAGAACGAACGTATCCAGCGGGTGCTCGACGAGCAGATTTACCGGATCGTCGGAGACCTGACCGACCTGGGGTTCTCGTCCAACCGGTTCGACCGGGTGCGCGACTTCAGCAAAAACATCGGGATCGTCCCGGTCAGCGCGGTGACCGGCGAGGGGATCCCCGACCTGCTCATGGTGCTCATCGGCCTGGCCCAGCGGTACATGACCGGCACCCTGGCGGTCACCACCGAGGGCCCGGGGGCGGGCACCGTCCTCGAGGTGAAGGAGGAGCGGGGGCTCGGGACCACCCTCGATGTCATCCTCTTCGACGGCACGATCCGGGTGGGGGAGGAGATCGCGGTGGCCGGGCACGACGGGGTGATCACCACGAAGGTCCGCTCCCTCCTCAAGCCACGCCCCCTGCACGAGATCATGGTGGAGGAGCGGTTCGAACGGGTCGGCGAGGTGACCGCGGCCTCCGGGGTGAAGGTGGCCGCACCTCACCTGGACGGGGTCATCGCCGGGACACCGCTCCGGGTGATCCGGGGCGATGCGGAGGCGGTGATCGCCGAGGTCTCCGCCGAGATGGAGGATATCAGCGTCACCCTCTCCGAGGAGGGGGTGGTCCTCAAGGCCGACACCATCGGGGCACTCGAGGCCCTCTCCAAGGAGATGGAGAACAATGACCTCAAGATCGTCTCCGCGGAGGTGGGGCCGGTCACCCGCCACGACATCATCGCGGCGTCCACGGTCCAGAACTCTCTCTGGCGGGCAGTCCTCGCCTTCAACACCCCCGTGCTTCCCGATGCGATCGACACCCTCGCGGAACCGGCGCACGAGGGCGTCCAGCTCTTCCAGAGCGCAGTGATCTACCAGCTGGTGGACGATTTCCTCGAGTGGCAGGAGGAGACCCGGCAGCGGATGGAGCAGAAGAAGTACGAGCACCTCGTCTATCCCGCAAAGATCCGGATCCTCCCCGGCTGCATCTTCCGGCAGAGCAACCCGGCGGTGGTGGGCGTCCGGGTGCTTGCCGGGACCCTGATGAGCGGTGTGGACCTCGTCCTCACCGACGGACGGAAGGTGGGGCGGATCCGCCAGATCCAGGAGCGGCAGGAATCGATCCATGAAGCCGGAGCGGGCGCGGAAGTGGCCATCTCCATCGAGGGGGCGACCGTGGGCCGCCAGATCAGGGAAGAGGACGAATGTTACGTGGACGTTCCCGAGCGCCATGTGCGGGTGATCGAAACCGAACTCATCGACCGGCTCTCGCCCGATGCCCGGGATGCACTCGCCGATTTCACCGGACTGAAACGGAAGAGCGACCCGTTCTGGGGACGGTAGCCTTAATATTCCGCCCGCCCCACGATATGAGATACTGACAGGAGTACACGCATGGTAGATTTCAAAGTAGTCCTCTCCGATCCCAGAACCGGGCAATCATACCGGATCGAAGCCAGCGGGGGCACCGCCGGCGCATTGATGGGCAAACGGATCGGCGAGATCGTTGACGGCGATCCCTTCGGCCTGAAGGGGTACGCCATCCAGATCACCGGCGCCACCGACCGCACCGGGGTTCCGGCCCGCCGCGACCTGCCGGGCTCCGGCCGACGCCGCCTGCTCCTCTCCCAGGGAGTGGGGTTCAAACCCGCCCACGAAGGGGAACGCCGCCGTAAATCGATCCGGGGAAACGAGATCTCCTCTGACATGGTCCAGATCAACGCCAAAGTGGCCGAATATGGCGGCACCTCGCTCGCCCGGATCTTCGGAGGAGAGGAGGCAGAAGAACCCGAACCGGTGGCGGCAGAACCCGAAGCGGTCGCGGAACCGGACGTGACGACCGAGCCGGAAGCGGTCCCGGAGTCCGGGACCGTGGCCGACCAGGAATCGTCTGAACCGGAAGAGGCGGTCGAGGCAGAAGCGGCTGCTGAACCGGAAGAGACCGAAGAAGAGCAGAAATAGTCGCACCCGGCTCCGGCGTGAGCCGGAGACAGGTGTTTCTTTTTTTAGGTCGCTCAGGCGTACGCTTTTTCATACGCTTTCAGAGGAATCCCACCGATCATCGTCCACGGTCCCGCACAGCCAAATTAGTAACAATTATGTAACCAAGAGATGAATATCATTATTTGCAGTAACGCAGATGTTACATTGTGGTGAGGTGAGAGGATGAATCTGAAAGAAGAAAAAGTGCAGGATTACCTGGAGCTTGTGCCCACGGAGGTCCGCGATGCAACCAGCGGCCTTTCCAATGATACACACTGGGCCGTCTTCATCGCGCTCCTGGAGAATGACGAGATGTGGTTTACACAGATCAAATCCGAATTCGGGCTTGAATCGACGCAGCTGGTCCGGATACTGCGGGATCTGGGAAGGGCAGGGTTGGTACAGCAGTATACCAGCGACCTCCGGGAGATAAAGAGCCGGGCGCGATCGTTCTACCGCGTCACCCCCATCGGCCGGGACTTCATCGAATCGCTCATGGACCGGTTCCTGCCCTGTTCGCCGGCCACATATGAGTATGGAATGTCAGGCCCCCTGTCCGCAACCGTCCAGGAGGATGACCGATTGACTCCCCAGGGGGAGTCCCCCAGCACGGGAAGGCCGTATCGTATGAACAGTGAGACATATTGCGCGACATAATCGGCCAACAAAGGAGATGAATGCAGGTGACACCAAAAGATAATCGAAAGGAAAAAATTCCGTATACCTTTGTTCGCAAGGATGACGCACACGAACGGCCGATAAGCGGGGTCTTTGGAATGTTCAAACATGATGAAGCCCAGCTGACTTTTTTTCATGATGTCCCTGTACCTGACGTCAGCGAACAGGGAGAAATGAACCCCACACGCGTTGAACGGAGGGTCGTGCTCGAGGCCAGTCTCTCTCCCCGGGCATTCATCTCAATTGCCCATTGGATGGAAGGGAAAGCTCGGGAATTGGAGGCCCACCAGGAGAGATCAACCGAAGCGGGTAAACAGACAGAATGAACTATGACAATCTCTCGCTGGTATGCCAGGGGGAGAGAACATAAACGGAACCTGCGGGAGACGATTCGCATCGGCCTCTTCGGATCATTTTCGGCGGAAAACTTCGAAATCCTTTGTAAAGCACAGAAATATATGATTGAGCATGGATTTTCGCAGGTCAGGATCAGTTGTGACCTGATGGCAGATAATCGACAATATGAATCTGAATCACGGGACGAATATAATCTTCGCCTGAGTGATTTACTGGTTCGTGAAAGCGAAATATGTATCTTCTTTTTCTTCGGTCACATGGATGGCCTGGTCAACATCAATGAATCCACGCTCATGGAACTGGCAACACACAGAATAACAGGAGACCCTCATTCAGCATATCTCCTCATCCAGGATGAATGTTGAATTTGCAGGAATCGCAAAAGGGACAATACGGACATATCCATATGATTTATTTCGTGAACATGAGACAACATTCCCCCTGATTAGAAAAATCTGTGAGAACCGGGCCCAGGAGATCGTCAGATCCCATCCCTCGAAAGAACCCTGACCCGCGCTCTCCCGGCATGGAGCCCCCCGGTCGGGAAAAAGCACATATCGATGGAATATCCGCTCCGCCCTACTCCTGCCCGGCAGCGAGGACCTGTTCATCGAGCCCTTCCCGGAGATCCCCGTTGGGGACCGCATGCCTCCGGGCCAGGATCACCGCCGCCGCCTCCGGGTAGAGCCGGCCATCGAACCGCTCCTCGATCAGCTGGTTCATCTCCGCGGCCACCTCCTGCATCGGGCGATCCGTGGCCAGGGCGATCCGCTTCAGAAGCTCCCGGAGGGGATCGTGTGTCTCGAAGAGATCCGCGGACGGGCGGAACCCGATGGGGATGGAGATCTCCCCGACATCGAAGGCGGGAACAAAACCCCCCTCTTCCTGGGCGATGAGGCCCTGTTCGACGGCCATATCAATGACCCGCTCCGCCTCCTCCCGGCTCATCCACCTCCGGTCGAGGGTCAGGTAGAAGACGATCTCGGGTCGCGGGATACGACCTTTTCGCATGTGCCTGAACAAAGCGGCGATCGTCTCCCGGAGCGTCACCGGCAGATCCCCTGGATGAATTGCTTGAAGTCGCGGGCGTCCATCTCTCCCATCCGGTCCTCCTTGACCACCAGGCACTCGGTCCGCAATCCCTGGTCGTTGCACCGGAGCAAAAAGACGTTCTCGGCGAGCGGAACCTTCGCATCCGGTTTCAGGACCGCGTCCCGGAGGGCGACCCGGAGATCGGCCGACTCCGTCACTTCGTCGGGATACCCGGGATAGTCATGGACCGGTTCAAACTGCGTGGGAGTGCCGGCGATCTCGATGGTCACCGTCGATTTGACCAGTCTCCCGCCGCGTTCGGCGGTGGTGTGGGTCTGGTGCGTCTGCCAGAGACAGGCGAGCACGTCGGGGAAGGGGCGGTCGATCTCGAAGTCCAGATCGATCCGCGGCGGAAAACGATGGTAGATCCTGCGCATCAATAGGAATGGTGGAACTGCCACCACAAAAGGGTGTGCCCCCGACCGGGCGACAGAAAAAAGATTATTCCTCGATCAGGACCGCGGAGATGACGCCGTCCTGCCCGGGCCGACTGGTGATCCGGGCCATGCCCACGTCGGTCCTGATGATGGTGCCCCTGGTGAGCAGGTTTCGCCGGACATAGTTCGGGTTGGCCGGGTTACCCTCCACGTTCTCGATGGCGGCGCGCTTCGTCTCCCCGCTGGAGGGGATGCTCACCGATGCCACATCACACCGCAACGCCCGGACCTTGTGGTTCCCACCGCGGGTCCGGATGATCCGGCGCCTGCTCTCGCCGACGTGAGTGTCCGCCGAAGCACGACCGAGTTCGGCCCGCTTCCCGCTGCCCTGCTTGTGATACCGGCCGCCAGTGGCTTTTCGTGTCGATCTGTTTTGCCAGTGCATGATATGTCAGTCCTGTGGGGAGGGGGTGGATCCCTCTGAGAAGTCCAGTATATATTATTGCCGGGATTATTTAACCGTGCTGATCCGCGAGGATGGCGTCCAGGAGCGGGGCCACTCCCTCGCCGGTGCGCAGGTTGGTGCGGAAGATCGGCATGGTCGGATTGTAGCGGCGGATATCCGCCTCCATCCGGTCCAGGTCCGCGCCCACCGCCCCGGCCAGATCCGTCTTGTTGATGACCGCGATCGATCCGCCGCGAAACATCATGGGATGCTTGTTGACCACGTCGTCCCCCTCGGTGGCACTGACCACCACGATCCGGGCCCCGGCACCCAGGCGGAAATCGGTGGGACAGACCATGTTGCCCACGTTCTCGATGAAGAGCAGATCGATCTCGTCCAGGGACAGATCCTGCAGGGCATGTTCCACCAGGTGGGCGTCCAGGTGGCACTCCTTCCCGGTGTTGGCGTTCACCGCCGGGATACCGGTCTTCTGGAGGCGGCGAAAGTCGTCGTCGCCGTACACATCCCCCGCCACAGCGCCGGCACGCAATCCCCGCTCCCGCAGGAGGGGGACGAGCTGTTCGATGAGGGCGGTCTTTCCCGAGCCGATCGCCCCCAGGAGATCGAACGCCCGCACGCCGTGGTCCCGGAGGTGGCGGGCATTGGCATCGGCGATGCGATTGTTGACGTCGAAGACGTCCTTTTCCAGGTGGACGTCGATATGGTGCATACCATACAGTCAACGGGAATCGGTTTATAGGTATACCCGTGCAACCACTGGGTAATGGCCCGGGAACTGATCCTCTATCCCTGTTATTTCGATGCCGAGGCCCATCGCAGCGAGGGGCGGCGCGTCTCCCGCTCCCTTGCAGTCAGGGGGCCCACACGTGCCACGCTGGAAGCGGCGCTGAAGAGAGGGGGGTTTTCATTCCAGAGCGAGGAGAAGCCCCATCCTGCACACTGGACCAAGAAGGAGGGGCGGGTGGTGGTCCCCTTCGAGGGACCGAAATCCTCGCTGATCCGGAAGGTGGCCCACCACCTGCGATCCGACGGGCGGTGATCGGGTGTACGATCTCCACACCCACACCCTCCTCTCCGACGGCGAGATGCTCCCCGCAGAGCTCGTCCGCCGGGCGGCGGTGCAGGGCTACACGGTGATCGCGATCACCGACCATGCCGACGCCTCCACCCTCTCCACGGTCCTCCTCCCGCTCTTCGAGGTGCGCTCATCGGCCGCCTACTTCGGCGTGGAGCTCCTCTGCGGAGTGGAGCTCACCCATGTACCCCCGCCCGAGATCCCCGTCCTCGCCCGGCGGGCGAAGGACCTGGGAGCGGACCTGGTGGTGGTGCACGGGGAGACGACCGCCGAACCGGTGGCCCCGGGCACCAACCGGGCGGCCTGCGGGTGTGCGGACGTGGACCTGCTCGCCCATCCCGGCCTGATCACCGATGCCGACGCAGCCCTCGCCCGGGAGAATGACATCGCCCTGGAACTGACCTCCCGGAGGGGGCACAACCGGACCAACGGCCACGTCCTGGCAGCGGCGCGGCGCGCAGGATGTCATCTGCTGATAAACTCCGATGCTCACGCACCCGGCGATATCATGACCCCGGAAGAGCGGGTTTTCGTAGCCCGGGGCGCAGGGATGACTGAAGGGGAATGTACCCGAGCATTGTCCCCAAAAGAGGGATTGCTCGCTCGATTGCGGTAGGAGATATTTATAGTTTCTCGAAATCTTTTTATACTATACAGTACAATATATAATGGTTACGGAAACGCATCGCTCCGGCATGCGCGAGGTACCCTGTGAAATACGTCGGCTGCTCTACTCATGTATGTGATCGCCGCTTGTTAATATTGCGGTGTGAGGCGTCCGCCCTTCCCCCTCTCTATGGCGAAGTGGTCGATCGGCGGCTCAGGCGTATCGGGGTCATCGTGGATATCTTTGGCAATATCAGGGCACCGTGTGCCGCTGTACTCTGCAGGGATACATGTCAGGTACCGGCCGGGGAGAAGCTGTACACCAGATAACGGAGTTTTCGGATGGGAGAAGTAGAAAAAATCAAACAGCTCCAGTCTCAGCGTGAAGCGCTCAAGAAGCGCAGCGAAGAGCGGACGCGGGAAGTCGAGAAGAACAAGACAGAGGAGGCGACCCAGACGGTCTGTCCCGAGTGCGGCAGCCGCCAGCTGGTCCATGACTACGAACGGGCGGAGCTCGTGTGCCAGAGCTGTGGACTGGTCCTGGACGACGATTTCATCGACCGGGGTCCCGAGTGGCGGGCCTTCGACCATGACCAGCGGATGAAGCGGTCCCGGGTGGGGGCCCCCATGACCTTCACCATCCATGACAAGGGGCTCTCCACCATGATCGACTGGCGGAACCGGGACTCCTATGGCCGGGCCATCTCCTCCAAGAACCGGGCCCAGCTGTACCGGCTCCGCAAGTGGCAGCGCCGGATCCGGGTCTCCAACGCGACGGAGCGGAACCTGGCCTTCGCCCTCTCCGAACTGGACCGGATGGCCTCCGCCCTCGGCCTCCCCCGCAACGTCCGGGAGACGGCGGCGGTGGTGTACCGGGACGCGGTGGAGAAGAACCTGATCCGCGGACGATCCATCGAGGGCGTGGCGGCCGCCGCCCTGTACGCGGCCTGCCGGCAGTGCAGCGTCCCCCGGACCCTGGACGAGATCGCGGAGGTCTCCCGGGTCTCCCGCAAGGAGATCGGCCGGACCTACCGGTTCATCTCCCGGGAGCTCGGACTCAAGCTCCTGCCCACCTCCCCGATCGACTATGTGCCCCGGTTCTGCTCCGGGCTCAACCTCAAGGGCGAGGTCCAGTCCCGCGCGGTGGAGATCCTCCGGCAGGCGGGTGAACGGGAGCTCACCAGCGGCCGCGGACCCACCGGGGTGGCGGCAGCGGCGATCTACATCGCATCCATCCTCAGCGGCGAGCGCCGCACGCAGCGGGAGGTCGCCGAGGTGGCGGGCGTAACCGAGGTCACCATCAGGAATAGATATAAAGAACTGGCCGAAAAACTGGATATAGAGATTATTCTCTGACCGGCCCCCTCTCCACCCTTTTCGGGCCGGTCCGGCAGGGGCTCGTAGATCAGGGGTAGATCGCAACGTTCGCAACGTTGAGGCCGCGGGTTCGAATCCCGCCGAGTCCATCTCCTCCTCTCTCTTTTGCACGGAGCGGAGCAGATCCGCCCATGCGAACGGCGATGCCTGCCGGGTCGGCTGTGTGGCCATGATTTATCTGAGAGCGAGCCGATACGCAGGGCATGCTCTTTCTCACCGGGGCAGAAGAGAGGTGCTGGGCGGATCGTGCAGAGCGGATCTGTGCAGGCGACCTCCCCCCGTATCAGGACGCTGCCATCCGCCCGAACCTGCAGTCGGCCTTCCATTTCTATATCGGGACACTCCCTGCCGCCGATGAGAGGAGAGAGCGTGCCACCGAGTGGCTCGAGGCGGGGACCCTCCTCGAGGAGGACGGTCTGTTCATGTCCGCGTTCCTCCTCGGGTTCCTGAGTCGGCAGGGGGGGGAGTTCCGTGCCCCCGCCCGGGCGTTCGACGACCCGCGCCATTTCATCCACTTCGCAGGCGTGCCGGTCATGAACGGGGCCCGGGAGGCGTTCATCCGCCAGGCGGCCCGCACCCTCCCGCTGTTTCCGCATGATCTCCGGTTCATGGATATCGGCTGCGGGGACGGCGGGCTCACCGTCCGTCTGCTCGACCGGCTGCTGGCGACGGGGAGGGCCGGTGCCATCGACGAGGTGATCCTCGTCGATCCCTCGCCCGCCATGCTCGACCTCGCGGAGAAGACCGTTCGCGAGGCCCACCCGGAGGCGGTGATCACCCCCCTCGCCCGTGACATCCAGCACGTCTCCGGTGCCCTCGACCGGCACGCCGACGTGGCCATGAGCTCGCTTGCCTATCACCACATGCCCCTCGAAGAGAGGGAACGGCACCTGCGGGCGCTCGAGCCCTGGATCGATCACGTCCTCCTCTTCGAGCTGAACGCCAACAACGACACCCCGGCGCTGGGCTCACCCGCCCTCGCCCTCTCGGTGTACCAGAGCTACGGCCGGATCATCGACTTCGTCCTCTCCCACGACGCCCCCTTCGATGTCGCCTCCGGGTGCATGGACTGTTTCCTGATGTCCGGGCTCGTCTCGCTGATGACCGAACCCCGCGGGATCCGCACCGAGTACCACATGCTGCGGGACCAGTGGAACGCGCTCTTCCGGGAAAGCCTCGGCCCCCGCTTCACCCTGCTGTGCGACTCCGCCTGCTATGCCGACAGTTACGTGGAACTCTTCACCATGCACTACGGGCGGGCGGGGTGATCAGCCCCCTTTTCGCTCCATCAGCCCGCAGACGGCCACGTGATCCTCCCATTTCCCCGGGATGGTGACCTGCCGGAGTTCATGGATCCGGAAATACAGCCCGAACAGGTCCAGGAGCTCTTCCACCGTGGAGAAGTAGAGCGTGGTCCCGATCCGTGTCTTCCGCACCCTGCCGGTACCACCGAACCCGGGATCGTCCACATGGAAACAGACCGAGAGCCAGGTCCCGCCCGGCCGGAGCAGCCGGGCCACGTTGGATACATAGCGCGGCCGGTCATCGGGGGCGATATGGTGGAGGAGCTCCCAGTCGACGGCGACATCGAACGGGCCCGCCACCTCCCGGAGGTCTCCGAGCACGTCCGCGACCACGAACCGGCAGTCCACTCCCCGTGCCGCCGCCTTCTTTCGGGCGAGGGTCACGGCGGTGGGCGACAGGTCGATACCGGTGACCGAAAACCCCTGCCCGGCGAGCCAGATCGCATAGTTCCCGGTCCCGCACCCGAAGTCCACCGCCCTCCCGGCCTCGATCCGCCCGGAGTCCACCAGCCTGACGATGATCCCGGGCGGCTCCTCCATATCCCAGGGGATCTGCCCGGGGGAGAGGCGCCGGTAGATCGCATCCATGTCATCAGCCATGGGAAGAGGATGGCGGAGTCTCCGGATATCGGTTGCGGTCCGGCCGGTGGACCAGCAGGCCTCACTCACCCGACCGGTCGGCGTTCGGCTACAGGGGTATGGTGTGGGAGCCGGGCACACTCATCCCGGCGCATGCCGCCGCAGGAAGTCGAGGGCGTACTCCTGCGCCCCCGGTGATTCCGGGTTGATCCAGAAGGACAGATGGGAGCCTTCCTCGATCCAGATCCGCTCTGCGTGGGGTATGTGCTCGCAGGCATACACCCCGTCATACAGCTTCACATCCGCGTCATGGGTCCCGTGCACGATCAGCGTCGGGCAGGTGATCTCCTCGACGGGCAGGTGGGTGAGGGTGCGGGTGATGGCCACGTCGTTCTCCGTCCCCGCCTTCCGGGGCCGGTAGGGGTACATCGAATTCATGAACGCGGTCACGAACCGGAACGCATACGGATCGTTCAGCACGAAGTCGAGGTGTTTTTTCATCTGCGCTTTGGTGAAATATGCCTCGCTCTTGAAGATCTCCCGGATGAACGCATCGGGCTTTGCCCGGGTCATCTTCTGCAGGAGCGCCTGACCCATGTCGGAGAGGAAGACCATCTGGGTGATCGGCCCGGCGGTCTCCGGGAGATCGTAGTACCCGCTCACCGAGTCCGCCGCGATGAGCGCCCAGATGCGGTCGGGATGGCGGATGGCGAAGGTATAGGCGAAGGGCCCCCCGGCGGAGATCGAGAACATGGCCACTTTCCCGATGTCCAGTTCATCGAGAACCGCGGCGAAGAGATCCGCCTGTTCCTCGAGGGTCCGGCCGGTGTCCAGCGGGGTCCCGCAGTATCCCGGCCGGGAGAGGGAGAGCAGCCGGAAGTCGGATCCGGTGGAATCGATCGCCGCACGGCACTGATCCACACCCCCGAGCCCGCCGTGGCTGCCCATCACCACCGGCGCATCCCGGTCGGTGATATCGATCTCCACCTCCCCCTGCCGGGTGGTGATGATCTGCGGGGATATCCAGACCCCCTCCATGATCTCCCTGCCACCTGTGGCTGCCGCGTGACCGCTCATATCCCAGTCTTTGGCCAAACCCGTCTTACTCCTTTCGCCCGGGCACCGGGGATGCGTCCGCCCGTATCCGGACGATGCCTCCCGGATGGAAGAGAGAGAACCGGCCGTCTTCGACGCGGCTGTTCTCCCGGACGTAGCGAATCACCTCCGCGAAAAGGGCGGGGTCCACCCCCTCGAGGCCTGACTCCAGGAAAAAACAGAGCAGCATCTCTCCCTCAGGGGTGCCGTCCATGATATCGGTGACGTCCACATCCGAGAGGAGGAGATCGAATGTGCAGGGGATATCGAGGCGATCCAGGATGGCGAGCAGGTCAAAGCAGGAGAACATCTCCCGGGTCTCCCCCTTCACCCGTTCCATGAAGAGCCGCTGGACCTCGTTGATGCCAAGCGCCGTCTGGTGGAAGATGAGAAGCGATCCGCCGGGCGCGAGCATCTCGCGGGCACGCTGGATGGCCTCTGCCCGGTTGGGGATGTAGTACAGGCAGTGGGTGAAGTGGATGAGGTCGTAGGTCCCCGGGGCGGTCCCCGGCTGGAACGGCACGGGGAGGATGCCGAAGCGATCGGGGGAGAGTCTTGACTCCCGCACCCGCCGCTCGAAGACCGCGTTGTGCTCGTGGTTCGGGTCCACCGCCGTATAGTCGATGCCGAATCCGGCCCCGTCAAGGAGCCGCATAAGCACGAGATCGAAGTCGCCGGTCCCGCTCCCCACAGAGAGCACCCTGATCCGGTCCCGGTGCCCGAGCGTGGGGAGGAGCTCGTCGGCCAGCCAGCGGGAGAGGGCATCCCACTCGGTTGAATGCGCCTTGAAACAGTCGAAGCATTCGGCGTACTCCCGGTCGGTCAGCTCGCGGGGCATGGTGAGAGATAGTCCGGTGAGGGGATATATCCTCATGCCGGGGTGGACCGCTCAGACAACCGGGAGCAGGGTTGGTATACTTTCCGGCCGTCGCTCAGCCGGAGACCTCCTCCGGCACCCGGCTCCGGGATCCTGCGAACAGGGGCGTGCGCATCAGCCAGAATGCACACCCGAACCCGAGGACCGCCAGCCCCGCCACGAAGGGAAAGACACCAAGGTAGGACCCGGTGGCGGTGCGGATGGATCCTGCGAGCATGGGGCCGGCGACCGCCCCCGCTCCGTAGGCGAGATAGACCACCCCGTAGCAGCGGGGATAGTCCCGGAGCCCGAAGAAGGCGGCGGTGGAGGTGGGGGCGATGGCAGGCCAGGCCCCGATGGACCCCCACAGCAGGGCGAAGGAGAGGATATACACCGGAAGGGAGGGCGATTGCCAGAGGAGAATGGAGGCCACCAGAATGAGCACGAACGAGAACATGGCGGTGTTCTGCGGGTTCAGCCGGTCGGTGAGCGCTCCAAAGAGCGGGCGGCCCCCTCCGTTGAAGATGGCAAAGATGCTCACCAGCACGGTGGCCAGCCCCGGCTCCAGCCCGATCACCTCGGTTCCCACCGGAAGAGAGATGGAGATCGCCATCAGCCCGGCCGAGCAGGCGATGAAAAAGCAGATCCACAGGCCAAAGAAGGTGGGAGTCCGGACCATCTCCCCGCGGGTGCACTCCCGGCAGGCGATCCGGCGGACGGCGGGGGGCGTCCACCCCGGGGGGCTCCATCCCGCGGGAGGGAAGGTCAGCACCAGGGCGAGGGCCGGGAGGATCAGGAGGAAGGCGAGGCCGAAGATCCGGAAGGTGGCGATGACGCCGAGCCGGTCGATGAGGGCCCCGGCAAGCACCCCGGTGAACAGGGCGGATATCCCGAATCCGAGCAGAGTGAGTCCAAGCGCAGTTCCCCGCCGGTCCGGGAACCAGCGGGCGGCGATGGCGAGCGGCACCCCGTAGGCGAGCCCCACCCCCGCCCCGCCGATCCCTCCGAAGGCGACGGCGAGGTGGAGGGGGGTGGGGGAGACGGAGGCGAGAAGCCACCCCGCCGCGGTCAGCAGCCCCCCGGCCACCGCCACCCGGCGCGGACCATGGGTATCGATGTACCGCCCGGCGAGGGGCATGGTCACCGCGAAGGCGACCAGGAAGAGGGAATAGGGGAGGAGGACATCGCTCGCTCCCACCGCCAGGCCCAGTGCCCGGTAGTGGAGTTCCAGCGGAGCGACGAAGATGCTCCAGGCATAGATGCTCCCCAGGGCGAGATTGATGCAGAGCCCGAAGGCGATGAGGATCCAGCGTCCCTGCTCGGGGGGCCTCCCGAAGAGGGAGAGGGGCGCCGCGTCCGGTGGAAACCGTGTGCCGTCCATACCGATCTGAACCCGGAAGATTGATCAACAACAGATACGCCCAAAATCCGCAGAGAATGGGAGAGATCACTTCGTCAGTGCGAAGGATACCGTGGCCGCGCTACCTCGCGGTACGAAAATATGGTGGATGGTACCGGTGGATGGGACACCCGGATACATCGAATTCCCATGGGATGTTCGATTATAAATAATTAATCATGAACAATCTGCCCCGGCATGGGGGCGGGGGTGGCTGATCGCCATCGCGGGCGGGATCCTCTCCACGGGGACCGATCTATCTCTGGTACCCGCTCCTTGCCGACCTTCAGGAGAAGGGGATGCGAAAGGCGTTTTCTGCGGCGTTCCTGTACAACCTGGCGATCACATTGTCGCTGCTCCCGGTGCTCATCGCCTATTTCAGTCTGCTGTTTGCCGCGGTGCTCTCCGCCAGCATGGTCGCCGCCCCGGTGACCATCGGGGTGCTCACCGAGCGGTGTGCGGCGGGAGATCCGGCAGAATAAGAAGTCTTATATGGCCGTCCCGGCCACTACCACGTCTGGTGCACGATCGTGCTTTTCATCGCCGGGATCACCATCCTCATCGCCTTCGTCTTCACCTTCACCAACGGGTTCCAGGACGCCGCGAGCATCGCGGCCACCTTCATCGCCTCCCGGTCGGCGACCCCGGCCCGGGGCATCACCCTGGTGGCGATCATGGCCGGTGCGGGGGCCGTCCTCGGGGGATCCGCGGTGGCCTTCACCCTCTCCGGGCTTTTGGCCATCGCGCCCGGTGAGACGGTGATCCTGGTGCTCTTCGCCGCCCTCCTGGCAGCGGCCGCCTGGAACCTGCTCGCCTGGAGGCTCAGCCTCCCCTCGTCGTCGACCCACGCCCTCATCGGGGGGATGGTGGGCGCGGGAATGACGTTTGCAGGGGTTGAAAGCGTGTACTGGGGGTGGAGCGAACTGATGGGGCCGGACCATGAACTCACCGGACTCGCCAAGATCCTCCTCTTCCTGATCCTCTCGG
This sequence comes from Methanomicrobiales archaeon, assembly GCA_049974905.1. GTDB lineage: Archaea > Halobacteriota > Methanomicrobia > Methanomicrobiales > Methanoculleaceae > JBNGCZ01. Next base: position 32,609 of record JBNGCZ010000009.1, read on the forward strand.
TGATCGCCGGGCTCGCCGGTGGGTTCGTGATGAGGAAGACCACGGCACTCCTCCTGAGAAACGCCCGGCGCCGGATCAACGCCACCATCCGGCGGTTCAACTGGATGGCCGCCGCCGGCATGGCATTTTACAACGGTGCCAACGACGCCCAGAAGCAGATGGGCATCATCGCGCTCGTTCTGCTCGCCGCGGGGGAGACCGCCTCCCTGGAGGTACCCCTGTGGGCCCGGATCGGCTGTGCCCTCCTGCTCGCCGCGGGGACGCTCGGGGGCGGGTGGCGAATCATGAAGACGCTGGGGGCCCGGATCTTCACCGTCACCCCCATCCACTCGTTCGACTCGCAGGTGGCGTCGGGGGCGACGCTCGCGGTATCCACCCTCGCCGGCGCACCGGTCTCCTCCACCTGCATCATCGCCGGGTCGGTGTTGGGGGTCGGCGCCGCAGAGAACCCCCGAAAGGTCCAGTGGTCGGTGGGCCGGGACATCGCGGTGGCGATGGTGCTGGCCATCCCGGGGACGATGGCCATCGCCGGACTGATATCGTGGGGTATCCGGCTGGCGATGGGGATGTGATCGGAGATGACAAAGAAGGGAACCATTGAACAGATCAGGAAGAGGGGTATCTGGGAGAGCCTCTTTCCACGGAAATACGATTTCGAGGGGATGCTTGCCGAACAGGGTCACCAGACCTGTCTCCTGATGGAGCGGCTGCGGGACTGGCTGGACCAGAGACCTCTTACGGATCCCGCCGATCTGGTCGCCATGGCCCGGGAGATCGACGCCATGCGCTACGAGATGGAGGACAAACTGATGGACGCCTTCTCCACGCCCTTCGACCGCCAGGACATCTACACCCTCTCCCGGCGGATGGACGATATCCTCAACGATGCCGTGGAGACCGCCGAGGAGATATATGCCTTCGGCGTGGAGCCCGATGATACCATCCGGGGGATGGTCAGCTCGCTTCTGGACGGAACCGGGCATCTCTCGGAGGCGACGGGGATCCTCTCCTCCGAAAAGGAGCGGGTGAAGGATATCATCCCGCTGGTGCGGGAATCGATCCACCGGATGGAGGACCTGTACATCTCCGGGATGACCGAAATCCTGTCGCAGGACGACCCCATGGCCGCCATGCGCAAGCGGGAGATCTACCACCACCTGCGTGATGCGGCCACCTCTCTTCGAAAGACCCAGTACATCCTCCACAAGGCGGTGGTGGGGCTTCCCTGAGAGAATACCGGGAAAAAAGGAATTTTATCCTTCCGCGGGCACCGCCACCACGCACCGCCACCCGGAGACGGGGGCGGTGGACCAGACCGCCGTGTATGCCCGGCCGCCGGTGGTGAAGGCCTGCTCACCGGACAGGTCGGCGGCGATGGGGGAGAGATCCCCGCTGATCGCGGTCACCGGCTGGTCGATCCATGCGGGATCCGGGTGGAGGGTGATCACCCCCCCGGAGGTGACCGCCATCCACGAGGAGCCCGCGGGAAGCGGGAGGGCCTCTGTGAGTTCCCCGGAGATGGTGGACAGGTATACCGAAGCCCCCAGCCCTCCGGTGACCGACTCGCCGCTTTTCATCGGGGCGGCCACCACCGCCACGTTGCGGCCGGTGGACTTGCTGATCACCAGCGTGCCGGTGACGGGGTCGCCTGCCATCAGTCCCAGGAAGTAGGAGCGGCCCTGCAGGTTGCCGGTGGTCAGGTCATCCGCGGTGATGTAGTAGGAGCCGTCCGGGAGGACATACCAGTACCGGGCGGCGGGATCGGCCGTCTCCCGGGCGACAAGGAGCGGCTTTATCCGCTCCCAGCTGCCTGACTGGGCCTCTTCGGTCGCCGCAATCGCTTCCAGCGGGGCGAGGACGGTCTCCAGGCGGGCGTCCACGAACCCGGCCATCAGGCGCGATGCGGATCCGGCCGGGACCGTGACCGAGGTGCTCCCGGGTACGGGCGCAGACGGCGTCACCGTCCCCCACCGGGCGAGGATCGCATCATAGGTCCCGTCCCGTTTCATGGTGTCCAGGGCCTCCTGCCATCGCTCCACCACCGCAGACGGGGTGCCCTCACTGAAGGCGATGTACAGGGGCACCTCCCGGACCGTGTACAGGGCCTCGATGGAGGCGGGGTCCACCCCCGCATCGCGGGCGGCGTCCTCCATGGTCTCGCGGCTTCCCAGTACGAGCCCGACCTCCCCCCGGCGAGTGCCCGGTAGCAGTCGGCATCGGTGGGATAGAGGGCGAGATCGGTCACGTTCCTCTCCACCAGGAACCGGTGGCGGGCATCGTCGCGGACCACCGCGACCGTGCCGTCCGCCTTCACGTCCTCGAGGCTCTTCACCGTGATACCGGCGTCCGCCATCCCGTAGAAGACATACGCATATGATCCGATCGGCCCCACCCAGGCGAAGAGCGGCTCGCGCTCTGCGGTGCGGGCCGTGGAGTAGAGCACGACATTCGGCCCGGTGGTGGCGAGCGTATATATGCATCCGCCCAGTCTTTCACCAGGATCCGGTCTTCGCGGCCCAGGCGATCGACGATCTCCCGCACGACGGCGGTGGACTGACCGGTGACCGTCCCGTTCTCTGCCCGGTAGTTGAAGGGGGAAAACTCCTCGGTCACCACCGTGAGATCCACCATCGCGGGCTCGTCCGTGCATCCCGATCCGAGAACGCACCAGACACACACGAGGGCTCAGAGCCCCCACAAAACACGGTTCATGTGTCAGCCCCCAAGAGAGGATCATTTTCCGGTGGTCCAATAAGCGTGCCGATCCCCCGGGTTTATCACCAGGGACCGCAATCCCTCCACCATGCACCCATCGGTACTGCTCTGCGCCGTCCTGGTGGCTGCGGTCGGTGCAGCGGGCCTGTACACTCCGGATTTCGGAGGCGATCCCATACAGTCCCCGCTCGGCACCCTTGAGCCGCTCCTGGAGCTCAGCCAGTGGCTGATCACCGCTGCCCGGGAACTCCTCGCCGTCTTTGAGAGTGCACTGGAGGTGCTCGGCCTCGAGAACGAGACCGGGGTGCGTGACCTCCGGGAGGCGATGGAGACCGGTTTCTCGCTCGCTACGACACCCGGCGGGCAAGCATGAGGAAGACTGCCACCGCTCCAAGCGAGATGACCCCGGCGAGGGTGAAGACCGATTCGAGGCTCCACCAGTCCATGACCAGGCCGAAGAGCACGGGGGCGATGAGCATCCCGAGGCTCATGGCCATGTTGAAGGCCCCCATGGCCGCCCCCTGACCCGTCGCCCGCCCGTCCGCGGTCACCTCCGCGGTGGCCGCGGGAATCGACATCGCGTTGCCGGTGCCCATGACCGCCGCGGCCCCGAGCAGCAGGAAAAAATCGGGGAGATAGGGGATGGCGAGGAGGGGCAGGGCCGTGAGCACGCTCCCTCCCGCGATGAGAAGCGACCGGGGCCAGCGATCGGCGAGCGCGCCGAAGAATCCCTGTCCCGCCGCCATGATCAGCATGGTGGTGGAGATGATCAGTCCCACTTCGGTCGCGGAGAGGCCGAATCTGACCGTGGCGATCATGGAGAAGAAGACCAGGAAGGGGGCCAGGGCGAAGGCGTTTGCGAACCGGAAAAAGAACATCGCCTGCATCCGCGGCCGGCGGAGCACCGGGATGAGCGAGGAGGGCGTGTTCACCTGGTTGTGGGACTCCGGTAAAAGGAGCATGCAGGTCAAAAGCGAGAAGACCGAAAGGGCGCACATCGCCAGAAACACCTGGTCCATCCCCGCCACATCCAGGATCGCCCCGCCGAAGAAGGGACCCAGCCCCATCCCGAGGAATAGCGACATGGTAAAGAGGCCCATCAGGCGACCCTCGGAGCCGACCCGGGAGAGATCCGCCACGTAGGCCATCGCCACCGGGACGATCATCGCCGAGGCGAGGCCATGGAGGACGCGGACCACGGTGAGGGACAGGACCGACCCCGCCCCGATATAGGCGAGCGATATGAGCGAGTACAGCAGGAGGCCCAAAAGGATCAGCCGCTTTCGGCCCCGCCGATCGGAGAGGGAGCCGATGACCGGCATGAAGATGGTCCGGGAGAAGGCATAGCCCGAGAAGATGACCCCCAGCCAGAGCCCGGTCGCCCCCATGCTGGTGGCATAGATGGGGAGCAGGGGGACGATGATCCCGAGGCCGAGGGTGGCGGCAAAGACCGAGATGAACAGGACCAGGAACGGTTTGCGGAGAGGGATGGGATCACTCCCAGGTATGCAGAAACCCGCGGCGGGGAGGGGGCGCCCCGTCCACCAGGACCCCCGGCGCCGCGGTGACCTCGCCGATGACCGCGGCGGCCACCGGGATCTCCCGATCGGCCGGAGCGGTGAAGAGCAGTTCATAGTCCCCGGCTCCGAAGAGGGCATACTCTCCGGCCTGTGCGGGAGGGGCCCCCCGGGGGAGGGGGAGGGCGGCGGAACGGACCGAGAACCCGACCCCGGGATTCGCCTCCTGGAGATCGAAGAGAGAGAGGACCAGTCCGTCGCTCGTATCCATCATCGCAGAGACCCCCGCCTCTCCGAGGAGGATTCCCTCCCGGACCCGGGGTTCGGGCTCGAAGAGCGCCGGGAGGTGCTGGGTGTACCCGGCAAGGGCCGCCTGCGCCTGGCCGGGGGTCCCGGTGAGACAGATCCGGTCGCCCGGCGCCGCCCCGGACCGCCGCACCAGCCGGTCACCGCCCGCCCACCCCACACCGGTGGCCACCAGGGTCAGCTCCCGGTGGAAGTCGATATCGCCACCGGCGAGGGTGGCCCCGTACCGGGAACAGCACTCATGGGCCCCGGCCATCACCTCATCGAGCCGGTCCTCCCGGTCGAGGCCCACCGCCAGGAGAACAGGACCGGGGACGGCGCCCATGGCGGCGATGTCCGAGAGGGTGACCGCCACCGCCATCCATCCCGTCTGCCGGTCGGTCATCCCCGCCGGAAAGTCGGTCTCCCGGTGGACCATGTCGGTGGAGAGGACCAGATACCCATCAGGAAGCGGGACGACCGCACAGTCGTCCAGGCAGGTCTCGCGGCCCACCACCGCCATCACCCGCCGGAGGAGCGCCCGGTCATCCACTCCGCTTCACCTCCCGCTCCCGCTCCTGCCGGTACTCCCCGAGAATGTACTCCACCCGCTCCCGGCTCTTCTCCTGGAGATACCGGTCATGGCGCTCCTCCCAGGCCTTTATGGCCCGGGCGACCGCGTCGCGGTCGACCGACCCCGCCGTCCCCTGCACGGTGACCGGCACCTGGTCGCCCGGGATGACGGGGAGGTCAAGGTCCAGGCAGAGCGCATCGAGCTGGGTGTCCACCGCCATATCCGGGGCGGTGATGACTGCCCGCACCTCCCGACCGGCGAGTTCCCGGACCACCGCCCGGGACCACCCTCCCGAGCGGGTCAGGTACAGGAGATCGTCTGCAGCGACCCCCAGGTCCTCGTCGAGCTGCCGGAGGCTGTCCCGGGTCAGCGACGGGATCACCTTGACCGGGCAGACCTCCCCGTCCGCCTCCATATCGGTGAGGGCCTGCCGCCGTTCCAGCCGCCTGGAGAGCCTCCGGTTCGTCCGTTCGGCCCGGCGCAGCTGTCGCCGGAGATTCCTGATGATCCCTTCTTTCCGGGCCAGTTCCGCATCCCGCCGGGCCTGCCGGCCGGTGGCGGAGCGCTCGTGTTCGAGGCGCTTTGTTAGGCGGACGATCTCGCGATCCCGGTCCTGGAGAGATTCCTCGAGTTCGTCCACATACCCCCGGAGTCGCTTGACCATGCCGTCCAGGATGATCACCCGCTCGTCCTGCTTGGTCGCCTCCGCCGGTTCCGGCACCTCCGGCTCCTCGGCACCGGCAGTCTCCCGGGCCAGATCGGCGAGCACCGCATCCAGCGGACGGCCCCGTATCACCCGCGCCCGGACCTCGTCCACATCATACCCGGAGGGAACCTTGCGGGCGATCTTTTCAAGCGTGCCCCGGTAGTGGCGGTAGGCCTCCAGGGCGGCGGTGAGGGCATCCCGTTCATGGTCGTTGGTGCAGGCGTAGGGGGCGGTCATCTCGGTCTTGGCCTCCACGCTGATCTCGTTTTTGGGCGTGTAGGCGAGAGCGTTGAAGGAACGGCGGATCTTCTCCACGGAAAAAGGCATCTGGGGAACATCGGAGGCGACCACCAGGGGACGTCCCGCCCGGAATATCTCCTCGGTGATATCGGACATGGCCATCTGCCGGTCACTCGCACAGTGGACCAGGTGGCCGTCCAGGTCGAGGGCGGCGATACCGGTGGTGGTCCCGGGATCGAGGCCCACGATGATGAACGGCCGCCTGCCCCCGAGTGATCGGAACTGTATCCGGTCCAGGCGACGGCCGGTCACCCGTACCTGCACCTCCGAACCCCGCCGGCTCCGCACCGGGACCATCTCGCGGGGTGCATGCACCTCGAAACTGACGCGGGAGACGCCGCCGAAGGCCTTCCGTTCCGTCTTCTCGTAGGTGAGCCCGGCGGAGCGGAGCGCGGTCTCTATCTCGCGGCCCACCCCCTGGACCGCCCCGTGGATCCGGCGCACGTACCGGTTCTGGCTCCAGCCCCCCTTCCCCGGGGAGCGCCGCCTGCTCACCACCACGTCGGTGGAGTTCTCGAAGGCGACCACCTCCGCCCCGGCCCCGAGAGACGCCACCCGGGCGATGGCCCGCGCCTCCGCGAACGGGTCGGACCGATCGAACCGGATGTTGTACCGCCCCGCCACCCGGACCAGCGACTCCGGCCGTTCACCGCCGGTCACCTGGATCAGCCGGGTGCCGGGAGGCAGTTCCTGGATGAAGGCGAAGATGTCCCGGGTGTTTCTGGCGATCTCCTGGATACTGTCCACCGCCAGGATATCGGGTTCCTCCCCCTGTATATCGCGGAGCAGGCGGAAGGTGTTGACCTCCTCCTCTCCAACGATCTCGCCCGCTTCCATCCGGCAGAGGGCGTACCGCGGCCGGCGGGTCCGCGACCGGACCGACCCGGAGATCACGTCGATGCCAAAGACCTTCACCCGCACACCTCGGCCCACACATCATCCGGGTCCCGGAGAACGCAAAACTTCTTCCCGAAGTACCGGAGGATCTGCCCGATATCGTGCCGGAGCAGCTCGTCTGCGTTCGGGTGGGCGGGGTCCACCCACTGCGGCCAGTCGATCAGCCAGACCCGGCCGTTCTCATCCAGCATGACATTGAACTCGGAGAGATCGGCGTGGACCACCCCCTGCCGGCGGGCGTCCCGGACCCCGGCCAGGATTTCGTCGAGGACCCCCTCGGGATCATCCACCCGGCACCGGTTGAGCGTCTCTCCGGCGATATAGGACATCGCCACCACGTTCCGGTTCCGGTCGATGGGGAGGGGCACGCTCACCCGGGGGTGGAGCAGGCGGAGCGCTTCGTATTCCCGACTCGCCGAACGGGTGGAGGCATAGATCCAGGGGCAGTGGCGCTCCCCGGGCATGTACCCGCGGTTCAGCCGGGGAGTATGGAACGACCGCTGCCCCACCCGGTGGAACTTGAGCACAATGATGCCCAGCCCCTCCGCCTCCCAGACCTCGGATTCCTTTCCGACCCCGATGAGCGGCCCCAGGGCATGGACCGTCTCCCGGTGAGAGAGGGCGTGGAGGGCGAGCGAGTCCTCTCCGGTGAAGGTGAGCGCGTACCCGTCGTAGGGAACCCGGGCGAACCGGACCATGTCCATCCTGATGAGACCGTCGAGCCGGTAGCGGAGCTCCCCCTCGGAGAGCCCGGTGGCCCCCCTGAGCACATCGAAGGGTACCCACCGGTACGAACTCATCAACCGCTCGACACTGCGAAGGACACGGAGGTCAAACCGCTGCAGGGAACGGACATTCTCCGGAGAAATCGCCATTCCACTAAAATCTTATACGGGCGTGGTGATAAAGGTTTGAGAGAACCGGCATGCAGTGCGACAAATGCTCCCGCGAGGCGATCATCTACCAGCCCTACTCCGGGATGCACCTGTGCTCAATGCATTTCACCCGCGATGTGGAGACCCGGGCGAAACGGGAGATCCGCACGCATCACTGGATCCGGTCGGGGGACGTGGTGGGAGTCGCCCTCTCCGGGGGCAAGGACAGTGCCGCCCTCCTCCATCTCCTGGCCGGTCTTCTCAACGAGCGGCGGGACGTGGAGCTCCTCGCCGTCACCGTGGACGAGGGGATCGGCGGGTACCGGGACACGGAGGTGGCCCGGAGAATCGCCGCATCCGAGGGGGTGCAGTGGCACTGCCGGTCGTTTGCCGGGGAGTTCGGGGTCACCCTCGACGAGGTGGTGGCCCGGACCGGGGAACGCCGCTCCTGTTCGTACTGCGGGGTGCTCCGTCGGGCGGTCCTCAACCGGGCGGCCCGGGACCTCGGGATCACCCGGCTCGCGCTGGGATTCACCCTGGACGACGATGCCCAGACCGTGCTGATGAACGTGCTCCGCGGTGATGCCGGCCGCCTGCTCCGCTCCCCCGACCGGCAGGTGCCGGGGGTGGTCCCCCGCATCCGGCCGTTCCGGACGGTCCCCGAGCGGGAGGTCGCCCTGTACGCCCATCTCCACTCGGAGGGCTTCGATCTCCGTGGATGTCCCTATTCCGGGACCGCGCTTCGAAACGATGTGCGCCGGCTCCTGAACGAGTACACCCACCGCCACCCGTCCACCCCGTTTGCCCTGCTCCGCCTGGAGGAGGAACTGCAGGCGGCGGGCGGTGGCGGAGCCGCGGTGCCGATCTGTCAGCGGTGCGGCGAACCCGCGCCGGGAGAATGCCGGGTCTGCCGGATCATCGAGGAGGTGGGGGGCCACGTCTGACCGGCACCCGCTCGAATGGCTCCGGGCCCGGATCCCGGTCCCCAACATCGTCCTGTATATCGGGCTCCTCCTCTCCCAGGTGATCGTCTACACCGTCCTCATCCACCACGCCTTCCCCCTGCTCGAGGGGGAGCCGCTCACCTGGCCTGAATCGCTCCTCTTCGTGGTGGAGACGATGACCACAGTGGGCTACGGCTGGATCATGCCGTTTTCAAACCAGATGACCGTCCTCCTCACCCTCCTCATCATGGCCACCGGGGTGTTCACCGTGCTGTTGGTCATCCCGGTGGTCCTGGCCCCCTATCTCAGCCAGTATATACGCGCCACCCCCCCGGAGCACCTCCCCGCCCATCCCCGGGATCACCTGATCATCGCGGGGAGCGGGGAACTGACCGAAGCGCTGGTGGAGAGCCTGAGGATCACCACCATCCCCATCGTGATCGTGGAGGAGGACGAGAAGAAAGCCCAGGAAGCAAGGAACCGGTTCCGCGGTATCGCCTGGGTGATATGGGGCGAGTACAGCGAGAAAGAGACCTGGCGGCGCGCCTGTGTCCGGGATGCCGATACCGTGGTCATCAATACCCCGGAGCGGACCGGTGCGATCATCGTGCTCGGGCTGCGGGAGGAGACCGATGCCCGGATCATCGCGGTGGTCGACGACCTCACCTACGATCCCTATCTCCGGTACGCCGGGGCGGAGTATGTCCTCTCCCCCAAGAACTCCACCGGCAAGATCCTGGCCCGCCACACCGTGCTGCGCCCGGACGTGGACACCATCTACGAGGCGATCAGTATGGACCGGATGAGCTTCGAGCCGGAGGGGCAGGGTTCCTCGCTCAAGCTGGTCAAGATCCCCATCCTGGAGGGGTCCCCGGTGATCGGAAAGACACTCCGGGACCTCACCCTCCCGGAACGCTACGGGATCACCGTGCTCGTGTTGTGGAAGGAGGGGCATTTCGTCCTCCATCCCTCCCCCGACGATCCCCTCGACACCTCGGTGATGCTGATCGTGCTCGGGCGGGGGGCGGAGATCGCCAGAGCCCTCCGGGAGTTCAACCCTCACCCCCGGGGGGAGGCGTTCGCGGTCATCACCGGGTTCGGGGACGTGGGCCGGGGTGCCCGGGACGAGCTGGATCAATCCGGTATCCGGTCGGTGGTGGTCGATCCGGGAGTCCGGGGTCCCGGAACCGTGACCGGGGATGCCCAGTCCCCCGACGTGCTGATGGAGGCGGGGATCGAGGAGGCCCGGTACTGCATCGTGGCCGTCAACCGTGACGATGTGAACATCTTCACCACCCTCCTCGCCCGCAACAGGAATCCGTCACTGCGCATCCTGGCCCGGGCGAATGATCCCGCTGCCGTGGAGAAGCTGTACCGGGCCGGGGCGGACTATGTGGCGCTCCTTCCCACCATCGGGGGGCAGGTTATCGGGGGGATCATCCTCACCGACATCGTCCGGGTGCTCCTGGCCCTCCCCGGCGGCCAGAAGGTGGTGATGCGGCGGGTCCAGCACCATGCCCCCACCACCGTGGCCCGGATCGAGAAGCGGACCGGGATCCGGGTGATGGGCATCGAGCGCACCGGGGGCGAGCCGGTGGTCTCACCCACCGGGACCGAAGAGATCAGGGAGGGTGACTCCCTCATTGCAGTGGGCGAAAACGACGCGATCAGGAGATTCATCAGGATCTACTGAGGAGACCCGTATGGATATCGAACGGATACAGGCGTTTATCAGGAATTGTGTGGAGAGAGGCGGTGCCGGCGGAGCGGTGGTGGGGATCAGCGGCGGAGTGGACTCCGCGGTCGCCGCCGCCCTCTGCAGCCGGGCGCTCGGGCCCGGGCGCGTGCTCGGACTCCTGATGCCGGCCGGGGTCAGTTTGCCCGGGGATCTCCGTGACGGCGAGCACCTGTGCACGGTGTTTTCCATTCCCCGGCTCACCGTCAGCATCCAGCCCATGCTCGAGGCCTACCGGACCATGCCGGGGTACACCCCGGATCGCCGGCTGGAGGGGAACCTGATGGCCCGCATCCGCATGACCGTGCTGTACTACCATGCCAATGGCCGGGGCTGGCTGGTCTGCGGTACCTCGAACAAGTCCGAGTTCATGGTGGGATACGGCACCAAGCACGGCGATGCCGCCGCCGACTTCCAGCCCCTCCTCCACCTCTACAAGAACGATGTGCTCGCCTGCGCCCGGACCCTGGGGATCCCGGAGAGGATCCTCGAAAAACCGCCCTCCGCGGGACTGTGGCCGGGGCAGCGGGACGAGGCGGAGCTCGGTCTCACCTACGAGGAGATCGATTCGGCACTCCGGTCGCTGGAGGAGTCGGGGTGGGAGGCACGGTCACCGGTGGAGGAGCGGGTGCGGGCCCTGGTGGTGTCGGCCCGCCACAAGCAGCGGCCGGCCCCGAACCTCATTCCCGCCGGCCAGACATTTCCGGATAATCCTCGGGACGGGTGAGGAAACCGAGGAGGTCTTCCCGGCCCACCAGGTCATAGAGGGAGGCCCCGGCCGGGGCGCCCGGAATGGGGGCCGGTGATCCCCACCGGAGCACCGCGTCCTCCGGGTACCGCGGGTTCTTCACCCACCCCCCGGTCATCGCGTAGAAACCGCCTCCCTGCAGGCGCTCGATGGGCGCATACTCGCTCTGGTTTGCTTCCGCGACCAGGTTGGCCATGATGAGCGTCTCCCCGGCGGAATTGATGGTGATATGGCCGTATCCGGGGGGGATGACCACCTGGTCGCCGGACCGGGCCTCCACCACGCAGAGATCGGTGCACGGCCGGTCCTGGAGGAGGTACCACGCGGTGCCCATGAGCACCTCGTACACCTCCGGGTACTCCACCCCGGCGGGATTCGGGCTGTGGTAGTGGCCCCGGGTCTTCACGTATTCCCCGCAGAGATCCCCCGGGGGTATCACCGTGATATCGTACCGGATCCCGGCATCTTCGAGCCATTCCCGGTCCTCTTCTGTCCGGGCGAGGCTGCGGTACATCCAGTAGGCCGGGGATCCGTCCTCCTCGCCGCACCCGGGATCGGCAAGGACCGGTCGGAGTCCGCCCACGGTGCGGGTGCGGGGGAGGGGGAGGGGGCCGTTCCAGAGGTCCGATATCATCAGGAGGTCTGTCGGCGGCGATAGAGATAATATGCTCCCCCGGCCACCAGCACCACCAGGACAAATATCACCAGGGGGTTGGTGAACAGCGCCGCAACTCCACCGGACCGGACCACCTGGACCGGGACCTTCATGGTCTTGGAGATCTGGCTGTTGTCCAGCGCGTCACGGTACCGGATCTCGGTGTCCAGCCCGTAGGACTTGATGGTGGCCTGGTCGTCCACCGACATCTCGTACCGGGCCACGAACTCGTCACCGGGGGCCAGGTCGCCCAGGAAGGCGGTGTCGTCATTGCTGGTGAACGGGTCCACCGCACTGATGCGGGCCTGTGCGTTGTAGGCCGTCGCCGCCCCCGTGTTCCGGTAGGTCACCTCGATGACCGGCTTGGTTCCGGGGCGCACCGTCGCCTCCCCGGAGATCACCTCAAAGGAGATCTTCCCGCCGACCGGGACCCCCACGGTCCGGGTCTTGCTCTTCGTGGTATCGCCCTTCTCATCCACGTAGGTTACGTACACGTCCACCGGGTAGGTGGTGGGCTCCGCGGTATCGGCCACCGAGACCGTGAACCGGCAGGTCTCCTGCGCACCGGGGAAGAAATCACCGATGTAGACCTCGGAATCGGAGGGGATCAGCGGGCTCGAGCCGCTCCGGGCGAGCTGGGCCACCGCCCGGGTGGCGTGTTCATCGCCACGGTTCTCGAGCGTGAGGGTCAGGTACCCCTCGGTGCCCACGTTGAGATATTCCGCGGTCTGGTCGGTGACCTGAAGATTGACGGCCGGTTTCACCACCACCCGGAGGGGGAGGTGCACCGTCTTCGTCTCGTACCAGTACCGGAGCGTATCGGCCCCGAGCTGATCGGCGGACGCAAGGACGGTATAGTCCAGCTGCAGGTCCATCGCGTAGGTACCGGCGCTGGCGTTCTCATCGAACTCGCAGGCGAACTCCACGGGCACGCTCGCGCTTCCCGCGATATCGCCGGCGTACTGGGAGTCCGAACGGATGGTCACCGGGGCATTGCCGGGATGGAGGGTGGCGGTCACCATCATCGCGGTGGTGGGGGAGATGTCCCGGGTGAGGATCTCCGACTGGACGATCTTCACGTCGTACAGACCGCTGTTCGTGATGTCCACGCCGAGCGTGGTCTCTGTTCCGGGATTAAATTCGTTCGTCCCCCGGATAGTGGCGGAGAGATCCACGGACCCGAAGAGGACCTTCTCCCCCGCGAGGGAGGGCTGGGCAATGAGAACCAGGGCAACGAGGGGGATGAACCAGTATCGAGAGTGCATGCCGATCACCGTGTTGTCTTTATCGTAACAACATTTATTGGCCCATATAATAAATACTGGGTTGCACCACGAGCCCCCACCGATGCCATCAGATATCCACGAATCCCTGAAGATACTCGGTCTCACCAAGTACGAAGCCAGCGTATACATCGCCCTCCTCGGACAGGAGGGGGCCACGGCCACCGAGATCCATGAACGATCCGGGGTCCCCCGCGCATCGGTGTACCCCACCCTGGATCGCCTCATCCAGAAGAGGCTCGCGAATGTCTCCCATACCACACCCCGGCGGTTCAGCGGGGTCCCCCCCGACGAGGGGATCGATCTGCTCCTCGGCCGGATCGAGGAGCAGGCGATCCTGGCTCGGGAGGAGCTCCAGGAGATCTACCGATCGCGCCAGCCCCGCCCCCCGGAGGTGCAGGAGATGGTCTGGAGCATCTCGGGCGAGGAGGCGGCCATCGCCCGGATGAAGGAACTGATCTTGACCGCCCGGGAACGGGTGACCGTCGCATCCCGGTGGCCGTTTCTCCGCGATGAGCTCCTGTGCGTGCTGGACGAGACCCCGGCCACAGTGGAGATCTTCACCAACGAATGGGAGCCGGACCGGGAGATCGACGCAGACGTGTACCTGCTCCCCACCACCCCCTACCACCACGATATTTCGCCAGCGCATACCCCGGTCGTCTGCATCGTCGACGATCACAGGGCGATGCTCTTTTTCAGGAGCGATACGGGCGCCACCGCTCTCTATTCCGAGTCCCACGGTCTCCTCTCGTTTCTGGACGGATACCTCGGTGCCATCCGGGCCGCCCCGGACCACCAGTGAGCCGGCAGCCGGATGGAAAAGTTGTTCTGTCGGGCCCGGCTACAGTCTCATGAATGGAGAGGGAGACGAGGTCCCGCGCACGGGACGCACTGAAGCGGATCTTCACCGCTGCCGGGTTCGAGGCGGAGGAGATCTCCGGGGGTGCCGATCTCACGGGAATGGGAGACGGTCTCGCGGTGGTCGTCCTCTGCTCGGATGATCCCGGGGAGATCGAACGCTTCGACCAGACGGATTACCAGTTCCGGTGCGGAACCACCGAGGAGCCCTGCACCAAGATCGTCTTCACCCTCCGGCCGGCGCCGGCGGTCTCCTCGTGCATCGTCTGGGGAGTGGACGATTTTGTCCGGCGAGCGGGAGAGGCGGCCATCGCCGACGTGCTCAACCGCCGGCTGATCCTGGATCTCGCCCCGGCGCCCGTGCCGCCGGCCGAGACGGAGCCGGCAGAAGAGGTGTCGGCGGAGCCGGAACCCGAAGAGGACGAAGAGGAGGAGTGGGCCGGACCCGAGGTGCTCCATGTACCGCCCCGGGTCACCGAGAAACGGGCACGGGGGATTGCGGGTGTCGAGGGCCCGACTCTCTGCCGGTTCATCCCCTGCTGGCAGTTCCATATCAAGGTGAGCGGGGAGAAGGTGTTTCGTGGCCGGCAGGTGACTTTCGAGTCAGAGGAGACGGGGTGCCTGAACGCGGTCAATGGAACGATCACCGACTCCCCCCCCACGGAGGCAATTCGGGCACCGGTGCCCGCCCGGGGAGCTGTCGTCCCCCCCCGGATCGACGAGGATGAGGCCCGGGAGACAGTGATCTCCGCGATCACCGACCGGTTGAGCCGGAGGGTCCGGGTGCGGTCCGAGAAGGGGGACGCCGTCTTCTACGAAGACCGGGTGCTCGCCCCCGACGGGGACCACATCAGCGCCGAATTCCAGCTCGTCCATCTCCCGGTCTGGCAGATCCGGGGAGCGGGGCGCATCGTGGAGGTGGACGGGTCCACCGGCGAGATCCTCCGGGAACCCATGGACGAAGGGGTGGAGGTCTTCTGAGATGAACGCCGACCGGGTGGTGGTCATCGGCGGCGGACCCGGCGGCCGTATCGCCTCCCTCCATCTGGCGAATGCGGGCCGCGAGGTGCTGCTGGTGGAGGAAGAGGCGCTCGGCGGCCAGTGTCTCCATTCCCGCTGCATGGTGGTCTGTGCCCTCAACGACGTGGCCCGCACGCTCCACCAGTGCCGCACCCTGGCCCGCCGGGGGGTGATGGCCGGACCACCGGAGATCTCGTTTCCTGACCTGCTCGCCGGTATCCGGGACGTGGTGGGCCGGATCGGCGAGGTCATCCGGCAGGAGACCCTGGACGCAGGGGTGGAGGTGCTCGCTGCCCGGGGCCGCCTCGAGGACGGGCAGGTGTTCGTGGACGGGGCTCCGGTGGAGGCCGATGCGGTGATCATCGCCACCGGGTCGTCTCCGGTCCTGCCCGCGATCGAGGGCCGGGATCTCGCCGGGGTGATCACCCACCGGGAGATCTCCGCGCTCGACACCCTCCCCGGCCGGATGGTCATCGTGGGCGGAGGTGTCTCCGCCGCCGAATTCGCCTATATCTTCCGCCAGCTCGGCTCGGAGGTGACCCTGGTCAGCCGCCGGGAATTCCTGCGGGGGGAGGACGACCGGATCCGGGACCAGGCCCGGCGTGACCTCGAGGGAGTGGCCTTCCTGGAGAACGTCCCCGTCACCGCGGTGACGGGCACCGGCGGCCGGGCGACGGGTGTCCGGCTGGAGGACGGATCAGAGGTGGATGCGGATACCGTCCTCTTCGCCACCGGAGTGGCGCCGAATACCGACGCCACGACCGGCCTCTCCCTCGGGGCAGCCGGTGAGATCCTGGTCGACGAACAGATGCAGACCGGCATACCGGGCATCTATGCCTGCGGCGACGTCATCGGCCCCCCCTACCTGACCCCCGCCGCCTGGCGTGAAGGGCTGGTGGCGGCGGAGAACATCCTGGGCCGACCCGCCACCATCTCCTACACCGGCATTCCCCGGACCATGCACCTGTCCCTGGAGTATGCCCACGCCTCGTGTGCAGACGAGGGGTCCACCACCTTCACCGCCCCCGGACCCGCCGGCCCGGGCACCTTCTGGCGGGTGGGCGCGGGAGGGACCGGCCTCGTCCAGGTGTCCGCCGATGCCGGGTCGGGCCGTATCACCGGAGTCGCGTCGGTCTCCCCCGCGGCCGGCCACACGGTCCCGTTCCTCGCCTTCCTGATGCAGGTGGGGATCACCACCTCCCGCTTCGCAGACTTCTTTGAAAGCCACCCCGACAGCGACGGACTCGTTCACCTGCTCAAGTACATGGACGAGTGGCGCCGATCACCATCCCCGTCCCCGGGCGAAGACTGACGCGGCAACCGCCCCGAACGCCGCCGGGAAACCGGGTATCAGGGAAACGGGGTCGATTGCGGCCGGTGACCGGGCCAGCCCGGCGAGTGCCCGGGCAAAGACCATCTGGAAGACGGCGATCCCGACGACCGCCCCCATGTCCCGGACGGCCATCATCATGGTGGAGGCGAGTCCCCGCTTCCCGGGGGGGGCTCCACCCGAGGATGAGGCGGCTGTTCGGGGGGATGAAGGCCCCCACCCCCACCCCCATCAGGGCGAGTGAGCCCAGGAGAAACGGAAAACCGGACCCGGCCGACATCCCGGAGAAGAGGAAGAACGCACCGGTGCACAGCAGCGTCGCAGCCACGCAGACCGGCCGGACCCCCCAGCGGTCCGAGAGCGCACCCGCCACCGGTCCCGTCATCATCATCGCGATCGATGGGACCGCCAGGATCAGCCCCGCTGTCATCGAAGTACCGGGAGATGGTCGGAAGCGCGATGTTCACGATGGTGACATCGAGCGCCCCCATGAACGCCCCCAGAGAGACGATGAAGACGACCAGTCGGGATCGCTCTGGCATGAGAAGATCTGGTCCGTCACCGGTTCACATCTTTCGACGACCGGTCGGGCTATACAATTTTGTAGCCTGGGATTCAACCTCTCCTGACAATACGGGTCTTTTTCCCGGTCTCACCATGCTCACCATGCTCAAATGGCTCGAAGAGAGCCTGTCACGGGTCGAACCCTCTCCCGCCATCATCAAGCGTGCCGCCCGCCATTTGAAAGCGGACGAACGTCGGCGGCTCTTTTCCGAGGATATCCCGTCCATGCGGACCGCCGAGGGGCGATGGTTCGAGGCGATCCTCTACGAGCAGATCTGCGAGTGTGCCGGGAAGACCGATACCATCGCGGGGGTGGTGATGCGGGGCGCCGACGCCCCCCACCGGATCACCCCTGCACGCCCCGGCCAGAACGGTCTCTTTTATGCCAAGAACGGCGACCTCGTCATCCGGGGAAACGGACAGGATCTCGCCGAGGTGGATCTCCTGCTGGTGGATCCCGAGGGGCGTCTTGCATTCGGCGAGATCATCACGTCCTCGGGCGACATGAAGGAGTTCGAACAGGAGATCTCCTACAAAAAAGCGCTCATCGGCTACCTCTTCGGCCAGCCCAACGTCCCGTTCCTGCTGGTCTCCTCGGTGGATGTCTCCCGGGGAAAGATCGTCCGGCGCCTCTGCACGGAGCCCGACAACGCCCTGGTGGTCACCCCCACCTGCGAGGAACTCAAGTCCCACCTCAACCCGGCGGACCTCCGGGGGATCCACAGGACGCCGCGGCGCCGGGAGAAGATGATCCCGCTCTCCGCCCTCCCGCCCAAGCGTCCCCTCCATTACAAAAAGCTCCATGACACGCGGCGTGACCGGGTGATCCAGGAGATCTCGCAGGGCCACTCCATCGCCCGGATGCAGGAAGCAGACGAAATCCCTCCGCTCGTCAAGAAGATCTTCTTCGGCGGCCTGTACCCCTCCGCCGTCCGCTGGCTGGTCCAGAACTGTCCCATCACCATCCGGGGGGTCACCTATGATCGGGATATGCTGCAGCGGGAGTTCTCCCGGGTGGTGCTGGCCATGGACATCCCCGAGTACACCCCCATCCTGTACCTGCGCTACCGGAAGAGGCGGGAATACGCCAAGCTCATCCCCGACCAGAAGGGCGGGTTCCGGTTCCAGGGGACCCGGAATCCCTCCATGAAGGGGTTCTTCCTGTGGCTGGAGACGGTCCCCCCCTCGGTGGGCGCCAAGCTGGCCCGCCGGGTCCTCACCCACCTGCTGGACCCCAAAAAGAAAAAATGACGGTGTTCAGTTCATATCCGCGCCGCAATTCGGGCATTTTCGCGACGTTTCGCTCCCCCGGGGCATGGTGCATCCGCAGGCCGGGCAGACCCACGGACCCCGGCCGGGCTGCACTCCGGGTGGAGCGAACTGTCTTCCGCGTCCCATCCCGCGTCCCATGCCACGGCCACCGCCGCGGCCCCGACCGGCGCCGGGCGTCCAGGCCGGCATGGTCCCCGCCGGAGGGGCCGTTTCGGGCCGCTCGACGACCGCGATCTCCCCACCCAGGTACTTTTCCACCGCATGCCGGACCGTCACCGATTCGGCGGGGATCATGGCCACCCCCGCCTGTGACAGCACCCCGGTCGCATGGGGGCCGAAATTTCCGGCGATCACCACCTCGGCGCCCTGGTTGATGAGCTGCTGTGCCGCCTGGATGCCGGCACCGGAGGGCTGATCCGACGCCGGGTTGGTGATGGTCTCCGCTCCGGTGATCTCCTGTTCTGCGGCGGTGACCAGGGTATAGACCGGACACCGGGCAAAGACCGGTGATACGACATCATCCAGTCCCCCGGAACCCTGCGATGCAACTGCGATCTTCATGTGTCTCCTGTCTGAGCACTCATACAGGTAAAGATGCGCATCGGGGCACACCGCATCAACAGGTTTATCTTTTTGTTTCCTGAGAGATCATCGCGTGAGCGATGCATGACCCCGGAGATACCCACAGAACCCTGGACCGAGAACGCCACGGCAGAAGAGATCCTGGAGGTGACCTTCGATGCCATCGAGGATCCCATCTTCCTCCTGGGTCACGAGGGTCGCATCCTCCGGGCCAACCGGGCGGCGGCGCGGTTCCTGGAGATGGATACGGATGAGCTGGCGGGCCACCGGTGCTTCGAGCTGGTCCACCACACCGCCACCTACATCGACGGGTGCCCCTACGTGGCCTCGATGAGATCCCACCGCCGTGAATGGTACTCCCTGGAGATGGGGGGACGGTGGTGGCGGGTGACGGTGGACCCGGTCATCGAGGCAGGCGAGGTCGTGGGGGCGGTCCACATCATCACCGATATCCAGGAGATCAAGGAGGCCGACCAGCTCCGTGCCCGTCTCGGGGCGGTCATCGCGGAGACCACCGAGGCGGTGGTGAGCCTGGACCAGGACGGGCGGGTGACCGGGTGGAACCGGGGTGCGGAGGAGATCTTCGGGTACACGGCAACCGAGATGGAGGAGAGCCCCGCCGACCGCCTGGTCCCGGCGGACCGGCGGGACGAATTCCGTGCACTGATCGCCCGCGTGCGGCAGGGTGAGCGGACCGATCGGTTCGAGACCACCTGGGTCTCGAAGGAGGGCGATGACCTGGAACTCAGCGTCTCCTTCTCGCCCATCCGGGATCCCTCCGGGACGGTCACGGGCATCTCCTTTGTGGCAGGCGACCTCACCCCGCAGCGGGAGGCGGAACGGGCACTCGTCGCCTATCTCTCCGAGGCGACCATGCGGCTCAGGCACCCCGTGGAGGTGCTCAGGGCCCAGCTCGACGACCTGCGCCACTACATCGCGGACGGGACACTCACCCCCGACGAGATCGCCACGGCCCTCCAGGTCCAGGAGACGGCGGCCGACGCCATCGTGGCGACGCTCACCGAACTGAACGAGGCGATCGTCTCCGGTCGATCCGAGATCCCGGATGCCTACCGGGAGTTCCTCCGCGGGTGACGCCATGCCGCCAGACGACGCCCGCATCGTCCTCCAGCTCATCCCGGCCGAGTCCATCCGGGAATACAACGTATCGGTGGTCAGGGATCAGATCGAACAGGGAAACTCGGTCATCGTGGTGACCACCAGCTTCCCCGCCCAAATCCTGGAGAAGCTGTACGCCGCGGAGGGGATCGACCCGGACCGCGTCTTCTTCGTGGACGCGATCACCCAGCACTCGATGGGCACCGCACCACCGGCAGACGGCCGTATCCGCTCGGTGTCAAATCCCACCGACCTGACCGGCATGGGCATGGCCATCACCGCCCTCCTGGGGCAGGCCGGTGGAAAACCGACCGCCATCCTCTTCGACTCGGTCAGCACCCTGCTCATCTATCTCCCCGCCGCCCAGGTCTCCCGGTTCATGCACTTTGTCACCAGCAAGATCCGCCTACAGGACGTCTCCGGGGTCATTCTCGCGGTCCAGAAGGGGATCGATCCCCTGCTCCTGAGCCAGCTCACCGCGTTTGTCGACGAGGTCAGAGTAGGGGGGTGACCCCCGGCAGCACCGCCGCCATCACCAGGCAGACGGCCACCGGCACCACCAGGTTGTCATCCACCGGTGCCAGGAGCTCCACGGCACCGGCCGCCACCGCCACCGCGACGGCCGCGGCGGGCGGGAGTGCGGGGAGCAGGACCAGGATCACCACCGCCACCGCCGCCCCCGTCCCCTCCAGCGACTTGCCGTTGGCGATCCGGGTGCGGCCGAAGGGGATCCCCACCGCGGTGGCGATGCTGTCCAGCACAGCGAGGGTGAGGATGGCCACCGCCGCCGCGAACGACCCGAAGAAGACCAGGCACAAAAGCGATCCGATCGTGAAGAAGAGAGCGCCCTTCCCGGGCAGGACCTCCGCCCGTTCCATCGACCCCACGATGAAGGAGATCAGCGGGATGCGATATCCCCGGAGGATGGCGTCGGAGAGGATACACCCGCAGAAGATCGCCAGGACGAAGACGGGGACGGCGATCGACCGGTCGACGAGCGCGACGAAGGCCGCGATGCCCACACCGAATGCCATGTGGGCGGCCTGGCGGGTGAGCTCTTCCATTCTGATGTGTGGGCTCCGGGGAACCATAACGTCTGCGGCGGTATCGCCAGATTCATGGTGACACGACGCCAGATATCTGAATGATATGCTGATGAATCCCCGGAAGGTGTGTGAGTGAGCGCGATCGAGGTGTCCGGGCTCTGCAAGTCCTTCGACGGGCGGCCGGTCCTCGACGAGGTCTCCTTCTCGGTGGGGCGGGGCGGGGTCTTCGGGTACCTGGGCCCGAACGGCGCCGGCAAGACCACCACCATGCGGATACTGCTCGGACTCCTGGAGCCGGACGCCGGGTCCGCCCGGGTGCTGGACGCCACCCTCGGAGACCACGATGCACTCCGGGGCCGGGTGGGGGTGCTCCTGGAGCAGAACGGCTTCTCCGAACGTCTCACCGCCCGCGAGAACCTGGACTACTACGCCCGTCTGTACGGGATCGAGGAGCCCCGTGATCGTATCGCCGCCCTCATCACCCGCATGGGGCTTTCGGGACGGGAGGATGATGCGGTGGGCACGTTTTCGAGCGGGATGAAGCGGAAACTGGGAATCGCCCGGGCCATCCTCCATGAACCGGAGATCCTCTTCCTGGACGAACCCACCTCCGGACTCGATCCCGAGGCGCAGGCGATGGTCCGGGAGCTCATCTCCGGTCTCTCCCGGGCCGAAGAGATGACCGTCTTTTTGAACTCCCACCAGCTGGACGAGGTCCAGCGGATCTGCGACACGGTGGCCATCCTCCACCGGGGATCTATCCGCGTGGCGGGACCGGTGTCTGAACTCCAGGAGGGATCCCGGCGACGCCGGTTCCGGATCACCCTCGCCCCCGATGGCGACTGGAATCGGGCCGATGAGATTCTCGCGGGTCTCCCGCAGGTCTCCGGCACCGGGTGGGAGGACCGGGCCTGTTCTGTCACCCTCGCCGATCCCGCGGATGCGCCCGATGTCCTCGCCTCCCTCATCACCGGCGGGGTGCGGGTGGCGGAGGCCCGCCGGGAGACGCGGAGCCTGGAGGAGGTCTACCTGGAGACGGTGCACACGGAGGCGATCGTGTGAACCTCATCGCGGTGGTGGCCCGAAAGGAGATCCACCAGATCCTCAGCAACCGGGGGATCCTCTTCTCCGCGGCGGTCTTCGCCATCTGGCTGCCCATGATGGCGCTGCTCCCCTCCATCGTCGGTGAGACGGGACCGGGAGCGGTGGCGGGATCGCTCGTTCCCCTCACCGTCCTGGTGGGCGTCTTCATGGGCTATCTCTTCTCCTCGGAGACGTTTTTCAGGGAGAAGAAGGAGGGGATCATCGAGACTCTCCTGTGCAGCCCGCTCTCCATCCGCCAGTTCTGGGAGGGGAAGGTCCTCGGGGTGACCGTGCTCGCCTGCGGGATGGTGCTCTGCGTGCTCCTGCTCGCCGCGGCCGCCTTCGTCCTGGCCGCCCCCGGCACGCTGGTGGCCACCGGGCCGCTGGTCTTCCATCTCCTGGTGGTGGTGCCGCTCCTCACCGCCGCGGCGGTGGGCCTGATCGGCTATGCCCAGATCCGCCTGGGCATGCGGGCCAACCAGGCGCTGGGGATGCTGTTCATCTTCGGGTTCATCTTCTTCGTTTTCATGGCCCAGGGCATTGCGGGCTCCTCCGCACCGTCCTGGCCCATGGAGGGGATCCTGTGCGCCGCCGCCGTGGCCATGCTCTCTATCGGCCGGTGGCTCGCGGGGCGGATCCCAAAGGAGAAGATCGTGCGGACGATCCCGTGAGAGAGTGAGGGGGGAGTGCGGCGACCCCTTCTCCTGCTGTGCGGGTTCTCCCCGGCACGTCCGGTAGTAGATAACAAGCGCCGGGAAACGGAAGGGATGGGAGTGTTCCGAATCCCTATCGGGCGTTCATGGACTGCCTTCTTCTCCAGAGTCACATGCAATATGCATCTCATTCAATATCCTCATGAACCCGGCATAGCTGACGTCGCTCTCCATCCCGCTTTCATTTCGCACTGGCAGGCAGCTAAAGGCTATGTCCTTGACAGAGAAAGAATGAAGAACGGCACATTCCTTGGCGAAGACTATTTTGAGCGTCTTCTCTCTGAGATCAGGGAGATCAGGCTCAGCGAAAGAAAATTCTACCAGAAGATCACCGATATTTATCCCACATTCCGCAGGTCCTCCTTCAAAAATAATATTTTTCGGCCCCCCAGCCG
>JBNGCZ010000010.1:0-51989 GCA_049974905.1 Methanomicrobiales archaeon
ATCGCCCTCGTGGGGTGGGACGACACCTACTCTGCGAGCAACTTCAATGACAATCCGGGGATGGACGGGGCGTTCATCGCCAGGAACAGCTGGGGGACGGGCTGGGGTGATGCCGGGTACTTCTATATCTCCTATGCGAATTACCCGATCCAGACCATCACCATGTTCACCGGTGAATCAGCCACCAATTATGACAACATCTACCAGTACGACCCGCTGGGCTGGATCGGCTCGACCGGGTATGGAGGCCAGACCGCCTGGTTCGCCAACATCTTCACCGCTGAGGGAGATGAAAACCTGGATGCGGTCAGTTTCTATGCAGGACAGTACAATGCCCCGTACGAGGTGTACATCTACAAAAATCC
Source organism: Methanomicrobiales archaeon (assembly GCA_049974905.1). Taxonomy (GTDB): domain Archaea; phylum Halobacteriota; class Methanomicrobia; order Methanomicrobiales; family Methanoculleaceae; genus JBNGCZ01. Next base: position 366 of record JBNGCZ010000010.1, read on the forward strand.
CACCTCCAGCCCCACCGACGGGACACTGGTCTCCTCCACATCCGGCACTCTGACGATGCCCGGGTACCGGACAGTCGCCCTCCCGTCGAGCGTGTCGCTCTCTGCCGGCGACCGGTTCTCGGTGGTGGTGGAGCTGACCACGCCGGGATATGGATACCCGATCCCCATCGAGTACCCCGTCCCCAATTACAGCAGCAAGGCCACCGCCAATCCCGGCGAGAGCTATGTCAGTTCAGATGGGTCCACCTGGAACGACCTGACCGGCTCTTATGCGAACGGGAACGTCTGCCTCAAGGCCTTCACCAGCGACGCCGGGCAGGCGCTCGCCTCCATCGTGGTCTCCCCGGCCACCGCCACCCTCACCGTGGGAGAGACACAGACCTTCACCGCCACCGGGTACGACTCCTCGGGAGACGTGATGACCATCACCCCGTCCTGGACATCGGGCAACACCACCGTCGGCTCCGTCTCCCAGGCCGGGCTGTTCACCGCGAGTGCGGCGGGCACCGCCACGGTGACGGCCGAATCGGAGGGGATCTCCGGAAACGCGGCGGTGACGGTGAATGCCGCTCCCGTCATCAACGCGAGCGTCACCCGGTCGATCTCGCCCTCGAGTCCTTCACCCAACGATACGGTCACCGTCACGCTCACCCCCTCCTCGACCCTGCCGGTCAGCCCGGGCTGGGGCGTGACCGAGACGCTGGACACCTCCCTCGTGTATGTGAACGGGTCATCCACCGCGGATTCGGTGGAGCAGGTGGGGGCCCACCAGTACCAGTTCACCCGCCTGGGGAGTTCCGCGTTCACCTACCAGGTGACCGCTCCCGCCACCGGGGGCACCTACACGGTCACGGGCACGTATGTCGATGGTGAGCAGGGAGAAGGAACCGTCGGGGGCACCACCTCCATCACGGTGAGCGACCTGATCAACCGGTACACCGATCCCTCCACCGGAAAAGTGGAGAAGGACGGTGCCGTGCAGGCGGTCAATGACTATCTCTTCAGCGGGATCATCTCCAAGGACGACGCGATCACGGTGGTGAACGCGTACCTGTTCGGGTGACGATCCCTCCCTTTTTTTCAGAAGAATTGGTGGGAGGTGTGGCACTCCCCGGTTCAGCGCCACAGCCACCCGAACAATCCGGTCTGGTTCTGCTCCTGCAGGGCGAGGCCCCGAAGCCGGGCCTGTTCCTGCTCGATGGTCTGGAGCTCTTCTCTCAGGATCGCTCTCGTCTCGTTCGTGCAGGTGCAGGTGGCGATGAGCTCGTCCATCTGCCGGATCCGCTGCTGGTTCTCGCGGGTCTCCTGCAGGAGGGTTCCTGCCGCACCCCGGTCACCGCCGAAGAGGAGGGTCATGAACTGGTTTCTCTCCTGGATCCGCTCCTCCGCCCGGATGGAGGCCTGCACCGAGTTGTTGAACTGCCGGGCGATCAGAGAGATGTTCCGGCCGATGCCCCCGTCCATCTCCCCGAGGGCGAGGAAGGCATGCACCGCCACCCGCACGGCGTTGTGGTGTCCGGCCGGCTCCTCCATGGTGAGGTTCTCCTGCCGGAGCCGGATCTCCTCCTGCAGCCGTTCGTGGACCTGCCGGCGTTCCTGCACATGCTCCGGGGGCCCGCCGCCGGGCGGTGACTGGTCCCCGTCCGGTTGCCCGGCTCCGTTGCCCGGCGGTCCGCCCGGCTGACCCGGCGGGGAGGAATCGGCGGGGGATCCATCTGCACTCTCCTCGTTCTGCGGTCCGGCCTGGCTGCCCGGACCCGCTCCGTTCTGGCCCTGAAAAGCGAGCACGCCGGGAACCAGGAGCATGGCCGCGAGCGCCAGGATCAGTATACGTTTCATACACATCACCCTGTCCCACTGTTATGTGCCATCCAATTTGAATCTGGCGGTCTCCTCAGACGACCATCCCGCCCGCAATCGGGACGGTCAGGAGAAGGGCGAGGAGGACGGCGGCCCACGCCTGCTGGTGGCGGCCACCGGGCGTGGTGAGAAGGAGCACCAGCGGGGAGCAGAGCAAGCCGAGATAGAAACCGGCGAGGTGGGCGGCGATATTGGATTGGGGGTTTGGATCGAGGAGCATGCCGAGCGTGATCAGGACCACCATCAGGGCGGGGACGAAGACCAGGAACGAGACCCTGGCCAGCGGGGATGGTGAACGAGTGGCCGGTATTTCGGGCGGTGGTCGTCGGTGCAGGATATGGACATCCAGAAGCACAAGGAAGAGGAAGAGCACAATTCCCAATAGCGCGGAATTGATCCCGGAGAACCCGGATATCATGGTGATGACGCCGCGATCGACCACCAGGAGAGACGCCCCCGAGATGGCGAACGGCAGAGCAAGGAAGAATATCGCCATGATGTACGCGAAGAACCGGCGGGGAAGCCGACATCCGAGATTTTCCAGTGCCTCGGTTAACAGGATGATGCACACAGCGAGCCCGGAAAAGAGAATGCAATTGACCACGAGGTGACTCTGGTCACAGGGAGAATGGATATAATTGTTCAGGAACATGGCGCTTTGGGTGGGATCGGCCGGGTTGGGAGTAGACGAACTGGAGGGATACATCCGGCGGGATGACCGCCCACCACATCACACCACACCACCACCTGTGCCGCAGACCAGGAGGAGGACCATGGTGACAGTCCCGGTGACTGCCTGTCGGTGTCGCTTCAGGATATTCCAGACCACATCTCATCGCTCCGTGATCGTACCCGACGATTCCGGGGTTATGGTATTACTCTCTCTTCGCTCCCTCATCCACCCGGAGCCTCGGCAGGGCGTCCGGGTACTCGGACTGCAGGAACCCGATCAATCTTTCCCGCACCAGACAGCGCAGATCCCAGGCATCGGAGGCATTCCGTGCGCTCACCAGCGCCCGGAGGGTGACCGTCCGCTCGGTGGTATCGGTCACCTGGAGCCCGGCCACCCGGCCGTCCCAGAGATCGGTCGATGCCACGACTCTGTCAAGCTCCTCCCGGACCCGTTCGACGGGGACAGTGTAGTCGACGTACACAGAGACGGTGCCCAGGATCTCGGCGGTGGTCCGGGTCCAGTTCTGGAAGGGATGGGTGATGAAATACGATATGGGAAGCACCAGTCTGCGCTGGTCCCAGATCCGGACCACCACGTAGGTGAAGGTGATCTCCTCGATGCGGCCCCACTCCCCCTCCACGATGACCACGTCGTCGATCCGGAACGGCTGGGCAAACGCGATCTGGAACCCGGCGAGCAGGTTTCCAAGCGTCTGGTGGGCGGCGAAGGCGATGACGATCCCCATGACGCCCGCGGAGGCCAGAAGCCCGGTGCCGAGGGTGCGGAGACTGTCGAACTGCAGAAAGATGCTGGCGATGCCCACGAGGAGGATCGCAAACGTCAGGATGTACCTGATATACTGGAACCGGGTCCGCACCTTTCGTTCCTGCAGGTTGTCTGCCTGCTCCACCGGGTACCAGGCGAAGACGATCTCCTGCAGGAAGTCGACCACCCGGAGGAAGAACCACACCACCGCGGCGATGATGGCGATGGAGAGGATCTTCTGGGGCATGATCTCGGCGGTCACCTGCTCGAAAGGAAACGACACGGCACACACGCCAAGGGCGGCGATCGCGGCAGCCGGCCATTTTTCAAGGGAAAAGAAGGTTGAGATAGACGCAGATCGCCATCTGAGGCGGGAAAATCCCTGGAACATGAGGAGGACAACGATCCCCGAAAGCAGCGTCGCACCTGCGGACACGGCCACCAGGTTCGACTGGACAAATCCGTCCATCAGGGGGTTCATCGCGATCATCCATCCATGACGGGTGATCCCGTATATATGTTGCTGACGGGCGATCGCCCTCCAGTCACTGTCACGATCAACTGGGGGAATGTGCGGGTATCAGGGAACCGAAAAACAGGTGATTCACCGACCGGCCACGAGGCCGTATGCACACCTCGTATCACCCCGGAAAAGAGAGCACCCGGGAATGGGGTGAAAAAGGGGAAGAGCCATTTCGGATCACTGGACACTTCCTCAACGCAGGTGCCGGCACTCTCCATCCCGGTTGCCTGTGCCCCGGGCCGGATATCCGATTCCTCAGTCAGTCTCCGAGAGGAGGACTCCCGCCTTGGCGATGCTTTCGCGGTCGAGTTCCTGGAAGAGAATGGTCACCCAGTCGGGATCCACGCCAAACGTTTCAACCAGGCTTGCGGTGATCTCGTCGGCGACCTTCTTCTTCTGGGCGGTGCTGCGTCCTCTGGCCATCTGGATGGTCACGATGGGCATGGGTATTCCTCATCCAGTCATATTCGCCTGCCGGAATAAGAAGGATGTTGGTCGGTCGCGATGTGGCCCGTATCCCATATCGCATCATGCAGTATATTGTGATATTCGAAGATGACCATCAATCGTCATCCCGATCCCCGGCCAGGGGAAAATACCGCTGGTAGACCTGTTTGCGCTCGTCCACATCGGTGTGGAGGTACACCTCGGTGGTCCGGATAGAGGAATGGCCCAGGTTCTCCTGCACGACCCGCAGATTCTTTGATCGCCGATAGAGCTCGCTTGCATAGGAATGGCGGACGGTATGCGGGGTGATCCCGGGCGGCGCATGCTCGGAAAAGATGTGCTGGACCGTCCGGGGGGAGATCGGATGGCCGTGGTGGCCGGGAAAGAGCGGCCCCTCCGTCCTGCCGTCCAGGTAGTCCCGTATCGCATCCATCGTTTCATCGTCCAGGAACACGGTCCTGAACTTACCCCCTTTTCCCTGTATCCTGATGATCTGGTCGTCGAAATCGATATCCTCGACCTGGATCCCGCAGAGCTCGGAGACGCGAACACCGGTGGCATAGATCGTGCGCATGATCAGGCGATCGCGGGGATCGGGTACACTCCGGATGAGGTCGAGCACCTGATCATGTTTCAGGTACCGGAGATTTCTCTCCTTCACCCGGGGTCGATCCACCCGATCGAGGGGGTTTGCGGTGACCACCCCCTGCATCAGCAGGTACCGGTAGAAGGAGTTCAGCGACGAGATGATCCGGTGGAGAGTTGAGGATTTATAGGGCCGCTCTGCCGTTAAAAACGCGAGATAATCCTCCACCGCCCGGGGCGGCACCTCCACGGAGACATCGAGGCGGGCGATGGTCCGGTCGCCCCACCGGTCATGGATCCGCCCGGGATCTCCGGTGCGATACAGCCAGATGAAGCGGGCGAAATGACGGATGGTCTGATCGTAGCTCTGGATGGTGCGGGGCGAATAATTCCGCATCCGGAGGTGATGCAGGAACCGCGGGAGCCACTCCGCAAAATATCCATTCTCCATGAGGGATTTTTACAATGCGCGAAAATATATAGATTTGCGTAGAATCACCATTCTGCGCAAAAAAACAGTATCACCCTCCCGCCCCGGGTTCCACATGCAGGGACCCAATTTCGGGTGGGAGGGAATCCGGTTGCCACGGCAGCGGCGAACCGGCATACGGGAGGTTGTGTTGGAACGGGCGGGCCACCACGGTCGGGATGACCCGGTTGACTGGTCACGGTCCGCCCCCATAAGAGTGCAGCCTGGAGGGTGAAAGTGAACCTCCGCGGCATGGCCCTGACTATGCACCAGACGACACCTGCCCCCCCGGATCGCAGGGGTACCCCGGCCACCCCCCATACCGTATCATGCGATACAACCCCGAATATGAGAGCTTCAGTCCATTCGTGTGCATCCCGGATGAGGGATCAGTTGCAATCCTCCCGGGTACCGTACCTCTCCCCCCGCTGCCGCTCACCGGGTTTCATGCCCTCACCACTGTACTCCCAATGGCGGGCGGATGGCCGGTTGTTTGCAGATACTGGACCGGGATGGACCGGACGGGGACCCCAATCCGGAACAGTCATATACCGTATAATGCTATATATTTGTGGCAGGCCCCCGGACCCAAGGAGACCGGGTTTCCGGGGGACAATCCAGCAATGTTGATTACCCCCGTTTTCAAAAAGTAGGATGTTGACAATGATGCCGGATACAGACGGCGATTTGAATAAATACCAGAAGTTCAAGAAGGTGGACGGAGCCACATACCGCCGGGTGAACCAGTTCCTCCGCGGCCATACCTACGTGACCGCACGGGAATGGGCCATCGCCCGCCTCTGTGCGGATTTCCAGACCTCGAGCGGAGCGGAGATGACCTTCATCGGGTCGCACCTCCCCGAGCTCTGCCCCTTCATGACCGAGACGTACTCCCCCCAGGCGGTGAACCAGGCCCGCAACTCCTTCAAGAAGAAGGTCCGGAAAGCCGGCGCGACTTTCTTCTACGGTGCGATGTGCGGATTCTTTACCGCCGACGAGCTCGACGATATCCTCTTCGAGGCGAGCGAGGTGGCCCGGTTCCTGCTGGAGGTGGAGGGGACCACCCTGGATATCGACGAGGAGCTGGAGATCGAGGACCGCATCGCCGAGGTGATGCGCCGGGTCGCCGAGGCATCCTCGGTGATCCTGAAGTCCCGTACCGAAAGCACCGATAAAGGGGATGATGCGATATGAAGGTGATCCAGGTGGTGGGAACATCCAACAGCGGCAAGACCACCTTCATCACCTCCCTCATCCGGGAGCTCTCCCAAAAGGGGCGGGTCGCCGCCGTCAAGCACTCCCCCGATCATGAGATCGCCCTCGAACACGGCAAGGACACCACCCGGATGTACGATGCCGGTGCCGATACCGCCGGGATCGATCCGGAGAAGGCGATGGTGCTCCTCCATGAATGCGATCTTCCCCGGATCCTCGATCTCTTCTGCGATGCGGGAGTGGACTTTGCGATCGTGGAGGGGTTCAAGTCACACGCGTATCCCCGCATCGTCATCGGCGAGCGAGACGACCCCCTTGCGGTCCTCACCAACCCCACGGTCGCGGAAACCATCGAAACCATATACCGGTTTGGTGAGCTCCACTCCACCACCGGCATGGTCCGATCGCTTCTCCGGGAGACGGACATGGACCGGGCGGGTGCGATCGTGACCTTCCAGGGGATCGTCCGGAAGAAGACCGGCGATACCGAAACCGCATATTTTGATGTCGGAGAAGAGATATACGGGACACTGGACGACGTCAGGAAGGATATCGAAACGATCCCCGGGATTCTGGGTGTCAGAACCGCTCACCGGACCGGCCGCCTGTATCCGGGAGAGGGTATCACCTATCTCGCCGTGGTCTCCGAACACCGGCATGAAGCATTCGATGCGATACGCAACGCCATCGACCGGATCAAACAGGGACACCAGGACAGTGAGAGGAATATAGAATGACCCGGAACAAACTTCAGAAACGACTCTTCGGCACCAACGGCGCCCGCGGCGAGGTGGGGCGCGACATGACCCCGGACCTGATCCTCTCCATCGGAATGGCGCTTGCCGCGATGCGGGGCGGCACCATCGCCACCGGGCGGGACACCCGCACGTCCGGACCCGCACTCTCCGCCGCGGTGAGGGCCGGGATCATGGCAGGGGGATCGGACGTGGTGGACTACGGCGTTCTTCCCACCCCGGCGCTCCAGTTTCTGGTCCGGGACACGGCCGATGCCGGGGCGATGATCACCGCCTCCCACAACCCTCCCCAGTACAACGGGATCAAGATCATCGAACCAGACGGAACCGAGATGGGTGACCAGGAGGTGCTGGAACTGGAGGCGCTCATCTACGATACCCCGCCTGATTCGGTTCCCTGGGATGAGACCGGGCGGGAGACCACGGACCCGGAAAGCATCGGCCGCTATATCGACGCGATCGTGGATCACGTGCCGGCCGGGATCGGTGAAGGACTCACGGTCGTGGTGGATCCCGGATCGGGCCCCGCCGTCCACACCACGCCGGAGATCCTCTCCCGCCTCGGGTGCACGGTTCATACCGTCAATGGGACACCGGATGGACGGTTCCCGGGGAGACTGCCCGAGCCCTCACCGGACGGGCTTGCCGCCCTCGCGTCGATGGTCCGGGAGACGGGCGCCGACTTCGGGGTGGCCCATGACGGTGATGCCGATCGGGCGGTCTTCGTCGATGAGAACGGCGAATATATCGAGGAGAATAAGGAGTTCGCCATCATCGCCCGCCAGGTCTGCCGGGGGCGAGCCGGCCTGGTGGTGACGCCGGTGAGCACGTCGAGATTGGTGGAGGATGTCATCACAGAGATGGGCAGCCGGGTGGTGGCCACACCCGTGGGGAGTATCTACGTGGCCCGACGGATGCGCCGTCTCATCGAAGAGGGGGAGGCGGTGATCTTCGGCGGAGAGGGAAACGGTGGCCTGATCTATCCGGATCACCAGTTCTGCCGGGACGGCGGCATGACCGCGGCGATGATGGCGGTGATTCTCGCCGATGCCCGCCGGCCCCTCTCCGGACTGGCAGAGAATCTGCCCTCCTACCACCTGATCAAGGATCGCATCGACGTACCGGATCCCGGGCGGTTGATGGAACGACTCGACCGGGCGTTCTCCCCCGAAGAGATCGATCGCACCGACGGGATCAAGATCCGGCGTGACGATGTCTCCCTGCTGGTCCGGCCTTCAGGAACTGAACCGATCCTGCGGGTGATGGTGGAATCACCCCGCGAAGATGCGGCACGCGCCGCATACCGGGAGATCATGGACATCCTGACCGGGTGATTCGATACGCCGCCCAGGAGAGACACAGGTGAATCTGGAACACATTCGGACCGCACTCTCAGAGAAAGATACCGGGAAGCTGGCCTCCGGAATCGATGAAATCCGCGCCATTCCGTCTCAGAAAGAGCGGAAGGTTCTCTTCGGGGAGGCAAACCGGTTCATCGGCGAGGAGGCGATCCATTCCCGCACCCCCGATCTCCTGGCATACATCACCGATCCCGACGATTCTCTCCTCTCCTGGCTCGCAAGCGAGATCGCGCTGGTCTTCTGCCAGACCGGAGACATCGCATGGTGGCGGGAGGTCTTCGAGCTCTCCGGGCTCTTTGATCGCAAGAGCCATCAGTCCGAGACGATGGCCACGGTGGCCCTGACCCTGGTCCAGTACGGGGTGGAGCACCATGACCGGTCCCTGATCCGCCACGCACAGGAAGCCCTGCACCGGATCACCATCCGGAAATACCGCTCGGAGATCCTGATCGAGATCGTCCCCCTCCTCACCCGGTTTGGACGGGAGGAACAGGACGAGGGACTGCTCCACACCGCGCTGTTCTGGCTGGATGAGGTGACCGATGCGTCCCGGAGGGCCCGGCTCCAGGAGGAGCTGGCCATGGAGCTGACCGCCCTCTGGGAATCGCAGGGCTCCATCGATGCCCTGACCGATGCGATCCAGCTGGCCATGGACATCCCCCAGAAGACCATCCGCAACACGGTGATCTCCCGGATCATGGATCGGACCGCCCGCGTCGGGGCCGGGGAGACACTTGGCCCGGCGTACCTGCGCCGCATCCTCACCCTGTTCGACGATACCCTGCAGGACGAGTTCCTCAGGATCGCTGTGGCCAGCCGGCTTTCCACGTTTCGGTCCCGCCAGGAGATCCACGACTTCCTTCACCGCATGCACGAGGACCTGCCGGAATCACGGGCGATCATCGTCCCCGCCCTCCTCCGGGTCGCGGAGATGCGCACTGATCCCTGGTACCTCGAGCTCGCCCGGGAATGGAACCGGAAACTCCCGGAAAGCAGGAAGGCACCGGTCGAAGAGATGGTCCAGACCGCACTGGCCATCTCCCGGGAGGGAGGCGATGATGCGGTACTCCGGGAATTTCTCCCGGACCTGCTCGCCATCGATCCGGCCGAGTCCGGTCCGCTCCTGATGAAGGTGGCGGACGCGCTCATCTCCGCGGGTGACTTCTATTCGGCGCTCCAGCTCGCCGGGCACATCCGCTCGGGCCTTCCGCGGGTGACCCGGGCGTACTATCACCTCTCGGTCTCCCTGCTCACCGAGGCCACGGTCCGGGGACGACTGGAACAGGGGGCCCAGATCCTCTCCGGACTGGAATGGTTCATCGCGGATGCGATCATCAGGCAGTCGGTCATCGAATACAGCCGGAAGACCCCGCTCAACGAAGTCTTTCGCCATCTCCCGGCGATCGGTGCCCTGGCGGACTATCACTCTGATCCCGGGCGGGTCCGCCTCGAGCTCATCCGGATCCTCATCGACCGCGGGTTTCTGCGTCTCTTCGAACCCGACCTGCTGGTGGAGACCGCCGAGGAGATCTCCCCGCAGGCGATCAGGGACGAGGGCCTGGCCGGCGTGGTCACAGCGACCGCAGCAGGCATCTCCTCGCAGAAGACCCAGGGGCTGCTTGCAGAGGCACTCGATATCGTCTCCCGGATCCACAGCCAGAAGACGAGGGCGGAGGTGATGATCGAGGTGGTGGAGCAGGCATCGACCCTCGCGCTCGACCGGGGGGAGGCGGAGATCATCGCCCGGATGGAGACCGCGGTCGATGACCTCCTTGAACCGGATCTCCGTGGAGGACCGCTCTCCCGGACGGCAAACGGGTTCATCTCCTTCGGGGTCGAACACCAGGATCTCTCCACCCTCGCCTCGGCAGAAGCGATCCGCCACCGCCTGGAGGGCAGTCCATGGGAACAGACGCTCCTCGATCCGCTCATTGAGGGGTACGTCCGTGCCGGCTGCCTGCGTATCCGGGATCCGGTCAGGCGAGCCGATGCCGACACGGTCGAGGAGCTCCTCTCCCCGTTTGTGCGGGCGTTCGAACTGATCACCCTCGCGGTTCCGGAGGCAGGGCGCACCATCTCTCTCTCGGGATACGTGGATATCATGCTCGAGTATGCCGGGACCACCCCCGTGGCGGAGTTCTCTCTTCCGGTCCTCCTCTTCATATCGGAGATGACCGGGGAGCGGGAACAGGAGGCGATGCTCCAGCGCGTGGCCTCCCGGTTCGGATCCATCGGCTCGTCGATCGATGCCGCCGACGGGTACCGGGTGATGGTGGAGTACCTGCAAGAGACCGGGAAGGTGGCCGCCTCACCCACCTCCCGCACCATCCAGTCCCGGCTGATCACCCATATCCGCGATCCCTACGACCGGTATATCGCACAGCTCCGGCTCCTCTCACTCTGCATCGATGCAGAAGATGAAGAGATGGCCCGTTCCGTCTGCGAGTCGATCCGCACGGGAATCGGTGACCTGACCCGCCCCGAGGATCGATGCATCGCCCTCTGCGAGACCGCCGGCCTGGTCCTGGCCTTCGACCACGACCTCGCCCGCTCCCTGATCGACGGGGCACGGACGATCAGTGCCGCCACCACCGGGTGGCCTCACTCGGTCTCTCTCCGATTCGTGATCACGGCGACTATCGCACTCCATGGCCGCACCTGGGCCGGGGAGGATCTCGCGTCCGCACTCTCCGACCTGGAAGAGATCGAGGTCCCGGAGGAGTACATCCGGGCGGGGGGAGTGATCATGGCGGCGATCGGAGACGGTGCCGGGCGCCGTGATCTCGCCGGCTCCATCGCCGCTGCGGCCGAGACCATCCCGGATGCATACCTCCTGCTCACCCTCCTCCACCCCCTGAAAGAGACGATGCAGCACGCACCTTCGTCGATCGCCCGGGAGATCAGGTCCTGCCTCGAGGCGGCCATCGACAGGATTTCTCTTCCCTCGCTCGCCATGATCGCCCGATCGTTACTGGAGAGGAGCGAGGGGCTGCCCACCGTCCCGTCGCTCCCTCCCGGTGCCCCGGGAGCATCGACGGTCCGGGAGATCGCCGGCGAGATCGATGCCGGTTCATTCACCGCACGGGACATGGACCGCCTGGAGAGCGCACTGCTCTCCATCTCCAGCAAAGCGGACCGGGCGCTCGCATATACCGCACTCTTCCAGGATGCGGCAGCCGGGGGTCGGGATCTCCTTTCAGAACGGCTCCTGAACGCGGCGAAAGAAGAGGCAGGAGCCGTCCGCCCGCGGACCCGACGGGCACTGGTTTTTGCCGATATCGCCTGCAGAATCGCCCTGGATGGCATGGAAGAGCAGAGCAGGGAGCTGTTCGAGAATGCACTGACCGAGGCCTCCCATATCAGTGATTCGGCAGAGCGGGAGGAGATCATGACCGAGATCGAAGACGCGGCCCGGGTCGTCTGGGAGCTGGTGATGGCGTGAAGACGGTGGAGATCCTCATCTCCGGACGGGTGCAGAAGGTCGGATTTCGCTCATGTACCCGGAAGATGGCCGCCAGTCTGAACATCCATGGCGTGGCCACCAATCTCACCGACGGGCGGGTGCAGGTGGTCGCCACCGGCGAAGAGATCGTGCTGGAGAAGTTTGTATCCCTGCTCTATTCCTGTCCCCGGGTGGTCATCCGGGACCTGTCGGTCCGGGAGATGGAATACATCGAATTCTCCGATTTCTCCATCAGAAGAGGGCGCTACCAGTACGGGACGGTATAATCCCGCTGATGGGTGAGCGCGTCACAGAGGAGGCGGACATGGCGGTCGATCTCCTCGCGCACGAGGGTGCCCTCAAGCCGGGAAGTGAGTCGATGGGCGAGGGCGTCGCTGAGGTAGCACCGCCCGGTACCGGTCTCGTATTCTGAAGAGTCGATCCCGGACCGGGCCATCGCGAAGACGGGTATATCCACCATCTTTGGTTTGAGCGGTTCCACCAGATCCCGAACGAGTCCCCATCTCCCTTTGTGGAGCATCCCCCCGTCCGGGTCCAGCTCCGCTCCGATGACGGCCGTGGTGCATACACCCTGCAGAATCGCATAACCAAGCGAGAGGAGGGCATTGATCGGATCGGAATGCGGCTGTGTTGTCCGGCGGGTGAACCCGTACCCGGCGGGGATGCTCCGGGCCATGATCTCATAGTACATGTCGGTGGTCAGCCGGTGAACCCGCCGGATCTCGTCCAGGGTCACCAGGTACTCGAGCTCCTCCAGTGCGGTGGTGAGCACATCGTACTCCCCCCGGAGAAAGAGCGGGCTTTCGGTCTCCTCAATGGTCTGTTCGATGGCGTACAGTCTGGCCTTGGTCGATGACGTGGCGATCTCCAGCGCGTAGCGGTGGGGAGCGGCATGTTCCTGGATCGACCGGATCCGCTCGTCCCGGCGGAACCCGTACGGACGGACGGCCCCCACCGGCTGGAAATCGGCGTCAAAGAAGGTCACCGCGGCCCCGGCCCGGAGACAGTGGGTGATGACCACGGACTGGAGCACATGCGCACCGATGACCAGGAGGTGGCTGATCCGGTCGAGGGGGATCGTCTCCATGGCGGCCCCCCGCTGCAGGGTCAGGTGGGTGGGGGTCGACTTGAGGTGATAACCGAACCCGGCAACCGCCTTCCATGTGCGTTCCTCAACCAAACCCGGTCCTCCCCTGAATTTATCTATACGGTCCCCGTTGCGGAGACATTAACCCACCGGTTATCAACACACAGTCTTATCCGGGATGGGGACGGGAACTGATATATGCGTGCAGGAGCACGGGCGGAGTGGGATCCGCTCCACCGGGTGATGGTCCATGAACCGGGGATGGAGGTCTTCTTCGCCCTGCTCGCGCCCTCCGCTCACCTGTACGAACGGTACTTCTCGCTCCGGAAAGCGCAGGCGGAACACCGGATGCTGTGCGATCTGCTCAACCGGGAGTACGGGGTAGGGATCGATCGGCTGGTGCCCACGCTCGTCCAGGGAGCCGCCGGTAACCCGAAGATCCGCGAATCGCTGGAGGCCACCGCCGCGACCAGGATGGAATGCCGGTACCGGTATCCGGCCCCCACCCTCCCTGCGTCGCTCCGGGATGTCTGCCACAGTGTCGGGCTCGCCGATCGGGATCCGCTGGATCTCGTCTCCATCATCCTCATGGACCCCCGCCTCACCGTCGACCCGGACGGGGTGCGGACCTCCCTGAACACCCCCTATCACAACCTCTATTTTCTGCGCGATCAGCAGGCAACCCTCCCGGGCGGCATGCTCCGGGGGCGCATGGCCACACCGGAGCGGTCCGGCGAGCCCTGGCTCACCGGGATGGCGCTTCACTCTCTGGGGGCCGTCCAGGTGGGGGTGATCGGGAACGGGTCGTTTGAGGGCGGTGATTTCCTGCCGATGGGGGATACCGCTCTCGTGGGGTGCGGGTCACGGACCAGTATGTCAGGGGTGCACACGTTCCTTGCACAGCGGCCGGGCTTCGATGAGGTGGCGGTGGTCCACCAGCCGGACCACCCCCTCCTGCAGGGGCGGGATCCCATGGTGGCCATGCATATCGACACCTACCTGAACATCCCGGGCGAGGGTGTGGCGGTGGGGTGTCCAATCCTCCTGGACCGCGCCCGGGTGGAGGTGTTCACCCATGACGGCGGGGAGTACGTGCACGATCCCTGGACGGGCACCCTCTCCCAGTACCTCGACCGGAAGGGGTACGAGATCATCGGGATCTCCACCCTGGAGCAGCTCTGCTATGCGGCAAACTTCCTCACCGTCCGTGACCGGGAGATCGTGGCGGTGGATACCGCCCGGCTCGCACCCGTGGTCCTCCGCCGCCTGCGGGAGAGCGTGGCGCGCCGTCCGGGAGTGTACGACCTGCTCCTGGCACAGGCGGAGCAGGACTATGCCCGGCTGCGGGCGGATGCGGAGTTCTTCCCCGCCTCACAGGAGGTCTATGCCCACGGGCTGGAGGTCTCCCCGGTCACGGTCACCAACGCCACCGGGGGGTACGGCGGCCCGCACTGCATGACCTGTGTGCTCAGGCGGGGGTGATCCGGGTGCCGGCCCGACCGGCGGCCGCCTCTGTCGCCGAGGCGAGGTCCGCCACCACCGCCTCTGACCCCCCGTGTTCCACGAACCGGGCACACGCCTCCACCTTCGGCGCCATGGACCCCTCCCCGAACTCACCGGCAGCGAGGAGACGTCGGACGGCCCCGGCGGAGATCTCCCTGATATGCTCCTCCCTCGGTGTGCCGAAGGAACGGGAGATGAAGGGAACATTGGTCAGGATGAGCAGGCGATCCGCCGCCACCGCGGTGGCCAGCCGTTCGGTGGCGAGATCCTTGTCCACCACCGCCTCCACTCCCTGAAGAGTGTGGTCCCGGGTGCGGATCACCGGGATCCCCCCGCCTCCCGCCGCCACCGTCACGAACCCCTCCCGGACCAGGGTGTGGATGGAGGGGGCCTCCACCACCTCCCGGGGGTCGGGTGAGGGGACCACCCGCCGCCACCCCCGCTCACCACCGGAGACACGGCGCACCGTCCAGCCCCGATCCTGGCCCAGCCGGTCCGCCTCCTCTTCGCTGAAGTACGGCCCCACCGGTTTTGTTGGGTCAGAGAACGCCGGGTCGTTTGCATCGACCAGGGTCTGGGTGACCAGGCTGATCACCCGGCGGCGGGATCCCGTCTCCAAGAACGCATTCTCCAGGGACTGCTGGAGCATGTACCCGATCATCCCCTGGCTCTCCGCCCCGCAGATATCGAGCGGCATGGGAGGGAGGATATCCCGGGCGAACTCGTTTTTCATCAGGATATCCCCCACCTGCGGGCCGTTGCCGTGGGTGATCAGCAGGGGATCGCCGTCCCCGGCGATGGCCGCGATGACGTGGGCAGCGTCACGGACATGGGCGATCTGCTCCTGTGCGGTTCCCTTCTCGCCGCGACGCAGAATGGCGTTTCCACCGAGCGCGATGACCAGCACCATGGAGAGCGGTACGCATCCCATCCATTTGATATGCGTGCCCGGGACCGGATGCACACCGGGTGTCTTTATGCCATGCCATGTCATACCACACACGCATACATGTACTGGAACGAGGAGATGGAGGCGATTGCGCCCTTTGACCTGGAGACGGTGCAGCTGGAACGGCTCCAATGGACTGTCCGCCAGGCACAGAACGTGCCGTTCTACCGGGACCGCTTCCGGGAGGCCGGGGTGACTCCCGGGGACATCTGCACCCTGGATGACGTGCATCGGCTCCCGTTTACCTACAAAACCGATCTCCGTGGGGGATACCCGTTTGGGTTCCTGGCCGTCCCCCTCCGGGAGGTGGTGCGGATACACACCACCTCGGGGACCACGGGCAAGCCCACGGTGGTCGCCTACACCCGCGATGATCTCCGGCACTGGTCGGAGCTGATCGCCCGGAACATGACCATGATCGGCCTCGGCGAGGACGATGTCTTCCAGAACGCGGTCAATTACGGCCTCTTCACCGGGGGGCTCGGGTTCCATTACGGCGCCGAGGAGATCGGGATGACGGTGATCCCGTCGGCCACCGGGAACACCCGCCGGCAGGTGGAGATGATCGAGGACTTCGGGGTGACGGTCATCCACTGCACCCCGAGCTACGCCCTCCACCTCGCCGAGGTGGCCGACGAGATGGGCGCGACGCTGGACTCGCTTTCCACCGGGATCTTCGGGGCGGAACCCTGGTCAGAGAGCATGCGGGCGCAGCTGGAGCGGCGCCTCGGGGTGGAGGCGTTCGACTCCTACGGTCTCTCCGAGATGTACGGGCCGGGGGTGGCCATGGAATGCCCGGAGCACAACGGCCTGCACCTCTGGCACGACATGTACCTTGCCGAGATCATCGATCCGGCCACCGGCGAGCCGCTTCCTCCCGGCACGCAGGGTGAGCTGGTGATCACCCCGCTGGTCAAGGAGGCGATGCCCGTCATCCGATACCGGACCGGCGATATCACCTCCCTCGACCCGTCTTCCTGCCCCTGCGGCCGCGGAGCGCGTATCGGTCGGATCACCGGCCGGAGCGACGACATGCTGGTCATCCGGGGGATCAACGTCTTCCCCTCCCAGATCGAGCACGTCCTCCTGGGCATGCCCGAGGTGGGCGAATCGTTCATGGTATATATCGACCGGGTCAAACATCTCGATGAGATGACCATCAGGGTGGAAGTCAACCGGGACGTCTTCACCGGGGAGCTCGCGGATCTGGCCCGCGTCCAGGCCCGGGTCTCCCGGGCGATCCGGGATACACTCGGTATCCGGACCACGGTGGAGCTGGTGGAGCCGGGATCCCTGCCCCGGTTCGAGGGGAAGGCGCGCCGGGTGGTCGACCGGAGGGAGATCTGAGATGCGGGTCTGGGATCCGCGGATCGAGGAGATGCCGGTGGCGGACCTTCGCCGCCTCCAGTATCGCCTCCTCAAGACCCAGGTGCTCCGGCTGTACAGCTTCTCGCCGTTCTACCATCACCGGATGGAGGAGGGGGAGGTGCATCCCGACGATATCCGGTCGCTCGAGGATGTCTCCCGGCTCCCGTTCATGTACAAAAGCGATCTCCGGGACACCTATCCCGACCGCCTGTTCACCACCGAGCAGGAGGAGCTGGTCCGCTACCATGTCTCCTCGGGGACCACGGGTAAGCCCACGGTGGTGGGCTACACCCAGGGGGACCTGGACCGCTGGACCACGTCGCTTGCCCGGGCGCTCACCTCCTGCGGTATCGGGCGGGGCGATGTCCTCCAGGTCAGCTACGGCTACGGTCTCTTCACCGGGGGGCTCGGTCTCCACTACGGTGCGGAGGCGGTGGGGGCGACGGTGCTTCCCACCAGTGTCGGCAATACCGAGCGCCAGGTGGAGCTGATGCAGGACCTGCGGGTGACCGCCATCGCCTGCACCCCCTCCTACCTCCTCCACATCGGGGAAGTCGCCGAACAGATGGGGGTGGATGTCCGGCGCGACACCCGGCTTCGGTCGGCGATCCTCGGCGCGGAACCCTGGTCCGAGCAGATGCGGGACCGGATCCAGGACTGGCTCGGGATCCGGGCCTATGACATCTACGGCACGAGCGAACTCTCCGGGCCCATGTTCACCGAGTGCTCTGAGCAAAACGGCATCCATGTCTGGGGAGACATCGCCTACACCGAGATCATCGACCCGGAGACGGAAGAGCCGCTCCCGCCGGGCGAGGAGGGCGAACTGGTCATCACCATCCTCCAGAAGGAAGCGCTGCCCATCATCCGGTACCGGATCGGCGATGTGACCACGCTCCATGATGAGGTCTGCCCCTGCGGGAGGACGCATCCCCGGATCGGTCGCATCACCGGCCGCGTGGACGATATGCTGATCATCCGGGGGATCAATGTCTTCCCCTCCCAGGTGGAGCACACCCTGATGGAGATCCCCGAGGTGGGGCCTCACTTCCAGATCGAGGTGGACCGCCGGGGTATGCTCGATGCGATGCTGGTCCGGGTGGAGCTGGCCGAGGAGGCGTTTTCAGACAAGATCACCGACCTGATGGTGATCAAGAAGAGCGTGGAGCACCGGCTCAAAAACGCCCTCAATGTGGGAGTGAGTGTGGAGCTGGTGGAACCCGGATCCCTGCCCCGGTTCGAGGGCAAGGCACAGCGGGTCATCGACAGGAGGGATGTGTGATGAAGGACTATCTGATCAAGCAGATTTCTATCTTCTCTGAAAACCGACCGGGGAGGCTGTCTGCCATCGCCGGCGGACTGGAAGAGGCGGGAGTCAATATATTGGCATTCTCCATCGCCGAAGCCGATGGCTTCGGGGTGGTGCGGGCGCTCGTGGACCACCCGGATGAGGCCCACCGGGCACTGTCCCGGCTGGGCTTCCGGGTATCGTACACCGACGTGATCGCAGTGAAGATGCGGGACGAACCCGGCGGTCTCCACGAGATCGCCCGGGCACTCGGAGACGCGAAGATCAATATCGAGTATGCCTATGCCTACAGCGGCCGGGATGCGGCGGTGCTGATCCTCCGGGTGGACCGGCCGGAGGAGGCGGTGGGGGCGATCCAGAAACAGGGGGGAGAGGTGCTGAAGGCAGCCCTCTTCTCCTGACATCTACCCCTTCTTCTCCCACCGGAGCAGCCGGGCCACCTCCGAGAGGGTGCTCCCCCGGTGGATCTCCTCCCGGATCCGGTCCTCGGTCCGGCGGACTTCGACGGCCCGCCGGGCGATCTCATAGGCCCGTTCCCGGGGGATGACCACGACACCGCTCTCGTCGCAGGCGATCCAGTCACCGGGGGAGACCGACTGCCCGCAGCAGCGGATCTCCACGTTGATCTCTCCAAGCCCCTTGGGCTCCCCGGCGTTGGGGACGGTGGCCCGGGCATAGACGGGGAGATCGAGGGTGAGGATGTCGTCGACATCCCGCACCGCCCCGTCGATCACCACCCCGGCGATGCCCCGGTTGAGACAGGAGAGGGTGGCGAGCTCGCCCCAGGGGGCGACATGGGTGCCGCCGTCGTTGTTGATGACCAGGATATCACCGGAACCCGCGAGATCGATCGCCTCCACGGGTTTGGCCCAGTCCCCCGCAAAGGTCTGGACGGTGACCGCCCGTCCCACCGCCCGCAGACCGTGCCGGACGGGAAAGAGGCCCGCCATCGCGCCTTTGCGGTGCATCGCATCGGAGATGTTGGAGGTGGAGACTGAGCCGAGCATCCGGCGGATCGCATCATCCCGATCCTCCGTGGCATCCGGCTGGATGGCGGGTGCGTCCATCGCCTCCCGGACGGTCCGTGTCGCGGCCCGCACATCCGCGGACTTGGTGATCGCCGATCCCACGATGATGATCGCCGCTCCCGCGGCCACCGCCCCGGCCGCCGTCCCGGCATCGAGCCCGCCTGCCACGGCCAGCGGGACACTGATATCGCCGGAGAGCCGGGATATCAGGTCGAGCGGACGCCCTCCCCCCATCTGCTGGTCGATGCCGGTGTGGGCGTTGATGTAGTCCACTCCCAGATCCACGAGAGCCCGGGCCCGCTCGCCCGGACTCGGGGCATTGATCAGGTCCGCCATGATCCGGACCCCGTATTTCCGGGCGGCCCGGATCGATTCCCGGATGACGGCGTCGTCGGCATCCCCGAGCACGCAAACCACGTTCGCGCCCGCCTTTGCCGCCATCTCCACCTCCATGGCCCCCGCATCGGCCACCTTCATATCCGCCACCAGCGTGTGGGAGGGGAACGTCTCGCGGAGCGCACGGACCGATTCCATCCCCTCGCTCTTGATGAGCGGCGTCCCCGCTTCGATCCAGTCGGCACCCCCCTCCACCGCCTCGCGGGCGATCTGGAGAGCGCGGGGGAGGTCCACCAGGTCGAGGGCCACCTGGAGCACCGGTTCTGTCATGGATCAGCCATCGGCGGGAGAGCACATGAAAGGAGATGTCACCCTATAAGATATCCCCCGATCAACCACATCTGCATGATCGACGGGTGGCTGCGGGCACGCGTGGACGGGCCGCTCGCCCGGGTCGCGGGTGTGGCCGGGCGCATCGGCCTCACCCCGAACCGTCTCACCGCCGCCGGATTCCTGCTGATGGCCGGTGCCGGTCTCCTCTGTGCCGGCGGCCGCTTTGTGGGTGCCGGTCTCCTGGTCGTCCTTTCCGGCGCCTGTGATGCGCTGGATGGATCCCTCGCCCGTCTCCGGGGCAGTGAAACCACGTTTGGCGCGTTCCTCGATTCCTTCCTCGACCGGTACGGGGAGATCGCCCTCTTCGCCGGGCTGCTGGTCTGGTATGCCGGGTCCCCGACAGAGTCGTTCCTGGTCTTTGCCGCCGTCACCGGGTCCCTGATGGTCAGCTACGCCCGGGCGAGGGCGGAGGGAGCGGGCATCGCCTGCTGTATCGGGCTCTGCACCCGGCTCGAGCGGATGGCGATCCTCATCGCCGGGCTGGTGTCCGGGTTCATGATAGTCGCCCTCGCCATCCTCACCGTGCTCACCCACACCACCGCCCTCCAGCGGATGATCGCGGTCCACCGGGGAGGGAGGGAGTGACACCGCAGGAGACCGTCCTCTACGTCTTCGAGCGGCTCCGGCCGCTGCGAACGAAAGGGGACCTCGGGCGGGCGATCGCCTCCGAGGTGCTCTGCTACACACTCCACGATCTCCAGGAGGTCCGGGGGGTGCTCGAGGCGGATCTCCGCCACCTCCCCCCTCACTACCGCCGCCGTCTCCTTCCCCGGATGAGGGAGCAGATATTCGATGCCCACCACCGGCTCCTGGTCATGGCCCGGAACGGGTCGTTCTCCCGGTTGACCGATCCCCTCGGCGAGGGGTGGCCCGACTATTGCGAACGGGCGGAGGAGGCCTGCCGGGGAGACGGTGTCCTCGGGAACGATCCCGCCCATGCCCTCCTCTACTTCCTCCTCTCCGGGTTCGTGATGTTCGTGCTGGAGGAGCCGGGGCATCCGGTGGGAACACCGTTCCCCGGAGGATTCGAGGTGGAGAAGAGAGACGGCGTCTATTACTGCCCGGTCCGGGATAGAGTGGAGGAAGTCCGGGTCTCCATCTGTCCCTGGTGCCCTGCGGTGCAGACGCCCGGGGTGTAGACGCCCCGGGTCAGTGACCGGTCTCCTCTTTCCCGTACCGCTCCCGGAAGACCACTTCTTCCAGTCTCCTTTTGGTGGGCATCTTCACATCTGCGGGGAACCCGGCGGGCACCAGGGAGGCGAGTTCAAAACTGTCGGGCACGTCGAGCAGCTCGCGGACCGCGCCGGCGTACTCCCGTCCCGCTCCCGCCACCCAGCAGCTCCCCACGCCATGGGCCTGGAGGGCGAGGATGAGCTGGGTGGTGGCCGCACAGCAGTCCTCCACCCAGAACTCGTGCTCCCGCGCCCCGAAGACCGCAAAACAGACCGGGGCATCTGTGATGAACGAGCCGTGGGTGGCCAGGTCAGCGAGGCGGGCGAGCGTCTCCCCGTCGGTCACCACGCCGAAGAGCCAGGCCTGCGCGTTCCTGGCGGTGGGGGCGAGTCTCGCGCAGTCGAGGACGTCCCTGATGATCTCCCCGGATACCGGTTCGTCGCGATACGCCCGGATGCTCCTCCGGGACTTGATGATGGTCGTGCCGACATTCATGGAAGACGGTTCCCCCCTCCCGGAGATATCTGTTGTGGCCCGGGTATGCTATCGGCTGAAGGCGATGTGTGTGCTCTGGAGCCGCTCCCCGGTCTCCTGGAGATCTTCAATGTCCTCGGCCGAAATATCCTCAAAACCCGGGCATCTTCTCATGAGCGAGGAGAACGACCCCCAGATCGTCTTCGAGCGCCTGCACCGTTCCCTGCCGGCCTCAGAGAGAGAGAGAGAGAGACATCCCCCGCACCCTCACCGATCCCTGCGGGCCAGAGCATCCATACGTTCCGGCGGAGATCATCCACCGGTGATCCCCTGCCACAGGTTCCCGAATCCGGCGGTGATCACGGTGGCGGGATCGATCCCCAGCAGGGGGAAGATGAACACGAAGTAGGCGATGGTCCCGATGGTGCTTCCCACGTTGGCAAGCGCCGCCACCAGGACCACCCGGAAGAGGGGGATCTTTCGCATCTCGGCGAAGGTCTCTGCCGCAAAGATCCGCCGCACGTCCGATGTGCCGGGGCGCCTGATCTTCGCCTCCACGATGGCGGCGAACCAGCCCGCGGCCAGGAGCGGGTTCAGGGAGGTCATCCAGGAGACCCCAAACGCGGTGACGGCGGAGAGGGGGTGGCCGCCCGCGGCCAGGGTGAATCCGGCGGCGAGGATGCCGTTGATGAGCACCCAGTACAGGAGGGCGGTGAGGAGGACGTCGAGCCCCACCCCGGAGAAGGCGATGGCGGCGAGGAAGAGGGCGAAGACCACGATGACCGCCACACCGATGATCTGTGCCCACGGCCGGGTCTTCACCTCCGCAGTCAGCGCATTCATCGGTGGAAGACTGGAGGGATCGGCCAGGTACCGCTCGATCCCGGCCCGGTGGCCGGCGCCCACCACCGCAAGCACCCGGTCGTGGCGCATGGCGAGCGAGAGGAGCCGGTGGGCGATGAAGGCGTCCCGCTCATCGATGAGAGCCGCCGTGCCGCCGGGGCAGATGCTCCGAAACTCCTCCAGTGCCGCGGATATGACGTCCTGGTCGGTGAGCGACTCCACATCGATCTCCTGGCCGCCGATCCCTGCCAGCGAGACGATGAGCGCAAAGACCAGTTTGATCTTCTCCATAAGCCGCATCTTGCGCCAGAAACGGGTGAGGGTGATGCGGATGTCCCGGTCGATGAGCGCAGCAGGGATCCCCTCCTCTTCGGCGGTCTGGATGGCGGCCATCATCTCCGCCCCCGGCTCCACCCCGGTCTGCTGACCGATGCGCCGCTGGAGGTAGGCAAAAACCCACTGGACCGCCAGCTGACCGAAGTTCCCGGCCCGGAGCACCTCGGAGACGTCCTGTTCCGGCGTCTCCTTGCTCTTCAGGGCCTCGTATCGGGCCGGGTCGAGCTCCACGGCGACAACGTCCGGCTGGAATTCGTGGATCTCGCGGTGGACGTCCTCGATGCTCTTTTGGGAGACGTGGGCCGTGCCCACGATACGGATCTCAGTCATCGAGGATCCAGCACCCCTCGCTGTCGATGCAGGCCCGTGCTCCGGCGGGAATCCGTGCCCGGGCCACCTGTCTCCGGACGCCCTCCTCCTCGGCCTCTTCCGCCGCCCGACGATCGATGAGCGCCCGGGCGATGGTGAGGGCGTCTGCCTCCGACATCGGGCGCCCCACCCCCGGACAGTCGTCCACCCGGAGCCGGTCACCGTCCAGCCAGAACGGGTAGGTCCGGCAGATCCAGGGGCGGGCCGCATATATCCGGCACCGGGTCTCCTCCAGGAACGGGCAGGCGCCCTCCACCGCCTCCAGGCACCGGCCGAGGGTGAACCGGCTTCCCTTCGGCCCGTCGATGAACTCGGGGTAGGGGACGGTGGGATCGTATCCGGCCCCGATGCGGATCGCCCGCACCTCTCCGGGAGTGAGCAGCACCCGGTGCCCGTCCCCGGTGCAGCAGGATCCGCATTCCCGGCAGGAGAACCCGATCTCCTGCACGGCCCGGGCGAGCTCTCTCACTACCGGCAGATCTGATCGAAGTTGCGGAATACGAGCTCCCCCTGCTGTGTGTGACTCACTTCGGGATGCCACTGGATACCATAGAGATCTCCCGATGGTGCGGCCATCGCCTCCACCCCGCAGATATCGGAATGGGCGAGCACCGAAAATCCCGGCGGCGGAGTGGTGACCTCGTCGGCGTGCGAGGCCCAGACCCGGATCCGGTCCGGGTACCCGGCGAGGATCCCGTCATGATCGCTGATCTCCACCTCCACCGCTCCGTATCCGCCCTTCCGACCGAGGGAGACCTCGCCGCCCTGCTCACGGGCGATGATGTGCATGCCCAGGCAGATCCCGAGCACCGGGACGCCGAGATCCAGATAGGATCCGGCCAGTCCCGCCCGGTCCAGCGACGGGCCCCCACCGAGAATGATCCCCCGGCACCCCTCCCCGATCTCCCGTGCCGGTGTCTCATTGGAGACCAGCGTCGCCTCGATGTCCAGGTCCCGGAGCATGCGCAGGATCAGATGATTGAACTGGCCGTGGTTGTTGACCACGAAGATGGGACGCATGTGCAGCCTCAGTATTGACCGGGGAGAGGTAAATGCTTTCTCAGCCGTAGGCGGCAAGGAATTCGGTGATCGCCTGCCGGATGGCATCCCCGGAATACCCGAGCTGGTGGGCGAGGAAGAGCGCTCCCCCGGCGCCCATGCCCTCCTTCACCTCGCCCGCACAGTACCGGGCGAGGCCGGGGTGCCCGATCTCCCCGAACCCGGGATCCACGTACAGGGGATCGGTCCCGATCTCGGCGGCGGTTTTTGCAAAGCTGGCGGATTCATCGTCCCGGATGTAGACCGTGGTCACCGGGTCGGGAACCCTCTCCCCGAGACC
Organism: Methanomicrobiales archaeon; assembly: GCA_049974905.1. Classification (GTDB taxonomy): domain Archaea; phylum Halobacteriota; class Methanomicrobia; order Methanomicrobiales; family Methanoculleaceae; genus JBNGCZ01. Next base: position 24,989 of record JBNGCZ010000010.1, read on the forward strand.
GCGGAGCACCGCGGCCACCGCGAGCATCTGGGTCCCCCCGGCGAGGAGGACCGGGCCGTCGAACCCGGCGGCCATCCCGGCGGCGACGGCGACCATGGGATCGCCCGCCCGGCGAACCGCCTCCAGCGGGTCGTCGGTGGTCCCGTACCGCTCCAGGACCGCCGCCGAGACCGCCTCCTTGGCGGTGCGGGGGTTGTCGACATAACTGCTGCTCACCCGGGCATCGTACCCGAGCATCCGGAGGAGAGAGAGCGCGGTGGTGGTCCCCCCCGGGACGCACTCTCCGATCACGAGCAGATCGCCGTACCGGTCGAAGAAGGATCCCACCCATCGCCCCCGGAGATAGAGCGCGTCTGCCCCGGGGACGGCGTCTCCCTCCCGGGGATCCCCCCCCGGCTCCCCGGCCACGTCCATGCAGGGGACGGTCGGGGGATGGGAGAGGCCGGCATTGACAAAGAAGGGCTGGATGCCGGTGAGGACCGTCATCGCCCGGGTGATCGTCGCCGGGGTGGGGCAGCCGGTGGGGGTGTTCGGTTTCAGGGGCATGCTGGTGATCGCCCCGGTGGCCACCAGCTCGGCGTCCAGCACGGGGGTGAGCAGGGTCTTCTCCGGGGTGGGGCCCGCCCCGGATATGCCGGGCACGGTGGAGAGAAGCGTATTTGCCAGCACCAGGGAAAAGACCGGCCTTTGTGGAATCTGTGGGTAGGCACGGGAGAGAGACAACATGCCAATTGATATATGGTGATATGAGAAAAAACCTATGCTGATGTTTGGAATCGAAGAAAAACTGGCTGAAAATGGAGCAGACCCCGAGTCCATCTTGGATGCGGCGATGGCCCTCTATGTTCCCCACGGTCTGGACCCCGCCGATGCCCGTGGGCGTCTCCGGGACCGGATCGCCCACGCCCTCACCGACCCGAACGTCTCCTCGCTCCTCCTCGGGGCGGTTCTCCTCGAAGCTGCCCTGTACAACCGGCCCGACTCGGAGATCGCCGATGACCCGGTCTTCCTCCTCTCCGACGAGATCATCGGGATGGCCATCGCCGAGGTGATCGGGGGTACCTATGCCCGGTTTGAGTTTACCCGCTACGACCAGCAGAAACCCGGAATACTCGGAGAACTGGGGCCGTTCCTCGACGATGCAGTGGCCGGCCTGATCGCCGGGTGCACCTCCCGGCTGTACAGCGAGGGCGTGTGAAGTCTCTCTTCGGAGTCCTCGGGTTCACCACCATCCTCCCGGTCGGAGCCCGGGCGGATATCGAGGCGTTCGCCCGCCGGTCCTGGCTCTACCCGGTGGGGGGGTGGGTGACCGGGGGCATCGCCGCCCTGCTGGTCTATCCCCTCGGGGGCGCTCCGGTGGCCGCGGCTCTCGCGCTCGGCCTGGTCTTTTTCCTCTCCGGGTGCCACCACTTCGACGGCCTCCTCGATCTCGGTGACGGCCTGATGGCCCACGGGAGCCGGGAGGCCCGCGTCCGGGCGCTCACCGACCGATCCATCGGGGCGGGGGCGGTGGGCATGGGGATCACGGTCACCCTCATCGCCTTCGCCTCCCTCCTCTCCCTGGGGCCGGGGATCTGGCTCGCCATCATCGCCGCCGAGGTCTGCTCCCGCCTGGCCATGGCATACCTGACTGCGGGAGGGCGGCCGTTCCACGAGGGGCTCCACTCTTTCTTCCATACCCGGGCCCGCCGGTGGTTTGTCATTCCCGCCACCGCCCTCGCCCTCCCTCTCTTCCTGCTCCCCGCCTCACCGGTCCGTATTGTGTCCATGATCATCGCCTCCGCGGCGGTGGCCGCCGCCCTCTGCCTCCTCTCCGGCCGCCTCTTTGGCGGGGTCAACGGGGATGTGGTCGGCGCCAGCGGAGAGATCACCCGGGCGGCGGTCCTGATCATCGCCGCCCTGTGAGCGCCACCGGACTCATTATTCCGGATCGCGATCCACATACTCCCGGTATGTTGGGTTTTGAGGCGTGGAAGATCCATGCCCGTGGCGGGGTGATCACCGAGCGAAACGGCGATTCATGCACGGTCCGGGTGCGGATACCGGCCGGAGTCGCCAGCGCAGACGCCGTGGAGGGGCTCGCCCGGATCGCCCGCTCCTTCGGTGACGGCACCATCCACCTGACCGTCCGGCAGACCGCGGAGATCCCGCACGTCGATCCCGCCCGGCTGGAGGAGATCCAGGCGGTCCTGGAGGAGAACGGGACGCCGGTGGGGGCGGAACGGGACGAGGTGGTCAACGTGGTCGCCTGTCCGGGCATCGAGCGGTGCAAGTACGCGAACGTGGAGACGATCGAGCTCGCCCGCGAGATCGACCGGGCGGTCTTTGCCCGCCAGACACCCACCAAGGTGCGCATCGCCATCGCCGCCTGTCCCTACAACTGCACCGCCCCGCAGCTGAACGAGATCGGCATCATCGGCCGGATCCGACCCCTGCGGATCCCGGGGCTCTGCAACGGGTGCGGGACCTGCATGGAATACTGCCGGCAGGGGGCGATCTCCATAAAAGACGGCATATCGGTGCTGGACGAATCACACTGTGTGGAGTGCGGGGTCTGCATCCACTCCTGCCCCTACGGCCTCCTGCGATCCGAGCACCTCCACTACCAGATCCTGGTGGGAGGTGTGCGCGGGATGACACCGCGCCCCGGCCGCGAGCTCGTCCGGGTCACCACCCCCGAGGACGTGGTGGCGGTGGTGGAGAAGGTGGTGTACTGGATCTACCGTCGGGCCTGGAGCGGGCGACTGCTCGCCGACCAGCTGGACGAGATCGACTTTGCGGGCCTGAAACAGGAGATCGAGGGAGAGTTCAGCGGTACAGGGACCTGAACCCGTCCCCGTCATCGTCCTCGCACTGGATCGCCTCGCCGTCGCGGACCAGGGTGTTGAACATCATCAACGCGTTCATCAGGTCCTCGTCGGCCCCCTGCCCGCGGGAGAGCTTCCGCGCAGACTCCAGGAGAGGGTTTGGAACCGTCCGTTTCCGGACCCGGACGCCCGCACAGTAGCGGCAATAGGCACAGTGCGAATGGACCTCCACCATCCCGTCTGCGCACTCCACCGTGACCCGATCCGGGGAATCCTCCTGCCGATGGAAGGGTAGAATCTTCATCTCTGGATGGGGTGCTCGTCCATCAGATATCAGGATATCGATCCGGAACACGCCATTTTGGCCCCCAAGACCAATGCTTTATATAGATTCCCTCGCAAATATAGGATACTCTTAGATCTCGGCTGTAATCAGAATACAGGCCGCATCTGATAAGGAGGACAACTGAGATGGCAATCGACAAACCCCATATGAACCTGGCAGTCATCGGACACATCGACCACGGGAAGTCCACCGCCGTGGGACGTCTCCTGTACGAGACGGGTTCGGTACAGCAGCACATCATCGACGGGTACCGGAAGGAGGCGGAATCCAAGGGCAAGGGCTCCTTCGAGTTCGCCTGGGTGATGGACAGCCTCAAGGAAGAGCGTGAGCGCGGTATCACCATCGATATCGCTCACAAGAGGTTCGACACGGACAAGTACTACTTCACCATCGTGGACTGTCCCGGTCACCGCGACTTCGTCAAGAACATGATCACCGGGGCCTCCCAGGCCGACGCCGCCCTGCTGATCGTCGCCGCCCCCGACGGAGTCATGGAGCAGACCAAGGAGCACGTCTTCCTCTCCCGGACGCTCGGGATCACCCAGCTCATCGTGGGCATCAACAAGATGGATGCCACGGACCCGAAGTACAACGAGAAGCGCTACAACGAGGTCAAGGCCCAGCTCTCCGATCTCCTCAAGGTGGTCGGGTACAAGCCGGATGACGTGCACTACATCCCCATGAGCGCCTTTGCCGGGGACAACATCTCCAAGAACAGCGAGAACACCCCCTGGTACAACGGCCCCACTCTCCTCCAGGCGCTGGACATGCTCAGCGAGCCCGAAAAGCCCGTCGATCTCCCGTTCCGCCTGCCGATCCAGGACGTGTACTCCATCTCCGGGATCGGCACGGTCCCGGTGGGCCGCGTGGAGACCGGTGTGATGAAGAAAGGGATGAAGGTCACCTTCATGCCCGCCAACAAGGACGGCGAGGTCAAGTCCATCGAGATGCACCACGAGGAGATCCCCGAGGCGAACCCGGGCGACAATGTCGGGTTCAATGTCCGCGGTATCGGCAAGGGCGACATCCGCCGCGGCGATGTCTGCGGTGCAGCCGACGCCCCGCCCACGGTGGCCGACGAGTTCACCGCCCAGATCGTGGTGCTCCACCACCCCAGCGCCCTGACCGTGGGCTACACCCCGGTCTTCCACTGCCACACCGCCCAGATCGCCTGCACGTTCATCGAGCTCCAGAAGAAGCTCGACCCCCGCACGGGCCAGGTCAAGGAGGAGAACCCCACTTTCCTGAAGACCGGTGACGCGGCGATCGTCAAGATCAAGCCCACCCGCCCCCTGGTCATCGAGAAGGTCAAGGAGATCCCCCAGCTCGGTCGGTTTGCGATCCGGGACATGGGATCGACCATCGCCGCCGGCATGGTCATCGACGTCACTCCCAAGCAGATGCGGTGAACCATCCATTTTTTGGTGTGTATATGCAGAAAGCCAGAATACGCCTTTCAGGGACGGACTACCAGAAAGTAGAGATGGTCTGCGACCGCATCAGGGAAATCGCCGAGCGCACAGGCGTGAATCTGGCAGGGCCGATCCCGCTTCCCACCAACCGGCTGGTGGTGCCGATCCGCAAGAGCCCGGACGGTGAAGGGACCGCCACATGGGACCGCTGGCAGATGCGGGTCCACAAGCGGCTCATCGATATCGACGCGGATGAACGTGCACTCCGGCAGTTGATGCGGATCCAGGTCCCCAAGGATATCGGCATCGAGATCGTGCTGGAAAGCTGAGGTGATCCCGGCGTGGCGACCGCCGGGGTCTCCCGGACCATCCGCACATCGCTCACTTTTGAGCGCCTTTTTCTTCTCATCTGTATTCTCGCGTTCGTCCTGCGATTCCTCTTCCTGGACCTGAAACTCTTCCACCACGACGAGGCGGTCCATGCCTGGTTCTCGTGGCGCCTGCTGACCCAGGGGGTGTACACCTACGATCCCGTGTACCACGGCCCCTTCCTCTACTATGTGACCGCGGGGATGTTCGGCCTCTTCGGGGCCTCCGACCTGGTGGGCCGGATCGTCCCCGCCCTGCTCGGCACCCTGATGGTCCCGCTGGTGTATGCCATCCACCGGCTCGGGTACCTGGACCGGCGCCAGACCCTGGTCGCCGCCCTCTTCCTCGCGGTCTCCCCGGAGATGGTCTACTTCTCCCGGTTCCTCCGAAACGACATCTTCGTCGCCTTCTTCACCCTCCTGCTGGTGGTGGCCTGCCTTGCCTGGATCGAGCGGGGGAGGGTGCGCTACGCGGTGCTCGCCGGGTGTGCTGCGGGCCTGGGGATGTGCTGCAAGGAGAACATGCCCTTCGTGCTCGCCATCATCGGCGGGTACCTCGCCTTCCTGCTGGCCACCCGCCGCGTCGCGTTCTCCCGGCGTCTGGTCCGCGACGGGGTGATCGCGGTGGCGGTGATGCTCGGGGTGATGGCGGTGATGTACTCCTCGTTCGGGGCGCAGCCCGAGGTGCTCCTCACCGGGTGGCAGGAGGCGATCGCCCACTGGACCTCCATGCACGAGCAGCAGCGGCTGGGCGGCCCCTGGTTCACCTACCTCGCCCTGTTCGCCCTCTACGATCTCCCCATCCTCCTCTTCGGGCTGTGGGGAATCGCCCTCTTCCTCCGCCGACCCCGCCGGACCCTGGGGGATCTGGTGGAGACGGTCCGGGCACAGCTTGCGGGCGCGGCCACCCCCGGAGAGCGCAACCGGGAGTTTACCCGGTTCTGCATCGTCTGGTTCGTGATCTCCCTGGCCATCTACGCCTACCTCGGCGAGAAGGTGCCCTGGCTGATCGTCCACCAGCTCCTGCCCCTCATCTTCGTGGCGGTGTACCGGCTCGGCTCCCGGCGGACGGTCCTCGCTATCGGTGCGGCGGCACTGCTGCTTTTGTGCACCTGGCATGTGGCCTTCGTCCCCGCGGATATCCACGAGCCCATCGTCCAGGTGCAGAACTCCGAGGATCTCCGGGAGGTGATGGCCGCCATCGATGCCGCCGACAGGGTGGCGGTCGCCTCAGAGACCTACTGGCCGCTCCCCTGGTACTACCAGAACGACACCCCCGGCCATATCGTGTACCTCGCCAGATGGGTGGATCCGACCGAGATCCAGAGCGGAGGCTATGACCTGGTCATCGCCCATGACCAGGAGAGCTATCGCGGCGACCTGCTGAACTTCACCGGGCGGAGGTACCGGCTCTCCTACTGGTTCGACTACGGGGAGATCCAGAACCGGCTCGCCGAGTATTATCTCCTCCGGATCGGTGAGCCGGGGAGCATGAACATCGATCTCTTCGCCCGGAACGGGACCGCGGCGGCCGCGGTCATTACCTGATCAGCAGGTCCAGGATGTAGGTCTGCTCGTCGCCGGTGGTCTCCCAGGACCGTTCATACACCGCGGTGAACGCCGCGGTCCCCGGGCTCTCTGCCTGCAGGGTCCACACCCGGGTGCCGCCCGCCCCCACCAGGTCACTGGTGGGCGGGATGAACTCGTCGTCCACGATGGTGAGCGGGCCGTCGGCCTGTGCCGTCCACTCGTACCCGGTGGTGGGGTTCTCGGGGAGCGAGACGGTGATGGTGGACCCTGCCTCGATCTCGTAGGTCTTCTGGTTGTCCGACTCATCAAAGGCGGTCTTTGCAGTGCCGGTGCAGCCTGCCGCCAGGCAGAGGAGGACGGCTGCGGCAAGGGCGATGATGAACACGGGTTTCATGCCTGAGCGATGGACGGGGGAGGTATTGAAGGTGACGCCCCGCCCGTGAGAAACGGGTAGGTTTTTATAATATTGAATTGAAGTGGACACCATTCGGATGTGACATCTATGAGCTGGCGTCTTTGGGGAGTCCCGCGGCAGCGGGCGCTCTTCGTAATTGTTATTATTGCTCTGATCATCGGCCCCGCAACCGCGGCGGCCGACTACAAGTCTACGGTCGACCTGGGGAAGGACTACACCTACAAGCAGGCGACGGCACGGTATGTGAAAGCGGTCGACGTGATGAACCTCACCTACGCGACGGTGGAGTTTTTAAGCACCGCGGGGGATGATAGCGACCTCAAGTCGATCAACACCCCCACGGTCCGGTACATCCACCGGCACTTCTCCTCCAAGACCGGCGACTTCAAGGATCTCAATCTCACCATCGAGACCTCGGATCTCTCCACGGTGAACTGGGAAGCCCTGCCCACCTGGAAGGTCTACACCGAGATGACCATCCCCACGGTCAGGGTGACCGCACAGGGGGCCACCGGCAATCCGATGGTGACCCGGTACAACAACAGCTGGGACAAGGGCGACACCGACACGCTGGACACGCTCTTCCGGTCGGCGCAGGTCGGGTACCTGTACACCAACAAGAATGGGGAGAAAGGGCTGCTCGCCATCAATGCATCCACCAACACCTACACCATCGCAGGGAGCATGCAGTCCAGCGATTATGACACGTCGGATTACTCCTACACGCTGAACCACAACGTCGTTGACCTCGACTCCTACGAATCGGATCCGGCCAATGCACGGAATATGGGCAATGCATACTCCGACACGCTCCCCTCCGCCGGCAAGTACACCTTCACCGCCATCAATCACACCCAGTCTGAAAAGCAGATCGGGGTGTATGCCTTCTGGCCGTGCGTGATCCTCGATGGCAACACCCGGATCACCTGGGACGGCTCCACCACCCCGGGCTCCTACTACACCACCACCGGCGGGGATGTCAATCTCTCCTTCGATGCCCCGCCTGCCAGCATGGAGAATATCACCTACTTCATGATACAGAAGGACCCGAGCTATGACATCGATATGTACATCGACACCGACCAGCTCGCCCAGAACGCCGAGGCACGCTGGGACGGCTGGGCGGCCACGGCCCATATCGTGGACCTCCTCCAGTATGCAGTGATCCGGGACGTCTTCTCCACGCCGCTTGCGTTCAACTACACGGTCACTCCGGTGGGTGCGGTCGCCGGGGAGAACACCAGCGGCTGGTCGGATATCGCCATCACCAGCGGCTACGGGATCTCCGGCCACATCAAGGCGAAGAATATCACCATCCAGGAGAGCGCGCTCGACTCCCTCAACCCCGGGGACTACTACATCTATGCGATGGGCCTTGACGGGGACCACAACGTGGTCGCCCTCGACCAGAGCGAGGTCACCCTCGGGGTGGCCCCGCCGGAACGAGTCCCGGTGGCCAACTTCACCGCCACCCCGGAGACGGGAGACGCCCCCCTGACCGTCCAGTTCACTGACACGTCCGAGAACAACCCCACCAGCTGGTCCTGGACGTTCGGCGACGGGGGGACGTCCACCGCCCGGAATGCATCGCATGTCTATACCACCGCGGGCACCTACACGGTGAACCTGACCGTCAGAAACGTGTACGGCTCGGACTATGAGCTGAAGCCCGCCCATATCTCGGTCCTGAGAGAGGATGTCGTCGAGGTGGAAGGTGCAAACACTACAATACAGGGCGGTAATGTCAACGTGTCCATCAACCTGACCGCTTCCGGGGCCACGGTTTCTGGCAACACCATCACCATCCCGAATCCCGGCCAGGGGTTCACCAGCATGGTGGTCACCACCACCAATACGAGCCAGTCGGGTAATACCGTCAACGGCACCGTCACCAACGTGCAGGCCAACACCGAGGACGTCAATGCCACCGTGGACGATGAGGTCGGGGATGTCTCCACCAACCTCCAGGTCAACCTGAAGAACATCACCCAGGGCGGGAAAATCAAGACCGGGATCACCAAGGGGAACGCCTCCATCACCAACAACATCTCGTCCTACTTCTCGCTCCAGAACAAGAACACCAAGGTCGGCTACTCCCTGACCATCGAGAAAGACAACATCATCGCCACCAATGTGACCAGCGCATACATCAACATGAGCATCCGCCATTCCTGGGTGGAGAACAACGGTGGACGTGATGCGATCGTCATCACCCGGACCACCGAAGACGGGACCGAGGAACTCGATACCGAGTTCCTGTTTTACTCAGATCCAAAGGACTATTTCCGTGCGTTCTCTCCAAACGGCCTCTCCGTATTCTCCCTGGTGGCCGCCACCGTCACACCCTCACCGACCCCCGGTCCGGCTCCCGCTCCATCAGGACCAGACGCCTACTTCATCGTGAATGCCACCTCGGGCCAGACCCCGCTCCCGGTGATGTTCACGGACATGTCCTCGGGGAGCCCGACCTCGTGGTACTGGACGTTTGGCGACGGGAACACATCGTCTGAACAGAGCCCGGTCCACGTCTACGAGGTGGCGGGGGTGTACAGCGTCACCCTGCGGGCCTCCAACACCTATGGATCCGACTCCTATACCCGCTCCGATGTGATCACCGCCCGCTCGGGAGAGGGCCCGGTGGCCAACTTCGCGGCGAGTGTCACCGAGGGGGCAGCACCCCTCGCGGTGCAGTTCACCGACCAGTCCGTCGGGGACCCGACCGCCTGGAACTGGTCGTTTGGTGACGGGGAGACGTCCACCGAACAGAACCCGAGCCACGTGTACTCGAGTCCCGGGGTCTACAGTGTCACCCTCACGGTCTCCAACGCCTATGGCTCCAACTCGATGACCAGAACAGATTACATCACCGCGAATGCCGGGCCCCTTGCATCGATCACGGTCTCCCCGTCCACCCGGTATCTCCAGTCCTCCGAGACCGCCGATCTCACCGCCACCGGCTATGATGCGAGCGGCTATCCGGTCACCCTCATCACCGCCGGCTGGTCGAGCAGCAACCCGGCCGCGGTCACGGTGACCGGAAGCGGCGGGAGCGGCACGGTCACCGGGGTTGCCGCCGGAAACGCCACCATCAGCGTGACCCAGGACGAGGTGACCGGTACTGCGGCGGTCGCGGTGTACAGCAAGATCACCGACGCGTACACCGATCCGGTGACCGGGGAGATCACCAAGCAGCTGGCGGTCGATGCGGTCGATGACTACCTGTACAATGACCGGATTTCCAAACTGGACGCAGTGAGAGTGGTGTACAAGTACCTCTACGGAGAGGACTACCCCGAATAATTATTTTTTTCTGCGGTTCAATCAGTACACTCTGACGAATGACGGTCTCACGAGCTCTTATTGGTGCACTGCTTGCACTCTGCCTGTGCCAGTGTGCCGCGGCGGTCACCATCACCGCGTCCCCGACCCAGATCGAGTCGGGCGACCAGGTGACGGTGGACATGGCGGACCTCGCCGACGGGTCGATGTTCTCCATCGAGATCCAGGCCGAATTCGACTCGACTCCCGGTGAAGATTTCTCTTTTGCCACCGAGAGCTTCGTGATGCCCATATCGCTTTCTGCGGGCGAGATATCCGCATACACCGAGAACACGGTGTGGACCGCGCTCGAGGTGCGCAAGGGATATTCCGAGGTGCGCTACATGGACGATGCCGATGACCAGGGGATCTTCGAGACCACCCAGAGCCGGGATATCTCCAGCGGCACCTACGACTTTCTCCGGCTCCGGGGGGAGACCCGTGACGATGCATCCGCAATCATCGCCCGGTTCGGCCTGACCGGGACCAAGGACGGGCCGGAGGACTCGGCGATCACCTTCTCGGTCACCGGTATCGATACGGGCACGGTCCAGATCACGGTGACGGTGGACGGCACCCGGGAGCTGGATACGGTGATCACGGTGGGGGAGACACCGACGCCCACGCCCACCCCCGCTCCCGGACCGGGACCGGCGCCGGGACCCGGGGGGAGCGCCCCGAAGGCCTCCTTCACCGCGAATGTCACCTCCGGCCCCGCCCCGCTCGCAGTCCGGTTCACCGATACCTCCACCGAGAATCCGTCGGTCTGGTCCTGGGAGTTCGGTGACGGGGGTACCTCCAGGGCTCAAAACCCGGTCCATACCTACACCGAGCCCGGTACGTACGATGTCCGGCTCGCCGCCCAAAACACCTACGGAACCGACATCACCACCGAATCCGGGTACATCACGGTGGAGGAGCCCGCTTTGGTGCTCACCGGGATCACCCTGACCCCCGCCCAGGCGGCACTCTCGGTGGGTGAGGTGCGCAATCTCTCCGCCACGGGGAGTGACAGTGACGGCAGCACCTGCACTCTCACCGGTGCCGTCTGGTCGAGCGCCAACACCTCGGTGGCCACGGTGAGCGGTACCGGGGGGACCGCGGAGGTATCCGGGGTCGGAGCCGGGGAGACGACGGTCACAGTCGCCCTTGACGGGGTGAGCGCCACGGGCGACGTCCGGGTCTACGAAGAGATCACCTCCCGGTACCGGGACCCGGGCGGCATCCTCAAAAAGAGCGGGATGGTGTCGGCCATCGGCGAGTACCGGGGGGGCACGATCAGCACCGGGGACCTGGTCCAGGTGCTGAAGACGTATTTTGGTTAGGTGACACTCCATGCACATCACACGCATCATCCTGATCACCGCGGCGGCCCTCTGCCTGATCCAGACCGCAGCGGCGGTCTCCATCACCCAGTCGCCGGACTATATCGAGACCGGCGATATGGTGCGGGTCTCCATCAGCGGTCTTGCGGACGGATCGTCCTTCTCCCTCCTGCTGGAGAGCCAGTTCGATTCCTCTCCGGGCGCTGACTTCTCCTTCTCTGCCGACTCCTTCGTGATGCCCATCACGCTCGCCGACGGAGAGATCTCCGCCTACACCGAGAACACGGTGTGGGCGGCGCTCGAGGTCCAGAAGGGCCATACCTCGGTCCGGTACATGAACAGCGCCGATGACCAGGGGATATGGCGGACCACCCAGTCGGAGAACATCACTGCGGGCACCTACGACTTCCTGCGTCTGCAGGGGGAGACCCGGGAGGACGCCAACGAGATCGTGGCCCGGTTCGGCCTGACCGGCACGAAGCTCGGGCCGGATTCCTCCCAGATCACCTTCACCATCGGGGGGGTCGAGACCGGGACGGTCCGGATCATCGCCATGGTGGACGGTGCCCAGGAGCTGAACAAGCTGGTGACGGTGGGATCCTCCACCCCCACGCCCACCGCGGTGGTGCCGGGCGGGACCAGCCCGGGAGCCGATTTCACCGCCGATCCCACCTCCGGGGAGGCGCCGCTCGAGGTCCGGTTCACGGATTCGTCCACCAACAGCCCGGGCAGCTGGTACTGGGTCTTCGGTGACGGCGCGACATCCACCGAGCAGCACCCGGTCCACATCTACACCGAGGCCGGGACCTACTCGGTCTCGCTGACGGTGCAAAACGGCTATGGCGAGGATACCAGAACCCGGTCCCGGTACATCACGGTCTCCCCACCGGCCACCGCCGAACCCGAGGAGAGATCCTTCACCTCGGTGGACGGCCGGGCGTCTTTCCGGGCGACGGGCGTTGAGTATATCGGGGTGATGAAGGTCGCCGCCGGGGACGTCCCCGGGGACTGGTCGGTGGTGGGCGCATACAGCCTCGCCCCCGCCGATACGGTGTTTTCCTCCCCGGGAGTGCTCTCCTTCGCGCTCCCCGACACCGAATCGACCTATTTCATCGCCACCGACACCGGGTCCGGCTGGAGCATGGTGCCCTCCCGGATCGAGGGGGGCCGGATCTGCTGTGATGTCGCCTCCCCGGGCACCTACTGCCTGGCCACCTTCGCACCGGAAGGGACGGCGACCCCGACTACCGTCCCCGCAACCACGGGGGCGGGAACCGCCTCCGCCACCACTCCGGCGTCCCCGGTGTCGGCATGGGTGATCATCTCCGCAATCGGTGCCGCCATCCTCATCCTGCGCCGGCCCTGAGCGGGGTTCAGTCCCCCCTGTTTTTCCGCTGCCAGACCAGCAGTCCCACCGCCATCGCCACAAAGATCAGCAGGAAGGCCCACTCGGAGGGGGAGGTCAGCTCCATCCAGAGACTCCGGACGAAGTACTCGGGATGCGACTCCGGGATGTACGGGCCGAGGAGGGGGTAGTACCAGGTGACCGGCTCGTTCCACATCGAGTCGAGCAGCTGGTGGGAGAGGAGGGCCCCGGCACCGACGAACCCCGCCGGATCCCGTGACCGGTGCCAGAGGACGAGCCCGATGACCACCGCGGCGACGACCAGCACCAGTCCGTGGCCGATGAGCCGCCCGTTGTCGATGCTCTGGACGAGCAGGACGTGGCCAAGCGGCTTGTCGATGAGGTCCGGGATGATCGCCGCCAGCGAGGCGACCACAAAGAGGCGGGCATCTCTGAATACAATCGCGCAGATGATGCCGATGACCGCACCGGCGAAGAGGTGGGCGAAGAAGAGCATGGCGACTCATGCACTGGTGCGATCCGCCATACCAAAAAGGGGGGTGGTCGGTCTCAGCCGGAGACCACGTGGGTGAGCCGGGGCAGGGAGAGGGCGTCTGTGATGCGCTCGGTGTATCCGTCCGGGAACCGGACCACGGTCTCCTGCGGGGAGAAGTCCGGCCGGATGAGGGGGGCGAACCACTGCTTCTTCAGCTCCGCTTCGGCGTCGGTGAAGTCGATGGCCGGGGTCCGGTACTGGACACCGTCCGGGACGGCACGGGTATGGGCGAATTCCTGCACCTCGAAGACCGCCCGTCCCGAGGACACCTCCGTGACCGTCACCGGCTTTCCGGAGAGGTCCTCCAGGCTCCGCTGGAGCTCTCCTGCGGGGTCGGCGATGCGGAAGTAGACCCCGATCTGCTCCAGCCAGGAGAGCGAGTATGCAAAGCTGATCTCGGCATCCCCCCCCGTCCCGATGTCGACCGTCAGTCGATCGGCACTGAACGCCGCTGCGGGTGCACAAACGACACAGAGTGCGAGGACGAGGACGAGCCCTGCTGCGGTCATTCGCGTCATGGTGGTCATCCTGTCTATCAATCCCCTACACTATTAAGGTTATGGGAGACAACCTGCATGGAGAATCTATGGGGGGGAGGACGGTACACCAGCTCGCCGTGGTGGCGCTGACGGTCTGGACGGTGGTGATCATCGCCTTCATGCTCCTCGCCCGGACGCTCAGCCTGGAGATCTTCTTCGTGCTCTGGCTGATCGGGCTTCTGGTGGTCGCCGAACTGGCCGAACCGGCCTTCCTGCGCCCCCGTTACCTGCAGTACCTCCGCGTGGTCGTCGCCGCCGGGGTGATCGTCTTTGGCGCCATCGTCGCCCAGAAAGTCCTGGAGATCCTCGCTGAATGAAGCTCATCCCCGTCATCCTGGCTGCGCTGGCCTGCGCATTTCTCATCGGCCTCGTGCCCTCCATCACCACCCCGGAGCTGTACACTCCAGAGATGGATGCGGCCACCCCCCTCCACCAGAACCCCGCGGTGCTCCGCCAGATCAGCCAGTCGGAAGAGGATGTCCTCCTCCCCCTGATGCAGGAGATGCTCGGTTCCTCCCGAGAGGTGGTCATCAACATCCTGGTGAAGGACTTCGATTCGGCAGCAGAGGATCTCGAGGAGTACCGCTCCGCTCTCTCGCAGATGAACAACCTGGTGGTCCGGCTCGATGCGGAGGAGTCGGATCTCGAGGAGTTTCGCCAAAACATGGCAGAAAATCGCGAGAATCTCCAGAATCTCTTCAACCACACCCGGCGGTTCTCTGATCTCCAGCGGCTGGAGATCCAGTACCGGGACGCCGACGACCCGAACAAACTCTACTCGGTGATGTACGAGGGCGAGGCGCTCCGCCGCCAGATCGCCCAGGACTACCAGGAGTATGCCGGGCTCCGGGAGCAGGTGGTCTCCTCCGGAGGCACGTTCGAGCTGAACACCTCCGCATATGAGGAGAGCGTGGAGGAGTACGGGGAGGTGGTCCGGGAGGTGGAGGTGGTCCAGGAGAACCGCACCGGGACCATCTCCCGCGAGGTCGAGCCTCCCGCCCGGTCGCTTTCGCTCTCCGTGGTGCCGGATACCGGCGGCTATGGCGACCGGCTGGTGCTGCAGGGCGCCCTCACCGGCCCGGATCCGGCCGGCACCCCCATCCGGGTGATGGTGGACAGCCGCCCCCGCACCTCCCTCACCACCGCGGCCAGCGGGTTGTACAGCACCACCTACCGGATCGGGAAGGTCCGCGCCGGCACGCACCTGGTGTACGTGCAGGGCGGCGATCTCTTCTCCCCGGTGCGGACCTTCACGGTGGTGGAGCGGGGGACGGCACTCACGCTCACGGCCTCGCTGCAGGGCACCTCGGCGGTCCTCTCGGGCACCCTCACCGCCGCCGGGGTGCCGGTCGCGGGCGCCCCCATCCGGATCGGGAGCGATACGACCGATATCGCCC
The DNA here is from genome assembly GCA_049974905.1 of Methanomicrobiales archaeon. Taxonomy (GTDB): domain Archaea; phylum Halobacteriota; class Methanomicrobia; order Methanomicrobiales; family Methanoculleaceae; genus JBNGCZ01. Next base: position 40,347 of record JBNGCZ010000010.1, read on the forward strand.
GGGCCACCACCGGTCCTGCCGGTGTCTACCGGGTCAACGCCACTCTCGCCCCCGGCACCCACACCCTCACCGCCCGCTTCGACGACCCCGACTTCCCGCTCACCCCCGCCACGAGCGCACCGGTGGAGGTGGAGGCCACCGAATCGGTCGGGTTGCCACTCACCATCGCCATCACCCTCCTCTTCCTCATCCTCGCTGCAGCCGGGGCGGTGATGTACCTGCGCCGCCCGCCCCGTGAGACCCCGACGGTCACGCTTCAAAATGCGCCCCCCCCACCGGTGCCGGACAAGGAACCGGCCCCCGAGCCGGAGATCACGGTCGACGAGCTCGTCTCCGCCGGCGCGTATGAGGAGGCGGTCTTCCGGCTGTACCGCCGTCTCGCCCGCCGCCTCGCTGAACGCCACGGGATCGACCGGCCCGAGACGCTCACCCCCCGGGAGCTCGCCCGCCGGTGCGGGGATCCGCCGGCCCTTGCCGCGTTCGTCCACGAGTACGAGGAGATCCGCTACGGCGGCCGGGTGCCGGACGCGGAGACGATCTCCCGGCTCCGGGAGCGTGCAGAGGTGATCGACTAGTGGCGGACCTCCGGTGGGTGGCGGGCGGTTTTGCGGCCCTCGCCCTCCTCCTCCTCTTCGCCCACGCCACGGTGACCACCGCCGAGTACAGCCGCTACAACCCGGGATGGAACGGGACGTCGCAGTTCTGCGACCGGGCGGAGACGGCGGGGGCGGTGTACGTGTACGACGATGCCGCCCTCGCGGGGCGCACCGGGGCGCTCCTCCTGGTCATCGCCCCAGAGAACGCCACCGACACGGGAGGACTGCACGACTTCGTGGCGGCGGGAAACACCCTGCTGGTGGCCGACGAGTCCGGGGCCGCCGACCGGCTCCTTGCGGAATTCGGCCTCACCGTGGACCCGGTGCCGGTGGCGAGCATGGACATGGAATACTCCGATCCCGGGTCGGTCATCGCCCGCCCCGTGGCCACCCATACCCTGCTCGCGGGGGTGGACCGGCTGGTCTTCAACCGGCCGTCTTCGGTCACCGGGGGGGAGGCGCTGGTGAAGACCTCGGTCCTCTCCTGGCGGGATCTCGACGCCGACGACACCATGGACAGTGGCGAAGCGCTCCAGCGATCCACCCTCATGGCCCGTGCGTCTGCCGGGGAGGGGGAGGTGGTGGTGGTCGCCGACCCGAGCCTCTTCATCAACGGGATGGTGACCGCCCGCCGGCTCCCCGGAAACGAGCGGTTCCTCGCACACCTCATCTCCTGGAACGGCACCCTCCTCATCGACCAGCACCGCTCCCGGACCGCCGTCTCCGGCCCTGCGGGACAGGCGGTGGCCATGCTCCATGCGATGCCGCTAAGTAGCTCCATTCTCATAGGGATCTGTATTCTGGGGGTCGCCCTCGCGTACAGACGGACAGGAACCAGACCATGACCGACCACACCACCACCCCGATCGCCGCCGCCTACCGCACCGCCCGTGAGATGGTGGGCCGCTACTTCGTTGGAAAGGAGGCACTGGTGGAGCTCATCTTCATCTCCCTCCTCTCCGGGGGCCACATCCTCCTCGAGGGGGTCCCCGGCACCGCCAAGACCACCCTCGCCCGCGCCATCGCCCACCTCTCGGGCTGCACCTTCCACCGGGTCCAGTGCACGGTGGACACCCAGCCCGCGGACATCCTGGGGTTCCGGATCTATGACCAGGAGCGCCACGAGTTCGAGGTGCGAAAGGGTCCCATCTTCTCCAACGTCCTCCTCATCGACGAGCTGAACCGGCTCAACCCCAAGACCCAGAGCGCGTTCATCGAGGCGATGAGCGAGCGCCAGGTGACCATCGAGGGGGAGACGCACGCACTCCCCGATCCCTTCTTCGTCATCGGGACCCAGAACCCCCACGAGTTCGAGGGGACCTTTCCCCTCATCGAGGCCCAGAAGGACCGGTTCGTGTGCAGCATGGCCTCCACCCACCTGGATCGCGACCAGGAGCTGGAGGTGATCCGCCGCGAGCAGGCGGGCACCCTGGACTGGGACCGGTATGCCGCCGGGATGACGTCCGCCTTCGCCTGCCGGGACGTCCCCGGATTCATCACCGCCGCCCAGGCGATCCCGGTGGAGGAGCCGGTGCTCTCCTACATCCGCGACCTGGTGGTGGCCACCCGGGAGCACGGGGACGTGGACCTGGGGGCGAGCACCCGCGCGTCGCTTTCCATGGTGCGGTGCGGCCGGGCACGGGCCGCGCTCCAGGAGCGCCCCTATGTCCTCCCCGACGATGTCAGGGCGATCGCCCACCCCATCCTGGACCACCGGCTGGTTTTGCGGCGCGAATCGGAGCTCGGCGGGATCACTCCCGCCCGGGTGGTGGACGAGATCCTGGGTACAGTCGAGGTGCCCTAGGCGTGGAGGCGACCCGCCGTTTCCGGTGGATGGCCGCACTCGCGGCGGTGCTGGGAGTGGCGGGGCTGGCCCTGGATCTCCCCGCCGCCCTCTTCGCCGCCCTCTCCGTCGGGGTCTTCCTCCTCGTCCAGTGGACGGCGGCGCTCGCCGACCTCGCTCGCGTGGCCGCCGGGCTCTCGGTGGAGCGGACCGCGAGCCGCCGGATCCTCCGGCAGGGGATGGAGCTGGAGGTGGCCGCCCGCATCACCGCCCCCCCCGCCCGCGGACATGTGCGGGTCCGCGATCTCATCCCCGCGGGCACGGTGGCAGTCTCCGGGGAGACCGCGGGGGTCCCGGGTGAAGCGCTCTCCTACCGGCTCCAGGTGGCCGCCCGGGGCGATCTCTCCTTTGCGGGTGTGGAGGTCACCCTGGAGACGCCGTTTTCCATCCTCTCTCTCACCCGGCCCGCCCCCGGACCGGTGCTGGTGGTCCAGCCCCTCCACCGGTTCGCGCCGCTCAGGGCGGGAGGCACCGTCGGCGATATCGTCTCCGTTCGCCGGCCCGCGGCCCGGGGCACGGACCTCTACTCGGTCCGGGAGTATGTGCCCGGCGACGATCTCCGCCGGATCGACTGGAAGCTCCTCGCCCGGCACGGCCGGGTCTATGTCCGCCAGTTCGAGGAGCAGCGGGCGGTCCCCCGGCTGGTCATCGTCGACCTGCCGGCCGCCGATGGCCCGGGGTTTTCTACCCTCCTCGGGGCGGCGGCGGGCATGCTCGAGGAGATCGTCCGCCAGGCCCGGACCGCCTCGCTCCTGGTCATCTCCGGGGCGCAGGTCATCGAATACCACCCGGACGAGCGAAGCGCCCACCGGCTCGCCCGCATCCTCCGCGGGCTCGGACCGGTGGAGAGATCGGTGCACCTGTACCGGGCGTACTCCCGCGGTGCGCTCGCGGTGGACGCCGCCCGGGTTCGGGAGCAGGCGTCACCCTCCGCCCGGGAGTTCCTGGACCGGGTGGCGGACCTCCGGTCTGCACCCGCCCCACCCTCCACCTTTGAGGTCCAGGTCACCCGGGTGCTCGCCGGGCTCCGGAGCGGGGACGGGGGCACGCTGTACAGCCTGTGCACCGGCGATACCTCCCACCTCCACCAGGTCGTGGAGGCGGGGCGAAACCTCCGCCGGCCGGTGACGATCCGCATCCCCCGGGAGGCCTGGTCCCCCGCCCTCACCGGTCTTTTTGCGGAGGTGATCTGATGCGAACCGGCCTCCTCCTGTGCCTGGGTGCGGCCGCGGTCTCCGCGGCGGCGCTCTGGGGATCGCCCCTCCTGGTGCCCGCGCTGGTCGCGGCCGGAGCGCTTGCAGCACTCGCCGGGAGGGAGGCGGACCCCGTGTATGTGCTCTGTGCCGGGGAGGGGCTGGTCGCGACCGTCGGCCTCCCGTCCCTTCCCGGGGCGGTGGTGGTCCAGGTCATCGTCTTCGGCGCGTGTGCGGACACCGCCGGCCTCCTCTCCGACCGGCGGGATGCCTGGTGGCTGGCGCTCTCTGCTGCGGGGACGGCGTTCATGGGCCTGCTGGTCATCTCCTTTCCCGGACCCCTCCCTCCCGTCGCCCTCGGGGCCGCGCTGCTCGGGGCGGCGGCATTCGCCCTGATCATCGGTGAGCACCGGCTCAGCCGGGGGGCGGGCCCATGACCGATCTCCGGCCCCCCCAGGCCGCTGCGGTCCTCTTCGGCCTCGCGGTCCTCCTCCTGCTGGTGGCCGGTCTCACCGGCCGGGGGGATGTGACCACCGCCGCCCTCATCCTCTGCGGGACCGCCTCCTTCTTTGCCGGGGTCTTCCTGCTCACCTTCTCCCGCGAGGAGCCCCCGGACCCCCGCCTGACCGCGATGCTCCCGGTCCAGGGGGCGATCGACATCGCCCGGCTCGCCGCGGACCTCGGGCTCCGGGGGGTCGCCCACATGGTCCCCGACGCGACCCGCCGGGTGGTGCAGGTCATCCCGGTGGCCGACACTCTTCCTGCTCCCGGGGAGGGGTCGATCGTCCTCGACCCGGAGGCGCCGGGCATCGCGCTTCCCCCGCTCGGCCTTCCGCTGCTGGCCATGCTGGAGGACTCCGCGGGCCTGGTGGTCCCCGCCGATGTCGACGGTGCGGGCGTCGCGTTCCGCGAGGCGCTCACCCTGGTCCTTTGCGCCGCTGACCAGGTCACCGTCCGGGAGGCGGGGGAGAGCCTCGAGTTCTCCATCACCGGCTTTCGCCTCGCCGATACCTGCACCGCGGTCCGCCGCGAGTCCCCGGCGGTCTGCCGGATCTGCCCCTGTCCCGTCTGCAGCCTCGCCCTCTGCCTGGCCACCGTGGCCACCGGGCGCACCTGGCGGGCGGACCGCATAGACGCCGATCCAAAGAAGCGGTCGGTGACCCTGGTGATCACCCCGGCGGAGTGAGCCGTGTATCCGCTACCCTCTGAACGGGGGATCCCCGGGCGACGTCGGTGTATGGGCGGGGGATCGAGGAGAGTCGGTGGATCGTCCGGGCAGGCGGGCGACGAAGCGGATAAGTGTGGTGTCGCCCGTGTCGTATCTGACACGGCTGCACGAATGATTATTGCTCCGGGTCAGACTTCAGGAAATCCGGGATGGGAGGCGATCCTGACCGGCGGCCCGATGCGCTCTCTGCTTTCTCGATCATCCTGAGATAGTGCGTCCTGGTCAGCGGAAAATTCCTGCGGTTCGAAAAGAGGGAGTTGATGAATTCACACTGTCTCCTGCTCCAGACTTCGTTTGGAACGCTTCTGACCCATTCTGCGGATCTCCTCACGAACTGGATCCTTTCCCGGCTGATCCGTTCCCGCTTGTTGATATCAGGTGGTCTCATCGTCGACTCCGAATGATTCACAGAACATGCACAGCTGGTCCTCATCGATGATGTCTCCGGCCACTTCACGGATGAAGATCGCATCCTCAATATCCTTCTGACTGCCCAGCCATAACTTATACGCGATCTGGATCTCGAGAGGACTGATGAAAAAAGTCTCTCCCCCCGCAACCAGCTGCATCCTCTGTTCGAATGAATATGCATCCACCTCGTCTTTGATGAATTTTATCTCGATGTTGGGGATGAACAGATCCTGTTCACAGAGGCGGATTCCCGATCCGGATACCAGAAGAGAATACAGATCGGCCACATTCCCGGCATTCAGAAACTCGTATCCATGCTGTATGCATGCCTCATGAAACGCGGCACATATCGGCTGATCACCGGGAGGAATGAGAATGTCGACATCCTCCGTACTGCGGGTTCGTCCAAGCAATATGGCCACGTATCCGCTCACGATAACATAGGAGAAAAAAGCGGACAGGACACGGAGAACACGACAGACAAAGAGGTCCAGATCGGAGAGCTCGCGACCATCGAGATAGAGGATGCCTCCATCCTTATGGAGATGCATGCTCTCCGTTTCACATGCAAAGAAGATAATCTTTCACCCGGGAATCGGGCATGGGCGTGAATGGTTTCCTTTCCAGGGGTGTGATTTGGTGAGCGAAAGCGTGCCGTGTCCAATAATGTGGTGTCGGCCGGTGCATTCCCGGGGAGAGTCTGTGAGTCAGTCGGAGATGAGAGGATGGATGCTCGGGCTCCGGATGACCGGGGTGTACAGGTATCTCTGTTTGTGCAAGAGAGGGAGTGGATGAGTGCCGCTCCCCGCGATCCTCTCACTCGTCGGCGAGCATCTCCCGGTGGCTCGTCCACCTGCCACCACCCTCACCGCACCGCGGGCGCCACGTCCACCCACAGGTGCAGGTCGCGGTAGCTCGCATTGATCCGGTCGGTCCCGCTCACGGTCTCCGGGGGCGGGTCTCCCTCCCAGAGCAGGAACTCGATCCGGTCGGTCTCCGGCCGGCCGACGGTGAACGATACCGGCTCCTCCCAGGTCTGGTTGTGCGCCACGGTGACCGGGACCGTGGAGAGGAGCCGTTCGGATACCACCCACGACTCATTGGTCCGCTCATCGAACTCCCAGTCCATCCCCCGGATCTCCACGGTGTAGGTGACGGGGCGGTACTCGTGGTTGCCGATGCCCACGATGATGGAGGCACTCTTTCCCACTATCAAATCGGTGGGGTAGTCGGCGGCCATGCCCTCCTCCCCGAGGATGTAGAACTCGGTGAATTTTTCCCCTTCCTTGGGGACCGCGATCACGTAGATGGTGGTGGCCACCGCGGCCACGATGGCGATGACCAGGATGATGGAGAGCGCCCGGTCGAGCCGGCCCCGCCCCGCGGAGAAGAACTCCTCCCGCACCCCGGCCGCCACCGCCGCCACCGGGATCGACAGCCGGGCCTCCGGCTCGAGCATCATCCGGCACCAGTGGGCCGCCACCCCCATGGCGATGCAGAAGAGGACCAGCGCGGTCACGATGGGATCCAGCCGGATCCCCCACGGGGTGTAGTTCAGCGCGAGGCCGATCAGCGGCACCACCGCGATGGAGAGCCCAAACGAGAGCGCGATCCGCTCGATCCAGTCGAGGTCCTCCCCGCCGGGAAAGAGCGCCGCGATGAGCAGGTACCCGGGGATGAACAGGATGAACGGGAGCGCCGCCGCCACCCGGAGCGGGGTCTGGTTCACCACCGGGAGGTAGATCGCGGCCAGGGTGACCAGGATCCACACCCCGATCACCCGCAGGTCGAGGGGGAGCGTCCGGGGATCGGCGGCGTCCAGGATCCGGTCGGTGTCGGCCATCGTCTCCCGGAGCTATCGGCATGAGCGGTGATGGCGGTTGCGGTCGAGGGTCCGGTCCATCCCCCCACGCGGGTGATGGTCAAGTCCCGCCGGGATGATCCGCGGACCGCCCCGTCAGCGACCCCGCGGCTTCCCGCCGCACGGTCATCGGCGCTTCTCCTGTGACCCGCCCTTCTGCCGGGCGACAGACCCCTCCCGGTACCGGTCGACCGCCAGAACACGCCGGATGAAACGATCGGGGTCCGGCCCTCTCACCTTGATGGCCCGATGAGCAGTGACTCCGGGAGCGTGATCGTGGCGTCCATGGGCACATCCCAGTGGGCAGTACCATCTGCAGGGATATATATCCTGGGGATGGTTCCGGCGGATCGCCGCATGCCGGCACGGCTCCAGCACACCCACTTTCACACTCACACTACAAACCGCCGCCGTACAATCCCCTGACCGGACGGCTTCACCATGAAGAGGCGACGCCGCTCTTCCCGCTCCGCCGTCGCCTCACGAACGAAACCATGATGACGGATAGCATGCAACTGACGATCAACCGCGAGCGGGCGGGCACCCGAACTCCAGGGAAACTCCATGTCGGCCGAAAAGACTCTCCAGACACCGGACCTTCGCTCTATCTCAGATACGCTTCGCCGGGCAAAGCCGTACCTGCGGGAGCGTTACCACGTCCGGGAGATCGGCATCTTCGGGTCGTACGCGAGGAACGAACAGACCGCGGGAAGCGATGTGGATATCCTCGTCGATCTGACGGAGCCCATCGGGTGGGACGTCGTCGACCTGAAGAACGAACTCGAACAACTGCTCGGTCTTCCGGTCGACCTGGTGCTGAAAGGCGGTGTCGCCCGAAGGCCGAAACTGCTCCGATCGATCCGCGAGGACGCCACGTATGTCTAAACGCGATCCCTCTCTCTTTCTGGATGACATGCTCGAGGCGCTCGGACGCATCGAATGAAGGATTTTCACAAGAGGAATTCGTCCGCGACCAGAAGACCATAGACGCCGTTATTCGGAATCTCGAGATCCTGGGCGAAGCGTGCGGGCAGATCCCGTTATCCGCTCGTGCCCTGGAAAAGGATCGTCGGTCTCCGGAACGTCGTTCTCCACCGCTATTTCGGCGTAGATCTCGAAACCGTCTGGTTCATCATCAAAAATCAGATCCCCCCGCTGAAGGCAAATCTCCTGACCATCAGAGACGGCATCGGAGAGTAGAGTATGACGCCGCCACGAGCAGGCGGCGATTGCGCAGCGGAGTTTTACCGGGAGCGTCCCGCCCATTGATCGCTTACACCGTCACGTCGACGGTGCTGAGGCTGATCTGGTCGATGTTGGGGATCTCCTGCCCGGTTGCGGTGAAATCCTCCAGGATCAGCAGAAGCACTTCCCGAACAGCGGCAAGAGCCTCCTCTTAGGTATCGCCCTGTGCGCACGCACCCTGAACAGCAGGAATATACGCATAATAGCCATCTTCATCTTTCTCTATGACAACACCAAAGACGGCCATGGGTAGTGCACTATCCCATCTCCGAAGTATTAACCTTTCGCGCCACGAGCGACTGCGTGCCGGGGGAATGATTGGAAGATCGTGGAGCGTGCCCGTCTTTTCCATGAGCTGGGCATCGACACGTTCGATGCTCTGCACCTGGCATCTGCCGAGAGTGCCGGTGCCGTGCTTCTTACCACAGATGATTCCCTCGTCAGAGTAATTAAGAGGCTGGAGGATAAGATCCCTATCGCGATATATAACCCTGTACAGTGGCTCATGGGGGTGACATATGGAGATAAAGACGCTCAATGAGATCCGGATCCAGGGATTCCAGGTGCTGGTTGCGGAATCTCGGACCCGGCGATGCAATACGGTTCATCCAGAGTTATTCCCACGGCAGCGGCGATTACACCCACGAGCGCAAAGCCCTGCTGGAGCAGGACTTCGATACGGTCGTTGCAGGAATCCGGGAGCACCGGAAGAAAAAAGCCGTGCCCAAGCAGCCTGACCGCTGATCCGGCGGGTACCATCGGGTTTCCATACGGGAGAATACTGAATACCTGCAGCAACCCACAGGCTTCTGTGGCCGTTACCACGATCCAGGTCGCCCCGGATGTAAAGGCACGGCTGGAGGGGCTCAAACGCTATGCACAGGAGTCGTACAACGATGTCATCATCCGGCTCCTCGATCTGGCACTCGACACCACTATTGTCCTTCCCGTGAACGTCCGGAGAGATCCGGGTCATTCATCGTTCATAGACGATAGATATCTGTAATTTTGTCGTATATACTCGACAAATATATACCTGATGCAGACACATCCCTATATGATGGATACCCGGAACAAGCTCAAAACGACAATCATTGAATGGCAGGAAAGCGAACTGCCGGAATTGCATGAAAGAAAGAGCCGGACAAATATCGATCTGCCGCATATCAACGACATTGTCGGTGTCAGACGTTGTGGAAAAACATATTTCATGTACCAGTTGATCTCCGCATTGCTCGATGAAGGAGTGCCGAAATCTCATATACTTTATTTCAACCTGGATGATGACAGACTTCAACCCTTAAATGGCGATGAACTTGCGTTATTGATAGACACTTTCCGGGAACTTTGTGGGGCATCAGAAAAGGATAAACTGTACCTGTTTTTGGACGAGATCCAGAACTTTTCCGGATGGGAAAAGTGGTTAAAGGGCATCTACGATAAAAAGAAGAATGTCAAAATCATAATCAGCGGCTCCAATGCATCCATTCTTTCAGACGATGTCTCCTCCCGTTTGACAGGAAGACATCTTACCACCAGAATGTTCCCGTTCAGCTTTGCCGAGTTCCTGAGATGCCGGAAAATATCTTTTGATATAAAAACCCTGCAGTTCTCAGAGAAGAGAATAGAGATCAAAAGGAAGTTCACCGAATATATGGGTCGGGGAGGGTTCCCGGAGGTCATACTCAACCCCACTCTGGATCACAGAGAATTGTTGCAATCCTATTTTGATGATATAATCTACAGGGATATTGTCTCCAGGCACAAGGTACGCAATCCACAAATATTCAAAGCACTGGCCCTCTTCTGCATATCAAATATCGCAAAACCTCATACATACAATTCACTCAGAAAATTATTTTCCGGTTACTCGTCCCTGAGCACGGATGCCATAATCAACTACCTCTCCTACCTTGAGGACGCATTTTTGCTGTTCACTATCAATCACTATGACGTTTCAGTTAAAAGGCAGATAAATAAACCCAAAAAACTGTACTGCATAGACCCGGGGATGATCAATGCGGTCTCTTTCAGGTTCTCTGACGATTGTGGAAGATTATATGAAAACCTCGTCTTCATCCAGGTTTTGCGTTCAGGTGAGGAGATTTACTACTGGCAGGACGAAAAAGGATTGGAAGTGGATTTTGTTACAAAAGTGGGGTTGGATCCAATCCGGTTGATTCAGGTCTGCGCAGATCTCTCAGATCCAAAAACCAGAGAAAGGGAGATAAATGGTCTTATTTCAGCAATGGATCATTTTGACCTGCAGGAAGGCACCATCATAACCTCTGACGTTTTTGATCAGGAAATTGTGGCAGGCAGGAAGATACATTATCTGCCTCTCTGGTACTGGTTACTCAAAAGTGAACTACCCGTCCATGAAGGTAGGGGCGTGTAACTGTATGGGCCCCCTCCCACACACCCGTCACAAAACCCCCACTCATCTCCGAAGAATCGGCGATCTGGTTGTCGACAGCTCTCCCCGACCAAAAGTACACTCAATCCGGGTTCATATTCCACAATCAGCCAGAATAAAACCGTAACCCGGAGGGGGATCCATTGTTGGTGAAAACAGATGAACTCCCCACTGACAGGAGATCCCGACGACTCAAAATGGTTGCTCCTGGACCCGGTTTCCTGCAGTCACCACCTCCCGCCGGGCCAGGCAGGAGGTGGCCAAACAGGGCATCACCCCGGACACGAACACCGGCTCGACCATGCAGTTCCCTGGCCCGGGTCGTCCACCGGCACTCCTCTCTCATCCAGGAGGAGGATCATCTCCCATGTGCTCCGCACCCCGCCGGCCCCTGCCGCCTTGCGGCGACACCCGCCTCCCGGTACAGTCCGACCGCCGGATGAACCGGTCGGGGTCCGGCCCTCTCCCGTCGATGGCCCGGGGGTGCCGGGCCTCCGGATAGGGGGTCCCCTCTGCCGGGGCATCCCGTGGGCATGCACCGCGGCCACCCCCGCCTGGCCGGGAAGACCCTCTCCCGCACCCCCCTCAAAAACCCCGGATCAGCCCCCTTTTCGCGGATCCGCCCCATTCTCACCACCGGGATCGCGCCCATACCCAAAACCCGCAGATCACCCCCCGATCCCCCCAACTCACGCGGAAACCATCGATTTCACGGCGATATGAGCGGGAGTCATATCCGGCCGATGGATCACCCGGCCGCCCCGGCGATCGGCCGCCGGAGGGCGTCTGTGTGGACGCCCGATTCGGCCGGATCCGGCCCCGATTCCGGATATATAAGCGTTGCTGAACC
>JBNGCZ010000011.1:0-49134 GCA_049974905.1 Methanomicrobiales archaeon
GCCCCACCAGTCGATCCCTTTTATTGCCAGGAGGGGATCAGCATTTCTCATGGATTGCCCGGTCTGCGGGGGGGAGTGTGTCCGGGACGCACCCGAGATCCTCGACCTCCTCCCCGATATCTTCTCACCCTGCCCCGACTGTTCGGGGACGGTGCGCACCAAGCGAAAACCCCCCGCCGATCGGGCCATACCCCCGGTGTGCGACTGCGGGAAGCGGTTCATCGACGATGTCTTCGTCCACTGCTGGGTGATCATGGTGGACGAGGGCGTCCTCAACGAGACCGATGCCCTCAAGGAGGTGGGCGCACCCCTCATCCACCCGGGATTCGCCATGGACACAGCCCCCTATCTGCCCGAGGACTCGCTGGTCCTCCTCTCCCCGGATATGGACCAGGCCAGCGCCGACCGCCTCTTCCGGGAGGTCCCCGAGATCCGGGGGGTGATCAAGAGTTCCGCCTCCATCCCGGGGATCACCGACCTGGACCTGGACGGGTTCCCGGACGTGTATGAACTGCTGGCCGGCTGCGATGTCCGTGCCAACGTCTTCTACACCCAGGAAGAGCCGCTGGTCATCTACAAGCAGCAGTCGCTTCTGCACATCGAGTTTCCCCGGGGCTACGACCCGAAGATCATCAATGTGGGGGTGGCGGTCAGGAGCTACGAGCCGACGACTTTCGTGGACGCCTGTGCGGGACCGGGGACGCTGGGCATCCTGGGGGGGCTGCTCGGGGTCCCCCACGTGATCCTGAACGACATCTGGTGGGCGGCGGCCTTCTGGAGCGCGTGCAACGTGCATGTCAACCGCTCCCACCTCTCCATCGGGGAGGTTACCTGGCTGCAGACCTACGACCAGATGAAGGATCAGCCGGTGGTCACCGAACCACTGCACGTGGCGGAGACCACCGGTGATCAGCAGATCGACGTGTACCAGGGAGATATGTTCTCGCTTCCCGCCGTGCTGCCGGAGACGGTCGACCTGACGGTCATCGATCTCTTTGGAAAAGACCACCGGGAAAAGATGGATACTACCGTTTCCCGGTGGAAGGAACTCGTGGGCGGGGAGATATTTATCCCGTGAGCACGGTACCTGTATGGGGACTAGTCCGGGTGGTTAGGCGTCACCTGTAACCTGAAACCGCCGATATGCAGGGGACGAAGCCCGAGGGCGGCTCTGGCGGCCTGCCGGAGTCCGGCGAGCCCCGACAGAGAAGCCTCGTCCCATGAGGTCAGCGGCCAGGGATCGACGTTCCGGAGGGAGCGAAGACCTGTTGCCGCGGGCACCGGTTCAGGCCCGGAAGGGAGCAGACCCACCGCGGACGTCTGGCGCCCATGGGGGTGCGGGGTGGAGAAGGGGCGCACCGGCGAAGGCGGGCACGCGGTTCCCACCGAGGGCGGGTTCCCATTCCCAATCACCTGTTTCATGATCACATGGCCAGAGTCACCATTATCGGGGCGACCGGACGGGTCGGTTCGTTCGCCGCTCACACCATCTCGCGCATCCCCTACGTGAGCGAGCTGGTCCTCTTCGGCCGGCCGGGCAGGGAGCCGCTCCTCGCGGGGATCGCCCACGACATGCTGGACTCTTTTGCCGCGTGCGGGACCGATATCGCGCTCACCTGGAGCACCGATCCCGGGGATATCCGGGGCTCGGACGTGGTCATCTGCACCGCCGGAACCCCCCGGGGGCCCGGGCAGGATCGGATCGATCTCGCGGTCTCCAATGCGAGGCTGGTGGCGGAGTATGCCCGGCTCGTGGGAGAGATCGCCCCCGAATCGATCTTTCTGGTCATCACCAACCCGGTCGACGTCATGACCGCGGTCGCCCTGCGGGCCTCGGGGATGGAGCCCCGCCAGGTCCTGGGACTGGGGACGCACCTGGATTCGATGCGCCTCAAGTCGCTCATCTCCCAATTCTTCGGGGTCCATGTCAGCGAAGTGCATACCCGCATCATCGGGGAGCACGGGGACTCCATGGTCCCCCTGTGGTCAGCGACCACCATCGGCGGCATCCGGATCGACCGGTTGCCCGCCTTCAGCGATCTGCCCATCGCCGACCTGATGGAGCGGGTGCGCACCAGCGGGCAGTACATCATCGAGAAGAAGGGCGCCACCGTGGACGGTCCGGGTGAGGCGATCGCCACCCTGATTCGCACCATCCTCGGCGACGAAAAACGGATCCTCACGGTCTCGAGCTATATCAGGAGCGAGATCCATGACATCGGCGGGGTCTGTATCGGCGTCCCCGCACTGGTCAACCGACAGGGCGGCCATCCGGTCCCCATCCGCATCGACGATGACGAGGTGACCGCGTTCCGCCAGTCGGTGGAGAAGATCCGCGGCGTCACCGACGAGATCCTCGCCCTCCTGGATCAGGCGCCGGATACGGGACACTAAAAAGAGATCAGGTCAGGGTCAGCTCTTCTATCTCCGCGCTGGCGACGCCGTCCACGGCTGCGATCGCCTCTTCGACGCGGTCGGGTGCGCCTTCCTCGTCCTCCACGACCACGGCGACCTTCAGGGCGTTGAGTCCGAACCCGATCGGGTCACGCCGGATCTCGCTGGTCTCGGGCACCGCGACCCGTATCGATTCCTCCACGGATGCGAGATCCACCTCCGGTGAATCCGGCATCACCTTGACGATCATGGCCACCTTTCCCATGGTCAGGGCCCCTGGAACGTGCACTTCGGACAGATGTACACGACGCTCTGTTGTCTGCACCGGACACAGCGCCGGATCTCATACCCGCATTCGGGACAGGGGAACCGCGTCGCACCCTGTTCTGCAAGCGGTGCGTTGCAGGATGTACAGTGAGTGTATTCCATTCTCAAACTCCGTCAAAGATTGGCACAAGTATCTGACCTGCATTTCCTTAAAATCTTGTATCAATCCGGGTCCCCGCCGGACCGGCACCCGAGCAGAACGCCCGCAGCCGTCCGGGCACCCGGCCGTTGAGGATGGTGGCGGGGATGTCGTTGGAGAGGACGAACGGGATGAGGCAGGGATCCACCACGTCCGTGGAACACGGCGCACCCAGGTAGCGGACGAGCCTTCCCTCCACCCGGATCCCGTCCACCGACTTGAGGAGCACCAGCTCCGCACCGAGGGTCCGGGCGACCCAGGCGGCGATGGTGTCGGAGGTGACCTCCCAGCAGTGGGGGAGCGGATCATGCTCCCGGAGAATGCGACCGGGGAGGAGGACCGCCGGGTGGTGTGGAACCGACAGGCGCCCGACCGCGGGGAGGCCCGCATCCCGGATCAGCCGGCCCGTCCGGTCCATCGCATCGATCGCCATCCAGTGGGCCGCATCGTCGTCCAGGTCCTGCTCGCGGACCCGGTCGGCAAACGGACCCCCGCCGGGCACCACCAGGAGGGGGCCCCCGATGCCCCGGATCTCCCCGACGATCCCGTCGAGGACGTCGAGGAGGCTGCCCCCCAGCTTGACCACCAGCGGCCGGTCAGGCCATCCCGAGCACGATCTCCCCATCATCGCTCTCCCGGTAATCGGGGTGGATCTCCAGGCGCGTGACCAGGGTGACCAGCAGGATGATCACCGCCACCACCAGCGCCGCCAGGAACGCGAGATCGAAGCCCGCCGACAGGACCTCGATCTTGATGGAGGCCGGGCTGCTCTCGATCACCCCCCGGTGCCGGGCGACCGCCTGCACCCCCTGGAGGAGGGCCAGGTTGAAGACCGCTATCCCAAGCGGCATAGGGGCGAACCGCTCCACGCTGGTGAGGCTGGAGACCACCCCCTGGTACTTCTTCTGGACCGCGTTCAGGATCATGTTGGACAGGGGGGTGACCAGCAGCCCGAGACCGAACCCGATGCAGAACAGGGTGGCGAAGATGTAGCCGAGGCCCGAATCCGCCCGCAGACCGGTCAGCATGAAATACCCGAGGATGATCACCCCCGCCGCGACGATGCTCAGCGGACGGCCCCCCTCCCGGTTGAAGAGCGCTCCGGCAACGAGCCCCGCGACCATCATCGCAAAGGAGAGCACCGTCAGGATGAGGCCCGCCTCCGACGAGGAGAACCCCTGCACGTATTCGAGGTAGAAGGGGAGCAGGTAGTTGACCCCGCCGAAGCTGAAGAAGAGCAGTGCCAGGCCGATATTGGCGGTGAGGAAGTTTCTCTCCCGGAACAGGCCGAATTCCAGCAGGGGGTCCTCGCGGCGGATCTCGTGGAGGGCCAGGCCCGCGAGCGAGACCATCCCCACGATGATCGCCCCGACGATGGGAGGCGAGGTCCAGCCCAGGGAGAGCCCGTCGGAGAGCGCGAATATGATGGCGGCAAGCCCCACGAAGAGGAGGACCGCCCCCGGGTAATCGAACCCGGCAAGCGATCCCGTGCGGGTGTCCCGGGGGACCGCCCGGTGCCCGAGGAGCACGGCGGCGATGCCCACCGGGACATTGATGAAGAATATCCAGTGCCAGGAGAGGTACTCGGTCAGGAGACCGCCGATGGTGGGACCCACCGCCATCCCCAGCGCCGCCATGGTCATCACGATCCCCATCGCCCGCCCCTTCTGACTGAGCGGGATATACTCGGTGACCATCGCGGGGGCGATGGCGGTCATCATCGCCCCGCCCACCCCCTGCACCACCCGGGAGACGATCAGGAGATCGAAGGACCCGAGCAGGTCGGGGAGCACCCCGCACATCAGCGAGCCGGCGGTGAAGATGGAGAATCCGGCCAGGAAGATCTTCTTGAACCCGATGAGATCGGAGATCTTGCCGAATACGAGCACGCATCCGGCCATCACGATCAGGTACACCGTGGCCACCCAGCTGACCGTGGTGGTGGAGATATCGAACGACGAGGAGATGGTGGGCAGCGCAATATTGACGATGGTCCCGTCGAGCGACGACATGAATATGGCCAGCGATATGGAGAAGACGAGGAGGGCAAAACCGCTCTGCTTCCTCCCGGGCGGTGTATCCATGCCCCAGTATTTCACGTCCCGGGGAAAAAGGAGATCGCCCGAAGACCGTTTCACAATCCCTATCCCGCCGTCCGTCCCATGGATCCCTGACATGCGCCGGTTCGCCGTCTGCCTCCTCCTGCTCTGGCTCATCGCCGTGCCCGCAACAGGAGTCCAGATCGTCGAGTTCTGCCCGGATCCCTGGCTGTCCGGGGAGGACGACGAGTTCATCGTGCTCCAGGGGGAGGGATCGCTTGCGGGGGTGCGGCTCACCGACGGGGAGGGGGGGCTCCGGTTCCCGGAGGGGGCGTCCATCCAGGGCCGGGTGGTCCTCGCCCGGAGGGCGGATGCGTACCGGACGGTCCACGGCACCCTCCCGGACTGGGAGTGCTTCGACACCCTGGAGGCGGTCCCCGACGTCATCCGTTCGGGAGACTTCAGGATGGCCAACCGGGGGGACGAACTCCGGCTGCTCAGGGGGACGGTGGTGCTCCAGACCGTCACCTGGCCCGGAGACGTCGAGTGCCGCGAGGGGCAGGTCCATTACCGGGAGGACGGCATCTGGGACCCGCGGGTGCTCGCCATCGGCCAGTCCCGCTTTGCCCCGGAGACGTTTCGAAACGCCAGCGTGACCGCCTTCGTCTCGCCGGATGCGGCCTGTGCGGCCTTTTCACGGGCGGTCGCGGACGCCGACGAGCGGATCCTGGTCAATGTGTACGAGATGACCCACCCGGATATGGCGAACGCGCTCATCCGTGCACGGGAGAGGGGGGTGTCGGTCACCGTGCTCCTGGAAGGAGGGCCGGTGGGCGGCATCCCTGGGGGCGAGGAGGAGGTCGCAGGGACCATGACGGCGTCCGGCATCCCGGTCCTGGCGATGACCGGGACCGACACGGTCCATGCCCGGTACCGGTACGACCATGCCAAGTACCTGGTGGTGGACGGCGATACCGTGCTGGTCACCACCGAGAACTTCAAGCAGAGCGGGTTTCCCGTGGACGGCGGGTACGGGAACCGGGGGTGGGGGGCGGTGATCACCCATCCCGGCGTTGCCCGGTACTTCGAATCGGTCTTTTGGGCCGATGCCGGGGGCGGGGATATCACCGCGTTTCCCGGGGCCGCGGGCACCGCCCTCTCCGGGACCCCCCCCACCCCCGCCACCGGCCGCCACCCACCCGCGGAGTTCACGGACGTCACCGTCACTCCGGTCCTCTCCCCGGACACCAGCGACCTGATCCCTGCCCTGATCGGGAATGCGACGGCCACCATCGATATCCAGCAGGCCTCCATCACCAACACCTCCGACGGCCGGCTCAACCCCTACCTCGCCGCCGCGGTCAACGCCTCCCGGGCGGGGGTCCGTGTCCGCGTCCTGCTTGACTCCGCCTGGTTCAACACCGACGGCGACGAGGACAACGACGAGATGGTGGCCCTGATCAACAGCATCGCCCGCCGGGAGGGCGTGCCCCTCGCCGGCCGGTGCGCCGACCTGGAGGCGATGCAGGCGGCCAAGATCCACACCAAGGGGATCATCGTGGACGGCCGGTCCGTGGCCATCAGCAGCATCAACTGGAACGACAACTCTCCCCGGTTCAACAGGGAGGCGGGGGTGATCCTCGATTCGCCGGGGGTGGCCGGCTACTTCACGGCGGTATTCGAGGAGGACTGGGACGCCGGCCACCGGACGGTGCCCGCCGGTGACACGACCACCGATCTCCTCCGGTACACCGCCCTTGCCGCGGTGATCGGAGGTGTCGCGCTCCTGGGCTGGCACCGCCACCTGCGCTGAACCGGCTATTCTTATCAGGGGCGGCGACTATATCGCTCATGCATGAAGACCGGACCCCTCCTTCCCTCCCGGGACGAGCGCCGGGCCCTCGCCATCCTCGTGGCGGTCACTGTCGCAGTGCTCGCCGTCCACCTGGCCTGCGAGATGGCGGGGCCCGCCGTCTTCGCGGTGGCGTTCACCCCGGAGACGGAGGACGGCGCCATGGCCATCCACCGCGGGGTGGTGGATGGAGTGCGGTGGACCGACGGTGGGGGGCACCTGGTGATGGTGGTGGGAGGCGTGCAGGTCTTCGTCCCCGCCTCCGTGGCCCCGGCCACCGCTCCTGCGGTGGGCGAGCTGGTCCGGGTCACCGGGATCGTCCAGACCTACCGGGGGGAGAAAGAGATCGTGGTCCGGGATGCCGGGGATATCGTGCGGTCACCGTGAGGTATCGAAGATATCCGCATCCGACCCTTTTTTGAACTTCGGGCGGGTGGGAGAGGAGGAAGATCGGCGCCCTTCCACGGAACTCCCCGTCGTTTCGGGCTCTTTTTTGTGCTCCTCCCCGGTACCCTCCTGTGGCGCGGATACTTCAGCGGGCGGTCGCTCATCTCTTCGCTTCCGCCTCCCTTCGACTCCGGCGGCCTCCAGCATGTCACCATCGATGATGGTCTCGCGAGGCATGGTACTTCAACATCATCACTTTGAGTTCTTAATACCCTCCCTGGGAGGGGAGGGCGAACCCTGCCGCCCATGCGGGCATCTCCGGGGTGATGCCGAGCACCCAGGTGACCAGGGTGAACAGGAAGAGGGTCCACAGGAAGATACCCATGAAATTGAGGACCCATCCCCCGCGGATCATGTCGCGGATGGTAATGTACCCGGACCCGTAGGCGACGGCGTTCGGGGGGGTGGCCACCGGGAGCATGAAGGCGAGCGAGGTGGAGATCGCGGCGGTGAGCATCAGGAAGTAGGGGTGGATCCCGATGGAGACCGCGGTCACCGCCATCACCGGCATCATCACCGCCGCCATCGCGGTGTTGGAGGTCACCTCCGTGATCAGGGAGATCCCGATCCCCAGGATGAGCACCAGCACCACGATGGGGAGGGCATGGAAGATGGTGAGGTTGTCGACGATGACCTCGGCGAGCCCGCTCTCCAGGAAGGCCACCGAGAGGCAGATCCCCCCGCCGAAGAGGATGAGGATCCCCCAGGGGATCTTCCGGGCCCACTCCCAGTTCATGGTGAAGACCCCCTCCCTGAGGTTCACCGGGAGCAGGAAGAGGAGGAGCGCCCCGAATATGGCGATGGTGGAATCATGGATCCCCGGGAAGATGATGTCCAGTCCCGGAACGGTCACTCCCGCGATCACCTTGGTATGGGCGAATATCCACGCAGCGGCGGTGAGAGAGAAGACGAGCAGCGTCCACCGCTCCCCGCGACCCATGGGGCCGAGGGCGGCGAGCTCGTCGTCGATAACCTCTCTGCCCCCGCTGATGGATTTTGGCATTCCCCGGTACGGGCCGCGGGTCAGCCAGAACCAGGCCAGGGGGAGGAAGATGGCGGTGAGGGGGACCCCGAACTTCATCCAGGTGAAGAAGTCGATGGAGGGGGCGGCGGGAAAGAGCGCCTCCATCTCGGCGATGAAGATGCCGTTTGGCGGCGTGCCGATGATGGTGGCGATCCCTCCGATGGTGGCGGCATGGGCGATGGAGATGACGATGCACTCCGCGAAGTCGCGCTGTTCACGGGTCATCTGGTCGAGGTGGACCGTGTGTTCGGGCAGGATGGTGGCGATGATGGCGATGGCGATGGGGACCATCATCATCGCGGTGGCGGTGTTGGAGATCCACATGGACAAAAACGCGGTGGCCACCATGAACCCGAAGATGAGCCGCCGGGGGCTGGTGCCCATCACCCGGATGATGGTGAGGGCGATGCGCCGGTGGAGCCCCCAGCGCTGCATGGACATGGCGATGATGAACCCTCCCATGAACAGGAAGATGATCTTGTCCGCGTAGGGTGCCGCCGCCTCCGCCGGAGAGAGGATGCCCAGGAGCGGGAAGGCGACCAGGGGGACGAGAGCGGTGGCGGGGATGGGGATCGCTTCCGTGAGCCACCAGATGACCATCAGCACGGTGACCGCGGCGACGGCCCGGGCAGCCGGAGGAAAGGTGGCCGGGTCGAGGGGAAGGAGATAGATGATAAAGAAGGCACATATCCCCGAAATGATCCCGAGAACTCTCTTCATTCCTTCTATTAGTGGTCAGGAAGTATATTGTCAGTTTCTGTTTGAAGGAAGACTGCGAAATCATCCGGAATGACTTCGAAAACCTTCGAAACCAAAGATATGTTGATTTCCCGGGACCGCACACCATGGATCATGAGACCACTCATCGCATACGGACTCACCCTCGCGGCACTCATCGCCGCGATCTGCATCGCAGGGTGCACCGGCACCCAGGACACTGGATCGTTCACCGCCACCGGCACCGTGACTCACGTGGAGCTGGAGGGCGGGTTTTTTGGAATCGTCACCGATGACGGCACCCGCTACCTGCCCCTCGACCTCCCCGAGGAGTACCGGACCGACGGCATGCGGGTGACGTTCACCGCCGTCCCGGCGGAGGATACCGCCACCATCCAGCAGTGGGGCACTCCCATCGAGATCACCGCGATCGACGAGGCTTAAAAAGGCCTCACCGCCGGTCCACGATCCTCCGGGGGCGGCCGGGCAGCCGGTGGAGCTCAAGGCCCCCCGGCCCGGTGGTGTGGAAGAGCACCCGGAGGATATCGTCGGCAAGGAGGGGGGCGAGCGGGGGCACCCGACGGGTGAGCGCGTCCAAAAACGACGCCTCCAGCTCCCGGGGCACCCGGCCCCCCTCCTTCTCTGCCTCCAGGCTGACCCGGAGCACCACCGTCCCCGGACGGTCGCCCTCGTACAGGAACGCCTCGTATTCCCCGGTGATATCGGCCATGTGCTCCGGCTGGAAGACCGCGCTCTCGATGTCCACCCGGTTGACCGGGACCCCGGCGGTGTACACCGTCTCCTGGCTGCGGGTGGGGGTATCGACCTGCAGGTGGGTCCGCCCGCAGTCGCACTCCTCCCGGGACCGGACCCGGGTGACGTCCCCGGTATCGTAATTGATGAGGAGGGTGCCCGCCCGGCCGCCCGGGGGGAGCAGGGTGGTGAGGACGATTTGCCCGGGCTCCCCGTCGGGGACGAACCCGCTGCGGTCCGGGTCATAGAGGTCCATGTGGACCAGGTCCTCGGGGACGTGGAGGCCTTTTTGTGCCGTGCACTCCCCGGACATCGCCCCCTCCGTGCTCCCGTAGGTGTTGTACACGGGACATCCCCAGAGCTCCTCCACGTACCTCCGGGCCTCGGGGGCGAACGCCTCGCCCCCCACCACCAGCCGTTTGAGGCCCATCTCCCGGGGATCGTGGCCCTCCCGCCCGACCGCCCGGGCGAGCCGGAGGAGCTTGAAGACGCTCGCCACGATCCCCGTCGGCCGGTAGGAAGTGATCACCCGCAGGGGGAAGGTGCACCGCCCCTCGGGGATGATGGCCATCTCCAGGTCGCGGGCGGCCAGCGTCATGGTGTTCGCACCCACGTTCATCCCGTAGCTGGCGCAGACCGCCACCCGGTCGCCCCGGCCGAACCCCTGGGCGGTGAAGACGCGGGCGTATTTCTCGGCGTACCGCTGCCAGTCCTCCCAGGTCAGAAAGAAGGTCTTGGGCGTCCCGCTGGTCCCGCTCGTCTCGTGGATGGTGTACACATCGTCCCAGGGGACGCTCCTGAAGACAAACTCCCCGGCCACCGGTGGCTGGTTCTCCCGGACCGTGCTCCCGGAGATGAGGGGGAGGAAGAGGAGATCCTCGTGGGTCCGCACGTCGTGGGGGCGGATGTGGTGGTCGCGGAACCACTGCCGGTAGAACGGCGAGTGCTCCGCGGCTTAGGCCACCGTGGCCCGGACCCGCTCGTCCACCAGTTCGGTGAGCTCCTCCCGGGGCATCCGCTCGATCTCCTCGCGCCAGTATCGGCGGGTCATGGCCCCTCCCCCCGGCGGAGGGGAGGGTGATGGTGCAGGCGGCCGGCCCGTCCAGGGCGAGCGAGGCACCGCAGAGCGTTCCCTGGCGCCGGATGATCCGGGCCCGCTCCTCGCGCCAGGAGACGGGGCGGTCTCCATCGACCTGCACGAACACCCCGGTCTCTGTCCGCCGGGCGGCGAGGGAGACCCGGGTCACCCCGTCCGCGGCCAGCTCCTCGATCACCCCCGTCAGCAGGTCCTCGAGCCGGAGGGGATCGGCGGTCCGCACCGGCGGTATCGGCTCCGCGCAGTCCACCATCACCTCCCGGCAGACCGGTATCCGGACGATCCGCTCCGCGAGTGCGTCGGAGAACCGGTCCGCATCATCGACCGCAGAGAGGATCTCGTCGTCCGCGGGCCCTTCCCGGCACCGCACGGCGACCGCCTCCAGGAGCGGGGGGAGGGGCACCTCTCCGGGTTCGGGGGGACAGGCAAGCCCCCCCACCGTGTTCAGGAAATCGGTCATCAACCGGCCCGCCCGGCGGAGGAGAGAGAGATCGATGAGATGATCGAGGCGCTCTGAAGCGAACGTGCGCGAGATCCGCTGGAGCACCTGGATCGCCTTCAGCACCACCTGGAGACCGATGACCTCCCCTGCCCGGAACCGGTCCACGTACTGCCCGAACTCCGACAGGATCGAGTCGATCCGGTCCGCGTCGACGAGCGACAGGTACCGCTCTGCCGCCTCGTCCTCCCCGAGCTCCTCCATCCACCAGCCCAGGTACAGCAGTCTCCCGGCGATGATGGAGAAGAGACGGTGTGCCTCGACCAGCAGCTCTTCTGCCTGATCCATCGACTCCCGGAGCACGACCGGGTCGAAGGTCCCCGGCCCCGTCCGTTCTGCGGTGTTGAGAGCGGAGGCAAGCATCCTGCGGGCATCACCTGCGGCCAGCGGGTTCCCGTGGCCCGGGCAGCAGACCTGGATCCCTCCCTCGTCCAGCACCTCCAAAAGCGACGGGACGGTCCGGCAGAACTCATCCCGGTCCCACCCCACGATACCGGCGATACCCGGCTGCGAGGCGAAGGGCAGGTCCCCCACGAACAGGGCTCCGCCCACCCGGACGGTGATGCTGTCCGGGGAATGGCCGGGGGTGTGGGAGACGGTAAACCATTCACCGTTCCCGATGCGGACCAGAAGAGAGGGGAACGGTCCCGGTTCGCCGGGGATGACCTGCACCGGGCCACACGTGTGCGGGGTGGGATCTCCGTCGGTGAAGAGGGGGAGATCCACCGGGCAGGGGGGATGTCCCACCCGAACAGGTCCGCGACCGTCCGCGCCGGATCGGCCCGTGCCAGTGCCTGCGCCCCCAGGTGGTGGGCGATGTACGTCGCCGGGGCGGGGCCGGTCATCTCCGGGCGCATCGCCGCCTGGAAGGCATGGTCGATGTGGCAGTGGGTGAAGATCACCGCCACCGGGCGGGGTGACTCGTCCAGCAGGGATCCGACCACCCGGCCGATCTCCTCGGCCTGATCCTCCCGGGCCCCCGTGTCGATCAGCACGATACCTTCCCGGTCCTGGAGGATGTAGGCGTTCGAGCAGCATACATCGGGTTTTCGGCATATCGGGTAGACGTGCATGCCATGGGCCCCCGGAACGGGCTGCCAGCATCGGTTCTCGAGCATCGCTTTCATGAGAGGATGCGCCCCGGATACCGATAACGGTTGTTGAACCCATCGCAATGGTCATGAGGAGAGGAGGAGAATGGTTGGTGATGAGCGATACACTGGCGATGAACGAGCACGAGGCCGGGGACGCCATGGTGGTGGCGTTCAGGGGGAGGCTCGATGCGACCGCCTCTCCGGACGCGGAAGAGCGCCTCTCCCGCCTCATCGGGGACGGGCACCGGCACCTGGTCATCGATCTCGGTGACCTGGAATACATCAGCAGTTCCGGGCTCCGGGTGATGCTCGCCGCCCTGAAACGATTGAAACAGGAAGAGGGGAGTCTCTCCATCGCCGGCATCTCTCCGGGGGTGTGGCAGGTGTTCGTGATGGCCGGGTTCGATCGCATATTTGAGATCTTCGATGACGAGACTGCCGCGGTCGAGGCGCGGTCCACGCGGGATCGCTGAGGCGGGACCGGCGGCGCGGAGAAGAAGAGACCTGTGTGCGACCGTGTGAGCACCACCCGTACGTTCCCCCCGCGACGGGAGGCGCTGCCCCGGATCTCCCGGTTCATCGACGAGTGTCTCACCTCCGCGGGGACCGATGAGGACGACCGGTTCGCGATGACCCTCGCCGTGGACGAGGCCTGCACCAATATCGTCCTCCATGGCGGGCCGCCCGAGGAGAGCACGCTCCGGGTGAGCTGCCGGGTGGACCCGCAGGCCATCAGCGTGGCGATCGAGGACCGGGGGAGGCCGTTCGACCCGCACGACGCCCCGCTCCCGGACACGGATGCCGACCTCCCCCATCGCCGGATCGGCGGGCTGGGGGTCTATTTCATCCGGACCCTTACCGACCGGATCGAGTACGGGTACCGCGACGGAACCAACTGGCTGGTGCTGATCCGGCACCGCCGCCCCCTCACTCCTCCACCCGGGCCCGGGGAAGGGTGAGGCAAAACGCCGCTGCCGCATCCGCCGGGGTACTGCCGGAGACGGAGAGCAGGGAATGTCCGGCGGAGAGGGGAGTCACCGTCAGCCGGACAGGAGCGCCCCGCACCTCGATCTCCCGGGCATCCGGAATCGGTGCC
The DNA here is from genome assembly GCA_049974905.1 of Methanomicrobiales archaeon. GTDB lineage: Archaea > Halobacteriota > Methanomicrobia > Methanomicrobiales > Methanoculleaceae > JBNGCZ01. The sequence goes on from JBNGCZ010000011.1 coordinate 13,478, forward strand.
GGGCCATCCGCCCCCAGGGAAAGACGACCGGGAGGCATCCACCAGTCGGCCGTCGGTGTCGATCCGGGTGGGGTACGGCCTCCAGGGCCTGTTGCATGGGTCCGGACCGACCGTGCGCCGGGTGGTATCATCCACCACGGGCCTTCAGGGTGACGGGGGGAGGGGCACGCCGGCGGCATCCGGGAGATCCTCGCGCCGTTCCACCACCGTGGCCGACTCCTCCAGCATCAGGTTGACCCGTTCGTGGTCGCCCACCCGGCGGAAGTCGGTCCGGAGCGCCACCACCCGTCTCCCGAGGGCATGGGCGTATCCCATCTCCCAGGAGGTTCCCGAATCGGCGTCCGGGCCATCGACGACCGCCACCACGGTGTCCGTCCGGTCCAGTGCCTCCACGTGCCTCCTGAAGATCTCGGTGTGCATCTCCCGGTCCCGGCACCGGGAGGTGTCCCCCACCTCCTGGGGGAGGTAGACCTCGTACCCCCGGGAGACGAGGTCCGAGGCGATCATGCCGTTGTAGACCTGTTCCGCCTCGGTGAAGAGGGGGGCGGCGAGGTAGATGCGGTCCGCTCCAAAGGCCCGCACGTCCACGGCGGGGAGATCCAAAAATCGGGAGAGGAAGAGGCCCCGGCCCGGCGTGCGTTCCCCGGCCCGGTGGGTCCAGTCCACCCCGCAGCAGGGGGAGGCGTCCGCGCCCACCAGGAAGACCGGGGGACCGCGTTCATCCACCACCGCCCGGACCTCCGCTTCCAGCCGGTCGAGGAGGGTGTGGAACGCCGGGGTGTCGATCGCCTCTGTGCCGGGCAGGGGGTGGCGATCCATTCCCCGGTGGAGTGTCTCCGGGCAGGGGAGGGTGACCGCCTCCACGCCGCACCGGCGGCACCGCTCCAGGGCCCGGGCATACCAGTGACGGTCCTCGTCGGTGGTGATCCCCGTCGCCCGGAGTTCGGGGTCGCTGATGCAGGGGCAGATCAGGACGTACATTGCTATGATGGTTGGGCGCTGACCGGTGATAGAGATTGATGATCCCGCTCCTCGCCTACCGCGACAATACCTGCGATCCCCGCCGGTGCACGATACGGAAACTCTCCCGACGGGGACTGGTTCGGGAACTGCGGAGTGTGCGGGCGATACCGGCGGGCACCATTCTGCTGGACCCCACCGCAGAGCGCGCCCTCTCTCCGGCGGACCGCGGGGCGCCATCGCTCACCGTGCTGGATACATCCTGGGAGGTCTTCGATGACCTCCGGGTGCCGGCACGCCGTCGCCGGGCACTGCCCTTCCTGGTCGCGGCAAATCCCGTCAATTTCGGCAGGCCGTTTCGCCTCACCTCGGTGGAGGCCCTCGCCGCCGCCCTCTGCATCCTCGGTGAGCGGGAGCAGGCAGAAGAGATCCTCGCCCGGTTCGGCTGGGGCATGCGGTTCCTGGAGGTCAACGAAGAGCCGCTCGCCCTGTACGCCGCCGCACGATCCAGCCGGGAGGTGGTGGAGATCCAGTCACTCTATCTCTGATCACCGGGGTCCGCATCCCTGCCCCCTTCCGCCTCCCACTCGCTGTAATCCCTGATCTGCTGCGCCCGTTCCCACCCCTGGTCCAGGAGTTTGAGGAACGACTCGATCCGGTTCACCTGCTCCTGGATGATCTCCTGCATGCGTTCATCGGTGCTCAGCGCCGAGGCACCCATGATGCTCTGGAGGGGGTTTCGGATATGGTCGGCGAGTATGGCATACTGCCGGTTGTCCCGCTCCAGCTGGCTGTAGGCGATATCGCGCTGTCGCTTCAGCTCCACGATCTCAGACACGTCCCGGGCGATCGCACAGATCCGGGTGATGGACGCGTCTTCTCCCCGGAGGGGGAGGGCATTCACCTCCAGATCCGCCCGGCCCGTGCCCTTCCGGGAGACCTGCACACAGAAGCCCTCCACCGGTTCTCCCGCACGGAGCATGGCCAGCGCCTGGTCGAGAGCCTCGATCTGGTCCCCGGGTACCATGTCGAAGAGATTCCGGCCGATGATCTCGTCCTCCGCGTACCCGAGTATCCGGGTGACGGAGGGTGAGGTGTCGCAGACCACCCCCTCCGGGGAGAGGTGGAGGATGAGATCGAACCCCTGCCGGAGGAGGTCCTGGTATGCGTCCGCCTCCTCCGGCCGGTCCCCCGGTTCCGTCTGTTCGGGGACCCGCGCATCCCCCCGCCGCTGTAAGAGAAAGATCACCATTCCCCACCACCCGGGGAGGCACATGGCGTTTCTGCCTCCCGCTGTGCGTTTCCGGCCGTACATCTCATCCGGAACTATTTAATGATCGTGATCTGTCCGGGAGCCCCCGGATTCCGGTTCCCGGTCCCCGTCCCCCCCGCCGGGCGGCGTACCTTCGCGGAGATGGTGGTCATGTTTGCGAAGAAAGTCGCGGATCCAGCGGGACTCCACCCATCCCTCGTCCAGTTGCTTGATGATGTGGTCGATCCGCCGCACCTGCTCCTGGATGATCTCCTGCATCCGCTCCTCGGAGATCAGGTGGGTCGCCCCCATGATCGCCTGGAGGGGGTTTCGGATGTGGTCGGCGAGGATGGCGAACTGTTCGTTGTCCCGCTCCAGCCGGGCATAGGCCTCCTCGCGCTGCCGTTCCCACTCGATCCGTTCGGTGATGTCCCGGACGACCGCCCCGATCTCCATGACCTGGCCGTTCTTTCCGAGGATGGGCTGGGCGTTCACCTCCACCTCCGCCATGCCCCCATCCTTCATGGGGACCGATACGCGGAGCCCCACCACCGGTTCCCCCGCACGGAGGCACTCCATGGCCTGCCGGAGCAGGTCATGCTGTTCTGCGGATATGAGATCGAAGAGACTCACCCCGGCCGATTCGTCCACCCCGTACCCGAGCAACCGGGTGACTGCCGGCGAGGTGTACAGGACCTCGCCGTCCGGGGTGATGCGGAGGATGAGATCGAAGCTCTGCTGGAAGAGGGCCTGCAGTTTCTCCTCCCGCTCCTGCACCTGTGCCTCCCCCCGCCGGTGCTGGACCAGCAGCACCGAGAGGAACGCCGCAAGGAGGGCGAGGGCGGCGAGGCCGCCCACCGTCAGGGTGGCGAGCTCCCGGGAGATGGTCACCCCGGCCTCTTCGGTGACGATCTCACTCTCGTCGGGGAGGGCCGCTTGTGGGATCCCGAACCGGTCCAGTTCCCGGGCATCGAAGGCATACACTCCGCCCGCGTCCATATCCACCGGGATCGATCCGGCCGGGATCCCTTCCAGGATGCGGATCGCCTGTCGTGCGGCCCGGCGACCCTGCGCATCCGGCTCTGCGAAATACCCGCCCACCACGCCGTGGCCGAGGACCGGCTCGAAGATCCCGTATACCGGGGCGTCGGTGGCATCCGAGACGAACCGGGCGCTCTCCTGGTAGGAGAAGTACCGGCCGGCAGGGTCCCGGTTGTAGGAGAGGAGAAGCACCACGCTGTCCGGGGGAAGCGCCGAGAGAGTGTCCTGCAGGGCGCCGGCCTCCATCCACTCCAGGAAGGTAAACGAGACGCTCCCCTCATACCGGCCGATCACCTCATCGGCGGCCTTCCGGTTGGCAATGCCAGTGGGGGTGCGATCATTGACCAGGTAGACCGTCCCGGTCTCCGGGTGGAGACGGAGGGCGAGGTCGATCGTCTCCCGGATGCCCAGATGCTCCACCACCCCGGTGACATTCGAGAGCCCCTCCACCATCCCGGGGGTGTAGTAATTGACGCCGCAGAAGACCACCGGGACGCCCGGGAAGAGGTCGTCTCCATGCACGTCCATGAACTCGAAGGCCTGGTTGTCGGAGGCGATCACCAGGTCCACCGGTATGTCGGCATACTTGTGGGCGTACAGCCGCCTGAGATTCTCCAGGTGGCCGGGATCGCTGATCCGCTTGGCGTCCATGTACTCCACCCGGAGATCCACGGGAGTCCCGGATTCCGCGAATTCGTCCCGGATCCCCTCCAGCAGGGAGTCCGACCAGTCGAACCCGGCATGATAGGAGTTGAGCTGGAGGACGGTGGGCGTATCGCCGGCCGCGGCCGCCCCGGATATGGCGAGGGTGAAAGCGAGGAGAACCAGCACCAGGCGATATCCGGCCATATTCATGGAGATCCCTTAGTATATCGCGGCGATCCGCTCCAGTGCCTCCCGGAGCCGGGGAAGCGATGCGGCGTAGGAGATCCGGATCCACCCCGGTGTGCCGAAGGCCGTCCCGGGGGTGACGGCGACCGCCGTCTCGTGCAGCCACTCCTCGGCCACGGCGACATCGTCGCCCCCCACCTGCACGTAGGCGTAGAACGCTCCCTCCGCCGGGGCGCACCGGTACCCGAGATCCCCGAGCGCGGAGAGCAGGAACCGGCGGCGCCGGTCGAACTCGGTGCGCATCTCCTCCACGCACTGCTGGTCGCCCTCCAGTGCGGCCACCCCGCCCCACATGGCGAAGGTCACCGGGGAGCTGGTGGAGTGCTGCTGGATCTTGAGCATCTGGGAGATGATCGCGGGCGGTCCCGCCGCATAGCCGAGGCGCCACCCGGTCATCGCGTAGGCCTTCGAAAAACCGTTCACCAGCACGGTGCGCTCCGCCATCCCCTCCAGGGAGGCGAGCGACCGGTGCGTCCGGCCGTAGATGAGCCGATCATAGATCTCATCGGAGATCGCGTACAGGTCGTGATCGATGGCGCAGTCGCGAAGGAGCCCAAGCGCGGCATCGTCCAGCACCGCACCGCTCGGGTTGGACGGCGAATTGATCACCAGCAGCTTGGTGGCGGGCCCCACCGCCTCCAGCAGCCGGTCATCGGGCTGGAAGGTCTCCTGCGGGAGGGGGACGTGGACCGGATCCCCCTCCGCCATCCGGACGCAGGGGTCGTAGGAGACCCAGGAGGGGTCGAAGATGACCGCCTCGTCGCCCGGGTTCAGAAGCGCCTGGCAGGCCTGCCGGATGGCGTCCTTGGCCCCGGTGGTGATGATGACCCCGTCCCTCTCCACCGGGTGCCCGGTGTCCGACGTGGCCCTCGCCGCCACCGCATCGACCAGCTCGGGGATCCCCCGGCTGGGCGCGTAGTGAGTCTCCCCCCGCTCGATCGCATCGATACACGCCTGCCGGATGTGGGAGGGCGTCTCGAAATCCGGCTCCCCGATGGAGAGGGCGATGACGTCCACGCCCTCCGTTCTCATCCGGGTCGCCTGGTCGGCGATGGCCAGGGTGGCGGAGGGAACGATGCAGGCGACGGTCTGGGAGAGCGGTTTCATCGGAGGCGCTGGACCATCTTGACCGCGGATTCGACCGCCCGCCGGGCGTAATCGATCCGTTCCTGGGCCTCCATGCGGCTCATACCGGGCCCGGAGATCCCCAGCGCCACCGGTTTTCTGTACTCCAGGCCGAGATCCATGATCTTTCGCGATGCGTGCTGGAGCACGATCTCGTCGTGCTGGGTGGCGCCCTCGATGACGCAGCCGATGGTCACCACCGCATCCACCCGGCCCGCCTCCAGCATCGCCTGGATGGCGAGCGGCATGTCGTATGCGCCCGGGACATAGAGCGTCTCGGCCACCTCCGCGCCCAGAAACTCCGCGTGTTCCCGGCCCTCGATCTCCATCATGTAGGTGATCTCCCGGTTGAACTCGGAGACCACAAATCCAAGTGTGACAGCCATGGTAATCCTGCCCTGTACCTGTCTCTCTTCATTCGCCTTTAATCATCTTCCGGATCGACGCCCCCACTCTGTCGTCGAAGATCTTCACGGATCTGATCCGATTCGAGCCAGATATAGTCAAAAATTCTGAGGATCTCATTTATTTTCTGGATCTGATCGATCGTGGACTGGGCCTGGATGCGATCTCCCAGCTCCACCTCTCCCAGCAGCACCTGAAGGTGGTTGCGCAACGTGTCGCCTATCGATACACAGGCCTCAATCAGCGCATTCAGCCGATGTTCCAGCTGCTTGAAGGACTCGGGGGCCCCAGTCGACCGCCGGAATGCGAGGATGCTCGCACCCGAGTGGGGAATGGAGGAGACCACAATCCAAAACGCCTGGCGAACACTGCCGGTGACAGGGAGATCAAGGATCGGGGGCTGTGGACGGGGTCCGGACCGGTCTCCGTGTGCGTCGACGATTGCGTCCCAGAACCCGAGGTCCGCCACGTGCCGCGGGTGAATTCCGAAGGTCCGAATGAATGGGGAGTTCACCCAGGGGATGGTGCCGTCGGCATCAACCAGCGCTATCGGATCGCCTGCCGCCTCCAGAACGGCTACGGTACCTGGATCTACCCGATTCACACCGTTTCCTGGAGTGGCCCCTTCCGCAGATGTCGGTTCCGGGAGGAGACGGTAGAGGTCCACCCGAACACCGTGTCGGGTTGGTCCGGAGAGGAGATGGCTCGAATACTCCACCGCCCTCTCCCCGGTATTTTGGGTGGTCATTCGGAGGATCTGGGGGAGGATGTCGGTTTCCTGTGCGATCGAATTCTCGAATATCCCGGCGAACTCCTGGCCGTGCTCCATGCACGGGGAGATGCACATGGTGATGAACTCCATCGCCGGAATGCCCAGGACATGCTCCATGTACAGGCCGAAAATATCCTCCATGTTCCGGTTCATTCCCGCGAGCCGGCCACGCTCATCGAAGATGACGATCCCGGTCTTTTCCGACTGGTGCCACGACTCAGACTCCCAATCCCCATTTCGATTGGCGAGTGGAGCCACGCACGGATCCGGGGACCGGGCCTTCCCTCCCCCGGCAATTCCGATGATGCTCCAGGTCGACTGTAATTTCTGCCCGCGAAGCATTCAACCCATCCTCAACAGGTCCGTTGACCCGTATCGATCTCGAGATCGTGCATATATATTGATTTCTCAGCGATTTGGTGAGAAAATACAGCGTTATTGATGATATCCCACACCATTGGAGGTTTCCAATAATACTGGATCTTTTTAATCAGATTGGAATATTTTCCTTCTCCGATACATACTCTCCATGCGTGAGCTGGCGCTCTTCTATTCCATCCTCCTTGTCTCCCTTGCCGGCGCCCTGAAACTCAGATTCGCCTATGCATTCCTGGGCATGGAAATCCCCCTCGCGCAGTTTGGCGCGGCCGCTCTCATCGCGTGTTCCGCCTATGCCCTTGACAGGGGGATGGAGAATAAAGAAGACGAGCGGCATCGAAGGGCCGTAAGAAAACTGCTGATCGCCGGAGCGCTCGCCTGCATCATCGGCTCTTTTATCCTCTTCCCCAATCCCGCCCTGATCATCCCCCTGGGGCTTGCTTATCTGTACACCCGGGGGATCGGTGGGCACCGTCTGAAGGGAGGGTTCGGCATCAAAAACGGAGTGGTGGCCCTGACCTGGTCGCTTGGCCTGGTCATCTTCATGCATGTCTTCACCATCTCATCCATCCTCCTCTACCTCTTCTTTTTCTTCAAGAGCTTCGTCAATACGGTCATCTATGATGTCCGGGACATCGACCGCGATCGGATCGCCGGTATTCTCACACTTCCCGCGCTTTTCTCCCCAGGGCGGCTCCGCCTTCTTCTGGTGGGGGTGAATGTGGCAACCCACGGGTCGCTTTTGTGGGCATTCTTTGCCGGGTGGTTCCAGTGCGGGGACGTGCTGGCACTGAGCGCCATCCACAGCACCGCATACATCTGTGCCTTCTGCCGGCGTCACCAGCCCTTCCGGGATACGCTGGTGGATGGGGAATGGGTGCTCTACGAGGGTTACACGATCCTGCGCGCTTTTCTCCTGTAATATGAGACGAGATCGCAGCCGAAACGGAGAGCGAGGGTATCTGTTGCCACCAGATCACGGGTGAAATCATAGCTCCCCGATCGATAGAAGAACCCGATGGAGAGGAAGGTGTCGGTTGCGGTCACCGCCAGCCGGGGCGGTTCGTCCAGAAGATACACGGCGATGTTATCATATTCATGGATGGGATACTCCCGGATCACATCCCAGATCTCGTCGGTGACGACCAGCGAGATCGTCTCCGCTGTCTCCGCCAGTCCCCTGAACGTGTCGGGGTAATCCGGAAAGAGGATGGGAGATACTCCATTGATATCCCGGGAGCGGGAGAGGTGGTCAAAATAGACCCGGTGGGGTTTCAGGACGTTGGACGGCTCCGAGGTGATCACGGTCGCACTCCCGATCTCAGAGAGGCGGCCGTAGAACTGGTCCGGAAAATGGATGACATGGTCGGGGAAGGCGTCGAAGAGCGTCCTGATGGTGCCGATGCCGTCCCTGAACTGTGAGAAGGCGACCAGGTACGCCCGCCCCTTGTCCGTGAGACGGAGATCCCCTTCGATCTCCTCCACGAACTCTACTTTCCTGAGAAAATCGACGGAAAAGGCAAAACTTGATGCGGGGAGACGTTTTTTTATAGTTTCCTTTCCTTCACCGGCCCGGAGAGCATCCAGAACTTCCATCCGCCGGCCGGTGGAAAATATCTTCATCAAATCGGATATATCCATTGAAATCAGATCTTTTCAACGTCGCCGGATAAACCTGCCCGTTTTAACCCGTCTCTCTCCTACCGTCTCGCCGGCCCCGCGTCCGGGAACCCCTGGCGCTGGCCGGTCCCCGCCTCCTTCTCGAGATCACGGGGCCGGGTCAGGAGCAGGACCGCGTTTCGGGCATGCTCCCGGGTGCGCTGCTCCATCAGCCAGGCCAGTTCCGCGTCATCGGCCGCCTCGTCCTCGTGGACGAAGACCTCGATGATATGGGTGCTGGTCATCAGCTGGCAGGTGATCAGGCCCTGGGAGGCTTCGTGGGCGCACATCCGGTCTTTTTCCGCCGCTCCCGGCATCCCGAGCGCCATCACCAGGTCGCAGCCCCGCTCCTCGATGAGTTTCTTGCAGGCGACCGGGAGGTCCTTGATGCCGGGGACCGTGTACCGCTCGATCCTCACGCTCGCATGGCGCCGGATCTCGTCGATGGCGATGGCGCCCATGTTGGTCCGGGCGAAGGTGGTGTCCGCCACCCCGATCTTCATCCGAGCACCTCCGCTGCCGCAGCCACGCCGTCACCATCCGGGGTGGCCCCGCACCGGCCGAGGGCCGCCTGCACCGCGGCCAGGGTGGCCAGGATCTCCGGGGCGCCCACCGCCCCCATGTGGCCGATCCGGAAGATGCGGTTCTTCAGGTGGTCCTGCCCCCCGGCGATCTCGATCCCCAGGGACCGGACCGTTCCGCGGAGGGAGGCGTCGTCCACCCCGTCGGGCATGGTGACCGCGGTCACCGTGTTCGACGGGTCGTGCCGGTCGTCGGTGGTGCAGAAGAGGGAGAGCCCCCATGCGTCTACCGCCGCACGGACCGCATCCGCCATCCGCCGGTGGCGGGCGATGCGGGCCTCGAGGCCCTCCTCCTCGATGATCAGGAGCGCCTCCCGGAGGGCGAGGTACAGGGGCACCGCCGGGGTGTAGGGAGTCTGGGGCGGGTTTTTCCCGGCGCTTTTGCGGTAGGCGCCGAGATCCAGGTAGTAGGGACGCTCGTCGCCCAGCCGGTCCCAGGCCCGCTCTGAGACCGAGACCGCGGAGAGCCCGGCGGGGGCGGCGAGGCACTTCTGCGAGCCCACGATGGCCACGTCCACCCCCCAGCGGTCGGCCTCCACCCGGTCGCCGCCCACCGAGGTGACCCCGTCCATGATGAAGAGCGCGTCGTGGCGGCGGGCGAGTCGTCCCACCTCTTCGGCCGGGTTCTTGATCCCCGACGAGGTCTCGTTGTGGACCATGGTGACCACCCGGGCACCCTCCTCGAGCGCGGCTGCGCACGCGTCGAGATCGAGCGGGGTCCCCCAGTCGGAGATAATGGGGACAGCCTCGCCGTACCGGGCGCTGATCTCACAGAGCCGGTTCCCGAACTTGCCGTTTGAGAGGCAGGCGATCCGGGATCCGCGGCCGACATTGGCCACCGCCGCCTCCATCGCCGCGGTCCCTGATCCGCTGAGGATCAGCACGTCGCCCGCCGCCCCGAAGAGCGGCCCAAGCATCCGCACGGAATCGGCCAGGATGCGGCCGAACTCCTCGCCGCGGTGGTTGATCGCCTGTCGGGCCATGGCCAGCCGGACCCGTTCCGGCATGGGGACGGGGCCGGGCAGCATCAGGAGGGGTTCGTTGTCCATCGGTTGATCACCTTCAGGAGTGGTGCCGGGCGGAAAAAACCCTTAACATCCATCACCCGTATATCTGGGGTGACATATATGGTCGACGTTTCCATTATATCGGGCTCGGCCTCCGACGACCCCGTCGTGGACCGGGTCTCTGCCGTGCTGGAGGAGGAAGGGGTCTCGTATGACCGGCAGGTGCTCTCCGCGCACCGCGACCCGGAGCGGCTGGCGGCCTACGTGGCGGGCGATCCCTGCCGGGTGTACATCGCCATCGCCGGACTCTCCGCCGCGCTTCCCGGGGTGATCGCGTCCCGGACCGTCCGCCCGGTCATCGGGGTGCCGGTCGCTGCCGGGGCCCTCAACGGGCTCGACGCGCTCCTCTCCATCGCCCAGATGCCAAAAGGCGTGCCGGTCGCCTGCGTGGGGATCGGAAACGGGGAGAATGCCGCCGCCCTCGCCGTCCGCATCCTCCGGGGAAGCGGTCCCTGAACCGGGCTCACCCGTCCCGGTCCGGGCGTTCCAGGAGGTCACGGACCAGCTTGACCGCGCAGAGATCCCCGCACATGGAGCAGGTATCCAGCGCCCCGTCCCGCTCATGGATCGCCCGGGCCACGTCCCCGAACAGGGCGAGATCGAACTGGGCCTCCCAGTCCAGGTCCGCCCGTGCCTGGGCCATGCGCATCTCCCGCTGGAAGTGCCGGCTGGTCTCCCCGCCCCGCGAGAGATCCCCGATATGGGCGGCGAGCCGGGCCACCCGGGTCCCCTCCTCGATATCCTCCACGCCGGGGAGGGCGAGGTGCTCGCTGGGAGAGACCATGCACAGGAAATCGGCGCCATGCATGCACGCCACCGCGCCCCCGACGGCCGCCGCCACATGGTCGTACCCGGCCCCCAGATCCGAAGTCAGGGGGCCGAGCAGGTACAGGGGGGCGCTGTCGGTGAGCTCCTTGATCACCCGGACATTGTACTCCACCTGGGCGAGGGGGATGTGGCCGGGGCCCTCCACCATCCGCTGCACACCGGCCTCCAGGCTCCGCTTGGCGAGTCGGCCAAGCGTCAGGTACTCGGTCGTCTTGGCCAGGCGTTCCGCATCGTACAGGCAGCCCGGCCGCATCCCGTCCCCCAGGCTCAGGGTCACCCCGTATTCCTTCAGGATCTCCAGCAGGTAGTCGAACTCGGCAGAGAGCGGGTTCTCCTCCCCCTGTTCCACCATCATCGCGAGGTGGAACGCCCCGCCCCGGCTCACCACTCCGAGCAGCCGGGGGTCGGCCTGCAGGTCGGCGAGCGCCTGCCGGTCCACCCCGCAATGGAGGGTGAGGAAGTCCACCCCGTCCCGGCAGTGCTCCCGGATCACCTCGAAGAGCAGGTCGGCGGTGACGTCGGGAGCGGATCCGGCCCGCCGGACCGCCTCGTAGACCGGGACCGTCCCCACGGGGACGTCCAGCTGGAGGATCCGGCGGCGGACCGCCCGGAGATCGCCCCCGGTGGAGAGATCCATCAGAGTGTCCGCCCCGCAGGCGAGCGCCGCCTCGGCCTTGCTAACCTCCCGATCCGGATCGCACCGGGTCGCGGAGGTGCCCACATTGACGTTCACCTTCACCCGGCACCCGGCACCGATGGCCCCCACCCGGTGCTCGCGCCGGGGATTGTGGGGGATGACGATATGGCCGCGGGCGACGAGCCGGGCGAGTCGGTGGGGATCGGCCATCTCCTGCCGGGCGGCGGTCTCCACCACACCCGGAATGCCGTGCAGGCAATCCCGGATAAGCGAGTGCATAATCACCATTTATCAGGAGGTCTTATTAGTGTGCATGCCAGTCCGCTGGATACCGGGATCCGAGTCCTGCGCCAATTCCTATGTTGCGGGAGATATACTCGTGGATGCGGGGGTGACCCCCATGGCGGTCGCCGAGTTTCGCGACCGGGTCGAGTGGGTGGTGCTCACCCACTGCCACTTCGACCACACCGCCCACCTGGCCGAGATCGCCCGCATGTGCGATGCACAGGTCGCCATCCATGAGCGGGACGCCCCCGGTCTCTCCGACGACCGGGGCAGCCTGGCGATGATCTTCGGGGGGCGATCGCCGGAGATCGTCCCGGACCGCCTCCTCACGGACGGCGACCGGATCGGTGCATTCGAGGTGCTGGCCACCCCGGGACACACCCCGGGGAGCATCTGCCTCCTCCACCGGGAGGAGCCGGTCCTCATCTCCGGGGACACGGTCTTTACTGACGGCGGGTTCGGTCGGACCGATTTTCCCGGCGGGGACAGTGCCGCGCTCCGGGCATCTCTGGCCCGCCTCGCCGATCTCCGGGTGGAGGAGCTGTACCCCGGACACGGCATGCCCGTCACCGAGGGGGGATCCCGGCACATCCGGGCCGCCCGGGCGGTCGCGGATCAATGGCTCTGACCGGCGGGGTGTACTGTCTCCTGTTCACGGTTCCCGCCTGCCGGGTCCGCGTGGGAGCGCTCGGGGAACTCCCGTTTGACCCGGGGTGGTACGTGTATGTCGGCTCTGCCCGGGGTCCCGGCGGATTCGCCCGGGTCCGCCGGCACATCCGGGTCAACCGGGAGGGGACCGACCGACCCCGCTGGCACATCGACCACCTCTCCCGGCACCCCGGCGTCCGTCTCCGGGCATGGGTCTGTGCCGACACCGATCTCCCGGTGGAGTGCGATCTCGCCCGGGCCATCGGGGGTGCCGCCGTGGAGGGGTTCGGGTGCAGTGACTGCCGGTGCGGGTCGCACCTGCGGTACCGCCGCTTTGATCCCACCGAAGAGGTGCGGGCGGCTTTTTCCGGACTGGGGCTTTTTCCTCGAGCGCAACAATCAAATAGCCGTATCACGGAGCAATGACTATGAAGGTACTCGGCATCTCCGGCAGCATGCGCAGGGAGGGGAATACGGCCACCCTGATCTGGTCGATCCTCGACCATATCGACAAGGAGGGGTGTTCGGATGTCACCACGGAGTTCATCTCGCTCTCCGGGAAGGTGATCCGGCCCTGCAACGGGTGCGAGGAGTGCAAGGAGAAGAAGTGGTGCATCATCAGGAACGATGACTGGAGCGAAGTCATCGATCGGGTCATGGAATGCGACGTGCTGATCATCGGCTCCCCGACCTATTACTACGATGTCTCCGGCCAGGTGAAGAACTTCATCGACCGGACGTATTCACTGTACCATGACCGGAAACTGGCCGGGCGGCACGCGGTGGCCGTCTCTGTCTGCGCTGACCGGGGAGGGGACCGGACCCTGAACACGCTCGAGGGGTTCCTGAACACCCACGAGTTCTCCTACCTGGGGTATATCTCCGGGAAGGGCTTCGCCCCCGGCGAGGTGAAAAACGATGAGCGGGCCATGCAGAAGACCGCCGAGGTGGCCCAGAAGATCATCCGCGTGCTCAAGAAACAGGCCTGAATCTCATCCCTCCGCCGGCGTATAGAGGGTGGTCCGCCGGACGAGGGTGCGACCGAGATCTGCGGCCACCCGCTCCATTTCTTCGGGATCGAGATAATCGGTATCCCGTGCCCCCGCCCCTTTCGATATCCGCTCCTCGTACATGGTCCCGCCCAGATCGTCCCCCCCGGCGAGCAGGCAGAGCTGGGCGAGCTTGATGCCGAGCTTCACCCAGGAGACCTGGATGTGGTCGAAATTGTCCAGAAACAGGCGGGAAACGGCATGGAGGAGAATATCCTCCCTCCCGGTCGCTCCCGCCCGCGCCCGCCCCGCGCCGAAGAGCGGGGTGTTCTGGTGGATGAACGAGAGGGGGACGAACTCGGTGAATCCGCCGGTATCGTCCTGGATGTCTCGAATCAGGGCGAGGTGGGCCACCCGGTCCTCCGGGGTGTCGCAGCAGCCGTACATGATGGTGGCGGTGGAGGGGATTCCCATTCCGTGCGCCTCCCGGATGATCCGCTCCCACTCGGCGGTGGTGACCTTCTGGGGGCAGATGACCTCCCGGACCCGGTCGACCAGGATCTCGGCGGCCGTCCCGCAGAGCGACCCGAGCCCCGCCTCCCGCATGCGCTCGAGCTGCTCTGCAGTGCTGATCCCGCTCTTCTCTGCCCCGTAGGCCACTTCCATGGGATTGCTGGCATGGATGTGGATGCCCGGCGCCCCTTCCCGGATCCACCGGTAGATCTGCTGGTAGGAGTCGCCGGTGAATGCCGGGTGGAGACCGCTGACCGTGCAGATCTCGTCCACTCCCCGATCCGCCGCCTGACGGGCACGGGCCACCACCTCCTCCCGTCCATGGATGAAGGCGTCGGAATCCCCGGGTTTCCGGGAGAACCCGCAGAACCCGCAGCTGTTGACGCAGACGTTGGTGACATTGATGTTCTGGTTTTGGACATAGGTCACCACGTCCCCCACCCTCTGCCGGCGGAGACGGTCGGCCGCCGCGGCAATCCGCCATACATCTCCGCTCTCTGCCAGAAGCAGCCGGTGAGCGTCGGACGGAGTCAGGCGGGCGCCGCCTTCGATATCATCCAGGAGGGTCCGCACCCTGTCATCCCGTGACATACCGAGGGGTACTCGGGGGATAGGACATCAAAGTTGTGTGAATGGAGGGGCGAAAGCGCCCCCGAAAAGTGGACTATTTCTCCAGGACCCGGACCGCGTACCCGCGGGTGGCGATGTAGCCCTCAAGCTTCTCCCGCATCTCCGGGTTGGTCTCCCCGGTCAGGATGATGACCGCTTCATTCTCGTGCCCGGCGATCTCCTCGAGCTTTCCAAACAGGATCCTGAGCTCCTCGGGCGAATCCAGATCCTTGACAAACTGGATCTCCACCCCGCTCTCTCCCTCCTTCCCGGCGACCCGCAGGGACTCGTCCATGCCCCTGCTCAACCGGAGCGCCGAGGAACGCGGCCTGACATCATGCCGCTTTTTTTTCGGGCCGAAATACGTCCTGAGGTATGCCTCCAGATCGTCCACCGATCGGGTGGTGAACTTGCGCCGTTCTCCCGGTTTCCATTTGGATACTGCCTCTTTCACTTCATCCTGCAACGATTGCGCCATATGGTTCCTCCTGGTGAATGGCTTCAGAGAGAAGATGGGATCCCACCGTATTTAACACATCGGATGTGGCTCCGGGGTCCCTCAGAGGAGCCGGTAATCGGTGGTCCGCTGCCGGGGAGTGCGGCCGATATCGGAGGCGATTCTGCGCATTTCACCGGGGGAGAGGAAATCGGCATCCCGGGCGCCCGCATCCCGGGAGACATCGTCGGCATACATGGTCCCCCCGAGATCGTCCGCCCCGGCACAGAGGCAGATCTGGGCGAGTTTGGGGCCAAGCTTCCCCCACGAGGCCTGGATGTGGTCCATGTTGTCCAGGAACAGGCGGGCGAGGGCATGAAGGAGGAGATCCTCCCTCCCGGTGGCCCCCGCCGGGGCCAGACCGCGCTCGTACAGGGCGGTGTTCTGGTGGAGATAGGAAAGCGGCACCAGCTCCAGGAATCCACCGGTCCGGTCCTGGATCTCCCGGAGGATCTCCAGGTGGCGGATGCGATCCTCCCAGGACTCGCCGGAGCCGTACATGATGGTGGCGGTGGTGCGGATGCCCATCCGGTGAGCGGTGGTGATGATCTCCACCCACGTGGCCGTGTCGATCTTCTCCGGGCAGATCCGGCGGCGGACCTCGTCGACCAGGATCTCTGCCGCGGTCCCCTGCATCGTCCCGAGCCCCGCCTCCCGCAGGCGTTCCAGGGTCTCGGCAACGGTATATCCGCCCCTTTCTGCGACATACGCCACCTCGTCGGGGCTCGCCGCATGGATGTCTGTTGCCGGCGCCTCCTCCCGCACCCAGGTGATCAGCTCCGCCATGCGGTCCAGGGTGAGGTCGGGATGCACGCCGGAGAGGAGACAGATCTCGGTGACGCCCCGCTCCCGGGCCAGGCGTGCCTTTGCCCGGACCGTCTCCTCGTCATCGCAGTAGGCGCCCGGGTCCTCTGCCCGACGCCCGAACCCGCAGAATCCGCAGAGATTCACGCAGATGTTGGTGATGTGGAGATTCTGGTTGCAGACGAAGGTGACCCGGTCCCCCACCACCGCCTCCCGCCGCCGGTCCGCCACTCTGGCCGCGGTCCAGACCTCCCGGCCCCGGAGACGGGCGATGGAGAGGGCGTCCTTTGCATCCAGTCGGTGGCCGGCGTCGATATCGTCGATGACCGTCTGCACATCCATGGATATCACCAGAGGTCGCCGTGCGGGTGGATAACACGTTCGGTGCGTCCCGCTCACAGCCGGGCGGTGGTGCACCAGATCCAGCCCGCTTCGGGAACGGGGAACCGCCGGGCGGTGCCGGTGCGGGACCGCTCCATATCGCAAAGCGAGAACCGGCCTTCGATCTCCCCGCCGGCACCGGTGATGATCGCGTCCATCTCCCCGGGCGACCAGGTGCCGATCGCATCCATCCCGCAGGCGGACCGGATCCGGCCGAAGACGCCCCGGGGGATCGCCCGGCGCTCCGGGGCCACCATCCTGCAGGGGGCCAGGTACTCGATGATGACCCGGTTCGTCCGGTCGGGGGACCGGCAGGCCTCCATCACGCGGCGGATCTCTCCGGACGAGAGGTAGTAGGAGATCCCCTCCAGCACCAGGACCACCGGGCCGGGTGGGAGGAGATCCCCGATCCCGGCCACGTCGGCGGTCCGGCACTCGATCCCTCCGGCCAGGCACCCGGCCACCAGCCGTTCCTTCTCCTCCATCCCGGCCCGGTCGAACTCCACCACCCCGGCGAGGCGGTCGGGGGGATGCGTGCCGGCGAGCTCGATGCCAAGCGGCGACATCCCCGCGGCGGCCACCACCACCCGGCACGGGTCGCGGGCACCGGCGATCCATCCCTCCACCTGCCCGCGGATGAATGCCTTGCGGTTGCAGATCACCTCCCCGTACCAGGGGCAGACCGCCTCGCAGGCCGAGCGCAGCGGGTCGCCGCCGGAGAGATCGAGCCGGGAGACGAATGCCCCCGCCGGGCCGTCACGATACAGGGGGGCGGCCCAGGCCATCACCAGGGCGGCGGTCGCCTCCAGGGGGACGGCCGCTTCGTCACCCGCCATCCCGGCGACGCTCCCGGAATTCCTGGACCAGCAGGACGGCGAGGATCAGCACCCCGAACTCCACGGGGTGGAGGGGGATGTACCCGACCAGGGGGATGGCAAAGAGGGCCTTTCCCACGATCCACTCGTCGGTCACCGGCTCGATCGGCCCGATCCCGGCATACGAGGTCCCCTGGTCGATGGCGTTGTTGTTGTCCCCCCGGGTCAGGATCCCGCCGTGGGGGTCGGGGTAGTAGGGGGCCATCTCGGAGGCGTTCACCCGCACCATGGCCCGGTGGATGATGGGGGTGATGCCGTCCGCGCCGTTGGGCCGGTACACGATGACATCCCCGAAGTCTCCAAACGAGCGATACCCGGTCGTCTGCCCCTCCGCCCAGGTGGTCAGGGTCCCGAACCGGTCCTCCTCCACCACGAAGACAAGGTCCCCCACCGCCATGTGGGGCACCATGCTCTCCGACTCCACGGTCACCACCGCGGGCCAGGTGCCCGCGACCAGGAAGAGGACCAGCGCGATCCCCCCCACCACTCCCGCCACCCAGAGGAGATCCCGTGCAAGGCCCGCTGCCGGATGGGTGCTTTCCTTCAAACGGGTGATGGGAGACGTCCTGTCCCGCCCGCCGCCTCGTGGTGACATGCTTCGTGCGGGTACTGGTTTCTGGCCGGATGTATAGATAGGTTCCCCCCCTCCAAAGGGTCTAAGAGCGCCGGCGGGATACCAGTATGATCGATGCTCGCGGAGCGGGAGATCGTCCAGCGGTTCATGGAGACCAGGCGACAGGTCCACCCCGACGTGGTCGCCTATATCCGGGAACAGAACGATCCCCGGCTCATCGACCGCATTCTCCACGCCGTACCCGAAGACCGCCCGGTGATCATCCCCCGGGATGTGCCCGGCCTCCAGCCGGTCCGCGACGCCGCCCGGTTCCTCACCGATCCCCACCTGGAGGTGATCGCGGGGGCCCCGGGGCATTCCACCGTCTCCGGCGATTTCATGACCACGGTGCAGTACTTCCGGCGGCGGTACGACCGGCTCTCCGAGATGATCCGTCAGCGGATGCCGGCGATGCCCATCGAAGCCCTGAAGACATCCCCCTCCCGGTACCGGGAGCAGGAGTGCATCGTCTGCGGCCTGGTCTCCGACGTGCGCACCACCCAGAACGGCCACCGGATGGTGGAGGTGGAGGACAACACCGCCACCATCCGGGTGCTCTTTCACAAGAAACGGGAGGATGTCTTCTCCGAGGCGGAACGGATCCTCCCCGACGAGGTGATCGGGGTCCGGGGGCAGCTCTCCGATGACGGCGGCCTCTTCTTTGCCAACCAGCTCCTCCGACCCGACATCCCCCTTACCCACCGCCCGTACCCGAGCGAACGTGATGGTGTGGCCGTGCTCATCTCCGACCTCCACGTGGGAAGCGACACTTTCCTGGAGGAGGAGTGGAACCGGTTCGCCGACTGGCTCTCGGACTCCGATGCCTCCTACCTGCTCATCGCCGGGGACGTGGTGGACGGTATCGGGGTGTACCCGGGACAGGAGAAGGAACTCACCATCGCCAACATCTACGAGCAGTACGAACGGGTGGGGGAGATGCTCTCCGATCTCCCCTCCCGGCTCGCCATCGTGGTGGCTCCCGGAAACCACGACGTGGTCCGGGGGGCCGAACCGCAACCGGTCATCCCGGAGCGGTTCACCGCGTCGTTTCCCGACAACTGCCGGATGGTCGAGAACCCCGCCCTCCTCTCTCTGCAGGGGGTGCGCGTGGAGATGTACCATGGCCGCTCCTTCGACGACATGATCAGCATGATCCCGGGAGCGAGCTATCCCGAGTCCGACCGGATCATGGAGGAGATGCTCCGGCGGCGGCACCTGGCCCCGAGCTACGGTGGGCGCACCCCCATCGCCGCCGCCACCGAGGACCGCCTGATCATCGATCCCATCCCGGAGATCCTCCACACCGGCCATGTCCACATCTGCGGGCTCCGCAAGTACCGCGGGGTCCTGTGCGTGAACTCCGGTACCTGGCAGGCCCAGACCTCGTTCCAGAAACAGATGAACATCCACCCCACCCCCGCGAGGGCCTGCGTGCTCGACCTCCGCACTCTGGAGCCGCAGGTGCTGGACTTCAACCGCCCGGTTCGTGAATGAACCGTTCGGCTTTTTTAATGTGAACGTCCACACTGTATGAAATCGCTTCCATGATATTCTGACGGAGGAACCGGTTATGGACCTGACATTCCTTTTGGCACCCGTGTGTGCGTTGCTGGCGCTGCTGTATGCCGGGTTCTCCTTTTTTACCATTAAAAAGGAGGACGCGGGCACCGATCAGATGAAGAAGATCGGTGCCGCCATCCACGACGGGGCGATGATCTATCTGAACCGACAGTACCGGGCGATCGCGGTCTTCGTGGTGGTGCTCGCCATCGTCCTCGCACTGCTGATCTCCCCCTGGACGGCCGCGTGTTTCGTCTTCGGCGCGGTGCTGTCGGCCACCGCCGGGTACATCGGTATGTACACGGCCACCAGTGCGAACATGCGGACCACCAATGCCGCCCGGAAGGGGATCGTGGAGGCCTTCCGGGTCTCCTTCTCGAGCGGCGTGGTGATGGGGATGGCCGTGGTGGGGCTCGGTCTCCTCGGCCTCTCCATCTCCTTCTTTGCCCTTGACGCCTTCCTGGGCACCGGTATCACCGGAATGGTCGTCCTCTCCGCCGGCGGGGTGGTGGAGGCCGCCCACATCGGCACATCGCTTGGCCCGGTGGTGGAGACGCTCTCCGGGTTCGGATTCGGGGCGAGCTCAATCGCCCTCTTCGCCCGTGTCGGCGGCGGGATCTTCACCAAGGCGGCCGACGTGGGCGCCGACCTGGTGGGCAAGGTGGAGGCGGGCATCCCCGAGGACGACCCCCGCAATCCCGCGGTGATCGCCGACAACGTGGGCGACAACGTGGGCGATGTCGCCGGCATGGGTGCGGACCTCTTCGAATCCTACGTGAACTCGATCATCGCCACCATGGTCCTCGGAGTGGCGGTGGCGGGCTCGTTTGCCGGGATCACCGCCCTCAACCTGGCCATCTTCCCGGTGGTGGTGGCGTCGCTTGGCATCATCGCCGCCATCATCGGGACCTTCTTCGTCCGCACCAAGAAGACGGAGAGCGGTGCCATCCACCGGGCGTTCAACACCGGTCTCTTCGTGGCCCTCATCCTGGTGGTCATCGCCACCTACATCTCCGGGACCGCTCTTTTGGGCGAGTTCGGCTTCGGTGTCTTCATCGCCGCGGTGGCCGGCCTGGTCGCCGGGTTCCTCATCGGCCAGATCACCGAGTACTACACCTCCTACGAGCACGCCCCCACCCAGGCCATCGCCCGTGCCTGCGAGACCGGGGCGGCCACCAATATCATCACCGGGTTTGCCAAGGGCATGGAGTCCACCCTGTTCCCGGCCCTGACCATCGGGGTGGCCATCTATCTCGCCAACACCTTCGCCGGGCTGTACGGGATCGCCATCGCGGCGGTGGGCATGCTCTCCACGCTGGGCATCTCGCTCTCGGTGGACGCCTATGGGCCGGTCGCCGACAACGCCGGTGGTATCGCGGAGATGACCCACCAGGAACCGGGCGTGCGGGAGATCACCGATACCCTGGACGCGGTCGGAAACACCACCGCCGCCATCGGCAAGGGATTCGCCATCGGGTCCGCCGCCCTGACCGCGCTCGCGCTCTTCTCCGCGTATGCGATCGCGGTGGGCCTCAAGGTGATCGACATCATGTCCCCGAACGTCTTCATCGGGGTGCTCCTCGGCGCGATGCTCCCCTTCGTCTTCTGCTCCCTGACCATGATGGCGGTGGGCAAGGCGGCGTATGCGATCGTGGTGGAGGTGCGCCGCCAGTTCACGGAGATCACCGGCCTGATGGAGGGGGAGGCGGAGGCGGACTACGAGTCCTGCATCGCCATCTCCACCACGGCGGCGCTCAAGGAGATGGTCGCTCCCGGCGTGCTCGCCATCGCCGCTCCCCTGCTGGTCGGGTTCGTGCTCGGCAAGGAGGCGCTCGGCGGCCTGCTCGCCGGAGCGCTCGCCACCGGCTTCATGCTCGCCATCACTATGGCCAACTCAGGCGGCGCCTGGGACAACGCCAAGAAGTACATCGAGCAGGGCTTCCTCGGGGGGAAGGGATCCGAGGCCCACAAGGCGGGGGTCACCGGCGACACGGTGGGCGACCCGTTCAAGGACACCTCCGGCCCCGCACTGAACATCCTGCTGAAGCTGATGTCGGTGGTGGCCGTGGTCTTTGCACCCCTCCTCCTCTGACCCTCTTTTTCACCACCCCGACTATCGCTTCCACCTGAGAGTTCCAGTGGAAATAAAGGGGTTTGCCCGCGCACCACCCCCCTTTCACATTGCCGCAATGCTCCGCCCGCATCTGAATTCGCGCAACTTTATGGCATCTTCCAGACTGGTTGCAGGGGGATCCCGGCGGAGCTTGCGCTGCCGGAACGGTGCCGAAACGGGGGTCCGCCGGGCGACTGACATCTCCATGGTCCCGGTCCCCATCTATTGTCCCCACATGTTTTTTCCAGTGGAAATAAAGTGGCACATAGATTCGGTTCCTCAAAATAGGATGACGGCCCTGTACCTCTCATGGAGATGCTCATTGGAGGAGAGTGGATCGCCTCCTCCGGGGACCACCGGACCCCGGTGATCAACCCCTCCACCCTGGAGACGGTGGATCACATCCCCGCGGGTACACCGGCGGACGTGCATGCCGCAGTGGACGCGGCCCGATCCGCCCACCCGGGGTGGGCGGCGCTCCCTCCCCGCACACGGGCGGCGGTCCTCTCCCGGGCGGCCGCCCTGCTCCGGGACGAGGCGCCGCGACTCGCCACCCTCCTCTCCCGCGAGCAGGGAAAACCGGTCGCCGAGGCCCGGGGGGAGTGCCTGGGGGCGGCCGCGGTCTTCGAATTTGACGCCGGACTCGCCTCCGCCCTGCAGGGATCGGCCATATCCGCCCTCACCGGCGGGGGGGAGGCCCGGGTCACCCGGGAGCCCCTCGGGGTCTGCGGGGCGATCATCCCCTGGAACATGCCGGTGATGATCGCCGCATGGAAACTGGGGGCGTCGCTTCTGTGCGGAAACGCGATGGTCCTCAAACCGGCCAGCAGCGCACCCCTCGCCGTGCTCTCCCTGGCGGAGATCCTCACCCGGGCGGGGCTTCCCGCGGGGGTCCTCAACGTGGTCACCGGGGCCGGGGCGGTGGTGGGTGAGGCGATCGCCAGCCACCCCGGTATCCGGAAGGTCTCCTTCACCGGAGAGCCGGAGACGGGGCGGCGGGTGGCGGCGGCCGCGGCCGGGACACCGGCCCGGCTGACCCTGGAGCTCGGGGGGAGCGATGCGATGATCGTCTGTGCCGATGCGGACCCGGATGCGGCCGCCCGGGGCGCCGTCCAGGGCCGGTTCTACAACTGCGGCCAGATCTGCACGGCGGTCAAGCGCCTGTTCGTCGCCGATGCGGTCAGGGGAGATCTCCTCCCCCGCATCCGGACCCTGGTGGAGCAGATCCGGGTGGGAGACGGGCTCGATCCCGCCACGGATATGGGGCCCCTGCACAGCGCCCCCGGCCGGGACCGGGTCGCGCGGCTGGTGGACGATGCCCGGCAGGAGGGCGCCCGCATCCTTGCCGGAGGCGGGATTCCCCCGGAGGCGGGGCCGGGATACTTCTACGCCCCCACTCTCATCGACGGCGTGTCTCCCGATTCGCCCCTGTTCTGCGAGGAGGTCTTTGGCCCGGTCCTCCCGGTGGCCCCCTTCGGAGACCTCGACGAGGCGATCGACCTGGCCAATGCGAGCCCCTTCGGGCTCGGGGCGTCGGTCTGGACCCGCGATCTCGCCTGCGCCCGGCGGGCCGCGGACCGGCTGGATGTGGGGATGGTCTGGATCAACCGGCACATGGTCGTGCCCCCGGAGGTCCCCTTCGGCGGGCGAAAAGAGAGTGGATACAACCGGGAGAACGGTATACAGGCGCTCGATGCCTGGACCGAGACAAAAACGGTGCTGGTTCCCCCGGGATGACCGGGGGATCCTCAGATCTTGATCTGAAACCCGGCCCCCCCGTCGCCCGATGTCTCGTGGGGGAGGAAGGGAGCGAGCGCGGCGGCCATCTTGGCCACGTCCATGGACTGGAGGATGACTGTGCCGGGGCCGGTGAGGGTGGTCACAAAGAGACCCTCACCTCCGAACAGGACGGTCGAGAGACCGCCGGCAAAGTTGATGCTGTAGTCCACGGTGTCGTCGAAGGCCACCACCAGACCGGTCTGGACCTTGATGATCTCGCCCTCCCGCAGGGGGATCTCCAGAATGTCCCCTGCGCAGTGGAGGAAGACGTGCCCGGTACCGGAGAAGTGCTGGAGGATGAATCCCTCCCCTCCAAAGAGGCCGGAGCGGATCCTCTTCTGGAAGGCGATGTCCAGGTCCACGTCTTCCGTGGAGCAGAGGAACGCGTCCTTCTGTCCGATGACGGGGTTTTCTCCACGTTTCTCGCCAGGATCCGACCATGAACATTGCCGGCAAAGGAGACGAAGCCGTCCCCGGCGGCGGGGGAGAACCCGGTCAGAAAGAAACTCTCCCCGGAGAAGACCCGCTTGATCCCCCTGAAGACCCCCCGGTCATCTCCGATTCCATGGTCATGTTTTCGCTCATATTCACCATGGCGCCCGCTTCCGCCCGGACCATCTCGCCGGCGTCCAGGTGGATGCGGACCATCTGGAGATTGTCGCCGAGTATCGTGTACTGCATGGAGACTCGGTGGGACGGACAGCGCCATGAGCCTTGCGGGGGCCCGGTCACTCAGAGCCCGGAGAGAAAGAGATGGTGGAGACGGGTGTCGGTGGTGAGTTCGGGATGGAAGGCGACCGCCATATGCGGCCCCTGCCGCACGGCGACGATCCGGTCCCCCAGGCGGCCGAGGACCGCCGCCCGTCCCCAGGTGCGCACCGCCACCGGGGCCCGGATGAAAACCGCGGGAAACGGCTGGTCGAGCCCGGAGATGGCGATCTCTGCCTCGAACGACTCCCGCTGCCGTCCGAAGGCGTTTCGCTGGACGGCCATATCGAAGAGGCCGAGCGGGCGGACCCGGTCGTCATCCACCTCTGCGGCGGCGAGGACCATGCCGGCACAGGTGGCGAAGACGCCGCCCGGGAAGGTGGCGATGGCGTCGCGAAGCTCGTCCTGTCCGATCAGGCGGGAGATGGTGGTGGACTCGCCCCCGGGGATGGCCAGGGCGGCGAGCCCCTCCAGATCGCCCCGGGAGCGGACCGGGACGACTTCGCTCTCCCGGCAGGCGGGGATACCGGCGCATGCGCTCTCGAAGGCGCGGATGTGTTCGCTCACATCCCCCTGGAGGGCGAGGACGCCGATATCACCAGCCACGGGTGGAGAGCACCTCGTGCTCGGCGAGCGTGCGGATGTCCAGGCCGGGCATCGCCGACCCCAGCCCCCGGCTCACCTCGGCGAGCACCTCCGGGTCGGTGTAGTGGTCCACCGCCCGCACGATCGCCCGGGCCACCTTCTCGGGGTGCTCTGACTTGAAGACTCCCGAGCCCACGAAGACGCCGTCCGCGCCCATCTGCATCATCAGGGCTGCGTCGGCGGGGGTGGCCACCCCGCCGGCAGAGAAGTTGACCACCGGGAGACGCTCCCGGCGGGCCGTCTCCATGAGGAGATCGGCGGGGGCCTCCAGCTCGCGGGCCCGGGCGACCAGTTCCTGGTCGGTCATCCCCCGCAGCCGCCGGATCTCGCCCTGGATGGCCCGCATGTGCCGCATCGCCTCCACGATGTTGCCGGTCCCGGCCTCGCCCTTGGTCCGGATCATCGCCGCCCCCTCGGCGATCCGGCGCAGCGCCTCCCCCAGGTTCCGCGCCCCGCAGACGAATGGGACCGTGAACCTGGTCTTGTCGATGTGGAACTCCTCGTCCGCGGGGGTGAGCACCTCGCTCTCGTCGATCATGTCCACGCCGAGCACTTCCAGCACCTGCGCCTCCACGAAATGGCCGATGCGCACCTTGCCCATCACCGGGATGGAGACGGCATCGATGATCTCGGCGATCTTCTGGGGATCGGCCATGCGGGCCACGCCCCCGGCCGACCGGATGTCGGCGGGAACCCGTTCCAGCGCCATGACCGCGACCGCTCCCGCCTCTTCGGCAATGCGGGCCTGATCAGCGTCCACGACGTCCATGATCACCCCGCCCTTCTGCATGGAGGCGAACCCGCGCTTCAACAGGTCCGTCCCGTGCCTGAGGTCCTCGAGCTTCATAGCGCGTATACATTGGGCCATAAGGGTCATAAATTCACGGTCCCCTTATTGCCGGCCTGGTCGAACACTCCTCCATGCGTGAACCACTGCCCTTCCTCGCGGGGGGTGAACGGCGGCGGTCCGACGAGATCGCCACGGTCACCTCTCCCGTGCCCGACCTGGCGGGGCCCAGGGTCTGCCTGGCCGGGCCGGATGATGCCCGGGATGCGATCGAGCGGGCCGCTGCGGCCGCACCCGCCATCCGCCGGATGCCCGCCCATGAACGAAGCGGGATCCTCTCCCGCCTCGCCGGCCTCCTCGAGGAGCACCGGGAGGAGCTCGCCCGGCTGATCCTCACCGAGTGCGGCAAGCTCCGTGCCCTCGCCGTCGCCGAGGTGGACCGGTCGGTGGCCACGGTCACCGCCGCCGCCGAGGAGGCCCGGCGGATGGGCGGCGAGGTCATCCCCCTGGACTGGTCGCCTGCAGGAGAGGGGCGGGTGGGGATCCTCCGGCGGGTGCCGGTGGGGGTGGTGTTCGGCATCACCCCCTTCAACTTCCCCCTCAACCTGGCCTGCCACAAGCTCGCCCCCGCCTTCGCCGCCGGAAACGCGGTCATCATCAGGCCCTCGCGCCAGACGCCGGCCACCGCCCTGAAACTCGGCGAACTCGCCCTGGAGGCGGGGGTCCCCCCGGAGGGGCTGAGCGTGCTTCCCTGTGCACCGCCGGTCGCCGAGATGCTGGTCCGGGACCCCCGGATCGGGTTTCTCTCCTTCACCGGGAGCGCGGAGGTGGGCTGGCGGCTCCACTCTCTTGCGGGTCGGACCCGGTGCGGCCTCGAGCACGGAGGCAACGCGGCGGTCATCGTGCACGGGGATGCGGACATCGCCCACGCGGCCGCCCGGATCGTGGACGGGGCGTTTGCCAATGCCGGCCAGGTCTGCATCTCGGTCCAGCGGGTCTTCCTCCACCGGTCGGTCTTCGATGAGGGGCTCGCCGGGATCGCGGACCGGGCCGGTGCCCTGGTCACCGGCGATCCCCGGGATCCGGCCACGGACGTCGGCCCGATGATCTCCGCGGACGCGGCGGACCGCGCCTGGCGGGCGGTCGCGGCGGCGGTCGATGCCGGCGCCCGGCTCCATACCGGCGGACCACCGGATGGGGCCTTCTTCTCCCCCGCCGTCCTCTCCGACACGACCCCCGAGATGGCGGTGAACGCCACCGAGATCTTCGCTCCGGTGGTGACGGTCACGCCCTATGACACCTTCGAGGAAGCGCTCCGGATGGCCAACGACACTCCCTACGGCCTCCAGATGGGGGTGTTTTCCCGGGATGTCCGGCTTATCTGGCGGGCCTTCGAGGGTGCTGAGACGGGCGGAGTGGTGGCCGGGGACATCCCCACCGTCCGCCTCGACCACATGCCCTACGGGGGTGTGAAGGGCTCTGGGATGGGGCGGGAAGGGCCGCGGTACGCGATGGAGGAGATGACCGAGGCCCGGCTGCTGGTGCTCACCAGAGAGGGTGGAGCGCCGGGGGAATGAGGAGCACGAAGAGCAGGACCAGGATCGCGGTGACCAGGGAGGCGGCCCGGACCGCCCGGACGATCTCGGGTCCCGCACGTTCGAGCGGGCGCTCCGGGGCACCGATCACGTAGGCACCCGGCTTCTCGAAGGCGGTCCCCACCCCCCCGGCGATGATGGCCATGGGGATTCCCCCGTTGAATCCCGGCCTTTTCTTTGCATCCCGGCGGAGGGTCTCCCAGGCAGGGCCGAACCGTCCCCGGACCGCGAAGTAGCCGAGGAGGATTGCCCCGGCGAGACGGGCCGGGACCCAGGTGAGGATGTCGTCCAGCCGGGCGGCGCACCAGCCGACCCGGGCCCGGTGATCGGGGTAGCCCACCATCGCGTCCATGGTGTTCGCCGCCCGGTACAGGGCGGCCCCACACAGCCCGAAGAGGCCGAAGTAACAGAGGGGGGCGACGATGCTGTCGGTCAGGTTCTCGGCCATCGACTCGTAGGCGGCGGAGCGCACCTGCACAGGGGAGAGAGCCGCGGTCCGCCGGCTCACCAGCATAGAGGCCTCCTCCCGGCCCCCACCGCGAGAGAGCGCCTCCTCCACCGCCCGCACATGGTCCTCCAGGGACCGCCACCCGATACAGGCCCACAGCAGGACGGGTGCGAGGAGGAGGTACAGCACCCCCCGGCAGAAGAGGGAGACGGCCAGAAACGGGGCGGAGAAGAGGGCCAGGGTGGCCACGCATCCCGACACCCCCGCCAGGTACTGCACCGGCGGCGAGCGGTCTGTCGGTGAGGCCCAGGCATCGATCACCCGGCCGAGCAGGGCGACCGGGTGGAGCCGGGTGTGGGGATCGCCCGCGACGCGATCGATGACCAGGGCGGCGATCAGGGCGAACGCCGGCGGAACCATGCAGCGATGAAACCGGCCACCGCGGCGGCGAAGGCGAGGTGGACCGAGATTCCCCCGGTCTGGGTCCAGGCGGCGTACACGATGACCGCCGCTCCCAAGAGCACCAGGGCCAGCACCGCCCGGGCGTCATGGCCCGGCCCGGCCCCCACGCGGGGCTCGGGTTCGGGCTCCGCGGGAGGGGGCGGGGGCGGCCGCTTCTCCACGGTGATGGGGACCGGCTGCCGTGAACTGCCGTATCCGGCGATCACCGTCAGCTCGAACGTCCCGGGACGGGCCGATCCCCGGATGGGGATGCGGACCTCCTCCCGGTCCTGGAGGAAGATCTTCTCGTGATCAAAGGAGGTGAAGGGCCGGGAATTCGCCGCGGATACGGTGAGATGGAGCGGGCCGCCATGATTGACCAGGGCGAGGGCCAGGTCCTCGCCGGGGTGGGCGACCATGTCGTCGGGGGGCTCGATCGAGTTGATCCCCCGCCGGTTGATGTGAATCTCGGGGATCTCCATCCTCTATTCGTCCTCTTCATCGCCGGTCCGGGGGAGGAGGTCGGGGATGCCCTCGGAGATGGGGTACTCCACCCCGCAGGCACCGCACCAGAGACCCCCTTCCAGGACCTCGTCGTCATCTTCCTCGTCCACCCGGAGCTCGAGCTCGCCCTTGCAGACCGGGCAGCAGAGTATATCCATCAGGCTCTTTCTCATATATCATCCCTCAGATCGATGATCTGGGAACTCTCCGGGCCGGTGGAGATCAGGGTCACCGGCCGGCCGATATCATCCTCGACCTGAGCGATGAAATCCTTTGCCTTCCCGGTCAGGCGTCCGAAGTCCGAGACCCCATAGCACCCCTTGTCCACCCGGTCGATCCCGGTGATCGCCGCCTGGGTGCACCCGTTGATCCGGGCCGAGTACCGGGCCATCTCCCCGTCCCACACGCCGATGCGCCGTTCGCGGTGGGTGACCGTGCCGAACTCCTCGATCCCCAGACGGTGCGACTCGTCCCGGGAGAGCTCGGTGGGGAAGGGGCCCTCACCCACCCGGGTGGGATAGGCTTTGAAGACCACGATCACGTCGTCGATCCGCGTGGGGCCGATCCCGTTGTCAGCGGCGATCTGGGAGGCGGACGTGTCCTTGCTGGTCACGAACGGGTAGGTCCCGAAATACAGCGAGATCCCGAATCCCTGCGTTCCCTCCAGGAGCACGAACTCGCCCTCCTCGATGGCGGTGTTCAGTTCTTCGGGCACATCCACGATGAAATCGGCCAGTTCGGGAACGTCCTTCGCCTGCCGGGAGGTCCGCATCACCCGGTCACAGTTGGCCGGCCCGCACCCCGTCCCGGTGGACCCGATGGTCTCGCTCAGGTGGCTGCTCTCCCGATCCTGGCGGATGTGGTCCTCCTCGATGACCCCGCACCGGCCGTCCACCGCGATCCGGTCCCGGACCGATACCGTCTCCACCTCCTGCAGGAATACCCGGGGATCCACCAGCACCCCGGGGCCGACCCGGAGACGGGCATGCGGGTACACGAACCCGGAGGGGACCATCCGCACACCGAACTCCTCGGCCCCCCGGTGCACCGTGTGCCCCGCGTTCGGACCGACCCCCCCCCGGGAAATGAACGAGGGGGAATTGGCATGGGCGATATGTGCAACGATCTTGCCCTTCCCTTCATCACCAAAAAAACCCCCGACAATGACAGTACAGCTCATACGCAACATGTAGGGTGGCGCAGTACTGGACGATAAACATTGACATCCGGCGTGTGCATCCGCACGGTGCGGGTGGTCTGGCCCAGATCAGGGCTCCGTTTCACCGGCGATCGATCCGTATCCGGGAGGAGGTTTCCACTGGAAATAAAGGGGTGCTGGCCCCCGATCCGGGACCCGGGGTCATGCACCGGCACGCCGGCGGATGGACCGTTTCGGCACCGGTATCCCCCTCACCGGCGGGAGAGGAACGACTCCATCCGGGAGAGGGCCTCCCGCAGGTTCTCCCGGGAGGCCGCGTACGAGCACCGGACATGGCCGCGGCCGGAGGGGCCAAATGCACTCCCGGGCACGACCGCCACCTTCTCCTCGAGGAGGAGGGCCTCGGCGAACTCCTCGTCGGAGAGACCCGACCGGCCGATCTCGGGGAAGGCGTAGAAGGCCCCCCGGGGCATGTGGCAGGAAAGACCGATCCGGTTGAGGCCGCTCACAAACAGGTTGCGGCGGAGCAGGAATTCCCGGACCATCTCGTTCTTCGCCTCCTCCCCGTGGCGGAGCGCCAGGCGGGCCGCCACCTGGCCCATGACGGGAGCGCAGAGCATCACGTACTGGTGGATCTTCAGGGCGGCGTCGCAGATCTCCTGCGGTGCGCAGAGGTACCCCACCCGCCACCCGGTCATGGCATAGGCCTTGGAAAATCCGTTCAGAGTGATCGTCCGGTCCCGAAGTCCGTCGATCGTCGCCGGGGCGACGTGCCGGCCGTCATAGGTGAGTTCGGAGTACACCTCGTCGCTGATGAGCAGGAGGTCATGGTCCACGACCAGGTCGGAGATGGCCCGCCAGTCCTCCGCGGTCATCACCCCGCCGGTGGGGTTGCTCGGATAGTTCGCGATGAGGGCGCGGGTCCGCGGACTGATCCCTTCGGCGAGGGCCTCCGGGGTGATCCGGAACTGGTCCTCCTCCCGGCAGTGCAGCCAGACCGGGGTCCCGCCCGACAGGGTGACGCAGGGGGCATAGGAGACATAGCACGGCTCGGCCACCAGCACCTCGTCGCCGGGATCCACCACCGCCCGGACCGCGATGTCCAGGGCCTCGCTCACTCCGCTGGTGATGATCATCTCCGAATCCGGGTCATAGGCAAGCCCGTACCGCCGGCGGAGGTCCCCGGCAAGGATCGTCCGGAGGTCCGCCATCCCCCGGTTGGGGGTGTAGGAGGTCATCCCCTGCTCGATGGAATGGATGCTCGCCTCGCAGATCCCCCAGGGTGTGGCAAAATCGGGCTCCCCCACACCGAGCGAGATGATCCCCTCCATGCTCTCAGCGATATCGAAGAACCGTCGTATGCCGGAGGGGGGTATCTCCCGGGCCCGGCCGGATACAAAATCGCTCATCCCGGCCACCCTCAGAACGAGTAGGGGAGGCGTTCTGCCCCTTCCGGTTCGGCAAACAGAATCCCGTTCTCCTTGTAGGATTTCATGATGATGACGGTGGACGTCTCCCGGATGTGATCCATGGGCGCGATCTGTTCGGCCAGGAAACTGGCGATCTCCTGCATGCTCCGGCCCGTCACCAGGATGTGGAGGTCATAGATGCCGGTGACCAGCCGAACCGATCGGACATTCCGGAATCGGGCGATCCTCTCCGCGATACGGTCATATCCCCGCTCACGCTCCGGGCCCACCTTCAACTCGATGATGGCGGAGACCTCCCCGTCGCCCGCCCGCTCCCAGTCGATGAGCGCGGAGTAGTTCCTGATGATGCCGTTCTCTTCCAGGACGCGGATACGCTCACTCACCTCAGCCTCGTCCAGGTTCACCAGCCGGGCCACCTCGGGTATCGGCATTCTGCAGTTTTCCTCCATCAGCTGGAGGATCAGCCGGTCACTGTCGTCCATTACCGTCACCTGAATATCATCTTGAGTCGATTGGTATCGATCTCCCTTAATCTTTCTTCAAACAGGCGAGAATCCCGCAGAATCACTTTCTCAATCCGTTCGGTATTCCCATCGAACCACATCTCCCGGGTACGGCCATACCGTCCCCTGCTCACCACGCGGCTGTTGATGACCCCGAGCATGGCGAGCTCGGAGACCAGATCGGTGATGCGCCGGTGAGTGAGCACGTCCAGGTCGATGGCGCGGGCGATCTCCCGGTACACCAGGGTTACCTCCCCGGACGAGAAGATCCTGGTGCCGAGCTTCTCCAGGAGGAGCATCGCATAGAGGACCGCCTTGCTCTGGGTGGGAAGCGTGGATATGCACTCCACCATGCTGTCGGTCTCGATCTTCTCCTGCGCCATGCGGACATGTTCCTCGGTGACTTTGGGGGCCTCTTCCCGGTCGGATATCTCGCCCGAGACGCGCAGCAGATCGAGTGCCCGGCGGGCATCGCCATGCTCCTGGGCGGCGAGCGCGGCACAGAGGGGGATCACCCCCTCTTCGAGTATCCCCGCAGAGAACGCGATCTCGGCCCGCTGGTAGAGGATATCGCAGAGCTGGGGCGCGTTGTAGGGCGGGAAGACGATCTCCTCTTCGGAGAGTGAGGAGAGGACCCGGGGGTCCAGGAAGTCGGTGAAGCGCAGGTCGTTGGAGATCCCGATCACGCTCACCTTGGCGCGGGTGAGATCGCTGTTGATCCGGGTGAGATTGTAGAGGGTCTCGTCACCGCTCTTCTTGACCAGCTTGTCGATCTCGTCGAGGATGATGATCATCACCCCGCCGTACCCCTCCAGCTGGTTTTTGAGCTCCGCATACACCTGGTCGGTGGGCCACCCGGTCATGGGGATGTGGGTGCGTCCCGAGTTGCTGGACAGGTCGTCGGGGTTCTCCAGGCAGGTGGCGATCTGGGCGAGGACCCGGTATTGGGTGTCGATCACCTCGCAGTTGATGTGCGCCACCCGGATCCGGGTGTCGGTCAGGCCGCTCGCGTTCTCGAGTTCCGCCCCCACGTACCGTGCACTCGCCGTCTTCCCGGTGCCGGTCTTTCCGTAGATGAGGATATTTGAGGGGGTCTCGTTGCTGAGGGCGGGGGCGAGGATGGAGGCGACCGAATCGATCTGGGGCTGCCGGTGGGGGAGGACCTGCGGGCGGTAACTGTGGCGGAGAACTTCACGATTCTTGAATATTCGTTTGTTGGTGAGATATTTCTTGAAGAGCCCCATCGAGTTTTCTTTGTCATTTTCCATCCGGAGACCACCCGCTTCCTGTGGAGAGGG
The DNA here is from genome assembly GCA_049974905.1 of Methanomicrobiales archaeon. Classification (GTDB taxonomy): domain Archaea; phylum Halobacteriota; class Methanomicrobia; order Methanomicrobiales; family Methanoculleaceae; genus JBNGCZ01. Next base: position 46,257 of record JBNGCZ010000011.1, read on the forward strand.
TGATCATCTGTTGGGGAGAGCGATAAGGGGATCGTTTTGGTACCTGAACCCCTTTGTTTCCACTGGAGATCCCGTCATCCGAATACGCCCGGGATCACACCCTTCCGGGGGAGACCGGGGCCTGCACACACACCTCCTGGATGGGGTGATGGGATGGGGGAGGGGGACCCCTCTGTTTCCTGTGGAACGGAATCGGGAAAGAGAGGCACTGCTGTGTGCATCTGTGACCTGAAAAGAGATTGTTGTATTGGTATCTCTCATGAGTATATATATTCTCTGAAATGCACCAGCAGAGTGATCGCTCCATCATCTCCGGGCGATCGCCGATCATGCTCCCGGACATCCTGCAAATGGTTCCAGTGGAAACAAAGGGGTCCCCCCAGTCACCCCATCTCCTCGCCGGGTCCGGGGATCAACATCTTGATCATGCCGGAAAAACACTCTCCTGTATGGATCCCTCTCATGTATCGGATGTCAGCATTTCAGCAGCGGTGGTGACGGTCTCGTCCTCCCGAACACCGGAGACCGACGCGGGGGGATCCCGGGCATCGGCGCTCTTCGAGGGTGCGGGGATCGCGGTGACCTGGTACGGGGTCGTCCCGGATGCTGTCCCCGCCATCAGGCACGCCCTGGTGGAGGCCTCGCGTGCGGCAAACTGCATCGTAATCACCGGGGGGACGGGCCTCACCCCGGACGACCGCACCATCGAGGCGGTCGCTCCCCTCCTCGACCGGACCATCGACGGGTTCGGGGAGCTCTTCCGCGCAAAGAGTGCCGCAGAGATCGGCACGGCGAGCATCCTCTCCCGCGCCGTCGGGGGCCTCTTCGCCGGTTCGGCGGTCTTCTGCATCCCGGGGTCGGAGAAGGCGGTCCGCCTGGGCGTGGAGGAGATCATCATCCCCGAGATCCGCCACATCCTCACCCATGCCCGGGGATGGGCCCGGACGGAGTGAGGTATCCCGCCGCCCCCCCAGTTCCGGGAGGATCCTCTAAAGAACCATGACCCATGGACGCACACACCTGTACCATGCGCCGGCACCCCGCCCCTGCCTTCGACGTCTTCAATGTCTTCTTCGAGCGCATCTATGACCCGTCGATCCACCTGGTCCTCTCGTTCGACGGCCGCCTCGACGAGGACGCCCTGGAGACGGCCACAGAGCGCCTGATCGCCGCCAACCCCTATCTGTCGTCCCGGTTCCGGGTGGTGGACGGCCGTCCGGTCTGGGAGGAGATCCCGGCAGATGCACGGGAACAGGCATTTTTCATCGACCGGTCCGGCCGGGACCCCCTCGCCGATCACCCGCCCCCGCTCGATGTGCGCACCGCCCCCCAGGTGCGGGTCCGACTCTCTCGGAACGCTGACGGAGACACCCTCACCCTCACCATCCACCACGGGTTCTGTGACGCCGCCGGGCTCGCCACCCTTGCCCGGGATCTCCTCGCCTGCTACCGGGGCATCCTCGCCAATCCCTGCCACACCCCTCCATCCACCGGCGCCTACGACCGGAGCACGGACCGCATCCCGGTGCCCGCATGCGACGATGGCCCGTCCGGTGGCGACGCTGCCCCGTTCGTGGACCGCTGGCGCTTCCCGGTGGAGCGGACCGGTCGGGGCGCACCACGGATCCTCTCCCGGACGCTCGCCCCGGACCGGCTGGCCCGCATCCGGGCGTGGGCGAAGGAGCACGGGGCCACGGTGAACGACGTCCTCATCGGGGCGTTCTTCCTCGCTCTCCTGCGCATCCGCGACGATCCCTCAGACCGAAACGCCCCCCGCGGCATCCTCACCTCCGCGGATATGCGCCGGGCGCTCCCGGACCCGGCGGCCTGCCCGCCGATGAACCTCTCCATCGCCTTCGAGCTCACCCTCGAGGTCCCCGACGGCGCCGGTCTCGCCGATATCATCGGGGAGATCACCGCGGTCACCACCCGGTGCAAGGCGGGCGCATTCTGGCGGGACTGCATCTCCTTCTACGAGGACCTGCTCTCCCGGGGGATGCCCGCGGTGGAGGCGTTCTTCGACGGGATGATCGAGCGGTACCACACCTCCGGCCAGAAGAACCCGGTCTTCTCCAACCTCGGGGTAATCGACGAGGCCGCCCTCCTCCCCGTCCCCGGTCGTGACGGGATCCCGCTCTCGCTCCGGGACGTCCGGTTCATCCCCTGTGTCTGCTGGCCGTACGGGTTCCTGGCGATCGCCGCCACCTACCGGGACCGCCTGACGCTGACCACCGCGGTCGAAGAGGGGCCGTATTCGCCCGACACGGTGGAGCGGTTCCTCCGGTACATGGACGGGTATCTCCCGTGAACGGACCTGTTATCGGGAGCGGCTCCCGGCTCCGGTCCCGTATACGGTGGTGGGTGATGCAGGCGATCACCGCCATGGCCGCCAGGGAGAGGCCCGGTGCCGGGGTCGCTTGTGATCAACTCACACCTGGTGTTGAGGGAGGAGGAAGAAGAAGAGGAAGAGGAAGAGGAAGAGCGTTAACTGGCAACAGAACCTGCCGTACATGCTCTTTCATCCTCACACCACCTCAGCCACGGCCAGCTGGTCAAGGCCATGGTGCTGAACGGCCTCGGTTTTGTCGAGCGCCGGTTGTACCTGTATCCCGACTTCTTCTCGGATGTTGCCGTGGATCGGCTCTTCGGCGAGGGCATGACCACTGACCAGGGTAACGTAACGAAAGTTCTGTAAAAAGGTGACGTGACCCTGAATCCAACCCGAATTGGACAAAGGAAGACCAGGGTTATGAACTCCTGTGCGTTCATCGATGATCGTCGTTCCGACGACCAGGCCGGCATGATGAACCTGATCACGTGGTTTTTGAACCAGGTGATGGTGCATGACGCGCTTCAGCAGGCGGGAGTGGACCATTAC
>JBNGCZ010000012.1:0-48318 GCA_049974905.1 Methanomicrobiales archaeon
TGCTGCCATGGGGATTCGAACCCCAGTCGCAGGAGTGAGAGTCCTGCATGATTGGCCGGACTACACTATGGCAGCATGCATTGTGCCCAATAGAATATGCAGGACGCAGACATAAACCTACCCGTCTGTCCCCGGCAGGGAACAGGGACCGTTTCCGCAACCGGCCGCCAGAAGAGGGCGATTTCTGCCGGGAGTCAGGCATAAGTAGGTCAGGCACTGATATATACAGGCAGCGATGGCGAGTATCGAAGACCAGATTCGCGAGATCGAAGAGGAGATCCGCACCACCAAGTACAACAAGGCGACGTCCCAGCACATCGGGAGACTGAAGTCCAAGCTCGCCCGCATGAAGGACGACGCGGTCTCCCGGGCCATCGCCTCCAGCGGCGGGGGCGATGGGTACTCCGTCCGCAAGTCCGGCGACGGGACGGTGGTGCTGGTCGGGTTCCCCTCGGTGGGGAAGAGCACGCTCCTCAACAGCCTCACCGACGCCGAATCCGAGATCGCCCACTACGCCTTCACCACAGTCAGCGTGGTGCCGGGGGTGATGGAGCACCGGGGCGCGAAGATCCAGATCCTGGACATCCCCGGGCTCATCGCCGGCGCCGCCATGGGCAAGGGCCGGGGAAAGGAGGTCATCTCGGTGGTGCGGGGCGCCGACCTGATCATCGTGCTCGCCGATGTCTTCAATGCGGATCACCTGGACGTCCTGATGCGGGAACTCGAGGATGCGGGGATCCGCATCAACCGCACCTCGCCGGACATCACCATCAAGAAGACCTCGCAGGGAGGCGTCCGCCTGAACAGCGTTGGGGAGTGCGGAATCGATCTCGAGGAACTGCGGGCGATCCTGAACGAGTACCGCATCGTCAACGCCGATGTGCTCATCCGGGGTGCGGTGACCCAGGACGATGTCATCGACGCGATCGTGGGCAACCGTCGGTACGTGCCCGCGTTCATCGCGGTCAACAAGGTGGATCTGGTCGACGACGAGACCCGGCGGAGACTCGAGGAAGGCATCACCCGGCGGTTCGGCACCCCGCCCCTGATGGTCTCGGCGCAGAGCGGCATCAACATCGAGCACCTCAAGGACGCCGTCTTCGACCACCTGGGGTTCATGCGGGTCTACCTGAAGCCCTTCCGGGGCCCGGCGGACCTGGACGAACCCCTGATCATCCGGGATCCCGCCACCGTGGAGGATGTCTGCCAGAAACTCCACCGGGACTTCGTGGACAAGTTCCGGTACGCCCGGGTGTGGGGCGACTCGGTCAAGCATGACTCGCAGCGGGTGGGGATCACCCACCAGCTCAGGGACGGGGATATCCTCACCGTGGTGACTCGCGCCTGACCAGCCCGCAGAGAATGTCGAGCGGAGCGTCTGTTTTGAGCCCGGTCCCCGAGTAATGGACGCGGCCCGCATCATATCCTTCCTTCAGGAGCGAGGCGATCAGGTCGTCGATCTTTACGGGGGAGACCCCGAGACGTTTTGCGAGGACGTGGTAGTCATAGTGGCTCGCGGTGGGCAGTTCCCCGCCGAGCAGGTCGAGGAGCCGGGCGAGGGGGCGGTGTGTCCCCAGGTCCATCCCGGGGAGGCGGGCCGCCATTTGGACGAGCAGGGCCGGATCGTTCACCGCGCCGAGCCAGAGCGGACCCACCGGAATGAGCGTGGTGTCACAGTCCGGGCAGGTGTGGGTGTCGGGGAGGAGTCCCCCCTCCTCCATGCGGAAGGGGCAGACCGGGCACTGGTGGATGTACCCGATGTGGTCCAGAGTGCGGTCCGCGGCGGCGGCACCGGAGGTGAGGCGCAGATGGGCACGGACAAAGTGCTCCCGGGTGAAGCAGAAGAGCGGTTCCAGCCCCCGGTCGTACTTGACCGTCTCCCGGGCGATGAACCCCAGGAGCACCCGGAGCCCGACCTCGCCGTGGTACTCGGTGTTGCGGGGCCGGGCGAAGTACCGGCGCATCCCCGCGGGCAGGTGGGCACCGCAGAGGGGGGCGGTATCCGTGGCGGTCACGTACAGGAACCGGCGGGCCGACCGGATCCCAGAGTCGATGAAGGGTGCAGGGGAGCCGAACGGGTCCAGGTCCACGGCATCGAACCGCCGGGCGCTGGCGAGCGCGTTTGCATCCATGCAGGTGACGTCGACCTCCACCCCGGCATCGGCTGCGTTCTTCCGGATGAGGGCGGCCGCGTTCCTGCTCCGGTCGTTGATGGTCACCGGGAGACCGCATTCTGAAGCGATGCGGATACCGCGGATGCCACTGGCTCCCATGGCATCGAGGTAATCCGACGGGCCGGTGCAGGAGACGAACAGGACCGTCGCGTCCCGGTTGATCTCCATCCGCGGATTGTAAAAGACCGACCCGGCCCCACCATCATCCGGCACCGGGACAGCGATCGATGTCGTCCCCTCACAGACCCGGATCGCCGCCATTGCCTACGGGTAGGGGTGAGATAATCTTATACCTTCCCGGTGAGACTTTATAAAGCCGCGGTGCGGCACGCATGGGCTTGTGGCCTAGTCCGGATAGGGCGTCAGCCTCCTAAGCTGATGGTCGGGGGTTCAAATCCCCCCAAGCCCGTTTCTCAGTCGTTCGTTTTTGGGCGTCCCTTTCTTGTATCCTCCCGACAGATATGGGAGCGATATGCGGCCCGGTGGTCTTCTGCGGATTGTGCGGCCGGTCAATGCACTCGTATCCGGCGGCTCCGTCGTCCTTGCCTACCTCATCGCCACCGGAACGATTCAGCCGGCGGTGTGGATCCCCGCGCTGGTGGTGGTGCTGGTCACCGGTGCCGGAAACACCATCAACGACTACTTCGACCGGGAGATCGACCGGGTCAACCGGCCGGATCGTCCCATCCCCTCCGGGCGGGTGGTTCCGGGGGAGGCTGCCGGTTTTGCCGTTCTCCTGTTCGCCGCGGGGATCGTCCTCTCCTTCTGGACCAATGTCTACTGCATGGTCATCGCGGTGGCGAACTCGTGCCTGCTCGTCCTGTACGCCGCCCGGATCAAGCGGACCCCGCTTCTCGGAAACGCGGCCATCGCCTACCTGTCGGCGAGCATCTTCCTCTTCGGGGGTGCGTTCGCCGGACTGGACGGGATCGTCCAGACCCTGCCCCTCATCGGTATCACATTCCTCGCCATGCTCTCCCGGGAGCTGCTGAAGGATGCCGAGGACGTGGAGGGCGACACCGCAGGAGGGGCCCGCACGCTTCCGATGGTGATCGGTGTCCGGTGGACGACGGTGGTCGCGGCGATCTGTGCGGCCGGTGCGGTGGCGGCGAGTCTCGCGCCCGTGGGATCATGGTGGGGTCCCGTGTACCTCGCCGGGATCGTCGTCGCCGACCTGATCATCCTCGCGGCCGCACTCCGGGCGATCCGCTGCACCTCGCCGGCGTGCGTCCGCCACAGCAGGGCCACCGATATCCTCAAGGGCGGGATGTTCGTCGCTCTGCTGGTATTCGCCGTTGCAGCGGTTGTATGACAGGAGAAAAATGATAAATGCTTAATAGACCGGTGGGAGATAGTCTGTGCGGGAAAGAATGAAGATCGTGCAGTACGGCGACACCTATATCGCACCACCCGGGTCATTCTTCGACGGGAACGTCAGGATCGACGGGAACCTGATCCTCCCCCCGGAGACGCATATCTGGGGCCGCCTGGTGGTGGGCGGGCGGCTGGAGATGGGCCCCGGCTCCACGGTGGGAAACGACGTGGAATGCGACCGGGCCGTCATCGGCGACCATGTACGGATCAAGGGCACGCTCACTGCCGCCGCGGGGGTCACCGTCTGCGATCATGCCCGCATCCGTGCGATCCGTGCCGGGGGCGACATCATCCTCCGGGATGGAGTCCAGGCGGGCGACGTCCACAGCGACCAGACCATCTATGTCTACGGAAAAGTCGCGAGCGACCGGTTAATCGGCCGGAACGTCAAGGTGCACGGTACCTGACGCGTCCGGACACCCCCTGAAGACCACATCGAATACTTCGTGCCAGTCGACTGCTGTCTCCACGCACCCGTCCCGGAGGGTGACCACCCCCATTCCCACGAGCCCCACCCGGTCCGTCATCTCCAGCCCTTCCTTTACCTCCGCCAGGCAGCCGACCCCGATGATCGCCTGCGGGGAGTATTTCCGGACCATCCGCTTGATCACGGTGGATCCGGGCACGATGAAGACCAGGCACCCGGCCCGGCACATGGTCTCCACTGCCTCGCCCACCGGGCACCTCCCGCAGTTCTTGCACCAGAGCCCTTCGGGAGTGAGATCCGCGGGGCACTGTGCGGACCGCAGGCACTGGGGAAGGAACACCGCCCGTCTCTCGATGGGCACCTGTTCGTATTCGCGGACATTCATCGCGTTGTGAATCTGGATGAAGAACGAGGCGATCTCGGTATCGTCGAGGCCGAGCAGCCGGCAGAACGCCTTCATCAGGCCTTCGAGCATGACCATCCCCGATTTCATCAACCGCGGGAAGTGGAGCGTTCCCTGGCGGATGGACCAGTAGGCGATGAAGGCAAGGATGATGGCCGCCACCACCGCGGCGATGAACAGCAGGACGGTGATCTCGCCGATGATCGAGGTGACCTGGTTCCAGAGGGGTGAATCAAAGAGCATTGTGCTGGTCACTATACGTGGGGCGTGGGGCCCGATATACCCTTCATGGCGAGTGAGGCCGGGGTGTACGGTGGCCGGATCACCCCGTCCTCGGTGATGATCGCGGTCACCAGCGAGAGGGGGGTCGCATCGAAGGCAGGATTTTTCACCGGGACATCCGGCGGCGCGAGCATCCGGTCGCCGCACCGGGCGATCTCGTCCCGATCCCGTTGCTCTATCTCCACCTCATCGGCGGTCCGGTCCGGATCGAAGGTGGATCGGGGTGCCGCCACGTAGAAGGGGATGCGGTGGTGGCAGGCACAGACCGCGTGCATGTAGGTGCCGATCTTGTTGAAGACCGCGTCTGCGGTGATCCGGTCGGCTCCCACCACCACGCAGTCGATCTCTCCCCGCTGCATCAGGTACGCCGCGGTGGAGTCGGTGATCACCGTGACCGGAATACCGTCCCGGGAGAGTTCCCACGCAGTGAGCCGGGATCCCTGGTGGAGCGGACGGGTCTCGCAGGCGACCACCCGGACCGATCGGCCTTCCTCCACCGCCGACCGGATCACCCCGAGCGCCGTTCCCCACGCGACGCAGGCGAGCGCCCCGGCATTGCAGTGGGTGAGGACCACACCGTCTTCGGGCATCAGCGAAGCGCCGTGGGCACCGATCCGCCGGCAGGTCTCCCGGTCCCCGGCGGCGATCGCGTGCGCCTCTTCCAGGGCACGGGTGCGGGCGGCGTCCGGGTTTGGCGAGCGGCGGATCGCGTCGAGCACCCGGTCGATCCCCCACCCCAGGTTGACCGCGGTGGGTCGGGTGGAGCGGAGCATGCCGGCCGCGTCCTCCACCCGGGACATGACCTGCTCGCAGGGGGCGATGGCCGCGGCGAGCGCGATCCCATAGGCCCCGGCCACCCCGAGTGCCGGTGCTCCCCGCACTTCCAGGCGGCGGATGGCGGCGGCGAGCCGGTCCACGGACTCGCACCGGACGATGGCCAGGTCACCGGGCAGCCGGGTCTGGTCGATGAGGCAGACCGCCCCATCCTCCCACCACAGTGTCTCCCGGCTCTCCATGGTCACGGCCCTTTCAGGCAGTCCACCCAGGCCCGCTGGGCTGCGGCCTGCCCCATCGCCACGCAGTCGGGGATGTCCCTCGGGGCGGTGGCGGTCCCGGCCACGTAGATTCCCTCCCGGATGGTCCGGACCGGTGCCATCTTCTGGTCGGCGGGCTGGAAAAAGCCGTTCTCCTCCCGGACGATCCCCAGGCGTCCGGCCAGCTCATCAGTACCGGCGGCAGGCTCCATTCCCACCGAGAGGACCACCAGCCCGGCCTCGAGGAGCTCCACCTCGCCGGTCTCGCTGTCTTCCACCTGGAGCTGGACGGCTCCGTCGGCGGCGATCACCTCCCCCGGCATCCCCCGGAGGAACCGGACACCGAGGCGCTGGGCCCGCTCGTAGTACTCCTCGTAACCCTTTCCATAGGCCCGGATATCGATATAGCAGATGGTGACCGCAGTGTCGGGATATTTCTCCTTTATCAGGACCGCGTTCTTGATCGCCGCCATGCAGCAGACCCCCGAGCAGTAGGGACGATCCACCGTCTGGTCCCGGGACCCCACGCACTGGACGAAGACGATATGGGACGGGGTGGTGCCGTCGGAGAACCGGCGCACCGCACCCATGGTCGGCCCGCTCGCATTGATCATCCGCTCGAACTCAAGGCTGGTGATCACGTCCGGGTGGACGAGGTACCGGTACTGGGTCTTCTTTCGGGCATCGAACGTCCCGTATCCGGTGGCCACCACCACGGAGGCGGCGGCGATATCGATGGTCCGCTCGGCATCCTCATCGTCCCGGAGGACCGCGTCCCGGCCGCAGATATCGTAACACAGGCCGCAGTCGATACAGTGCTCGGCGTCCCGGATGGAGACATCCGGTATCGCCTGGGGATGGGGCTTGTATATGGCCGGGCGGACCCCGATCCCCGCATCGAACCGGTTGTACACCTCCACCGGGCAGACCCGGGCGCAGTCCCCGCACCCGGTGCAGCGGTCCGGGTCCACATAGCGGGGATGGAGCCGCACGGTGACCGTGAACGCACCCGCCTCGCCCTCGATCGATTCCACATCCGCACAGGTGTGGATGGTGATGGATGGGTGGCGGGCCACGTCCACCATCTTGGGACTGAGGATGCACATGGAGCAGTCGTTGGTGGGAAACGTCTTGTCCAGCTGGGCCATATGCCCCCCGATGGTGGGTTCCCGCTCCACCAGGTGGACGTGGACCCCGTGTCCCGCCAGGTCGAGGGCCGCCTGGATCCCGGCCACCCCGCCGCCGATGACCACCGCGTCAGGCATGCCGGTACCTCCCCGCCAGGTCCCGGTACGATTCCGCGTTCGTCCGGATGGAGGCCCGTTCCCCGGGCGTCGCCTCCCGGACCACCCTGCCCGGCACGCCGAGGACGACCGATCCGGGCGGAATCTCGGATCCGCCGGTGACCAGTGCGCCGGCCCCGATCAGGGTTTCGGTGCCCACCACCGCTCCGTTCATCACGATGGCCCCCATGCCCACGAGCACGTCGTCTGCGATCGTGCAGCCGTGCAGGATGGCGCCGTGGCCCACCGAACACCCTGCGCCGATGGAGACCGGGTGGCCGGCACTGGTGTGGATGACCGCATTGTCCTGGATATTGGATCCGTCCCCGATCCGGATCCGGTCCCGGTCTGCGCGGATCACCGCACCGAACCAGACATTCACCCCCGGAGCGAACTCCACGTCCCCCACCACGGTGGCCCCGTCGGCGATGAACAGGTCCGGCGGATGAGATCGAGCAATAGTCATAATACTATAGACATGTCAATGCAGTGGTCAATGAACATTATGGTTGGTGGAACCTTCGATCCTCTCCATGCGGGCCATGAGAAGCTCCTGAGACGTTCATTCAGCCTCGCAGGGCCTGACGGTCATGTCACCATCGGCCTGACCACCGATCGGTTCGCCGGGCGAAAGAGCCACCCGATACATTCCTACCCACAGCGAAAAGAGCATCTCGAGGCGTTCATCCGGGACGAAGGCTTCGATACCGGATGGGAGATCGAGCCGCTGGATGATCCGTTCGGCTCCGCGACCACCGCGTCGTTCGATGCCCTGGTGGTGAGCGAGGAGACCATGTCCACCGCTGCGGAGATCAACCGGATCCGGCGGGAGAACGACCTGCCCAAGGTGGATATTTACACCGTCTCCTGCGTGCTCGCCGAGGACGGACGCTGGATCTCGAGCACCCGCATCGAGCGGGGGGAGATCGACCGGGACGGCCGTCTCCTCAGATGATGTAATCGGCGATATCGCTGGAGATCAGCCAGTCACAGTACCGGCACCGGATCCCCTGGGGGACGACGTAAAAAACAGATTTCACCGGTTCGCTGGTGTTGGTGATGCACCCCGGGTTCGGGCATCGGACCACCCCCTCCAGCCGGTCGGGGATCTTCACCCCCTTCTTCTCCACCACCTCGAAGTCGCGGATGATGTTGATTCCGGCCCGGGGGGCGATGAGGGCGATGCGGTCGACCTCCTCCTTCACAAGTTCCCGGTTCTCGATCTTGACGATGTCTTTTCGCTCCATCTTCCCGCTTGCCACATTGGTGGCGATGGACAGGCACTCCCCGGTCGATCCGGTGATGCCCAGGATCTTGAGGACGTTGAGGGCCTCGCCGGCGGTGATGTGGTCGATGACCGTGCCGTTGCGGATGGGGCTGATCAGGAGCCCCTGCTCGGCGATCGACGTCTTCATGGCATCACCTTCTGGAGAAGCGCCATGCGGACCGGGACCCCGTTTCTGGCCTGTTCGAAGTACCGGGCGCAGGGGAGGGAGTCCACCGCGGGATCGATCTCACCTGCCCGGGGGAGGGGGTGGAGGATGATGAACCGATCCCGCACCCCGGAGAGCAGGGCGGGGGTGACCCGGTAGCTGAACGCCACCCGGTAGTAGGAGGAGGTGTCCGGGAACCGTTCCCGCTGGATGCGGGTCACGTACAGGACATCCAGGTCGTTGATCGCCTCGCCCAGATCGGTGTGTTCCACCACCTCCGCCCCCCGGTCCTCGAGATCGGTGCGGATCGACTCGGGGAGATCCAGCCCCTCGGGAGCGATCATGTGGAGCGTGGTGCCGTACAGGGAGAGGGCGGTGGCGAGCGAATGGGCGGTTCTTCCGTAGCGCAGGTCACCGAGGAGTCCCACCGAGGCCCCGTCGATCTCCATGGACTGTCGGATGGTGAAGAGGTCGAGGAGGGTCTGGGACGGGTGCTGGCCGGCTCCGTCACCGGCATTGATGACCGGCACCGAGGCGAACTCGGAGGCGAGCCGGGCCGCCCCCTCCTTCGGATGGCGCAGCACGATCGCATCGGCGTACCCGCTGACCACCCGCACCGTGTCGGCGAGCGTCTCCCCCTTGGCGATCGAGCTCGCCTCCACGCTGCTCATGTGGATGGACCTCCCCCCCAGCCGGGTGATGGCCGCATCGAACGACATGCGCGTCCGGGTGCTCGGCTCGAAGAAGAGGAGGGCGAGCACCGAATCGGCCAGTATATCGGATGCAAATTCGCCCCGGGCCACTTGAGCGGCCCGATCCAGGATATCGTCGATCTCCTCGCGGGAAAAGTCCCGGATGGATATGATATGTCTCATCTCACTTCCTCCCCACCGCGATGTACCCGGTGTGACAGACCCGGGTGGAGGGCCGGGTCCCCCTTCGGGACCGGACCAGGACCCGCTCCAGGCATTCATGTACTTCCAGGTCAGAAAAGAGCTCCTCTCCCGTGTCCAGAACTGAAAACATCTGCTCCAGGAACGGTGAGTAGCAGGCCAGATACCCGCCGGTGACCAGGATCTCGTGGGCGTGGCGGAGATGGGCGGGGGTCACCTCCAGGTCGAGGTGCACGATGTCGCAGGGCCCCGTCGCGGTGAGCACATCCGCCGCCGTCACCGTCACGTTCTCCAGCCGGGCATCCCGAATGGTGGCCTCCGCGATGCGGGCGAACTCCGGGCGGGATTCATAGGTCCGCACCTCCCCGGCGATCCCACCGAAATAGATGGCGGCGATCCCGGAGCCGGTGCCCGCGTCCACCACCACGTCGTCCCGCATCATGCCGGTGGCGGCGATGACCATCCCGATGTCCTTGGGGAGCATGGGGGCGCCGGTGCGCCGGGCCCGGGAGAAGAAGTCCGGGGCACGGGGTATCCTGACCCGGTACTCCCGGTCGAGGTGGGTCCGGATCACCGCTCCCGGTTCGAGTCCCACGAGTCCGGAGAGATCGATGATACCGTGATCGGTGGAGAAGGTCCCCTCTCCCGCCCGCACGAAGTACTGCCGCTCCTCGCCGTCGAGGAGAACCCGGTCACCCGTCCTGACGGTCATGCTCGGAGAGCATCACGATCGCTTCGGCGATATCGCCCCGGCACGCTTCGAGGGCGCGCCGGGCCTCGTCCCTGTCCACCTGCGTCTGGTCGGCCACCAGGGTCACGTCGTCCTCCGGCACCTCGACGGCTGCTTCCTCGAAGGCGGGTTCGCCGGTGATCTGGTAGGTGGAGCTTCCCTGCATCTTCATAATGGCGATCTCGGGCGCATCGAAGACGTAGTTTCCCCGGGGCGTCTCGATGATGACCCGGCGGGCATCGTCGATGGTCTCCATCTCCATGCCCATCTTCTTCATCATCTGTTTCATCTTGCGGGGGTTGACATTTCCCGGAAACATCACTGATCACATCCCTGCCGTACCTTTACCGCGGGTCCGATATTAAATGCCAGCATCTCCCGACCGCTGAACACGGCGGCGCCGGTGGCGTAGAGGACGTCGCCGGGCCCCACCACCAGCACCTCGTCTCCCGCCCGGATGGCTGGATCGGCATCGAGCACGTGTTTGGCGAAGGCGTTCTTTCCGGCGGATACGAAGGGGGCGACCTCCTCCTGGACCACCACCCGGTAGGCCGGGGGGGAAAGCGCCTCCCGGAGCCGGCGGGCGGCCTCCATGCTCAGGGTCAGGCGCCCGTCCTGGGCCCGGACCGTGGCCAGGTGCCGCCCGTCCAGGGTGACGTGGCGGACCCGGCCCGTCCGGGACCGGGTGCACGCACAGTCGTCGCTGAAGATACCGGCGCCCGCCCCACGGCCGAACTGGAAATCAGCGATCGTCCGGACCTGCTCCAGCCATCTGGTCTGCGAGTGCTCGTTCGACATGGTCAATGAACTCCTCCTCTGCGGATCGGGGGATGAAGGCACCCGCCGCGATGGGGTGACCTCCTCCCGCCCCGCCGACCTCCCCGGCGGCGGTCATCAGGGCCTGCTGGAGGTCGACTCCCCGGCTCACCACCCGTTCCACCGTCCGCATGGAGACCTTGGTGATCTCGGGGTCGTCGGGGAGGATCGCCATGATCAGGATCGGCCGGTCGTAGTCCAGCTTGGGAAGCGCCATCCCGGCCCCGATCCCCACGATGGTGTCGGGGAATCGCGTGCCCACGTGAATGTACTGGAAGTGCGGACGCTCCTCCACCCCGGTGTCGATGATGTACTGCAGCAGTTCCCGGATGATGGTGCGGTGGTGGCGGAGCATGTATTCGGCCTCCCGGTAGGCGCCTCCGCGGTCTCCCCGGCAGAGTGCGCCTCCCACCCCGGGCCGCGCCCACCGGCCGCAGGCGTTCAGGACGGTGGCGAACTCCGAAGCGTTCCGGAGGGGGGAGCGGGGCGCTTCTGCGCAAAAGAGGTAGGTCTCGGCAAACAGCCGGCCGGGGTCCTCTCCATGGGCGACCAGCTGCTCCACGAGGGCGCTTGCGATGGCGCGCCGCTCGTCCCGATCCAGTTCCTCCCAGACCCGCCACCGGCCCTCCCGGGTCTTCGGGGTGATCCCGAGGCGCCGGAGGAGATCGGCGGCCCGGTGGCGCTGGTTGCTGATCCCCGGTATCAGCGGATCGTTGCAGTAGGCGAGGCACAGGTGGAGGGGGCGGGTGGAGGTGCCGTAGGCGTTCAGGTCATGGGTCCGGATCTCGATTGCGCCTGCCTGTTCACCCTCGCGGGCGATCTCCCGGGCCGGACCCACCAGCCCGCAGGTTTCGCGGGCCATCATATCCCCGACGTTCCCCACCACCGCATAGGGAGAGAGGTCGCTGTTCTCCCGGCTGATCTCGCGGGCGATGAAGTAACAGACGCCTGCTGCGCTCAGTTTCTGGTGGCCGTGGTCGAGGCAGTTGACCATCGGGTAATCGGTGTCGCAGGGCTGGGCGACGTGATGGTCCACGATCAGCACCCGATCGGCAGAAAGACCGTGCTCCTCGATGAGGTTCTGCTGGCCCGCGCCCAGGTCCGAAAAGACGGTGAGCGGGGCATCCGGAGGGATGCGCCGCATGGCCAGGGGCTCGAGCTGCCGGACAAAGATGGTCTCCACCGGGATCCCCTCCCGGGCGAGCGCGGTGGCGAGCACACCCTCGCTGGCGATGCCGTCGGCATCGATATGCGAGACCAGGGTGACCGCGTCGGCGGCGCATATGGTATCGGCGGCCTGTTTTGCCGCGGCAGCAAGACCCATCCACCTAATAGTGGGAACCTGCATAGTGATGAATGGTGTGCCCGGTGTGGGACGATGTGGATATGCGCGAATGGCGTGAGACCGGGGTGATCGATGCGGCCCGGATGCGAGCGATCGACCGGAATGCGGCGGCGTTCGGCGTGACTCCGGTGCAGCTGATGGAGGCCGCGGGCGGTGCCCTCGCCCGTCTCGTGCGGGAGGAGGAGCCCGGCCATGTGGTGATCCTCTGCGGCCGGGGCAACAACGGGGGTGACGGCCTTGCCGCCGCCCGGCATCTCCAGCACGGGATGGAGACGACGGTGATCATGGACGATTCCGGACCGGTGACTCCGGAGCTGGAGATGCAGCGCTCGGCGCTTCGCCACTGTGCCGTCGCGGTCCATCCGGTGGTCTGCGCGGCGGATGTGCGGGACCATGCGCCTCTCTTCGAGACTGCGGATGTGATCGTGGATGCGATGCTCGGGATCGGGGCGCATGGCGAGCTTCGGGAGCCGCTTCGCTCCATGGCCGCGATGGTCGCTGGCACCTCCGCCACGGTCATCGCGGCGGATGTGCCCACTCCCGGGGTGCGTGCAGACCGGGTCTGTGCATTCCACCGGCCCAAGACCGACGGGGCCGTGGTGGCGGAGATCGGGATCCCGGTGGCCGCGGAGGTGGTCTGCGGGCCCGGCGACCTGCTCCTCCGTCCCCGCCGTGCCCCCGGCGCCCACAAGGGGGACGGAGGGGAGGTGCTGGTGGTCGGCGGCGGACCCTACCAGGGCGCCCCCTACCTCGCCGCCCGGGGGGCGCTGCGGGCAGGGGCCGATCTGGTCCGCGTGGCCACCCCGGTGCCGCTCTATCAGCCGGACCTGATCACCGAGCATCTCCCCGGTGAGCGGATCGGACCGGAGCACCTTCCCCGCCTGATCGAGCTCGCGGGGCGGGCGGATGCAGTGGTCGTTGGGCCGGGACTCGGGCAGGACGCCCACGAGGTGATCACCGCGCTCGCTCCCCGCTGCCGTCGCCTGGTCTGCGACGCAGACGCCCTGGCCCTCCCCCTTCCGGCAGGGCAAGAGACCATATACACTCCCCATGCCGGGGAGTTCGCCCGGATCACCGGGGTCACCCTGCCGTCGGGGATCGCAAAACGGGCCCGGGCGGTGCACGACGCCGCCGGAGACGGGACCATCCTGCTGAAGGGCGCCGTGGATATCATCTCTGACGGGATCCGGCTCCGGTTCAACCCGACGGGGACTCCGGCGATGACCACGGGAGGCACCGGGGACGTGCTTGCGGGGGTAGCCGCCGCCCTGTTCTGCCACCTGCCGGCGTTCGAGGCGGCCTGCGTGGCGGCGTACATCAACGGCCGGGCGGGCGAGCGGGCGGCCGAGAGGCTCGGGTGCGGGATGACCGCCAGCGACCTGGCCAGAGAGATCGCATCGGTGATTCGGGAGAGTGAAAACGGATGACGAAATTTACGCATATCGAGGACGAACGGGCGCGGATGGTGGACATCACCGGCAAGGCGGAGGTCTCCCGCGAGGCGGTCGCAAGCGGACGGATCCGGCTCCGGCCAGAGACGATCGCCGCCATCCGGTCGGGGACGGTGGTGAAGGGCAATGTCCTGGCCACCGCCCGCGTGGCAGGGACCATGGCGGTGAAGCAGACCGCTGCACTCATCCCCTTCTGCCACGCCATTCCCATCTCCTCTGTGACCGTCGATTTCGCGGTGGAAGACGACGGGGTCGAGGCCACCGTCCGGGTGGCGTCCCACGGCAGGACGGGGGTGGAGATGGAAGCCCTCACCGGGGTCTCCGCCGCCCTCCTGACGGTCTGGGACATGGTCAAGTCGGCGGAGAAGGACGATCGGGGCCAGTACCCGCACACCAGGATCGAGGAGATCGTGGTCCGGGAGAAGCGCAAGGGATAGGCACCGCCGGCAACGGATTTATCTTCCCTGGTGTCGAAGAATGATGGTCAACGGGATCCGTCCCGTGATAGGAATGTGGCGCTTCTCGCGCCGAACCTTGAGGTGACAGCAGATATGGCAAAATCAATGTACGCGCATGTGCGTGAGGCCTGGCGTTCTCCCGACCGGACGGTCGTGGGAGATCTGCTCTGGGAGCGCATGCAGCGATGGCGGCGCGAGCCCCCGGTGGTTCGCATCGCCCGCCCGACCCGGATCGACCGCGCCAGGGCGCTCGGATACAAGGCCAAGCAGGGCATCGTGGTGGCCCGTGTGCGGGTGCGCCGCGGCGGTCGGCGAAAACCACGGTATATCCGGGGCCGCAGGACGGCCCGGATGGGCATGCGGCGCATCACGCCGGGAAAGAGCATCCAGCGCATCGCCGAAGAGCGGGCGTCCCGCCGGTACCCGAACATGGAGGCGCTCAATTCCTACTGGGTGGGAGAGGACGGCAGACAGAAATGGTACGAGGTCATCCTCGTCGATCCCCATCATCCCTCTGTCCGCCGGGATCCCGCCTATGCCTGGCTGACCGGCACCGCACATCGCGGACGGGCCGAGCGCGGCAAGACGAGCGCCGGTCGAAAGGGCCGCGGTATGCGGAAACGCGGGTTTGGAACAGAGAAGACCAGGCCGAGCATCCGGTCCCACGGGAACCGCGGAAAATAATCACCCCTTTTTCTTTTTCACCCGGCGTGATCGATGGACCGCTGTGACGCCTGTACCTGTCCCTATCCGAAGGGGGATTCATCGTCCCGACGGATGGCGATCGAGGCGCGGGAGCTCGGCTTCGACGGCCTGGTGACCCTGGGGGACGTGCCCGCCGACCTGAGCGGCATCACCGTGCTTCGCGGTGCCGTGGTGCGGGCAGAGAATCCCCGGGAGGTGCTCCGCCAGGTCCGGCGCCTGTCCGGTGCCGGTGACCTGGTGATGGTCCGGGCGAGGGACGCCCGGTTCAACCGGGCGGTGGTAACCCAGCCGGGAATTCATATTCTCTGTGAATTGCACCGGATCCCCCGGGGAGGATTCGATCACGTGACCGGCCGGGCGGCGGCGGAGCGGGGGGTGGCGGTGGATCTCTCCATCCGGCCCATTATCAGGTACCGTGGGCTCGGGCGGCAGCGGGTGCTCGATCGGTACGCGGATATCCTCCGGCTCCACCGGCGGTTCGGGTTCCCCCTGACCCTCTCCAGTTCGGCGATGTCGGTGCTGGAGCTCCGCTCGCCCCGACAGTGGCACCAGCTCGCCTCCCTCTTCGGGATGGAGAGGGAGGAGGTGGATTCCGCCATGACGGCGGTCGGGACCCTGGTCAATCCTCCCCGGCCGGTGGAGGTGGTCGAATGAAACCCCGCCCGCCCACGCTCCGGCCGCGTCGGCGCTACATTCTCGCCCGGATCGACCCGGCATGGATGGACCTGGAGACCAGGACCATCTTCACCGCCATCCAGGACGCGGCCACCGCCCTGTACGGGGACATCCTCACAGCCCGTATGTCCCCCGCGGTCGTCGCCGCAGAGGCGGGGCATGTCATCGTGCGATGCCGGCGGGGGACCGAGCGGGAGCTTGCCACCGCGTGTGCGACGGTGACGGAGGCTGGGGGGGTTCCCATTGCCATCCGCCCCCGGTCCACCTCCGGCACCATCGCGACACTCCGCGCAAAGATCCCGCCGTGTCATGTCGGGGAGGGAGAGCCGATCATCCTCGACGGCCGGGAGTACCGGACCCGGTACACCTCCCGGCAAAAGGTTGATTTGTCAGCAACGGGAATTACACATCAGGAATTGTTGTTTTTCAGCACGACCGATCTGGAGGAGTGATAATGCAGCCACAGATGCAGATGGGATATGATCGAGCCATCACGGTTTTCAGCCCTGATGGACGCCTGTACCAGGTAGAATATGCACGTGAAGCGGTGAAACGGGGAACAACAGCCCTCGGTATCAAGTGTTCCGAGGGCGTGGTCCTCATCGTGGACAAGCGGGTCGGGTCACGCCTGCTGGAATCCGCATCCATCGAGAAGATATACCGGGTCGATGATCATATCGGGGTGGCCTCCTCCGGTCTGGTCGGCGACGGTCGGGTGCTCGTGGATCGGGCCCGGGTGGAATGCCAGATCAACCGGATCAGCTACGATGAACCGATCGACGTGGAGGCGCTCGCCAAGCGCCTCTGCGACCACATGCAGACTCTCACCCAGTTCGGGGGAACCCGGCCCTACGGCACCGCGCTGCTCATCGCCGGGGTCTCCGACGGCACCGCCCACCTCTTTGAGACCGATCCCAGCGGCACGCTCCTGGAGTACCGTGCCACCGCCATCGGCAGCGGCAGACCGGCCGTGATGAAGGTTCTCGAGGAGGAATACCGGGAAGACATGGACTTCCGGGACGCGATCCTCCTCGGATTGCGGTCGCTGCACACCGCCACCGAAGGCAAGTTCGAGGTGGCCAACGTGGAGATCGGCGCGGTCGCCCTGGAGACCGGGCAGTTCCGCAAGATGAGCAAGGAAGAGGTCCAGTCGTTCGTGGAGCAGATCGAGCAGTGACCGGCCATGATTCCGCTTGATCAGGCAGTGGTAGCGCGGTTGGAAAGCCATGGAGAGCGCTTCGAGGTGCTGGTCGACCCGGAGGGGGCGGCCCGCATCCGCCATGGCGAGGAGGTCGATATCGAGGAGGTGGTTGCCGCCCTGTTCATCTTCGAAAACGCCTCCAGGGGAGACAGGTCCTCGGAAGAGGCCCTGCAGAAGGTCTTCGGTACTGCTGAATTCGATCCGGTCGCCCGCCGGATCATCCGGAAAGGAGAGATCCAGCTCACTGCAGAACAGCGGCGCGAGATGGTGCAGGAGAAACGGCGAAAGGTCATCGATTTCATCGCCCGCAATGCGGTCAATCCCCAGACGGGTCACCCCCACCCGCCGCAGCGGATCGATATGGCGATGGAGGAGGCGCGGGTCAGCATCGACCCCTTCAAGCATGTCGAGGAACAGGTCAAGGAGACGGTCCGGGCGCTCCGCCCCCTCCTGCCGATCCGGTTCGAGGAGATGCGCCTTGCCGTCCGGATACCGGCGGATTATGCGCCAAAGGCGTACGGTGATATCGCCGCCGCCACCGCCATCGAGCAGGAGGAATGGCAGAGCGACGGATCCTGGATCTGCGTGGTGCGCATCCCTGCGGGAATACAGGACGAGTTCTACAGTCTCGTCAACCGGGTCGCGCAGGGCGATGCCGAGGTCAGGATCCTCGAGCGGATCACCTGAGGCTCAACATATAAATGGTCCGGGGACCAATCGTACAGGACAGTTGTTGAGGTAGAGAAGATATGGCACGCGGCAGATACAGAGCAAAGGGGCGCGTCACCGGAAGTGCGGGGCGTTTCGGACCCAGGTACGGGCGATTCATCCGGAAGCGGATCGCCACCATCGAAAAGACTTCCCGCGCCACGCATGTCTGCCCCCGCTGTGACCACCAGAGGGTCCAGCGCAGGGGAACCGGCATCTGGGAGTGCCGGAAATGCGGATACCGGTTCGCAGGTGGCGCATACGTTCCGCAGACACCGGCGCAGCGGGTGGCGCTCCGGAACATCGACCGGTCTCTCCAGAAGGAGGCGTAATCGGCGTGGCAGCCTCCTACAAGTGTGCCCGGTGCAAACAGAAGGTAGAGATAGACATCAATGTCCGGTGCCCGTACTGCGGGCACCGGATTCTTTTCAAGGAACGGGGAGCCGGTATCAAGGATCTCAAGGCGCGATGACGGTGGTCACCACCTCGCGCAAACCGGATCCCGGGATCCGCACCCTCGGTCGGGACCTCGCCGTCGCCATCGGGGCGCCGTTTTACACCCGGGGCAAACAGAACCTCTCAGAGGCGATCCGCATGGACGATGTGGTCTGCGTGGTGGGACAGCACGCCCGCAGGCCGGTGATCGATCTCTATGCGGACGGCGAACCGGTTCTCCACCTCTCCGTGCGCGGCAGCGCTGTTGCAGAGCGCACCGGGGATCGGAGAGCAGGGGTGGGGACCGGGGACCAATCGATTTATCAAATTCTGGGGAGATACCTCAATGCGTTCCCGCTGCACGCGGAGCAGTATCCAGGACGGATTGTCTTTGACGGTCGCGGGAGACGCCGGTACACTCTCACGGTGAGCGAATGATGCATACGGCAACATTCTCACTGGCCGGTGACCGGGCGGGGAACGTGTACCGGGCGCTGGTTCCCGAACTAGACGAATCCGGGACCCGGACAGAGACGGCACTCCACCTGTCCCCGGATGAGTCCCGGGTGACCGTCACCGTGCATGGCGCGGATATCATCGCGCTTCGGGCCGCCCTGAATACCTGGCTCCGGCTCATGAACATTGCAAAAGAGATGCAGGAGATAGATACGTATGGATAATCTTTCACCGAAAGTACAGAACCAGCTGGCCATGTTGCAGCAGATTCAGCAGCAGCTGCAGACGGTGGTCGGGCAGAAGTCACAGTACGAGATGGCCATCAAAGAGGCCAACCGGGCCCTTGAGGAGCTGGAGGACGTCCCCGAAGAGTCGGAGATCTTCATGACGGTGGGCAGCGTCATCGTCCAGAAGGACCGGGAGAAGGTCCGCTCCACGCTCAACGACAAGGTCGAGACCCTGGAGATCCGGGTCACGTCGCTTGAAAAGCAGGAGCAGTCCCTGAAGAGCAAGTTCGAACAGCTCTCCCAGCAGATCAGGGGTGCGCTGGAGAAGAAACCCTCCGGCGCTGCCTGAACCTTTTTTTCCTTTACTCCGCGTCACCGCCTTCAACGGCCCGGTGCACCAGGTTGATCGCGTTGATCATCGCCTCCACCGACGCGATGACGATATCGTCGCCCGATCCGCTGGCATCGAAGACCCGCCCGGATTCGTCCTCCACCGCGATGCTGACATGTCCGATGGCGTCGCTTCCGCCGGATATGGCGTCCACGTGAAACTCCTTCAGCTGGACATAGGAGGGACAGATGCCCAGGATGGACTTGAGGGCGGCATCCACGGGACCGTTGCCCACACTGCTGTACAGGTGCTCCTCCCCGTAGACCAGTGCCCGGATGCTGGCGGTGGGGATGGCGTGGTTGCCGGTGAAGATGGCGATGTCCTGGAGCTCCACCACCCGCTCGTGGGAGGGGATGTCCATAACGCTCCCGGCGATCTCCCAGAGATCGCCGTCGGTCACCCGCTTGCCCTTCCCGGCGATGGTCTTGATCCGGCGGACGATCTCATCCAGCTGCGCCTCGTCCGCGTCCAGGTGGACGTCGTGGAGGAGCTGCCGCACGGCATGCCGGCCCACGTGCTTGCCCAGTTTCAGGCGGCGCCGGTGCCCCACCATCTCCGGGGTCATGATCCCCGGCTCGAAGGTATCGGAACGGGCGATCACCCCATGGGAGTGGATGCCGCTCTCGTGCGAGAAGGCATTCTCCCCCACCACCGGCTGGGTGGGAGGGATGGTGAAACCGGCATGCCGGGAGACCAGGCGTGACGTCTCCACCAGGCCGGTGGTGGTGATCCCGGTCCGTATCCCGTAGATCGACTCGAGCGCCATCACCGTCTGGGCGAGGTCGGCGTTTCCGGCCCGCTCGCCGAGCCCGTTGATGGTGACCTGGACCTGGGATGCGCCCCCCTCCACCGCGGAGAGGGTATTTGCCACGGCGAGACCGAAGTCGTTGTGACAGTGCACATCGATGGCGCAGTCCACCTGCCGGGCGATGGTCTCGATCAACCGGTGCATCGCATGGGGGGTGATCACCCCCACCGTGTCCGGGACATTGATGACCGTCGCCCCCGCGTCGGAGGCGGTCCGGTACACCTCGCCCAGAAAGTCCCAGTCGGTCCTGGTCGCGTCCATCGCCGAAAACATGCACAGGTCGAGGTGCTCGCGGACATACTCCACGATCTCGGCGGTGATCTCCAGCACCTCTTCCCGGCTCTTTTTGATGGTATGCTCCCGCTGGATGTCGGAGGTGGGAATGAAGACATGGACCATATCCACCCCGCAGTCCAGGCAGACATCCACATCGGCGGGACGCGACCGGGCGAGGCCGCAGATCACCGACTCCAGTCCGGCGGAGGCGATCTCCCTGACCGTCTCCCGTTCGGCGTCCGATGACGCCGGAAAACCGGCTTCGATGGCATGGACTCCGATGGTGGAGAGCTGTCGGGCAATCTCACCTTTTTGCTCACGGGTGAATGATACACCCGGTGTCTGTTCACCATCCCGCAGGGTGGTGTCGAAAACAGTCACGTTCTCATGCGCACTGCAAGCGTCAAAGAAGACAGTACGCATGTGCAGAATCGCTCATGCGTTTCATACTCTCTGGTTCGTTCCCGTATCTTATAAAACCCGCGCCTCTCCGGCAAAATCGCCAAAAAAGAGAGCGCAATATTTAATATGCAGACTCTCCTACGTATTAGAGCAGCAATCCCGCCTTAACTCAGTCTGGTAGAGTGCGCGGCTGTAGTATGGGTTTCGCCGCACGGCGAACTGCGCGGCTACCGCGATGTCCCCGGTTCGAATCCGGGAGGCGGGATCCATCACGTGCCCAGGTAGTGTAGTGGCCTATCATGACGGCCTGTCACGCCGTCGACACGGATTCAAATTCCGTCCTGGGCGTCCTTTATTTTCGAACGAACGAGTGTCTGCTCATCGCTGATGACCTGACCCATGACCCCACTGCATCGTCTCTCCCGCCGTCTCCTCTCCCTTCGCACCCTCCATCGCCAGAGCCTCATCACCCTCGGTGCGGTGCTCATCACCACCCTGCTCGGATACGTGGCCACCATGTACTTTGCCCGCACCCTGGGGCAGGGCATCCTCGGCGCCTATTTCCTCTTCCTCTCCTATCTGGGCATCGCCGGACTGGTCACCGACGGAGGGTTCAAGAGCGCCGCCATAAAGCGCATATCGGAGGGCCGCGACCAGGGGGCCTACTTCGGGGCGTTCATCGTCCTCCGCCTCATCCTCTTTGCCGGAATGGCCGCCGTCCTGCTGGCGGCACAACCCCTCTTTGTGGACATGAACGCCTCCGGCGTCTTTTTGTGGCTGATCGTCTCGCTCGGGGTCGAAGCGGTGGTCTCCATCACGGGGATCGGGGTGTACGGCACAGGGAAGACGGGGGCGCACCAGGTGGGCCGGATCGCCTCCGCCCTGGTCCGCATTGCCGTCCAGATCACCGCGGTGGCGGCAGGGCTCGGCCTGGCCGGGCTCGCCGGAGGATTCGTGGCCGGTATCATCGCCGGGGGCGCGGTCAACCTCCTCTTTTTGCCCATCGCTCCCGCCCGGTTCACCACCCGCCACCTCAGGAGCCTCTTTTCATTCTCGCTCTGGGCGCTGCTCTCCGGGAGCAGCATGGTGATCATCGGAAATGCCGACAGCATCCTCATCGGCTACTTCCTCGAAAACGCCGATGTGGGACTGTACCGGGTGGCATTCCAGTTCGCCGGGATGGCGAGCCTTGCAGCGGGAGTGCTCAGCACCGTTCTCTTCCCCGCCATCAGCTCGCTTCACGCCCGCCGGGAGATGGAGGGGGTCCAGCGCATTCTCGGGCGCGGGATCAGCTGGTCGCTTGCCCTGGCCGTCCCCGTATGCGTGGGCGGTCTGTTCCTCGGCAAACGACTGCTCTACTTCCTGTACGGCGCATCGTTCACGCCCGCGGCCGGAGCCTTTTTCGTCCTCCTCCTCGCCCAGGGGGTCTCCGCCATGCTGCTCCTGGAGACCACCGCCATCACCGCCATGGATCGGCCGAAGGCGGTCTTCTTGCTCACCGGATCGGCGGCGGTGGTGAACGTGCTTCTCACCGTGACGCTCATCCCCGTGCTGGGGATCACCGGCGCCGCCGCGGCGACATCTGCCTCCACCCTCCTCCAGGCGGTGGGTGCCCACCGGATCATCCGTGGGGACCTGGGCTCCGTGATCGAGTGGCGATCGATCCGATCCATTGCCGTTTCCGCGGGGGGCCTGGCACTCTTCCTGGGTGTCTATCTCGCCGCCGTCTCCCCGACCTGGTTTCCCGCCGTCCTGGTGGCGGTGGTCGGTGGTGGCGCCGTGTATTTTTCGATCCTCCTGGTGATCGACGACGGGTTGCGGCGGGAGGTGGCGGGCATCCTCCGCGCGACCGAGTAGGAACCTCTAAGACCCTGCCATCCCATACTCCGCCATGGACAACATCACTGCCGTCTCCCCCGATGTGATGGTATTTCTGGAGGAGGAGATCTTCTATATCGTCGCCATCGTCATCGTGATGATCATGATCATCTGGCTGCTGATCCGGGGATGACCATGGCAGGATGCGCCATCCCCCCGTTTTCCATCGAAAGCGGCATCCCGGCCATGGGGCTCGGACTGCTCCTTCTCATCTTCGTCCTGGTGCCGTTCCTCCTCCCCACCATCCCGGCCCTGCCCGCCCCGGCGGCGGTGGCCATGGTCATCGGCGGGATCGTCTTTTTTGCCGCCGGGCTTCGCTCGGAACTCCGGCAGAGACGACCGTAGATCCACCGCTTTCAAGAATCCAGACGAGAGATACTACCGGATATGATCGATTTCCTGGAGGTGGAACGGTGACCCCCGCAAATCTCCTGCGCCACCCGGAGAAGGATGAACGCGCACGGGGCGTGGAGGAGTGCGTGATGGTCGGGCCGGCGGTGATCCCCGCCCTCATCCCGCTCCTCGCGGACCCCGCGTGGGTGGTCCGGTACCGGGCGGCGGAGGCGATCGGCCGCATCGGGGGCATGTCCGCAGCCCCGCTCCTGGTCCCGCTTCTCACCGATGAAAAGGACCATGTCCGGTACATGGCGGCAAAGGGCCTGTGTCGGTGCGGCGATCCCTCCCTCGTCCCCCGCCTGGAACCGCTCACCCGGGATGAAAACGAGTACGTGCGTGCGATGGCCGGGCGCGCAATCCGGGCGCTTGCCGGTCAGAACCCCCGGTGAAGACCATACTCCCTGGCCCACTGCAGTGCCCGTGCGTGCTCCTCCGGCGTGATCGGTCGGCGCATCTGCCGGGCGATCCGGTCGTTTCGGCCGGAGACGATCCGCCACATGGGCCGGTACTGGGCCATCACGTTCACATATGCATCCCGGGAGATCTCCTCCGCGATGAACCGGAGCACCCGGTCGGTGCGGGCGAGATTCTCGGGGAGCACCAGGTGGCGGATGACCATACCCCGCACCGCCACGCCGTGTTCATCGCACACCAGGTCGCCCACCTGCCGGTGCATCTCCACAAGCGCTCGCTGCATGATCCCGGTATACCCGACCGCATCGGAGAGATCCCGCGCGATCCCGTCATCACCGTACTTGGCGTCGGGCATGTAGATATCCACCACCCCATCGAGCAGCCGCAGGGTTTCCACCGAGTCATACCCGCTCGAATTGTACACGAGCGGGATGGTGAGCCCCTTTCCCGCGGCGATCAGGACCGCCTCCAGGATCTGGGGAACGACGTGGGACGGGGTGACCAGATTGATGTTATGGCACCCTCTCGCCTGGAGATCGAGCATGATGGAGGCGAGTTTCCCGCAGGAGATCATGCGCCCCTCTCCCTGCTGGCTGAGGGGATAGTTCTGGCAGAAATCGCAGTGCAGGTTGCAGTGTGAAAAGAAGATGGTCCCGGATCCCCTCCGGCCGACGAGAGCGCGTTCCTCACCGTAATGCGGCCCGAAACTGGCGACCACGGGCAGATCTCCGGTCCCGCAGTACCCGCGTTCTGTGCTGCATCGGTCCACCCCGCATTCCCGGGGACAGACCCGGCAGGATGCGAGCCCCCGGGCGGCGCTGATCACCCGGCGGGCCAGCTCTCCCGTGGAGGCGAGGCGACCATAGGATGCCGCATTCAGGGCCTCCATCGACCCCCTCACCGCTTGTAGCAGACGATATCGAGAACGCTGTTTTGGATCGTATAGAAGCTGCTGACCGTGTCGATGGAGCAGTCGAGATCGATCTCCTCCTCTTCGCCTTCCAGGACCAGGGTCACCCCCATCTCGCGGAAGAGCACCTCGGGTGTGTCGGATACATCGGCCGGAATCTCGGCGCTGATGAAGACCCTGTCGCTGGTCTCCACAACCTCGTAGTCCTCATCCGGTTCATTGCCCCCCTCGTCATGGGGCGAGGATGCCGGGTCGCCTGAACCGGTGATAATGGTGCATCCTACGAAATTCGGCGTCCGTTCGGCAGGGAGCTGTTCGATGAGGTCTTCCATTATCCTGGTGAAGTTCTGAACGAATTCGTCGTAGGGATTGTTAGCCATGGACACCACACACGGTATAGTGGGATTTTTTGCGCTCCACCATCCCCTCCTCTTCGAGCCGCGCGAGGGTGGCGGCCACGTCGGAGCGGGGAAGGCCGGAGATTTCTTCGAGATCTTCTGTCGTCAGATCATACTGGGAGAGGGCGAGGATGATATTGATATCCCGTTCATCATACAGCATCGCTCTCCCTCCCCGTGCCAGTGAGTTGATCTTGTCGTCAATGTCGTTTTCCAGTCGTTCCAGGTCACTGGCGAGTTCATCGCGAACACGCACCATCTCCCGCAGCACCCGGAGATCGCGGAGGAAGCTGTTCCGGGTGTCCATCACCGCCCGGGCGGGGACCACCTGGTTCATCCTCTCCAGCTTGATCATGAGGTTGATATCCTGGGAGAGGATGTAATACTTCCGCCTTCTTTCGTCATTGTAGGACTGTAAAAGGCTTTCCCGTTCCATCAGCTGGAGGTGTTCGATCACCGCCTTTGGTGAGAGCATCAGGCGCTCCGATATCTCGGTGACGAAACAGGGCTTCTGCCGGAGCAGCTGGATGATCCGGCGCCGGTTTCGGTTGCCGAGTATGTCAAGGAGGCGGGAAACCTCCACAGCATCAAGCATACTAACGAAATGTTAGTGTTCAAAATATAAATATCACTCGATGAGGCGGTAGTTGGGTGCCTCATCGGTGATCATGATGTTGTGGGGATGGCTCTCCCCGTACCCGGCGGAGGTGATCGCGATGAACCGGCCTGTCTCCTGGAGCGCCGCGATCTTTGCCGACCCGGTATATCCCATGGCGGATTTCAACCCCCCAATCAGCTGGAAGAGGACATCGGAGACATTCCCCACGTAGGGGGTGGCACCCTCCACCCCTTCGGGGACGAACTTGGTGCGGCCGAAATCGCGGGCCTGGAAGTACCGGTCGCTGGAGACACCGGTGCTCATTACCCCGAGGGATCCCATCCCCCGGTACTGCTTGTACCGGCGGCCCTTGATGGTGATGATCCGGCCGGGGGATTCGTCGGTTCCGGCGAGCAGACTGCCGAGCATGACACTGTCCGCTCCGGCGGCGATCCCCTTGGCCACATCTCCGCTGTACCGGATCCCGCCGTCCGCGCACACCGGGATATCATGGTCGGAGGCGACGTCCGCCACCCGGGCGATGGCGGTCACCTGGGGAACCCCCACCCCGGCCACCACCCGGGTGGTGCAGATCGACCCGGGGCCGATGCCCACCTTCAGCCCGTCGACAAACCCGGAGAAATCCGCAGCCGCCTGGCCGGTGGCGATGTTTCCGGCCATCACATCGGCGCGGACACTCTCTTTTATGTCCCGTGCGGCACTGAGCACCTTCATGTTGTGCCCGTGGGCGCAGTCCACCACCAGTACATCGACTCCCACCTCGTCCAGGAGCTGAGCACGGTCGAAGTCGAAGGGGCCCACCGCCGCGGCAACCCGGAGTTTCCCGTCGGGATCCCGATTGGCAAACGGGTACTGACGTTTCTCGAGGACATCGCGCATGGTGATGATCCCCACGAGGCCATCATCTGCATCCACCACAGGCAGGCGTTCCACCTTGTTGGTATACATGGTCTCGAGCGCAGTCTCCAGAGTGATGTGCTCATCCGCAGTGATGGGCTCCTCGGTCATGTACTCCCGGATACGCTCGCTCCCGTGTTCGGCGGTGATCGCGCGGATATCCCGTCGGCTGACGATCCCGATCACCCGGTTCTCCTCCACCACCGGCACCCCGCTGATGCCGTGGGTGTCCATCAGCTGCTGGACCTGGGCGACCGAGGTGCCCGGGGCGACGGTGAGGACGTTTCGTTCGATGAGATCCTCCTCCTCCTTGACCAGGCGCACCTCCGCTGCCTGCCGTTCCGGGGCCATGTTCCGGTGGATGACACCGATGCCGCCTTCGCGGGCCAGCGCAATCCCCATCGTTGATTCGGTCACCGTGTCCATTGCCGCACTCACCAGCGGGATGTGGAGCGGCACTCCCCGGGTGAAACGCGACCGCACGTCTGCTTCATCCGGCTCAACCCATGAGGCGGCCGGCTCCAGCAACACGTCGTCGAAGGTGAGGGCGGTCTCCATGCGGAGTTTATTGGAATACATGGTTCACCGGGTCAGACTCAGTGCTTTCTGCACCAGGGCGGGCTGTATGGTCGCGCTCCGATCTCCTCCGCAGACCATGCCGCGGACACCGACGATATCAGGCTGGATTCGCTGCATCGCCCCCATGTCCTCGAAACGGAGGGCGCCGGCCAGTGCGGTCTTCAGGCCATATTCACGGTTCTGCTCCACGAACCGGACGAGCTCGGCCTCCTCCATGAACGCGAGCGTGCTCTGCCCGTCTTTTCGGCCCGTATCGATCATCGCCACATCCGCCCCGGCGTCCGCCACAAGCCGGCTGATCGCCATCGGGGAGATGGTCTGCAGGCGTTCGAAGTCCGCGTAGGCGGCGATGACCACCTGTTTGGACGGGAATTCCTCCTTGACCGCCCGCGTCACCGCATCGATGACCTCCCCGGCCTGTGCAGCACCATCGAACATGAGTCCGACCTTGATATAATCGGCACCTGCGCACGCTGCCCCGTAGGCGGCGAGTGACGCGCCACCGGGTGTGTAATCGAAATCACCGATCGCCGCACTGACCGGTTTTTCCCCGGCGATCTCCTTGACGGCACGTATGATCCAGGGAAAATTTGCCCCGAGTGACCCCTCGGAGGGTTTCTTGACATCGATGATATCTGCGGCAAGCGAGTTGCGCGCTTCCTCAAGAGAGCGCGGGCTTACCAATAATTCCATAGAGATGGTGCAACTTTTATTCTTAAAGCGATTACGTTTCCGACAATGGAGCTGATTCTGGCCATAGACCTGCTGGGGGGCTCGGTGGTCCACGGAAGCGGCGGTGCACGCGATTCGTACCGGCCCCTGGACTGGGGCCTTTCCCCGTCGGCGGAACCGGAATCGTATATCGCAGCAGTGGGGCCCCGGCACGTGTATGTGGCAGATCTGGACCGGATCGAGGGGCGCGGGGATCATGATCCTGTCCTTCCGCGCATCGCGGCACGGGTGGATCGCTGCTATGTCGACCGCGGAGTCCGTTCACCCGCCGGGATGCTCCACGATCCCGGGGTGACTGAGGTGGTGGGAACCGAAACGGCGGCCGCCACGGTGGAGGAACTCCGGCATTACCCCGGCGGGTACCTGAGCCTGGACATCCGCGACGGCCGGGTGATCCCCTTCGGACTCCCTCCCGGCCGGATGCTGTCCATGGCAGAAGATATGTCGTTTGATGGCTGTATTCTCCTCAATCTTGGTGGAGTGGGGGGAGAAGGGGGTCTTCTCGCCGGGATCGAGGCCCTCCGCGATGCCTATACCGGCCCCCTCGTGTATGGTGGCGGGATCGCGGGAGAGCCGGATCTCCATCGACTTGCGGATGCCGGATTCGACGGTGCCATCGTGGCCACCGCCGTCCACCGGGGGACGATCCCGATCCGGTGGGTGCGGAGGGGAGCGGTGTGCTGATCACCATCGAGGGGATCGACGGCAGCGGCAAGAGCACGCTCATGGAGACGCTCAAACAGCGTTGCACCGATCTCGATCCCGTCTTCACCCGTGAACCGGGGGCCACCTGGGTGGGTGGGCAGGTGCGCCGGGCGGTGGCGGAGGGAACCGATCCCATCACCGAGGCGCTCCTCTTCATCGCCGACCATGCCGCCCATCTCTCCTCGGTGGTCACACCGGCACTCGAGGAGGGCCGTCTGGTGATCTCGGATCGGTTCACCGACAGCCGGTACGCCTACCAGTCGGTGACCCTTGCAGGTCTCCTCCCCGATCCCCTGGCGTGGCTCAGGAGCTGCCACTCAGGGTGGTCGGTCCGCCCGGACCTCACCTTCCTCCTCACCCTCCCGCCGGAAGAGGCGGTCGCCCGTCTCGATCCTGCCTCCACCCGGGAACATTTCGAGTCAGCGGAGGTTCTCTCCCGGGTGCAGGAATGCTACATGGCGCTGGTCCGGGACGATCCCGGCCGGTTCCTGGTGGTGGACGCCCTTCTTGCCCCCGATGCGGTGAGCAGTTTCGTTGAAGCGGAGATCAGGCGCGCGGTGATCAGTCGTCCCGGCCGGTGATGGTGATCACCACTCCGTCGAGGGTGATGACATCGACCGCCTCGCCCGCCACCCGGTATTCATAGACTGGGGAGAACGACCCGGCGGGAACCTCCATCTCCTCCCCCCCGACTACGAGTGTCGCCGGGGGGCTGGCGATCTGCTCTGCAGGCAGTGCGCGGACCGCGTCCATGAACGCCCGCGCGTTCCCCCGGAACGCAGGGCCCACCACCGACATATCGAAGGAGACATCGGCGACCACCTGCTCCAGGGCCGGGCGCTCGGTTCGCCATACCAGATCCGCGTTCACCGCCCGCCCCGCATCTCCCCCATCGTCGATCGGTTCGGGCACGTACACGGTCACCCGGCCGAGGGGGGCGTTGAGGGCCATACCGCGGTCATGCTTGTACCGGCGGATCTCCGCGACCACCCCGACCAGGAGGTCGCCCTGCCGGGCCGCCGCCTCATCACGGGCGTCTAGATCGGGCCAGGACCGGGCATGCACGCTCTCACCGCCGTCCAGATGGAAGACGCATTCCTCTGCAAAGTGGGGAGTGATGGGGGCGAGCATGCGGCAGAGCGCATCGATGGTCGTCTTCAACGCGCTGCAGGCACTCCCCCGATCCGGGGACTCTGCATAGAGGCGGCCTTTCACCAGCTCGATGTAGTCGTCGGCGAGGGTGCTCCAGGCAAACTCCCTGACGGCCCGGAGCGCCCGATCGAACTGGTATCCCTCCATGGCGTCGGTGACCTCGCGGTTCACTGCAGAGAGCCGGTGGAGCAGCCACCGGTCGGCAAGGACGGTGACCGGGGCCTCGCCCGAATCATTGGAGAGATGGGAGAGGACGAACCGGACGATATTCCACAACTTGGTCTGGAACCGGGACGCGGCGATGATATCGTTCCAGTTGAACAGGATATCGGATCCGGTGGCACCTCCCGCCGCCGCCCACTGGCGGAGCGCGTCGGCACCGTATTCGGCGGTCACCTCTTCGGGCGATATGATATTGTCCCGGCTCTTGCTCATCTTGAACCCGTCCTCACCGAGGACCATGCCGTTGATGAGGATCTCGTTCCAGGGCCGCATCCCGGTCAGGGAGACTGAACGGAGGATGGTGTAGAACGCCCATGTCCGGATGATGTCGTGGCCCTGCGGCCGGAGCTGGGCGGGAAACCGGTCAGGGATCCCCCTGCCGTCCCACCCGGTCACCTGCAGCACGGAGATGGACGAATCCATCCAGGTATCCAGCACATCCGTCTCCCCGTCATACGCCGTGCTCCCGCACCGGGGGCATGGCGATGCGGGCGTCGTCTGGACGGGATCGACGGGCAGCTCGTCCTCTGCGGGGAGGATTACCTCGCCGCATGACGAACAGAACCAGACCGGGATGGGGGTGGCGAAGATCCGCTGGCGGGAGATGCACCAGTCCCATTCCATCTGCCTGGTCCAGTTCTCCAGCCGGGTGCGCATGTGGGCGGGGATCCACTCGATCTCCCGTGCCGCCTGGAGGAGCGATTCGTGGTTCACCCGCACGAACCACTGGCGTTCGCTGAGGATCTCGATCGGATTCTTGCACCGCCAGCAGACCCCCACCCGCTGTTCGATCTCCTCCTGGCGATGGATGAGCCCCTCGTTCTCCATGTCGGCAAGGATCGCGTTGCGGCACTCCCGCACATCCATCCCCCGGTATCTCCCGGCGAGATCGGTCATCCGCCCCTGCATGTCGAGCGCCCTGCGGAGATCCAGGCCGTGTTTCTTCCACCATGACACATCCTGGCGGTCTCCAAAAGTACAGATCATCACCGCACCGCTGCCGAAGGCGGGATCGACCGCCGCGTCCTCGATGACCGGAACCGCGTGCCCGAAGAGGGGAACCTGCAGGCTCTGGCCGACGAGATCCCGGTATCGCTCATCGTCCGGGTGCACGGCCACTGCCACGCAGGCGGCAAGGAGTTCCGGCCGGGTGGTGGCGATCTCCACACCATCGAAGTCGAAGTAGGTGAGAACGGTGGTCCGGGGTTCGTAGGCCACCTCGGCAAAGGCGATCGCTGTCTCGCACCGGGTGCAGAAGTTCACCGGGTGGTCGCTCTGGTATATATCGCCATCCCGAAACATCCGGAGGAAGGAGCGCTGGGTCTTTGAGAAGTACTCCGGCTCCATGGTGACGTATTCGTTCGACCAGTCCACCGAGAACCCCAGGCGCCGCATGGTCTCCCGCATCTTGGTGATGTTCGATCGGGTCAGTTCCCGGCAGAGGTGCCTGAACTCGTCGCGGGGGAGATCGTTTTTGGTGATGCCATGGATCTCCTCTACCTTCACCTCGGTGGGGAGGCCGTGGCAGTCCCACCCCTGCGGAAACATCACGTTGTAGCCCTGCATCCGCCTGTACCGCGCGATGAAATCGATATAACACCAGTTGAGGGCATTCCCGATATGGAAGTTCCCGGTCGGATAGGGGGGCGGGGTATCGATGATGAAAGGAGGCCGGGACGATGAGGGATCGAAGGCCACATCTTCGTCCCGCCACTCTTCCTGCCAGTATGCCTCCACGGTGTTGCTGTCATAATGAGCCGGCAGTGCCGCGCGCCGCTCTGCCAGATTCCGGGGAGGATGTGCTGTTGACCCTGTCATGGTCACGCCCGGTACAGTTGCGCGGGCAGCTGAAATATAGTGATCGAAAAACCGGTCCTGTCACAACTCTTTTTCAATGCGGGGTGTAACATTCTCCCCATGAACCGTCGATGGGGGCTGGTGCTTGCACTGGCGGTCACGGTGGCAGGCATCCTCCTGGCTCCGTTCCTGCAGCCCGCCTGGGTGCTCTCGGTCCTGGTCATCTCGTTTTCGTCTGTCCTGCTGTTCATCAGGGACACCCGGTACCCGGCGATCGCCCTCATCGTCATCTCGGTGCTCTATGGTCTCTCCTTCATCTCCCTCCTCGTCTTCGCCACCACGCTCGCGGTGATGGTCGGCGGGGAGTTTGCGTTCCGGATCACCGGTGGATCCGGCTGGTCACATCTCTTTTTCTTCATCTGCGGGTACGGTGTGTCGCTGCCGGTGATGTGGTACATCCATCAGCCGTATCTCTTCTCGGTCCTGATGGGTATCCTCGTCGCCCTCCTGCTCAAGACCGCTCTCGAAGGCCGGGACGACGCCCTGATGGTCGAGGCCCTCGGTGCCGCGATGACCATTGCGCTCTTCTCCTCGATCTCCTACCAGGTGGCCGTCGATCGGCTCATCATC
Organism: Methanomicrobiales archaeon; assembly: GCA_049974905.1. Taxonomy (GTDB): domain Archaea; phylum Halobacteriota; class Methanomicrobia; order Methanomicrobiales; family Methanoculleaceae; genus JBNGCZ01. The sequence continues at coordinate 31,717 of JBNGCZ010000012.1, forward strand.
GCGGCCTCGGTTGCGCTCCTCTTCGGGTACTTCTCCTATCGCCTGAAGGCCGCGGACCTGAGCGGTCTCTTTGCCGGCGCCATCATCGGGGTGGTGCTGATCGTCTTTGCCGGTGTCGAATGGTTCTTTCTGATGCTCTTCTTCTTCATCATCGGATCCGCCTGCACGCGCTACCGGTTCACGTTCAAGACATCCATCGGGGTGGAGGAGTCGCACGGCGGTGTGCGTGGATATTTCAATGTCTTTGCCAACGGGCTGGTGGCGGCGACGGGCGCGGTTCTCTTCGGTATCACCGGTCATCCGGCAGCGATTGCGTTGTTCGTGGGCAGCATCGCCAGCGCCACGGCCGATACGGTGGCAAGCGAGATCGGGGTGACCGGGGGTACCCCGCGGCTCATCACCACCCTGAGGCCGGTGCCGGAAGGCACCAACGGCGGGGTGACGGTGCTTGGAGAAGTCGCCGGCGGCATCGGGGCGTGTGCCATCGGGGGGGCGGCCTGGCTTCTCACCATCGCCGATCTGCACATGGCGGTGATCGCCGCCGTCGCCGGGTTCGTGGGCACCAACATGGACAGCCTGATCGGGGCCACCCTGGAGAACCGGAAGGTGGTGGGAAACTCGGGCACGAATCTCCTCTCCACCCTTACCGGCGGTCTGTTCGCGGTCGTGTTCTGTCTCTAGTACCGGTACCACCGGCCCTTCTCGTCGTACTCCCCTGCCTGTGGCGCCTCCGTATCCCCTGCGTACCGGCGGAAGAACGAGGCCTTGTACGCGGTGAGGAGGGTGATGGTCACCAGCAGGAATGCGGCGTACAGGATCGCGGAGGTCACCGCACCCTCCGGCCCGAGCATACCCGCCATATCGGTGGGAGTGATCGCCTGCAGCTCCCCCGGGGCCATCTCGGCAAGCGGCATCAGCCGTCCGGAGAGGGCGGCGGTCCACACCACCAGGGCCACCGCACCGGTCCCGAAAAGCACCAGCACGCTGACTCCGAAGAACGCAAGGGACCGCAGTCCGTTCATCATCACGAACCCGACGCTTCGGAGGATGGAGGCGAAGACGTGCCGCCCCTCGAAGACCGCCGCGGTATCGTAGAAGTAACAGAAGACCGTGAACGGAATGGCCACCCCCATCCCGATGACGGTGAACAGCCCGGGCGCCGCTCCCATCCCCAGGGCCACCAGCGGGATCGCGACCAGGATCAGGGTCAGCACGGCGGCAAAGATCACCACCAGGAGCGGAAGGAGGACGGGGAAATACCACCGGCCCCCGTTTCTCACAAACGACCGTACCGTCCGCTCTTCTCCCTCGCACAGCACCCCGAAGAATCCCCCGGAGAGAAACGGCAGGAGGGCCAGCTCGAGAAATGCGAGGTTGTTGGCGAGGAACAGCTCGCCGGAAAACGCCAGCGTCACCTCCACGAAACCCAGCACGGCGATGACCGCCCCCGGTATCCAGAGCACCGGCGTTCGCCGGATCAGCCGGCCACCCTCTTTCAGGGATGCAAGCACCATCGACGTCTACCGGGACCGGGGCATGGCCACGATCTCACGCACCTGCAGGTCGAAGAACTGCGCGGTGTGGGCCGGGCGGATGACACAGACCGTGTCCGCCCCGCTCATGGTTCCCCCGACCGCGACAACCTCTTCCTCGACCCCGATGGTTCCCTGGTCAGCGGCGATGAGCACGCATTCCACCGCCACTTTCAGGCCCACGGCAACGACCCGCCGCAGCGCCTCGGCGATGGCCTCGGTACGGGATCCGCCGCCCACCTTCGGGGAGCGGGTCAGTGCGCGCTCGAGTCCGGAGAGGGTGTGGGTGCCGGTGACGATGCAGACTCCCTCATTGAGCAGGCGGTCCGCCACCGCGGTATCAAACTCCCAGATGCCCGGTGTGGAGAATCCCACCACGTGGGTCACCACCACCAGTTCGATGGGCCGGTCACCGATGGCGTCGAGGGCCGATTCCGCGGTCGCCCCGGAGGTGCTGGCCACCACCATCCGCCTGATACCAAGCGCTTCGGCCCGCTCCACGGCAAACCGCAGGGCGTCCGCGGTGTTCTCCGGGCCCGGTGATTCAAAGTAGTAGACCGGTTTTTCGGTATATCGCGACATACGGGCAGTATATTTTCTCGCACCGTATTGGTCCTTTGGGTCGCACCCGGGTGGTGCGGCTTTATGGGGTGGCCCCGCGTACCGTCTCAGCGGGAGATCCATGATCACACTGGCCGTTGCAGGAAAGCCGAACTCGGGAAAATCCACATTCTATACCGCTGCGACGATGGCTCCTGCCGAGATCGCCAATTACCCCTTCACCACCATCGACGCGAATCACGGAGTCGCTGCCGTCCGGGTGGACTGCCCCTGCCGCGATCTGGGGGTGGAATGCCATGAATGCACCGATGGGGTCAGATACGTGCCGGTGGGCCTGATCGATGTGGCGGGGCTGGTCCCCGAGGCCCATCTGGGGAAGGGTCTTGGAAACCAGTTCCTCGACCATCTCCGCCAGGCGGACGCGATCATCCACGTGGTGGATGCGAGCGGGGGCACCGACACCGAGGGAAACCCGGTGGGGGTGGGGAACCATGATCCCCGGCTGGACATGGCGTTTCTGCCTCGCGAGATGTCCATGTGGGTGCACGGGATCCTCTCCCGGCACTGGGACAAGCTCCGCCGGCAGGCACAGCAGCGCGAATTCTCGCTTGAAGCCGGGGTGGCGGATGTCCTCGCCGGGCACGGGATGACCCGGGAGAAGGTCCGGGAGGCGGAACAGTCGCTTGGAATCCCCCTGGAGGCCTGTTCCGGCGACGATCTGGTCCGGTTCGCATCCCATCTCGTGGCCGTCTCCAAGCCCATGATGGTCGCCGCGAACAAGGCGGACGAAGCCCCCGATCGCTGCCTGGATATCCTGGCGGACGAGCATATCGTCTTCACCAGTGCAGTGAGCGAACTCGCCCTCCGGAAAGCGGCGGAGGCGGGGTTCGTCCGGTACCTGCCCGGCGACAGGTCCTTCTCGATGGTGGATGAAGCGTCACTGTCCCCGCCGCAGCGGGCGGGACTGGACCGCATCGCCGGGGTGATGGAGCGACTGGGGGGGACCGGTGTTCAGCAGGCGATACAGGAAGCGGTCTTCTCTCTCCTGGATCTGATCGTGGTCTTTCCGGTGGAGGATGAGCACCATATGACCGACGGGAATGGACGGGTGCTCCCGGACGCGTTCCTCCTTCCCCGGGGTGCCGGCCCCCGGGATCTCGCCCACCGGGTGCACACCGCCATCGGGGAGGGGTTCTTGTATGCCGTCGATGCCCGGTCCGGGATGCGCATCAAGGACACCACCGAGCTCCAGTCCGGAGATGTCATCAAGATCGTGAGCACCGCGCGCTAACCGACACATATATATATCGTTCGCTCAAAACCGAAAATATCCATGGGTGGAGAGATCTATCAGGCGCAGGTCATCCGGAATTTCTTCGATACCGTCACGGGGACCGACCGGAATCTCTCCCGCATCTCGATGTGCGTGCTGAGCCTGGCCAAGCTGCGGATGGAACCACCCGAGACTCTCACTTTCCTGATCGAGCAGATGCGAAGGAGCCGGGAGAGGAAGGAACTCTCGGTCGATCTCCTCGATTACGTGTGCACGGCGGCGGTGGAGCTGGATCTCACTTCCGTCCAGACGGCCTTCGGTATCCGGGAGGTCGGGGAGATGGCAGACGAATTCCGGTCCGTCAGCCTCGATTCCCTCTGATCACTCCTCCATTTTCTCCAGATATGTCTCCAGGATGGTGATCATCGCGTTCTCATGCTCCCCGAGCGCCGGGGCATCGTCAGGGGATGCCTGCAGGGATACCGCATAGATCAGCAGCAGTGCGTTCTCCCGCCTGAGCGTTGCCCAGTCGATGTCCTGAGTCGTTTCCGGGAGATCGACGGCCAGATATTCTGCGTCTTCCGGCAGAAACTCCGCCTCCTCTCCGCTCTGCTCCGGTGTCCAGACACTGTCCGGTTCGCGTGCACCTTCAAAACTGTAGGTCGATGTCAGCCGTACCCCGGTGTCACCCCGCTCCTGTGCCCATGCCCGCAGTATGCGAACCGCCCGCTCGACCACGCCGGGGAGGTCAGCATCCAGCACCTCGTCGCACCAGGAGGCCGATCGCCGGTATACTCCGAGGCGAAACATGAGTGCCGCGGACGCGAGGGCATGGCCCGTCTGGTCATCGATCCCGCCTGCAAGCGGGGCCACCCGGGTGACGTACTCCCGGAGGTATCGTCTCGTCTTCTCAGTACTACCCATCGGAAAATCGCACCTCCAATCGATAGGCCACGGCCGCCAGCGTGAGTGCAAACAGGACCTGCATCACGAGCCCGGTCTCAAAGACGCTCGGAAGAACGAAGATGATCACCGCAAACATCGGGACAAACAGGGAGACGAGGTCTTTTTTTGGCTTTTTCAGTGCGAGGACGGCGAGCACCACCGATCCGGCAACACATCCAAGCCCTCCCGCACCGATGGGAACGGGAATGCCCGGCGCGCCGATCTCCAGGAGGATCCCCCCGAAGGCGAGTGCCGGTACCATCAGCCAGGCATACCGATCCATGGGCCCTGTCGTGACTGGCATTGGATCAGTACTGGCACATACACCTTCAATTACGTTGTGTTCCTCTCCCGGGATGGGGCGACGCCCGGCGGAAGGGGGCTCCCTTCCGAGACCCGCATCTCCGGGTACAGACCCATCCCGCACCGGGCCGGGTCACTCCCCCGTCCTCTCCCGCATCTCGCCTGCCCGGTCGATGAGGTACCGGAGTTCTGCAGTCGACCCGGCGGCACCGCGGGCACCCTCGCGATCGGCGTCCTCCCGGAGGCGGCAGCACTCCTCTGCGAGTCGCTCCAGGTCACCGGGGGAGTACCGGCCGAAGCGGGCGGCGACGTCCCGGTGATCCAGCACAAATTTCCGAATCTCCCGGAGAAGATCCTTCCGGTCACTCCCCGCCTCCCGTGCGGGAGCGAGGGGGCCGCACTTCTGCCGGGGGAGCACGCGATCCATATCCTCACTTTGCCCCCTCTACTCCTGTGGTGGTGCCGCCTCCCCCTCCCGCCCGATGAGATCGGGTACCCGGATGCGCACCTCCCCCTTCGACAGGATCTGTGCGCGCTCCCGGAGCCGGAGAAGAGTGTCGGCGTAATCACCCTCCAGCCGTTCGAGGTGCCGCTCTTCTGATACCAGGGCCTGGAGAACATCGTCCTTTTCCCGGGTGAGGCGCGATTCCCGTTCGGCCACCTCCCGCTGGAGGTGTCGGCCGGTGGATGCTTCCCACTCCTCTTTGGCCGATGTGCACGCGGTCCGCTCCGCATCGATCCGTGAAGAGAGCATCTCCACTCTGCTGAGAACCGCCCCCCGCTCCCTGACGAGTGCAGTCTCTTCCTTGTTTTTGATCCGGAGCGCATCCGCATCGATCATCGCATGCACACTCTCCTCTGCAGCGGGGAGGACCTCCCGGAGATCCCGGATATCCCCCTCGCCCTCCAGGACTGCCAGTGCTCTCCGGCAGGATGAGGCAGCCCCCTCATCGCCGCGCCCCCCGGCGTCCTTTGCCGCCCGGCGGATCAGCCCTGCGGCGGTCTTCTGGGTCCGGCGGTACGTGTCCTGTACTTCCTCCAGCCGTTTCCGTGCGTTCTGGAGTTTCTCTTCCTTATCGGCCGCTTCACGGACCTCCGGTCCGGATGCAAGACGCTCTTTCTCCTCTTCAATGGACTGCAGCGCATCATTGAGGGCGTGCAATCGTGTCTCATGTCCGGCCATCGACTCCCGGGTGGTGTCATACTCCCTGCGGGTCCTCTCCAGCGCACCGGCCGCCTCGCGGCACTCCTCGACCGCGGCGATCTGTTCACGGGATCGGTGGAGGGCGCCGGTCATCGCATTGATGGCGTCACCGAACTGCTGGGTGGCGGTGCGGATGCTCCGGGCGGTCTCGGGATGGGCCACCGAGAGGTACTTCCCCCGCGTCTTTGTGGCGCGGATCACGTCGGTGATCATGGAGGAGGCGGCGGCATAGAACGCCTCCGGGTCATCGTCGGGTATCTCGCGGGCGAGGGCCCGGTCCATCGCGGTGACGAAGGCCGGGATGGCGGTGCGAAGGATGGCCTCCACGCGGGCGGGCACATCCTGGTGCCCCTCCTCTGCCAGGCTCCTCACCGCGGTGTCCAGGTCATGGATCGCGGCGCGAATAGCTGCCCGGGGCCCCTGGGTCTCCTCTTCCAGGCGCCTTCGTGCGGCCTCCTCTCTCTTCCCAAGCCAGCCGTCGAGATCCTCCAGCCCGAGGTCCTGGACCGCCTCGTCCTTCGCCTCGGCCTTCAGCAGGTTCTTCAATCCGTCAAACAGCGCCATTTCAATCGTTGTCCGCGATCCGCCGGATGCGCTCCACGCCACCGATCTCCGCGATGACGTCGGAGACCGCCGGGGGGACCAGGTGCTCCCATGGCTCCCCGGCGAGCATCCGTCTCCTGATCTCTGTTCCGCTGTGGGTCTCCCGCTCGTACATCGCCGGGGAGGTGACCGGGATCTCTGCCTCGGTGAAGAGCTGCACCACCAGGGGGTTGCTGGCAAAGACCAGGTCGAATGGCGGCACCATGGAGATGACATGGGCCACCCAGAGTGCGTTTCGCCTGATGTCCTCGATGGGAATGACATAATACCGGCAGTCCAGCCCTTCGAGCGACCGGGTGATCATCAGCACCCGCTCCCCCGCGGTGAAGGGGTTTTCCACCTCATGGTCGGCCTGGGCGCTTCCCACCCCGATGACGATCTCGTCCACCCAGGAGGCGATCCGCTCGAGGACCGCCTGGTGACCGTTGTGGTAGGGCTGGAACCGGCCGATGTAGAACCCCCGCGTCATCTCCCCGCCACCATGTGTGCGATCCGCGCGGCATACGCCCCGGCCACGAACCCCGCATCGATATTGACCACCGCCAGCACCGTGCAGGCCTGGAGCATGCTTGCAAGGGCTGCCTCTCCCTCTCCCATGAACCCGTATCCCACCGAGACGGGAAGGCCCACCACCGGCCGGTCCACGAGCCCGGCCACCACCGCAGGAAGCGTCCCCTCCCGGCCGGCCGCCACCACCAGTACATGCGCATCGCGCATCTCCTTCAGTGCCGGAAAGAGCCGGTGGATCCCGGCCACCCCCACGTCATACGCCCGGGACACCCGGCACCCCATCTCCTCGGCGATCACCGCCGCCTCCTCGGCCGCCCGGATATCGGCAGTCCCGCCCGAGAGCACCCCCACCCGGCCGCCGGTGGGTTTGGGGGCCGGGCCGGTGGAGAGGATGAGAATCCCCGCCTCCTCCCGGTGGTCGATGGCCACGCCGTCTCCGAGGACGGCAGAGACCGCCTCCACCTGTGCGGGGGTGATGCGGGTGGCGATGCACCGGCCGGCGGCCGTCACCTGCCGCTCGAGGATGCGGGCCAGGTGGTGTTCACCCTTCCCTTCAGCGAGCACCACCTCGGGGATGCCGCACCGGACATCCCGGTCCAGGTCCAGGCGGGCCACCCCGTGGAGGTGCTCGATCCGGAGACCTTCCACCGCCTCTTCGGCATCGTCGATGGAGATCGATCCCTCCTGGAACGCAAGGAGAATCTCCCGGAGCCGTGAATGATGATCCATCGTCGCGTGAGCTGATGTGGGAGAGGAGGCTATTAATGTCTTTCACTCGATGCCCGCGTCGGCACAAGGGCTATCAGGTCTCATTGACATGTGTGTGTAGATGTCCTTCCTCCTTGCCGTCGCGGTCTTTGGTGCGGCGGTCACCGCCTTCCTCTGGCTTCGGGACTACCGGATCTTCAACCGGACGGGCCTCTCCGGCTACCGGATCTCCGCCTCACGGGGGGTGCTGTACACCGCCCTGTCGCTCAGCGGGGTGCTTCTCGCCGATCTGGGGTACGAACTGGTCGGCCTCGGGGTGATCCTGCTCGCCCTCTATCTCCAGGGGAGGATCGAACGGGAAGGGGTATGGCGCGATGAGGGCCCGGTTTCCCGATTCTTCGGCGCGGTTGAGCGCAGACCTGATAAAGAGTGAAGGAGAAGTACTTCTGCAATGATCACCCGACCCCGCGGAACCCGTGACTTTTTCCCCGACGAGATGGAGCGCCGCCGCGAGGTGGAGGGCCGGATGCGGGAGGCGGTCCGCCGGTGGGGATACCGGGAGGTCTCCACACCCACCTTCGAGCACCTGGAACTCTTCACCATGAAGTCCGGCGAGGGGATCGTCCGGGAGATGTACTCCTTCGAGGACAAGGGGGGCCGGGCGCTGACGCTTCGCCCTGAGGTGACCGCCTCGGTGGTCCGGGCGTACATCAACGAGGGACGGACCCTCCCAAAACCGCTCCGCTGGTACTACGTCGCCGACTGTTTCCGGTACGAACGCCCGCAGAAGGGCCGGTACCGGCAGTTCTGGCAGTTCGGTGTGGAGCTCATCGGGGCGGACTCTGCGGCCGCCGACGCCGAGGTGATCCTGATGGCCGCCGATGTCCTCCGGGCGGCGGGGCTCACCTTCGATCTGCACATCGGCCACCTCGCCCCCATGCAGCGGGTCCTCGCGGATCTCGATCCCGCCGACCAGCGGGTGGTGATGGCCTTCCTGGACAAGCACGATCCGGCGGGTGCCGGTGAGTTCCTGGACGGAATCGGGCAGAGTGACCTGGCAGAACCGCTCGAAGCCCTCCGGGGCTGCCGGGACCCGGCAGACCTGCCTGTCATATGCGGCGATTTCCCTGAATACGGTCGTATCGCCGAACTGTTCCGCATCCTGGATGCACAGGATGAGGAGTATATCCCCGATTTCGGCATCGCCCGGGGGCTCGACTACTACACGGGTATGGTCTTTGAGATATTCGCCCCCAATCTCGGGGCCGAGAACCAGGTGCTCGGGGGCGGTGCCTATCGCCTCGCCCACCTTTTCGGGGGGGCGGACACCCCGTCCTGCGGGTTTGCCATCGGGTTCGACCGGGTGATGGTCAGTCTCGGGGACACGGAACCCCGGAAACAACCGGTGGTGGCGGTGGTCTGCACGCCGGAGGCCCGGATGGCCGGCTGGGAGATCGCCCGGCGGTTCCGGGCGGCGGGGATCCGGGCGGAGGCCGATCTCATGGAGCGGGGCATGGGCCAGCAGCTCGCCCATGCCGCCAAATCCGCCGATTATGCCGCGGTCATCGGCGGCCGCGAGATGGCGGCCGGGACGGTGACGCTCCGGGATCTCCACTCCGGGGATCAGCGGGAGCTTTCCCTCGAGCGGGCGGTCGCCGAGGTGAGCGGACATGGTGACGGCTGAAGATCTGGCCAAAGGCCAGCAGAGCATCAGTGTTGCGGAATTCTTCGAGAAGAACAAGCACCTCCTCGGGTTCGATTCGGCCGCCCGGGGGATCATCACCACGGTCAAGGAGGCCGTGGACAACGCCCTCGATGCCTGCGAGGAGGCCTCCATCCTCCCGGACATATTCGTGGCCATCCACCGGACGGACGAGGGCGTCTTCCGGATCACTGTGGAAGACAACGGCCCCGGGATCATGCCGGACAACGTCCCGTTCGTCTTTGGAAAGCTCCTCTACGGGTCCCGGTTCCACCAGATCCGCCAGAGCCGGGGCCAGCAGGGGATCGGGATCAGTGCGGCGGTGCTCTATGCCCAGCTCACCAGCGGGGTGCCCGCCGAGGTCATCTCCCGCACCGGCGCCGGGGAACCCGCCCACCACGTCCGGTTGAACATCGACACGCGCACCAACGAGCCCACTATCCTCTCTCACGAGGAGATCGCATGGGACCGGATCCACGGCACGCGGGTGGAGATCGAGTTCCCCGCCACCCTCGCCGCCAGACGCCGGCTGCTGGACTACCTCCGGTACACGGCGGTGGTGAATCCGCACGCCCGCATCCACGCGGTCATCGACGACGAGGAGTATGTCTTCGCCCGGGCGAGCGACGAGGTGCCCCCCGTTCCCGCCGCCATCGATCCCCACCCCCACGGCATCGAGCTCGGGACCCTCGCCCGCATGGCCGCACAGGAGACGGGCACTCTCCGCCAGTTCCTGACCGAGCGGTTCTCCCGGGTGGGGCAGAAGACCGCGCGGGAGATCCTGGATACCGCCGGGATGGACGGCGACCGGGCGGCATCGACTCTTTCATCCGCCGATCACAAACGGCTGCTGGCCGCCATGCAGGAGGTGCGCATCCCCCCGCCGCCCGCGTCGGTCTGCCTCTCCCCCATCGGCGAGGATCTCATCATCCAGGGAATCGAGAAGGAGTTCGCCCTCGACTTCGTGAAGGCCCGCACCCGCTCGCCGTCGGTCACCTCCGGCCACCCCTTTGTGGTGGAGGCGGCGCTCGGCTACGGGGGCGGGCTTCCCGCCGACGCCGGTGCCCGGCTGATGCGGTTTGCCAACCGCGTCCCGCTCCTGTACCAGCAGGGCGCCTGCCTGATCACGTCCTGCGCCACCGGGGTCAACTGGAAGGCATACGGGCTCGGCCAGCAGGGCCTTCCCCATGGCCCGGTGCTGATCCTGGTCCATGTCGCCTCCACCAATGTCCCCTTCACCAGCGAGAGCAAGGACGCCATCGCTGCCATCCCCGAGATCGAGCGCGAGATCACCCTCGCGCTCCAAGAGCTGGGCCGCGACCTGAAGGCGTACCTGCGCCGCCGGGATAAGAAGAAACACCAGGAGGACCGGGCCCGGGCGGTCTGCTCGGTCATCCCCGAGATCGCCCGGAAGGTGGGCGAGATCGTGGAGCGCCCGCCCCCGGACACCTCCGCCATCGAGGGGCGGATCATGCAGAAGGTGGTGGCCAAGAAGTTCACCGAGAACGGATCGGTGCACCTCCAGGTCACCAACCACTCCCCCCGGGAGGTGGACCTGACCATATCGCATCTCACCCCGGAGAAGGTGGAGACACCACGCCCCGCCCCGGACTTCACCGACGAGTTCGAGGGGTCGCACACCCTGGTCTGGCGATGCCGGCTCGCCCCCGGCGGCGGATGGGAGGCGTCGTTTCGGGGGTCCGGGGCGGGCACCCTCGACATCCGGGGGGTGGATGAAGGAATGAAAGCGGTGGTGGACCTCGATGTCTAAAGAGGAACTGGATCAAACGGCGCTTTCGCGCCTGGTGGCTATCGCCGAGGGGTGGTACGGGCAGATGGCGGCGGGAGAGATCCCCTCCATCCGACTCCCCACCCGGACCAAGCAGAATATCGAATACGACGATGCCTCGGAGGTCTGGAAGTACGGCGACCGCGAACGCGTCCGGTCGGCGACCACGGCAAAGAGCGCCCTTCACATCCTGAAGATGGCCCACCTGATCGGGTTCATCAAGCAGCAGCTCGTCGATGACCGCTCCTCCACCCTGAGAGAGCTCTACTACATCTCGGAGAGCTGGAAGCGCGCGAAGTTCGCCGCCCAGGACGAGAGCAATCTTTTGATGGAGGACATGGAGATCCTCACCGATCTCCAGCGGGAGGCGTTCCACCTCCGCCCCGAGGAGGACGGGGCCTCCATCTTCGGCCCGCTCCGCCTCCGCGAAAGGACCCGCCGGGGGGTGCGGGAGATCCACTGCCAGGAGGATGTCGGCGAGGCGGGCTACCCGGTGCCCACCAACACCGACGCCATCGAGTTCCTGGACCACGACGCACAGTTCGTCATCGCCCTGGAGACCGGGGGCATGTACGCGCGCCTGATGGAGAACGGGTTCGACGAGGAGTTCGGCGCGCTCCTCGTCCACCTGAAGGGCCAGCCCGCCCGCTCCACCCGCCGCATGCTCCGGCGCCTCAACACGGAGCTCGACCTCCCGGTCCTGGTCTTCACCGACGGGGACCCCTGGTCCTACCGGATCTACGCCTCGGTCGCCTACGGGTCCATCAAGAGCGCGCACATGTCCGAGGTGCTCGCCACCCCCCGGGCCCAGTTCATCGGCGTGCAGCCAAGCGACATCGCCGACTACTCGCTCCCCTCCGACCACCTCACCGCCCAGGACATATCCGCGCTCAAATCGGAGCTCACCGACCCCCGGTTCGACACCGACTACTGGCGCCACCAGATCACCCTCCAGCTGGAGATGGGGCTCAAGTCCGAGCAGCAGGCGTTTGCCTCACGGGGCCTCGACTTCGTGACAAAGGAGTACCTGCCGGAGCGGTTGAGCGAGATGGGGGTGGTGTGATGGGGAACTGATCGAAGAGATGATGTAGGGGAGGAACCAGGGCATGGAGCGACGACAAGCCTGCGAAAACCTGTAGCACAACCCAAAGAATGTGCGCCTCGAAGACCTCTGCCGTGTGGCGGAGGCATTCGGCTTCCTTTTCAGGGGAGGGAAGGGCAGTCACAGGATTTATGTGCGACAGGGAATGATGGAGATACTAAACTTTCAGAACCTGGGTGGAAAGGCAAAACCCTATCAGGTTCGCCAGCTGCCTGAAGTGATTGAGAACTATAGCCTTTTGGAGGATGAGGATGCCGTATAAATACGCGATCGAGATTGTCTACAGCGATGAGGATGAGGGGTTCATCGCCGTGGTCCCGGAACTTCCGGGGTGCTCTGCCTTCGGCAGTACCGAGGAGGAGGCACTCCAGGAAGTAAAGGTTGCCATCTCCCTCTGGCTGGAGGCCGCCCGGGAGGAGGGGAGAGCGATCCCGGAGCCCGTCGGCAGGGAGCGGCTCCGGGATATTCTTTCGGGGACGGGGGCCGCGTGCGGGCCGGGAGCGTGAACGACAGTCCTCATGCGCGGGCGATCTCCGGGTGTTAGGCATCTACAGGGCCCGGACAAGGCCTTTCCACATGTCCTCTGACAGGAGGCGACCGCTACAGGATATCAGGTTCTGCCGCAGGGAAGGGTTAATGAGCAGGGATGACGCAACCCTCTTTGCTGGCAGGTCGGATTATACGTGGAATCGACCCGCTGCGGGAGGTGAAAGGAGAACTGGATGGTATTGACAGAGAGCGGATCGTCGATCAGCTCCGCCGATGCCTTGATGGCAGGGATGATATACTGCTCGGATACCTCTACGGTTCATTCCTCCGACATGCCGGGTTCCACGACATCGATATAGCGTTGCTGGTCTCCGGGGAGAGGGAACCCTATGATCTCTACAAATATACCATGGGTATCGCATCCGACCTTGAGCGGTGTATCACGCCGAGGTATGAGATCGATCTCCGTGTCCTGAATAATGCGCCCGTCGAGTTCCAGTATGAGGTGGTGAAGACCGGCCGTCTTCTTGTCTCCCGGGATGAGGACACGCGCGTCGCTTTTGAGGCCGGCGTAATAGCACAGTACCTCGATCTGAAATATCTCTACGATACGATTGATGTAGCTCTCCTCGCCAGGGTGGAAGAATGAGGCTTTTTCATCATATGCGGGAACTGGAGGAGGCTCTAAGGGACTGGGAGCGGTATCAACGCATCCCCAGGGAGCAGTTCTTGCAGGATCGGGATACGCAGAATATGATCCACCATGCCATGCTGCTATCTATTCAGTCGGCAATCGATATAGCGACTGATGTGATTGCAGAGGAGAGATTGAGAAAGCCTTTCACGTACCGGGAGATATTCGAGGTTCTCGCCGGTGAGGGAGTCATCCCTGAATCTCTGGCAAGGGATCTCTCAAACCTGGCAGGATTCCGAAATGTGCTCGTCCATATCTATTGGGATCTGGATCTCAAGCAGGTGTATGCGATCTTGCAGCACGATCTTGCCGCCCTCCGGACATTCTCCGTTGTCATGAAGGAGCACGTTTCAGAGAGCGATTCCGCCGATCCAGGTGAATTTTTCTGAGCCCCAGCACTCTTCTCACCCGAACTCCGCGAGCGCCACCACCGGCACCCCCTCCAGCTGGAGATGGGACTCAAGTCCGAGCAGCAGGCGTTTGCCTCACGGGGCCTCGACTTCGTGACCCGGGAGTACCTGCCGGAGCGGTTGAGCGAGATGGGGGTGGTGTGAGAATGGCCAGACAGCGGGCGTTGATCGGGGTTTCGTATGATGATGCGTATGCCGTTGAGGAGACCTTCCAGCTCTTGAAGATCCCCTGGGAGTGGTATGATCCGGCGCATGCATATGATGTGGTAATCGCCCGAAAAGGAGATATAGACGAGGGAGATGCATACCTGGTCGATCTCTCAGAAAAGAATTATTTTGCTGAAATCGCCCGGATTTTAAATGAGGGCATCGCTCATTGCCATGAGCCGGTCGTGGACAATCTCATCGATGAGCTCCGCGAGATCCTCAAAGCGCATACGGTCCTTGTCGAAATCCCTCCGGTACCCGGAGGATATTCGTATATGATCGCTCTCACCCATGACGTCGATATCACCTCGGTGAAGGAGCGACGATGGATCTCGGTTGGGTATGCCATCTATCAGTGTGTGCGAAAGGGAAAGGTGGTGGATGGTCTCCGAATCCTGGGTGCCAAGTGCGGTATCGGAAGAGATCCATGGAACTGTTTCTCCGAGTGGATGGAAATTGAGAAGGACCTCGGCGTGCGTTCCACCTTCTACTTCCTCCCACACCCGGGAAGAGCGGGGATCGGATCGCCGGCGATACGCGCTGGAAATTACGACGTCGACCACGATCTTATTCAGGATCTCGTCACAGGAGGGTGGGAGGTAGGAGTCCATGGGATTGATAACTGGGTTGATTCCGAGGCAGCCCGGGCGGAGGCGGAGGTTCTCGCCGGAGAGAAGAACAATTCTGGAACCGCCCACGCCCCAGGAAACCGGGTACACTGGCTCCTCTTCGACCCGGAGACCTGGCAGATCCTCGATGATGCCGGTTATTCCTATGACAGTACTTTTGGATACAATGAGGATGTTGGCTTCCGGGCGGGCACTCTCCAGGCCTATAAGCCGAGAGGCACCTCCGAACTCCTTGAACTACCTCTCCACATTCAGGATGCCAGTTTATTCGGAAAGCACTGCTGGCTTCCAACAGAAAGCGGGTGCGAACGGGGGCGGTGCCTCAACCTTGATGAGAACGAAGCAAGACAGGTTTGTGAAGAGATTCTCTCATATGCAGAGCAGTACGGCGGGGTTGTCACCGTCCTCTGGCATAGCGAATGTCTGTGCGCACCGCGCAATTGGGGCTCTCTATACCAGCATGTCGTGAAAAAATCCACACATGACAATGCATGGATAACGCGCGCGATTGATATTGTCGATTGGTTCAGGATGAGACGGAACGCAAGTCTTACCTATATAAAAAAAGAAAACCAGCTCGACATACACGTTTCAGGCCTGGAAAACAAGACCAACTTACCGAACTTACGGGTCAGGATTCATATCGACCCGGCTCGAGTCCGGCACGTTGACGGCGAATATCTCGTCGGGGATGACGCTATCGACATCAAATGCGACAGGGAACACATAACCGTAGTTATTGCATGAAGGTCCTTATTACCGATGGAAACTTCAAACACACACTAGCAGCAGTGCGCTCCCTCGGGAAAAAAGGGATGGATGTAACAGTTCTTTCTGACCACCGACTGAGTGTTTCGTTTTATTCGAAGTACTGCAGCCATCGCATCATTGCCCCAAATCCGGAATATTCGGGAGATTTTTCCAGTACGGTCCGTGACCTCGTGAAAAAAGGGAACTATGACGTTCTCCTGCCGATCAGCTATGCCGCCGTCGATCAGATATCGAATATTCAGGACGTCATCAGATCCGATGTCAGGGTTCCACTCCCGGACAGGAGTTCAGTCGAAATTGCAGGGAATAAAGATAAGACCATGCAGCTTGCCGAGAGCATTGATGTTCCAATTCCGAAGACGTACTACCCGGAAACAGAATCGGATATTGCCGAGATCGCAGATCTCATCATCTATCCAGCGGTTGTGAAAGGAACCCGGGAAAACGGCAATGTCGGCTACGCTAACTCATCGAAAGAACTGGTCGAACAGTATAAAAAGATCTCAGAGTATTCTCCGGTTGTTCAGGAATATATTACCGGTGAAGGATACGGTTTCTTCGCCCTCTACAATCACGGAGAAGCGAGAGCCATCTTCATGCACCGGCGGCTCCGTGAATACCCGGTCACCGGAGGGCCGAGCGCTCTTGCCGAGAGCGTCTATGACCCTACGCTGATGGAGCAGGGGCTCAAACTGCTCGACAGTCTCAACTGGCACGGTGTTGCCATGGTTGAATTCAAAAAGGATGAAAAGACCGGAAATTTTGTACTCATGGAGATAAACCCCAAATTTTGGGGCTCTCTGGAGCTCGCCATCGCATCCGGGGTCGATTTCCCCTATCTGACATGCAAGATGGCGTGCGACGGCGATATCGAGCCTGTTTTTGATTACAAAAGGGGCGTTAAGTTCAGGTGGCTCTTCCCCCAAGACATATTCCATGCTATCACAACCCCTCGAGCAATATCGCGCTTCGTCTCCGATTTTGCAGATACGAATATCCGGTACGATATCGATCCCCACGATCTGAAACCAAACGTTTTGCAGGTAGGAATGACTGCCGCAGAGTTTGCACTCCGCATCAAGGAAAGGAGATTCTGGAGGCCTCATGGAAGACCTCAATTTTGATGGCCATATCCATTCGAAGTACTCGCACGACTCGCTGATGGAGCCG